>MWCO01000035.1 GCA_002070115.1 Deltaproteobacteria bacterium ADurb.Bin207
CCTGACGCCGGACGGCGGGTGTGGGTTGGCGGACCTTGGGGTGATGCATCAATTCGCCGGCGGATTCGATGGTGGGTTTGGCAATGCATGCCACAACGTTAGGTGGTCCCCCGGCATCGACGATCGCCTGGTGCAACAATCGCACGGTTGCGGCGGAGACGTTTTTGGCGCTGGGATGCGTATTGAACACCACCGTGTTGCCGGCGGAAACCATGGCGATGGTGTTGTTGATGATGGTCGAGGTGGGATTGGTGACGGGGGTGATCGCGCCGATGACACCAAAGGGGGCGGGTTCGACGAGCACCAGGCCGTTGTCGCCGGATTGGGCCCAGGGGAGCAAGTCTTCGGGGCCCGGGGTTTTATGCGTAACTAGCAGATTTTTATTGACTTTATCTTCGTAGCGGCCCAGGGCGGTTTCGTCGATGGCAGCGCGTGCGAGAGCCTCGGCTTGCGTCAGGCAGACCGCGCGGATCTTGGCAATGATGGCTTTTCGGCGTTCGAGGCCGAGGGCATCAAGTTTTTCGTAGGCTTTGCGAGAAGCCACCACGGCCTCGTCGACGGTGGAAAAAACACCTTCGGCGCCGGTGGCGACAGGTTCGCGGGAGGCGACGGCGGGTGCGGATCGTCCTGCCGAAACCTCTTTGGCGATGGCTTCAGCCAGGCGACGGATCTGTTCTGGGCTGATCCCTGGTTGTGTCATGGCTCAACCTTTCTCACCAATCTCCGACCCCGTGCTCGTAAGAATGCTTTTCATAGAGCACTTTTCCGTCGATTTCCCATGTATCCACGATGGCCATGATGACGGCATCGCAGGGGCGGTCTTGGGTTATTTCGGTTTGTCGTGCGGAGGAGCCGGAAGCGTATAAGACATATTCGCCCACGCCACATCCGACGGCGTCGTTCGCCACGACGAAACCACTTTCCTCGAGCGTCTCCGGGTTCACCTGCTTGAGCAGGAGGAACTTGAAGCCCTCGACTTTGGGGTCTTTTCGAGTGGACACCACGGTACCGACCACCTTTGCCAGGAGCATCACATCACCTCGAGCGGCCCAGCGCTCCGGGGGTTGTCCCTCCGGTCGAATCAGCCAATGGCAACGTTGGCGAGCGAGCCTTGCCAGGCCGCGCACGAGGCCCCCTCGCCAGACGTTTTCGTTCTCTCATGCCCATCGCAGCATAAGCGGAAGATGGGCCATCGTTGCTACTTGATGCCGCGCGCGGCCAATTCCTCCTTGACCGCATCGACGCGACCGAGGGGCAGCACCAAGTCGACGTTGACGTGGGGGCGAGCGATGATGTGGGTAGCCACGACTTCACCAACCCGGGAGGCACCGTTGGTGCCGGCGTCGACGGCGGCTTTCACCGCGGCGACATCTCCCCGAATGATGGCGGTGACATAGCCACCACCGGTTTTTTCATAACCGACGAGTTCGACTTTGGCCGCCTTCACCATTGCATCGGAAGCTTCGACCATCGCGGCAAACGAACGGCATTCGATCATGCCAAGTGCTTCAGCCATTTCTTTCCTCCGTAGCAGGGTCGGTTGCCCGTCCCTATCGTTGCATCATCCACACGCCATCGAGGGCGTATTCCAACTTGCGTTTCACTCTGCGCGTCCCTCGAGTTCGAGGGCCTTTTCTGCCACTGGCCAGGCGACATCGATATCACGATCGCGCCCAGCCAGATACAAACGTCCAAAAGATCCAAAGCTGGTGATTTCCAGCACGTGGATATTGGCGGCCTTTTCGGCTTCGTTGGCGGCCAGGGCCGCATTGGCGGCCGGAGTGCATTCGAGCACATAAAGGGATTGTCCCGCCACGATCATATGACCATGACGGACCCGGTTGATGAGCTGGGTTTGGCGATCGTCGAGATGACGAATCACCTGTGAAGTCAATAACTTAGGCTTGATCCGATCGTTTTCTTTCTTGCCCATTTCGGCAAGGATCGCTTCCCCAGCTCTTCGCACTTCAGCCTGGGTATCGTGATGAATTTCAAGCAAGCCATAGAGGCGCTCGACGATTTGCATGCCGGGTTTCACGCCTGTGCTTTTCACGGCGATATCGGTCAGCCGGTTCACGGCGATGCCTGGAGACACCTCGATGAACAGCGAGGCTTGATACCGCGTGGGAAGGAAGCCCTTCGCCACGGTGCCGAGAAAAGCGGCGTGCTGCGGCTGCAACGAGTCCAGAAACACGTAGCTTCGCAGGTCAATCATGGCTCAGTCCTTCCTTTTGCTTCCCACGTCACGGCCAGATAACGATTCGATGGCCTTGATCGCCGCGGTGGAAGCCACATCGATATCCCGTTGCTCACCGCCGAGATAAACGCGGCCGAAGGCACCGGTCATCCTCACGTCCACCACGTTGATTTCCGCTGCTTTTTCGGCTTCGTTGGCGGCGTAGGCGGCATAGGCCGCGGGCTCTACTTCCAAGATATAGAGCGATTCACCCGCCACGAGCATCATCCCCATCCTCGTGCGGTTGATGAGTTGCACCTGCAAGTCATCGGTGTTGAGAATGATCTGGGAAGACAACACGCGAGGCTTGATCCGATCGGTTTCTTGCAGTTCCAGAGCGGCAAGGATTTCCTCGCCGGCACGTCGGACGTCCGCCTGCGAAGGGCTATGGACCTCGAGCATGCCGTACAAGCGTTCGACGATTTGCATTCCGGGTCGGACATCGGTGGCTTTGACGGCGACATCGGTGACGCGATTGACTTCGATGCCTGGAGAGATTTCTACGAAAAGCGAGGCTTCTCCGGCGGTGGGCAAGAATCCGCGGCACACGGTGCCGAGATAGGCAGCGAATTGGGGCTGCAACGAGTCGAGAAACACGAAGCTTCGAAGCTCAGCCATGATCGTGGCTCCTTGGGCCAGTGGCCTAGTAACCGCCTTGGGCGGAGGCTCCTTCCGTGGAAAGACCCTTGGCTTCCCGAACGATCTTCACGCCCACGGATGCACCGATACGCGAAGCGCCCGCAGCCACCATTTTCTTGGCGTCGTCTACCCCTTTGACGCCGCCCGATGCTTTGACTTGTAGTTGATGGTCTACGGCCCGTGCCATCAATTCCACATCGTGGACGGTAGCGCCCCCATGACCGAAGCCGGTGGAAGTTTTGACGAAGTCCGCACGCGCTTTTTTGGCAAGTACGCAAGCCGCTACCTTTTGCTCGTCGGTGAGTAGACCCGTTTCGATGATGACCTTGAGAAGCGCGGAACCATCGCGCGCGGCTTCCGCAACCAGTCGAATATCCTCGTATACGTAACGATGATCGCCAGACTTGAGTGCGCCGATCGCGATCACCATGTCCAGCTCTTTCGCGCCATCTCGAATGGCCCGTCGCGCCTCCAAGGCCTTGATCTCCTTGGGTGTGGCCCCCAAAGGAAAACCAATGACACAACAGGTTTTCACGCCGCTGCCCTTCAAACGCTTTGCGCAACGCTCCACATGCATCGAGTTCACACACACGGAAGCAAAGCCATACTCCCGGGCTTCATCACAAAGGCGATCGATGTCAGCATAGGTTGCCTCGGGCTTGAGCAAGGTGTGATCGATGAGTTTTGCCATGTCCGTGGGAACGTTTTTGGCTCCCAACGACGAGGAGATGCGTCCGCCGACGCCTCCGAGCACCTGTCTGACCGTTTCTGGTTTTTTCGAAGCGCAATTGCCGCAATTCGAGCAATCCGCACACGCGTAGCCTGTCGCGCCAGATGCTCCCAGCACCGACGATATCATCGTCGGATTCGCGGTAAGCACGCGCGTGATCGCATCCACCAACCCTTGGTAGTCATTCGATGACATGGACGATCCGCTCCTGGCCGGTTTGCCGTCCAGCGCATCGATCATGGCAACGCGGCGCTTATGACGGTCCACCGTGCATTCCGTGGAAAGAAAAACATCGACGATCCGAATCGCGAGGTCTTCAGCGAGGTAGCCAGCCCCCAAGGTCAAGAGGTTGGCATCGTTGTGTTCCCGTGCATTTCGAGCGGTTTTTTCATCGAAAGCCATGCCCGCTCGAACGCCCGGCACCTTGTTGGCAGTCATGCATGAGCCAATACCGGCGCCATCGATCACGATGCCTACGGAAGCGCGCCCCGATGCCACAGCCTCCGCCGCCGCCCGTGCGAACACGGGATAATCACAAGCGTCCGTCGAATGAGTACCGACATCGAGCACCGACAAGCCCTTGGACGTTAGGTGACGTTTGATGGCTTGTTTGAGAGTGTAGCCGCCATGATCACTGCCCAGGGCCACTGAAGTCGAAGTCATGTCGTATGAAAGCCTCCAACGATCACAGACGCGAGCGGGACACGGTAGGTTGCCGACGCCCGGACGTCAAGCACGCATCCCATCGCGCCCAGGATGCGCCAAAGGCTCATGGTGGTGGGCAGCCCGGAGGATATCCATAGGCGGATTTCAAACCACGGCCCCAGAACTCGCAATGCGCGAACCGGGTATTTAGTTTGTATTTTGCAATACTTACACGTTTCTCGGAAAGTCATTGAAAGCTGCTGACCGCTGATGGGGCAAGCCCCAGGGCATGGTACAGGCATTCATGAAATGGATGGTTTGAGGTCCGTCCAGCGCCCATCGCGCACCGGCTGGAGCCCACGGCACGCGGCATGGGCTGCGGATGGTGAAGAAAAATGCCGTTTGATGAAGGTCTTTGCATGAGAACGCATAAGATGGTCGACAACGGCTCGTGCGCGGGGTAGTCGTTCTCGCGCAAGGTATGAACCCGAAACCCAACCAGTCCGTTGCACGAGGCGCAGACCAGAATAGCGAAAGACCCATGAGCGAACGCCCTTGTGAAGTCACCGAGTTACATACCCGATTGTTGCGGGTCACTCTCGAGATCGATGCTTGTACGGCCTATTGGTCTCACGCCGATCCCCAACGTTCCCACGCGGAAAACGCGAAACTTGCTCAGGAGCAGGGATGGTTTGGCGATCGTTCCCCTGCCCGCGTGCGCAAGCTGATCGATGAGTTGTCTTCGCGGTTCGCTCCCTTTCCGGAAGCCATGAGCGTGTTGCGAAACTGGAAGGACATGCAGGACAACACGCGACGACTCATCTGTCATTGGCATGTGCAGCTCACGGACACGGTGTATCGCAAGTTCACGGGAGATCTTCTTCCTGAGCTACGCGGACCGGAAACGGCGATTTTGACGCGAGAATTGGTGGCGGAATGGATCGAACAAGTCGCGCCTTCGCGATGGGCCACCTCCACGAAACTCAAGTATGGTGGCAACCTCATCACCACCGCGGCCGAGGCGGGACTCGTCTCTCAACCGTTGCGGGAAAGAACACCACGGATTCCGGAAGTGCCCGATGAAGCGCTAGCCTACGTATTGCACCTCGTTCGCGATGTGGAGTTTTCCGGCACGCTGATGGACAACCCGTACTTGCGCTCCGTCGGTCTTCAAGGAGACACGCTCGAAGACGCTCTCGCTCGTTTGGCTGGACGAAGCGAAGATGGCGGATTCGACTTGGCCTGGATGGCAAAAAATTTGACCGAATGGGCCGCTCGAAAGTCGTGAGAGACAACGCTTTCGTCGGCATATTTCCCTCGCCTCGACCCACGAGACGTGATTAGGTTTCCAACCTATTTCCACATTCAAAGCATCGCTTTTCACACTCATTCATTCGCCCAAAGGCATCACCAATGACCAAACAACATGCGATCGCCGCGCTCGTTCTTTCCGTGGTGGCAGGCATTGCCGTCATGGCCATCATCGACAAAAGCTCGGAAGACAAAGTCCGTCCTGACGCTGTAACGTCATCGAATATCGCCACGGAATCGGTTCCCAAACCGGAAAAAAACCCGGGGGCGGTTCCTGTTGAATTGTATGTGATGTCCCAGTGCCCCTATGGCGTGGAGGCTCTCAAGGCCATCAAGCCCGCCATCGACAAGTTGGGAGCCGATGTGGATGTAGCTCTCGAATACATCGGTCAAGAGGACGGTTCCGGGAACCTGACGTCGATGCACGGACCGGCGGAAGTAAAAGGAAATATTGCGCAGCTATGCGCATTGCAGCATGCCCCCGCCAAAGCGTTCGACCTCATCGCCTGTCAGAATGAAAATATGCGTCAGGTGGATACCAATTGGGAAACCTGCGCGAGCAAGATTGGGGTGCCGGTCCAACCGCTGAAAGCTTGTATCGAAGGTGCGGAAGGTAAGAAACTTCTCTCCGCTTCGTTCAAGCGGGCTGAGAAAAAAGGTGCCACCGGAAGTCCCACCATCTATATCGGTGGCAAGCCCTACGAGGGACGGCGTAGTCCCGACGCATTCCTTCGCGCCATCTGCAGCGCTCATGAAGGCCCCGCGCCCAAGGCCTGTGCCGAGCTTCCTCCGCTCGCCACGGTCCACGTGACGATTCTAACCGACAAGCGTTGCGCGGATTGTGACGCTTCCCGGTTGGCGCAAGCAGTTGGATCACGTATTGCAAAACCTGACGTAAAAATTCTCGACTACACCGAGGAAGAAGGGCGCAATCTCCACAAGGAAATCGGGGGAGGATCGCTTCCCCTGCTCGTGTTCGACGACAGTCTCGATGGCGATGCCGAAGCCAATGAAGCCATCGGACCGGGTACCCAACGCAAGGGTAAGCATCGCGTGCTCAACGTGGGGGGAACATGGAACCCCGTATGTGCCGATCCCAATGGTTGCTCTCAAGCAGAATGCAAAAACACGATGAGTTGCCGTCCCGAATCCAAAAACACCTTGGAGGTATTTGTGATGTCACAATGTCCCTACGGGGTGTTGGCGCTCAACGCGATGGAGGAAGTGCTCAAGAATTTCGGAAAAGGTTTGCACTTCAAAGTGCATTATATCGCCAACGGCACCGCGGAATCAGGGTTCCAAGCCTTGCATGGGCAACCGGAAGTCGATGAGAACATTCGCGAGCTTTGTGCCATCAAGCATTACGGCGCTTCGAACAAGTACATGGACTACATCTGGTGCCGCAACAAAGACATTCGATCGAGCGAGTGGCAGTCCTGCACGGGGTCGAACGGTATCGCAACGGCCAAAATCAAGTCATGTTTCGAAGGCGAAGGGAAAAAACTCCACGAAGAAGACATCAAAATCGCCAATTCCCTCGGTATCGGTGCCTCTCCCACGTGGCTCGTCAATGGTCGATACAAGTTCTCGGGAATCGATGCAGAAACGATCCGTAAGAACGTCTGCGAGCACAATCCTGGACTGAAAGGATGCGAAAACAAGCTGTCCGCCGCAGGCCCCGGCGCAAGTCCTCAAGGCGGCTGCGGACAATGAAAACGAACGCTACCCGATAGGACATAATCCATAGATCAACGATTTTCTTACCCTCTTTGCCAATTTCTTCCTTTCACCCCGTTTCGGTCGATCGCCCATCTTTCGATCGTTGCCCACCACGCCAATGATGACTCGAAAGATCAAAGCCCATCACAAGGTGTTCCGCGAACACGCCAAATATGACTATGATTCGCCCCGGGCGCGGGATCGCCCATGCCCACGAGTCAATCATGAGTTCGCAACGCCCTTCCGATGACGCCACCCGTAAGGTTCGTCGGCCTATCCATCGCCTCAGTGAATCGCTCTTGCCCGTTTTTGATCCTGCCGACGATCGATCGTTAGCAGGACTCGCACGGTTTTTGCTGAGTTGCCGCCTGGAACCAGCGAAACCAACCACCCTCGTGCCAAGCCTTCCTCGCAATCTGACCGGAGGACACATCGTACGCATCGGCGATGGAAGCCGCTATGTATTCGAAGTCACGATCATTCGTGATGCCCTCAGTCGATGCTTCGGTCTTTATGCTCCACCACCTTCCGACCTCCGTACCCTGATTCCAGAACTCGCCGTGGTCGACTTGGCTCGCTCACGAGCGCGACTCATCCACAACGACGGACGCGAAATCATGCTGTCCGTATTGAACGTCGACGAAGTCACCCATCTCATCGTGATGGCGCAGGCTCCTGAAACCGATGCCGAAACGGCCGAGTTCGAAGACATCGAGATCGTGTTCGAGGACGAGTGAAGCGCCGGTCCTTCCATCCTTTCTCGTCGGATACCACGTTCGTTTTGATGTTTTGAACCACGTTGTCGTAGATGCAGTCGCCGTCATCGAGGCTCGGACGACTGGTCTATCTCTCCGTGTCGCAGACCATCGACGATCGCGCGAGAATCTCGAGCGTGTCTCTGCCCTACCCTCCGCCGATGAACGGTGGCATTTGCAGCACCCGCACCACCACATCATGCATCATGGCTCGATTCATCGCGGCTTCATCGCTTATCTGTTCCCCATCGAGCGTGAGTACGACGTTCGGAAGGGGCTGTCCTTGCGGAGCCAACAAGGCATCGCGATAGGAATCACCGTATCGTTCGATCAGATGTTGAAACAATTCGCGTACGGTCATTCCCACAGGAACTACGATCTTTTCCTGGGGCGACGGCATGGTTTCGCGAATGAGGCCGAAGTGTTCGATGGTTACGACGACAGACACGAACGAGTCATGGTACGGGAAGACGAGTAGCGCAAGTCATTGGGCAAGCACTGCGTTCGCCAGTGTCAAGGCTTCGTCATCAGCACCTCGTGTCATGGTTTGCAGGGCCAACCGGGCTTCGGATTCCAGGCGTTTGCATGCCAGTTTGGCGGTTGCGAGTTCGACACAGGTCTCAGGGGTATCTTGATCCTGCACGGATGCCGCAGCGCGAACGAGTACCGCCATCATTCCGTAGGTGGCCATGATCGCATCGGCCATCACGGATTGCAGTGACTGTCTTTGAAACAGCTTGAATCCATATTGTTTTTGTATCGAGGCGAGACAAACGCCAACTTCGCGAAGCATCTCATCGAAACGTTCGGCCTCGGTTCGAAGAGGCGCCGGAACAAGCGGAGAAACTTCGGGAAACTCTTGTAAACCAGCCCGCGGCCATCCAAGCGTCGCAGACGCCAAATGGAGACGTAGCACGTCATTGGCTCCCTCGAAGATGCGCGTGACCCGTACATCTCGTAATCGTCGCGGCATCCCCGTCTCCTCGATGAATCCAGCTCCTCCCATGAGCTGAAGGCCGCGGTCAATCACGTTCCATGCTCGTTCCGAGCCCAATACTTTTGCCACCGTGGAGTCCAACGCGATATCTCCCGAGCGAGAATCGAAAACATCGCACACCAGGCGCAATACCGTCTCCACCGTGTATACATCCGCCATCGCGGCAGCCATCTGCTCACGAACGAGCGGGAATTGATCGAGCGTTCGCCCAAATTGCACACGCCCCGCAATATGCTCCCGAGCCTCTTGTACCGCGGCCATCGCAGAGCCAAGACAACCCGCCGCCATGAAGCTTCGACCCCATGTCAACGCTTCGTGAGCAAGATCCAACCCTTTGGAAACCTCTCCAATCACGTGATCGCGAGGTACCTCGACATCGTCGAAATCAATCGTGATGGTCGAAGGACCCTTGAGTCCGAGTTTGTTTTCTTCCGCCTGTTTATGTACTCCCGTCCACGATGGGTCGATCACGACCATGGTATGTCCACCGCGAGCACCGCCCAACCCCGGGCTGCTCGCAATCACGGTCAATACTCCCGCGAATCCCCCATTGGTTACGTACGACTTGCTTCCACGCAACCGAAAGATGCCGTCTTGCTCATAGAGCAGCGTTCGCATCGATCCAATATCCGAGCCCGCGTTCGGTTCGGTAGCGCAAAAGGCAGCAATCCTCTGTCCAGCGGCAATTTCGGGCAGATACCTGGATTGCAAATCCTTCGAGGCAAGATGGATCAATCCATAGAGCGCGAGGCCCGAATGCAAGGCGACGCAAGTCGCTAACGAGCCGTTATATTTACAGATTTCGGTGGCAATCCGCGTGGCCGCGGACATGGATAGGCCAGCGCCTCCATACTCTTCCGGAATCGTCAAGCCAAACCAGCCTCGCTCGGCAACCGCATCCAACATCTCCTGCCCCAATGCGCCGCGTCGGTCGATCGCAAGGCCGTCCACTTCTTTGCGGCAATACCGATTCACCTCTCGCAAGATAGAAGCAACGACCTCTTGCTCTTCTTGCGTTCGTCCACTTGTGGCAAGACGCGGACCGATCTGTCGGAACGCTTCGAGGATGGGTGTAAACAGATTGGTTTTTCCTGGCATCGCTAACCGCCTCTTGCCTCAGAACTGAATTGTCCTGTCGCCATGCTCGAGCGAGGCCAAAAAGGTCTTGCTCTTATAAAAGTCACGCCACAAATCCAAATATCCCTGCAACAATCGCTCGGGACTCATCTGCTTGGGACGAAACACCACGTTGGCGTCGTTGTAGTGCTTCCACGTGCGGTCGATGATCCTTCCCTCCGCTTGCATTTGTTCCCAAGCAGGCGTGCCAGGATATGGCGTGAAGATGGCAAATTCCGTCTTGGGGACATCCGCCTTCTCGGTGAACGACAAAATACGATCGAATACCCCCTCGTCGTCGGTGTCATTGCCGACAAGCAGCGAGGTATACGGCTCGATATCGTTATCCTTACAACGCTGAATGGCTTCCACCGCCTTGTCCAAGGATTCCTGGTCGCCACTGCCAAAAGCTTTTCGCGTGATGGGATCGAAACCGCAAACCAAGTAGAAACGATTGATGCCCGCTTCGCTGATATCCGCCAAAATTGTCGGATCGAGAGCGAGAATCATGGGCATCGTGATGCCGATGTAGCTCACCTTCTCTCCCCGCGGTCGCGGATCGTCACGCAAAGCCTTGAGAAACTCACGGAAATGTCGTCGCGCGCCGGAGAAAAAGAAAAACGACGTATCCTCCGTCACAGCAGCTCGCTTGCCATGGGAGGCAAGATCCTGCACCGCTCGTAATATCGTTTCCTGTGGTACGAGCCGGAGTTTTTTGCCCATGACACAGGGCACGACACAAGCATCACAACGCAACGGACAACCTCTCGAGGTTTGCAACGGATAGTCGTCGGGATGGAAACGATCGTTTTCCGCACCGATATATAAATCGATGCGAGGAGGCGGAAGCGTCGCCAGATCAAACGGCTCCTGCTGTTGATATCGTGGCGCAAGACGCCCGGCCGCGGCGTCTTCCAGCAACCGTTGCCACACGCCTTCCCCTTCCCCGATCACGATCGAATCGAAATGCTGCTGGGCCACGTCCGGCAGGGCAGAAGGAAAAATCCCTCCAGCCACCACTTTTTTCCCTGCCCCACGAATCATATCGCCAATCTCCAAAGCCCTCGTTGCCGCAGGCGTGAAGAACGAAAGGGCATAGATATCGGCGTCGAGATCGAGCGAAAATGGCGTGACCCGATCATCACAATACGCCATCTCGTAGCCCGCTGGCGTAACCGCCGCGAGATTGGCAATCGCAAGGGAAGGGCCTCCCAAGTATTCGTCACACGGAACCGCGTCGAGCAACTCGGGATGCGATTGCGCATGACGCTCGAACGCTGGATAAATGAACTGAATCTTCATGTTTCCCCTTCCCTGCCGTGAGGATTCGCCAAACTCACGCCATGGCCGTCGTCAAAAACTGCACGACGTCCCCCACTGTTTTCACCTCCTGCACTTCTTCGATATCTACGTCGAGTTCGTACTTTTCCGTCACCGCCGACAGCAGCTCCATCGCATGAAGCGAATCGAGCCCAATGTCCTCGCGCAGACGATCGGTCACCTTGATCTCACCTTTGAAGTCCGGACGAATCCGACGAATGATCTCGTCCACATCGTTTCGAAGAATGTCAGCACTGGGAGCAGTCATGGAGTTCTCCTTGATTCACTTGATATGTCGGTTGATTTCGAATGAGAGGAGGCCGCAAAGATGCGCGGCAACGACGGACTTTCCCCCACGCTCCTCGATTCCAGACGGCGTGGGATATATCGATACCGCTCGTACCACGCGCAAGCCTTTTGAATCGTGATATGCAACGGAGTAGGTTCTCGAAGCGCGAGTTCCGACATCGAGCGCTCGGTATCCACCCATTGTCCAAAACGTACGATATCCACGAATTCCCTGGGGATGAACGGTCGTTCCCCTTTGCCCCTCGCCGCACAACGCATCTCATCGAAGGTGGCCATCGGTTTCGCAATCGCCAACGGCATCGGCCACGATGTGAAACGAATCCCCAATTCATCGCCAATGCCCAGCAACAAGTCCTTGATGGTCGTGTTATGGCCACCCAAAATGTACCGTTGCCCTTTTCGTCCGCGTTCCGCCGCGGCCAGATGACCTTCCGCCATATCGTCCGCGTCGACGATATTGGTTTTGCCTTGCACGTAAAAGGGCAGCAATCGGTGGGCCAAGGCGACGATGATGAAACCCGTTCCGGCCTTGACGTCCAGTTCACCCACAATGCCTCCTGGACACGTGACAACGACATCGAGGTCCCGAGTTTCGAGCGCCACTCTTTCGATAGCTTCTTTCGAGGCAAAGTAGACACTGTCGCGAGCGTCCGCGGACATCTCGTCGGATTCATTCGACAAAACACGACCTTGGCGTGGAGGTCCGATGGTGGCCACCGAACTGGTTACCACCAATCGATCGATGCAGGCACGACGAGCCGCTTCGATGACATGACGAGTGGTTCGCTGAGCCAAGGACACTTGTTCATCGATGTTCAGCGAGTACCGCGGATAAAACCCCGCACAATGAAAGACCACTTGCCGACCTTTCATGGCTTGGGTCAAGCTGTCGACATCATCAAGGTCGGCAACGATGAGCTTGGCTCCGAGCTTGCGGGCAAAAAGCGTGTTGGCGCGAGCGCGACGCGTGGCGATGACATCGTGACCACGGCAGGCTAACGCGCGTGTCACGTTCATGCCGACGAACCCGGTACCACCGAGAACAAGGGCCCTCATCGGAGCCTCCGAAAATGCGCAAAGGGCATGAAAATCCAGAGCGATCAGAGGCCGTTGGGTTGCGCGAAAATGATGGCGCTATCATGGCCGCCAAAGCCAAAGGAATTGCTCATGGCAGCACGAATGGGCTTCTTCCTCGCTTCATGGGGAACGTAGTCGAGATCACAGTCGGGATCCGGGGTTTGCAAATTGATGGTGGGTGTCGCCACACCATGCGCAAGCGTCAACACCGTGACGACAGCTTCAATGGCTCCCGCGCCTCCCATGGCATGACCTATCATCGATTTTTGAGAACTGACGAGTAGATCGTTCGCGTGCTTTCCGAAAACGTCGCGGATGGCAAGCGTTTCCAGACGATCATTCATCGGTGTGCTGGTGCCGTGGGCGCTGATATAATCCATTTCTTCGGGAGCGATATGACTATCCGATAGAGCAAGACGCATCGCACGAGCCATGCCCTTGCCCTCAGGCTCGACAGCCACGATATGATGTGCGTCGGAAGAAGCTCCCCATCCGCGCATCTCGGCGATAATGGTCGCGCCTCGGGCCATCGCATGCTCACGCTCCTCAAGGACAAGAAAACCCGCTCCTTCTCCCAACACGAAACCGCGCCTCGTCTTGTCGAAAGGACGCGACATCTTCGAAGGTTCTTCGTCTTTGGCAGTATTGACCGCGCGCAACCACGCGAAACTTCGCATCACATCCCGCGTCACCACCGTGTCGACCCCTCCCGCCAACATGCCGATCGCTCGGCCCAAACGGATTTGATCGAAAGCAATGCCAATGGCATGCGCCCCGGAAGCACAAGCCGTGCTGCAAGACATATTCGGTCCACGAACACCTTCGACGATCGCCATCCATGCCGCTGCCGCATTGGGCATCGCCTTGATGATCGTGGAGGGGCCCACCTTGTACCCTTCCGAAGGCATCGGGGCACCGTACCCAACACCCGTCACCACTCCGAAACGCTCCGCAACGTTCGGATCCTTATGGACATTACCCGCGGCAGCGAGAGCTTCGCGCCCCGCCTTCATCGCGAAATACACGAATCGTGAGCTGCGCTCTCTCACTTCTTGCGGCAATTCTTCAGCCATTCGCTCCACATCGGAAGGCTTGACCTCTCCACCCACCAACACTTTCTCGCCCGATGGGTCGTAGGTCTCCAGACGCGAAATGCCGGATTTGCCCGCTGCCAACGATGCAAACGATGTCTGTGCATCCAACCCCACTGGGGTAATCAACCCGATTCCGGTTACGACCACGCGTTTCATTCTCAGCACTCCCTTCGACGTTCGACCGCAAGGCCTTGCGGGAAGGCAGGTCTGGCGACAACAGCGACGCCGGGGTCGAGCATTGCCTGTCACCCTTAGCGCAAAGCTCTCTTGGTTGCGAGCACCTTACAGCATCCCATCGACACATCGTTGCGTCCGGAAAACAATCTCGGAATGTCAGGGAAATTCAGTGCGTCAACTCTTTCGCACCAAGCGATGGAACCGACGATCGTCGTTTGAATCGATCACGATCGGTGAGTCGCTCACTTCGCTTTGAGCAGATCCCGAATCTCCGTAAGCAGCTTTTCCTCCGCCGTTGGCTCGGGGGGAGCAGGCGGTGGCTCGTCTTTCGTCCGCTTGAGACGATTGATCACTTTTACCATCGCGAAGATCGCCATCGACACGATCAAGAAATCGAATGACGCTTGCAGGAACACACCGTACTTGAGAACGACCGCTGCTTGGTCACCAGCCGCCTGTCGTAACACCAACTCGAGCTTTGAAAAATCCACCCCCCCCACCAGCAATCCAATCGGAGGCGTGACCACGTCGGCTACGAGCGAACTGACGATTTTGCCGAAAGCTGCGCCGATGATGACACCCACGGCCATGTCGACCACGTTTCCCTTTACGGCAAACTCTTTGAATTCATTGATGATTCCCATATTCCAACTCCTTGTTCAAGCCAAGCCAACGTGACGGTCAGGTGAGTCTCTATCCACCGATATTCCCATCAACCACGCGCTGCACCGCATCCGCGGCCTCCTGCACCGCACGAAGAATCTGTGTTCCTTGCTCGAGTAGCTGCTGCCGAAACTCGTCATCTTTCAAATTGCCAAGGTTGATGCGCACGTTGAGCCATGCTCCTTGTGCGGCGGTACGCAAAGCCGATGCAGCGACTCCGGCATCCGAGGCGGAGTTTTTATTTCCTTTTTCCGCCACCACCAACGCGAGTTCCAGCGCCCGGGGAACCTCCTTCAGCACGCCGAAGGGGACGAGGGTTGCCGTTTTTGTAGCTTGCTCAATGGCCGCATCGCGCGCGGCTATCTGATCCGACGTTCCTTTCGGCATACGAAATCCCGCCATCACTGCATTGAAAGCCTCGGTATCCCTGTCCACCGCGACGACGAAGTGATCTTTGATCCCCTGCGCTTCGGCAGCTACCTCTTTCATCTCCTCCCAACTCTGTTCATAGCCTTTTTTGCCAACCGTCAGGTTAGCCACCATGCTCACCAAACCAGCTCCAAGCGCACCAGACAGCGCTGCCACAGAGCCCCCTCCAGGAGCCGGTGACTCCGAAGAACACTCATCCACAAATTCCGTCACGCTGCGCTGCACCAGCTTGCCATCGCTCTTCTCCACACTAAGCTCGATGATCTTTTTGTTCGGATCGAAAGGCGAAAGCTGAGACAACCCCATCGAGGCAATCGCGATATCGATGAGTTCACGTTCGGGCACTCCCCATGATCGTCCCTGCCTCTTCAAGTAATACTTGCCCGCTTCGAGGATGGCGTCCTTGGGCATCAGTCCCACCAATTCGCTCCCCGTAACGACAAGCCCACGTTTTTGTGCTTCTTCGCGAACGGTTTCGAGAGCCAAATGCACGGGCGTGACATGATGATCCGTAAGGTTCATCGACACTTGCGCCTGTCCATAATCTTCGATGTACCAACCCGTCGCCTTGCATTCCGCGAGTCGCCCACGCGTTCGAAGCGGCACCCCATCCTCCCCAAGGATTTTATTTCCATTGGCATCGCGTTGCAGGCGTCCGCGCTCCCGAACCTCAATCGCAATTTCATTGGCGAGTTTCGGATCCCGCGTATTCAAGTTGATGTTGTAAGCGATCAAAAACTTTCGGGCACCTATGACGAAAGCACCAGATCGTGGCTTGAATTCCGCGGGACCGTAATCCGGCTTCCACGCCGGATCTTCGAGTTTTTTCGCAAGCCCCTCGTACTCACCCGAACGAATGTCCGGAAGGCTGCGACGCTGCTCACTCGTTGCAGCCGCTTCATAGAGGTATACGGGTACGCCCAATTCCTCACCCACACGCTTTCCCAGTCGATGAGCAAGCTTCACACACTCTTCCATCGTCACGCCCGATACGGGAACAAAGGGCGTGACATCCGCGGCACCAAGACGCGCATGTTCACCGTGATGCTTTTGCATGTCGATACGCTCGACACCCACGCGAATCGCTCGGAATGCCGCTTCCAACACAGCCTCCGGGGCTCCCACGAACGTGTACACCGTGCGATTCGTATCCGCCCCAGGATCGACGTCCAGCACCGATACTCCCTCTACAGAGCGCATCGCATCAGCAATCGCTTGAATGATCGATTGATCACGACCTTCAGAGAAGTTGGGAACGCATTCGACGAGTTGGATTGCCATGATCACCTCATGAACGAAGATTTCTGCCCATGCCCCATCGCCCCTCGTTTTGCAAGACAACGTAATGCATAACGAGCCACGCCGTGCCGTTTAGAATGACTTGGGCATCCCAAGCACCTTCTCGGCCACATAACTCAACAGCATGTTGTTGAATACGAAGATGGTTGCGTCTCGAAGCTTGCGTTCGACATGAACCTCCGAGGCAAGTCCCCATCCTCCAAAGGTTGTCAAAGCCGCCCTCGCCGTCTCCCACGCAGCTTCCGAAGCAAGAATTTTCGCAAGCGCCGAACGCCCCCCCCCATCACGCCCGTCTTCGAGATACCGAATCGCATCCCAACGCATCAAATCCGCCGCCTCCACCTTGGCATACGCTTGCGCCAGCGGATACTGAACCCCTTGATTCTGACCAATCGGACGGTGGAAGGTCCTGCGATCGATGGCGTGTTGCACGCTCTTATCCAAAAAAAACCGCGCATTTCCAATCGATTCCGCCGCTGCCAACACGCGACGGGGCGCAAAGCCTTTCATCAATCCGCGCAACCCTCCTCCCACCGAGCCCAAACGACAACGATCCGGCACACAAAGCCCGTCGATGAACAACATCGTCGTCATACGATTGGCTATCATATCCACCGGTCGTATCTCTATCTCCGTGCCAAACTCCCGTAAGTCCAACAAAAACAGGGTTGGCCCCTCCTCGGTGCGAACCAACAGAATCATCAAATCCGTATGTTCCGCCAAGGAAATGAATACCTTCTTGGCATCGACAACCCAATCTTGTCCTTGCCGACGAGCCACGCTCTCGAGATGGGACATATCCGCACCACTATCGGGCTCCGTCGCAGCTACCGTGAGCAACCGCGTGGTTCCCGCAGCAATCTGCGGCAAATACGCCTTTTGCTCCTCCGTTCCCTCACGAACGAGCGTGCCGCAAATGGCCATCTGCGCGTTGACGACCGCACCATCACCGCCCGCACGATTGATCTCCTCAACGATCACACTTGCCACCGAAGGGCCCAATCCCAATCCACCATGTGCTTCAGGAATGAGGGTCCCCAAGTAACCGCCCTCTGCCATGGTGCGCATGAATTCTGAAGGAAAAGCTCGTTGGCTGTCACAAGTGCGCCAATATTCTGGCCCGAAACGGACAAGGAGCCTTCGTAACGCCGCGCGAATCGAGAGCAGATCCGGCCGGTCCACAGGAAGCGGAGCATCGAGATGGCTCATGACGTCGACCGCTCTTCTCCCGTTTCCCCTTTCGAATCTCCCGAGATCAGGTCCAAATGAACTTGTCCTTTTCCGGCTTCCCGCGCAAATTGCAGCGCCATACCGCAACGCCCCATGATGTCCGCCGCACTCTCACCCGTGGGCGGCACACAAACCGCAACGCCGATACTGAGCGTAAT
Source organism: Deltaproteobacteria bacterium ADurb.Bin207 (assembly GCA_002070115.1). GTDB lineage: Bacteria > Myxococcota_A > Polyangia > Polyangiales > Polyangiaceae > MWCO01. The sequence goes on from MWCO01000035.1 coordinate 17,905, forward strand.
CTGAGGCCCTTGTTGATTTTCCTTGACCGCATCCGCCACGGTCATCACCACCCGGTCGGCCACCGCGCGCGCCGCCACCGCGTCAGCCCCTGGCAGCAATATCGCAAATTCGTCGTTGGCCAACCGAGCAACCACATCATAATCCCGACGCCCCGCTCGTAACAATTCCGCCACACGCTCGATCACCAAGTCCCCAATCGGTACACCAAAGTGCTCATTGATCCCGCCCATATCGTCAATGTCCAACCGCAACACCGCATACGAATCCCATGCGCGCATCGCCCGCCCATGCTCTCGCTCATGCTCTTCCGTAAAACGCCGCCGATTCGCCAAACCCGTGAGCGCATCCACCGGCGTCAACAATTCGATCCGCTGCAGCAAATGACGTCGCGCTCGCTCCGCACTGGCCTCACGAGTCACGTCCCGCATCCACAATAACCGCCCCAAATACTGCCCCTCGAGCTTGATGGGCGTACTACGCAACACCAACACGCGACGAGGCGAGCGCACTTCGATTTCTCCCAAAACGTGAGGAGGATCGTCGTTGTCGTTGCCGCCCACAAGAGCCAGAAACGCCTCAGGCTCCTCACAAGCCTTGCTGAGCACGAGCATCACTTCCGTGCGCACTTTCCCAATCAGCTTGCTGACATCGGTGGCAAAAAACTCCCCTATTTTCTTGCCCACCATTTTGCAGGCCCCAGCCGCATCGAAAACCAAAATTCCTTCCCCCGCCGTTTGAAGCAAGGTCAGAAGCGTCGATTCGACCAGCACATCCCACTTGACGTCATCGCTCGACATGACCGCCTTACCATGCCACGAATGACCAGCTTAGGTCGAGATTCGGGAGCAGTAAGCCGATATCCTCGTTCGCTCCCGCGTTCGAAAGGATAGATGAACCCTGCGAGTGAGCATCTCCCTTGCTCCCCCCAAAGCAAGAGAATGCCCAAACGATACACCTGAAAGGATGGGTCGGCAGAACGTCAGCTTCCCGCGGAAGCACTTCCCTCGGCAGAAGCACTGGCTTGCACGCTCACGGATACATCGACATTGGCCTGAATGCTCGCCGCAGCATCAAACGCTCCCTTGAACGGTGCCGAGATGCAAGCACCAACCTTCGCCGCCATGGTCGGACCGCCAGAAACCATGCCCTTGACCGCCCCTTCGAGCCCCTCGACAACACCCTTCACCGAACCGGCGACCTTCACCGCCTTGTCCTTCATCCCAATCGCGACTTTGAGAACCGCGGGAAGATTAGCCTCAATCGCGGCCTTCAGCTTGGCGGCAGCTTCCGCATCGACCGCACCTTTGGCAACGAACGTCACAGAGGCAGGCGTGCATTCGAGCTTGCCCGATACCTTGGCGTCACATTCCGCACTGCACTCGGCAGACATCGATGGCGGTTTGACTTCCCCCGTACACTTGGGAGCTTCGAAGTCCACTGAGCACGATCCCGTGCAGGTCCCTTCGCATTTGGCTCCTGCCTTGAGTTCGCAATTTCCCTTGCAACTCCCCGCACAATTCCCTTTTGCCCCTCCCTCACACTTGCCTTCGCATTTGCCAGAACACTGGCCTTTCGTATTCTTGCCATCGCACTTGCCATCGCAAGTGCCATCACATGTACCACTGAAACCGGCTTCACAACTGCCTTCGCAAGTGCCGCCACAGGAACCACCGGCGCTCATCTCACAAGAGCCGCTGCATTCCGCGCCACAAGATCCCGACAGCTCGCCGCCTTCGCAGCTAACCTTGGCACTCCCAGGCTGCACACTCGCATCGCAGGAAGCCGCGCAATCGGCCATCGCGTTCATCGATGCCGCACACTTGGGCGGTACCACCGCAAGCTTGAACGTGCCGCCCGCTTTCGCTTTGAGATCTCCAATGGCTTTCCCCGCGGCTTTGCATGCCGCCACCGCATCATTGCCATCCGGTGTGGCTCCCAAATCGCTCGCGAGCTTGCCACAAGCCGCCTTGAGTTCTCCTTCGATCTCCGCCTGCAACCCTTGCAGTTCTACCGAAGCCGTCAGAGCACTTTTGACTTTCGCCGCTCCCTGCACATCAAAGCCAAATTCTTGCGCAAAATCGATTTTGGCAATCGCTTCCACACTCGCCACATCCGGGCAACCTCCCGGAACGTCCGGTAGTCCCGGCGGTTTCGGAATCGATCCACATCCGATTACCGTGGGAGCCGCAAATCCAGCGACCAATATCGGCATACTCAGTTGACGCCAACGATTTGTCCTCATCGAATTACCTCCAGAGCGGGATGCTGTCGCTACCAATTCGACATACAATGCAAGGGCATTGGGATTACGGAAACCTTCCAATCATCACCGTTGCCATAGCCTTTCGCCTATTCTCTTCACCCGCCGCGCGGAACATATCGCACCTTCACGGGCTGCTTGTCTAGCAAGAAGAATTCAAAATTTTTCCCCGGCACGCGTTCACGGCAGAAAATATCTTGGAGTTCCGCTCACTTCCATCGCTTCCCCACAACGAATCATCACCGATTGCCCCGGCACCAACCACGACGTTCCCCGTAACCCAAGAGGCCCCGGCTTCGTTCCTATTCGAATGAAATGATGGCGGTTACAGGTAAGCTGAAGCCATTCCCCCGTCTCTCCAAGAGGTACGCCACTCACATACACCGTTCCCTCTGGCGGCGCTTTGACCAGCAATGCCCCCAAATACCGCGGAATCACAGGCGGCGCGGACGGTCGATGCTCTTGCACCTCCTGCATCCGCCGCGTCGACTCCACCGGTGCCGCGGATACTACCGCCGCAACCGATGCCGACGCCGCCGACGCTCCCATCGCAGACGAAACCGAAGGCGCCCGCTCTTCCCCTGAAACAACTGCTTCCACATGCATCTCCGCCGTGGGCTTGGCAGCAGGCCCCCGCGACCGCCGAACAATACCAATCCCACCCCTCCCAACAACAACCACTTACCCACGCGCCCCTTTCGACGCGTGATCACCGTGGTATCGCCCGCGGGCGACTCGACAGGCGCCGGCGCCGCATCCTGTTTCGTTTCCCTCACCACCCCGCGACTAACACCAGGCGGCGTCTTGAGCGTCGCGGCATACGACGCTGCCTCCACATCCATGGGTGGTGGAGCTACCGCATCATACGAAGTTCTCGCAGGTTCGACCCTGTCCGGCATCGGCGATGTGAAAGCCGGAAGCGCGGGCGCAAGTCCCAATAGCGATTTTTTCTTCGGTTCGGCATCCGCCGTATCTTTTTCCGATGTCAACGGCGGCGCGGGATAAGATGAGGCTCGAAAAGAAGGAACACGACGCGACGATCGGGGTTCCTCCCCCTCCTCACGCTCACTGGGACGCCCCGTCACGCGAGTGGCTAAACCAGGAAATCGAGAGGGAAACGCGCGCGGTTGGGAAGAGGGCAACGGATGCGGCGGTTGACTTCCCCGAGGTGCCGCCGAAACTCTCGGCGCCGTCGTCCTCACGTTCGCATTGCGAAGCTGCACCAACCGCTCGCGCAGCTCCTTTTTCCCCGCCTCCACATCAACCACTTTCTCCAACCAACGCTCCACCTCGCGACATCGAATCGTGCGACGCTCCGCCGCTGGTATCAAACACGCGTCCACCGCCGCCGCAATCTCGCGAGGAATGTCACCCCGTAACGAAGCAATCGGCTCGAATCGTCGCCCAGCAATCAATCGAAGCAACTCCGCCCCTTGCCCAATGTCACCAGGCGGCCTAACCGAACGACCAGACAGCATCTCCCACACCACCAACCCCGCCGCATATACATCGACTCGCTCGGTTACCTTCTCTCCCGCCGCCTGCTCAGGCGCCATGTACGCCGGCGTCCCCTTCACAAATCCAACCGCCGTCGTTGCAGGTGTCCCCGCTATCTTCGCAATTCCAAAACCCGCAAGACGCACATTCGCATCGTGCGACACAATCAAATTCGCCGGTTGCACATCGCGATGGATCACCGGAGTCCTTTTCCCCTTCTCATCCAACAACGCATGCGCATGCGCCAACGCCCCAAATAACCGATGCGATAAATACCATACCGCCGCGTCCGGCACTCGCTGACGCCTTCGACGAAAATGCGAAAGCAATCGCGCTAACGACACGCCCGCAAAGTGCTCGAACACCAGCACCAAATTGTCCCCATGCTCGAAAAAATCATACATCCGCACAACCGCCGGATGATGCAAGGTCGAACAAATACTCGCTTCATGCGCAAGCTCTTCGGCCAGCCTCGAATCCCCACTCGCCGCCGGACTCGGCACCAGCTTCAATACACAATCCCGCTGAAACCCCATCGGACCAGCATGCTGGCCCAAATACAAATCAGCCCCACGCCGTGATGCCAGACGACGCACTATCTTGTACGGTCCTATCGAATCAGGGAGCGGATCACGCGGAAACATCAGCGTTTGAAGTTTATTCCCGTTTGGTCAGAAAATCACGTTTCATGAACCGTGCGCGTTTATCGCACTGCGACACGGTCGAACGATGCGTCCCCAGTGTAGCCGGAAACACCCCCAAAACGCCAACTCCTGACAACTCCCCCTACTTCATCGACTCGACCGACCCATCCCCCAACGTGTCCGGAACCCATGGCTCCGGTGCAGGAGGCGGTATTTCATCCGCTAGCGGCACAATCACAAACCCTTCCACTTGCACGCCCGGGCTCGGCACGAGCACAACATGCAGCGGTCCGCTTCCCATCGCCCCAAAAGCATCGCCCAACTCCGCATGCACCTCCGACAATCCGGCCGGTACGTCGAAAACAACCGCCGAATTCGACGCCATCGTAGACGAACGACCTCCACGATCCCCACGACTCAACTGCACCCGCCCCGCCTGTTTCGACCGAACACGCACGATCGCGCGATACCCTTTTCCGTTTCCCCCTTTCGGCACAATCACGGACACATCGACGCCTTCAGATCCCGCTTTGCTAATCTCCGCAAGACTCTTCTCATTCGGCCCTCCCAACGCGTCGAGAATTTTTGCCTCGCGGGCAATCCCAACCCCCCCTTCCAATGGATCCGCAACACCAAGAAAACGCATGAGCGCAGGAGCCATCTCCCGAGACGCCCCCAAGGCCACAAGCGACCGCGCCAAAATGAGACGGGTATGCAGATATCGTTCTTGCGAAAAATAGCGCAAAAGAACAATTTTTGCGTAGGGATCGTGAAGACGCGCCAGCGCTTCCGCCAATATCGGCCGCAATTGCTCATGGTCTAACCACTTACACAATGGAACTACAGCCGCTTTCCAGCCGATTTTGCCAAGCGCATGGGCGATTTGTTTGCGCTGCTCGATCGAGGGGTCTTGCGTTTCCCACCACGCCAACAGCACGCCTGCCCCTTGCGGTTCTCCCGACTCCGCAAGAACCAACGCCGCCAAACGACGCCACTTTTCATCCCCCCCACGCAACAACTCGAGCGTCAACGGAGCCCCGTGCCCAAGACGCGTGAGCGCCAACGCACACCATTGCCGTACTTCCCCATCTTCATCCCGCGATATGGCCAAGCTCAACGACGGAGCGCTTTCCTTGCGCGCCAGTTGAAATAAGACTTCCGCCGCCTTGCGACGAAGCACCACATCCGCATCCTCCAATAAGCCCGCGACTTCCTCCGCGGCCTCCGCATCACCCGCCATCCCACGTACCAGCGCCTCCGGTAAATCCTTGCCCTCCGCACGCGAGGCCGTTCGCTCGTACGCGCCGTGCGATGATTCGAAAGCCCTCAAACGCTGCCGCAACCGAATGAACACCTCGGATTCTTGCGCGGAACAATCGTGGAGTTGCTGCGAATCCACCGAAAGATCGAATAACGAACAAGCGTCGACCCTGCGTTCACAAACCAAACGCCACTTTCCCTCCGCAAGCAACACTTGATCATGCGTTTCCGAAAACGCAAACCCATCGCCCTGCCCATTGCCGCTCATCCAGCCACCAAGGTCGATGCCTCGCACTCGCGGACGAACCGGAATACCCATCGCGTGCAGAATCGTCGGCATCACGTCAATGAGTTGAACCGGAACACTCACCCGACGCGCTTGCAGTCCTTTGGCCAACACGATCAGAGGAACCCGAACCTGCTCCTCGTATACCGTCGTCCCATGATAATACGCACCGTGTTCACCAAACGCCTCACCATGATCGGCCGTGATCACCACCACCGTATCCGGACGACGTTCCCACACGGCTTGAACCAATTGTCCAATCACCGCATCGACCGCGGCAATTTCCCCGTCATATCGATCGGTGGCGCGAGGACCAAAATCGAACCCTTCCGGCGGTGCATAAGGCTCATGAGGTTCAAAAAAATGCGCCCACACAAAAAATCGATGGTCCCCAACCTCGAAATCCAAATACGCCATGACCTGATCACGACGCAATCCGGCTTCGGCATACTCGAGTTTACGATATTCGAAATCCAATCCGGAAGCTTTGGCCCACGCAAATCTTTCTTCGTCGACCGCAAATAACGAGGGAGGATAAAACGCCGCCGTCCGATACCCATAGGTGCGAAGAACCGCCGCAAGCGTATCCGAATCTTGCCCAGTCCCACGAATCAACAAAGGTCGAATGTACTTGCCCGTGAGCAACGAAGTCATGGCGTAAGATGTATGCGGCATCACCGTATAGGCGCGCTCGAACACAATCCCGGACGCGGCAAGAGCGTCGATCCGTGGCGATGTTCGACGTTCGTACCCATACACTCCCAACCGGTCCGCACGTAGCGCATCCACGGTGAGAAGCAACACGTCACGTTCATGCCAATCCTCCCAACGCTCCGCTCTTTGCTCAACGATATCAACTTCGTCGATCGAAGGTTCCGCCGCTCCGCTTGCCGCCATCACCGACAGCACTTGCGCAAAGGTAGGGGCATGGTTGACGTAAAGAAGCCGAACATTATCCCATGAAAGCAGCGCGGAACGCGAAAACGGAGTGATGGCAGCCGCGAGTATCACCAGGCAAGATGCAGCCACCAGCGATCGTCTTGTACTCAACGAACCGGCTAACACGGTCCCCGCCAGCGCAACCATCATCACCGCCAGCGCGGTCAGCGCCGTATGAAACACTGGATAAAGCCGTGGAAGTACAAGGAAATTTGCCAGCTCGATCCCCACCGATCCGATGAGCGCGGCAAGCACGAACACACGGGGCGAACGGCTTCGAATGCGAATCACCGAAGGCAACAACCACCAACAGACCGCGATGGAAACCATAACGATCCCGACGATGAAACCCATTCGAACCGCGATCGACTGAAAATGCCGACCAAAGGTAACGCCATAGCCCAGGGCAGCGGCTGCACATGCACCCCCAACGGCAACGATGATTCGACCAAAACGTCGCTCATCTTCCAGAATCCGCGCGGCTCCCACCGACAACAATACAAGCGGCAGAGAAAGCAATAACGCTGGGGGCAGCAACCCCAGCAACGCCGCACGAAGCTCCCAAGGCCCCGTCAGACGGGAATGGTAATAGAGGGCAATCCCCACCAACTCGCACGCAAGTACCACGAAAACCGCAAGGACCCCTGCCCCCAACTCTTGCCAAAAACGAGTGAGCCACGTTTTTCGTGTCGGCACGGGAACGGAATCTGAATGGGACATCGTATCGTGAACGACAAACGGAGAGGGGCTATCGATAAAGGACGTCAACAATCTCGAGAACGCGCTGCCCACCGGGGGTTCGAACCCGGATTTCATCTCCGCATTCTTTGCCCATGAGCGCACGCGCAATCGGCGAAGTCACTGAAATTCGATTCTGATCGACATCGGATTCATCCGCTCCCACGATTTGGTACGTCAACTCCTTGTCCGCCTCGATGTCGAAAACCGTCACCGTCGCACCGAATGCGACCCGTGACCCACTCAATTTCGAAGGATCGATGACCTCCGCGCGCGAGATCTTATCCTCCAATTCCTTGATTCGCGCTTCTACCATGCCTTGACGCTCTTTGGCCGCGTGGTATTCCGCGTTCTCAGATAGATCGCCCATCGCAATCGCCTCGCCAATGGCCTTGCTGATACGAGGTCGCTCGACATCTCGTAATTGTTTGAGTTCCTCACGCAATTTGGCGATCCCATCGGGCGTTATCGGGACTCGTTCCATCCTTCGACTCCTCCTGGCGCAATCGTGGCGCATCATCGTCACAACTCAATTCGACACGATGCCACCTTTGCTTTCATTTTTCGTGATGATCAGGGGACGGTACGGCTGGAGATTCGGGAGGTTTGCAAATCGGGCACTGACACAGCATTCGAAGATACTCGAAGTTGTAGATTCCCGTGTTATGCCGATCCCCCCACGTTATCGTGATCGCATAGTTGCCGACCGTCGCTATGTCCCGAATCTCCGTATTGCCCCCTTGCCGAAATTTGATCTCCCCGGAATGCCCCTGACAATCCGCGCAAGGGCAGTATCCGCGCAAAATATCATGCGGATAAACGGATTTGTGCCCATCGGACCATTCGATATGCATGACGGTGGCCCCGTGGGGAGCCTTGATGTTAACGGGATGAGGAATCTTCGACGCCATCGCGGACGAATCATGGTCCTTTACACGGAGTTTGCAAGACCGAAGCGAAGCCTTTCGTTGTCTCGATTTCCCCAATGGCCCTTCAGAATACAACGCGCTATGGCTCGCCCATGACTCTGCGCATCGGTATCATTTCTGATCTTCACTTCGGCCCCCGGATCCTATTTCACGGTCGCCTGCGCAAAATGAGCGATATGGCACCAGAACTCACCGTCGCATTCGTTCAGCGAATGAACGAACTCAAACCCGACCTGGTTCTGACCCTGGGTGATATCATCGAAGACGAATCCCTCGAAACAGACGCGAACCGATATCGTCATGCGCTTCGTCTGTTATCCGAAATCAATGCCCCCGTCCGACACGTCTGCGGCAATCACGATACCATCAACCAAACCGACGATATGATTCGTGAGGCTTGGAATCATCAAGGAGAGCTGTATTACAGCTTCGACTGCAAGGGATACCACGTTTCGGTGCTGCGAACGGTCGAACGGCCCCACATCGATGCTCGCCTTCCTTCCGAACAACTCGAGTGGTTGCGCAAAGATCTCGAACAAACGACCTTGCCCACGGTCGTGGCCATGCATCATGGCGCGGCCGATCAGAATCTTCGAAACAACCCCTGGTTCGAAAACGCTCCGGAAGTGGCTCTCATCAAAGAAAGAAAAGCACTGCGTTCCGTCATTTCATCGAGCCCACGGGTACGTCTCGTACTCAACGGACATCTTCATTGGACTCATGTGGGAATTCACGATGCCATCCCATATGTCACAGTCCAAAGCCTGACGGAAAACTTGGATCCCGATGCGCCGGGGCGCGTGGCCGCCGCTTGGGCCCTGGTGGAATTATCCGATCATCACGTATTGGTCCGTACCGAAGGCGCTGCCCCCAGCGTATTCGAAAGCTCTTTGCCGTAACGTTACACTGGGATCATCAATGAAGCGTCGCGGTGAACATTAGCATCGGCGCAACCGCGAAGATCGTCGAATTATCATCATTCCCGGACTCCCGAAGGAGATAAACGGGCGCGGAAGGGTCCAACACCCCATCAATCCACGCCCAGTTCAGCCGTAACAAGCCTCCCAAGGACCATTCCTCCCCCACCCATCCTTCCCAACCGACTCCCAACGAACCTCCAAACCCACCCAATGTAACTTCATCTCCCTCCCGGTCGGTTCTTCTCGAGGGAGTTGGATCATAGATGATACCCGCCGTGCCCAGGGCTCCTTCGAAGTGCAAGCCAGACTCCGGGTCCACATACCAATCCGCAAAAAACTGTAACGCCGCATACGACACGTTCCCTGACACTTTTTTCCCTTCGGCATCGACCCGTGCCACGTTCGCCCCCACACCAATCACACGCCCCCCCAACACGAATCCGTTTTCGACCGTTCCTCCCAAACCAATTTCTAGTCCCCCTCCCCCCGCGGAAAGAGAGTTATTTTCGGGTGAATCATCCGTCAATCCCACCGCACCAATCCCAATGCCCATGCGAAGGTAAAAACCGTCGTGGGTATATGCTCCCGCCTCTTTTTTCGGTATCGGCGGAGGCGGAGGAGGCGGCAAGGTATATGCGGGCGGCGGCGGCAGTTCGTATACGTAAACCGTGGAAGGTTGCCCCCCCGCATTCGAAGGCACCGGTTGCGTGGGAGGCACCACAACCACCGTGGGTGGTGCCGCTGGTTGTTGCGGTTCGGGTTGGACCGCTGGCAAAGGTTGAAGCGGTTCAGAGTCCGTAGGCTGCTGCGCCATGGCCAGCCCATCGAAAAGCAGCCAGCCGAACAGAACAGAACCAACAATCAAAGGAGATGGCAGTCGGTAGTCCATAGCGCTCCACAAGCAATAGCCGCACCACTTGGCCGTCATCGAATGATTGCATTCTTTGACCACGGTGGCCACGGAACGTAATCGTTGGTTCTCGGTTCGATAGGAAACCGCTTTCCACGATTCGCTTCAAGACCTTCGCCGTGTCCCACCCCCTACACGGGGCGCCCCGGACAGATAGGCGTCATCGAGAACCCCCTGCACAATGGGGAGTCCTTCCAACGACGGTACCGTAAAATTGAACGTTTTTTCGAGAAATAACGTCGTGATGCGGAGCGTGGCTCCCCACAGTACCTGCCCCTGCCGGGCCCGAAAACATAAAAAATCCTCGTGCAACCTTTCGTTCCCAGGATGATCTCCTTCGAATCGCAGCCTGTAACGAGCGTAACGTGACGGATCGAGCAAGTGGCGCAAAGGGATGGCGATGATGTCGGCGACCTCCCAATTGGGGCGAAAATGGGGGTGTCCCACCAAAGAAACGACAACGGGTTGGATGGCTCGTCGAAACATGCGAAGGCTTTGCGGCGGCAAAAGCCCCAACAAACGCACGTTCCACGGCCGAATACCCATTTCCTCGAATCCTTCACGCAGCGCTGTGGCCACGAGTGTTGCCACCGCATGGCGCGTTCGGGAAGGCAGTTTCTCGTGGTGCGGCCAATGACGCAACATCAGGCCGGGGGCATCCACGAGCTTGGCAAGCCATCGATCGACGTTTTCCATTCCGCCCCCGGGGCAGCATAAGTCCCCGGATTGAGGCACATTTTTCGATCTTCGGGTCAATACGAGGCGCGGCCCTTCCTCGGGCGCACATCGGGGCGCGTCTTGTAATAAAAACAACACCGCCGACCGACTCATCACCTCGTCCCGGCTCTCTTCCGTCTGCAGTGTCGATTCCAAAAGCACGTTCGCAATGTGAATCGCCAGGGCAGATGGATCGAAAAGTAGGGAGTCAACAGAAACGTTCATCAGTTTGGGGCTTGATCGGGTTGTAAACCGTAAAATCCGCAGATCTCAACAATCAACTGGAATCATCGGGGAATGCGTATTACTTGGCCTGCGGCTTGCATTATGGCAAGACACCTTCTTGTTTTGAATGAGGGAATTGATGCGCTTTTCGCACCTTCTCACTGTTTCACTGTTCGCGATTATCGGCTTGGGCGGATGCGGCGGATCCGGCTGGAACGCTCAAAGCCCTGCCGGCGTATCACCAGCCCCATCGATTGTCGACGCCTCCCCGAGCCTTCAAGTTCTTGCTACCATCGAACGGTTTCGCCAACTGGACCCCGCCATCGATGGTTTCTTGAAAAATGCTTATGGATTCGCGGTGTTTCCAGCCGTCGGTTCCCGTTCCGGCTCCCAAGGAGCCTACGGTGAGGGAGAAGTCTACGAACAGAATGAACTCGTTGGCAAAGCAATCCTTACCCACGGAGAGGTCGGCGAACCCGAGTATTCCGAACTGATTTTTTTCCAAGACCGACGACCGTTGGATGAATTCCGCAACGGCTCCTTCCAATTCAGCAGCCGCGCCTCCCACGAAGCGTCTTCCCACGATAACTATGATCAGGGTGTCGCTGTATTCGCCATCACCAAACGCGGTTTCCAAAACGGTCCGGCGGTAACGGAACAGAAATTCGATTTCGAACCGGTCGAAGATGGTGGCCGTCTGCCCTTGTCCGCCGCTTGGCTCGATAGCTCTTCTGTCTTGTAAGGTGACCGTTCGCAGGAAGCCCTGTTGGCCCAAAACACAACGAGCGGCTGTTAGTCGCCGGGAAGGGGCGGTCGTGAAATACGTTCGAAAGCCACCCCCGAAGTGACGATGAAATCGTGCGACACCTTGTTTCGATTGATATCGGCCAGTTCTTCCGGGGTTCCTGACGCGGCAACCTTGCCTCGAATGAGAAGGAATGCTTGGTGGGCGATTCGAAAGGTGCTCGCCATGTCGTGGGAGATGACGACACTGGTGATGCCATACCTTTCTCTCGTCTCTTCGATGAGATCATCGACCATGCGTGAAGTAATCGGATCGAGTCCGCTCGTGGGTTCGTCGTAGATGAGGATCTCGGGTTCGAGCATCAAGGCTCGAGCCAGCGCCACGCGTTTTCGCATGCCGCCGGATAGTTCTGCAGGGGATTTTTGTGCATCCGACGTCTGCAATCCGAGCGATTCGAGTGTACTCAGGACTCGCTCCCGAATGGCCGCCTTTTTCATTCGTGTATGTTCCACCAACGGAAAAGCAACGTTATCCATGACAGAAAGCGAGTCGAGCAACGCGCTGTATTGGAACACCATGCCAAACTTCTTGCGCACGCGATTCATCGCGAGCCCTCCCAGCGGCACGATATCCTCGCCATCAATGAACACAGAACCGGAAGAAGGCTTTTCCAAACCGATGAGGATGCGCAATAAGGTCGTTTTGCCAGCACCAGAACCGCCAATGATGACCGCGGTCTGTCCCCTTCGAATGACCATCGACACGTCATCCAACACCACCACATCCCCGAATCGTTTGATGACATTGCGAACGACGAGGTGATCGTCTCGAGGTTTGGTGTTTTTCCGGTCGATGGATGGCATCAATCGATGAGCGTGCGCGCGGGGCGTCCGGGTTCGCCTTTTACGATCGTGGCAAAAAGCTCGATGCGGTCGGGAATCGTGTTTTGTACTTGCGAGACGACTTGCTCGACCAGGGTTCTGGATTCCTCTACGGAAGGTCCAGCCATGGCAATCGCAAATCGAAGAGGCCCACTACGTCCCGAAACAACGGGACTGAGTGCAAGCATCAACGTTTCAGTGAGTTCGACACAACGTTGCGCCGCCCGTCGCAGCGCTAGCAATTCGAGGATGGTCGGACGTTCGCTTACCTGCCGGTTCGGACCTCGAAGCTCGTAACGCGCGATGGTCAACGGCAGTTCAGCCCATTCGCAGAAAGCGCCCTCCTCATCGAGCGCTTCGAGCAATGACTCGCGGCTGAGCAAGCCGGTAAGGCCATCGCGATGAGTAAGGAATTGCTGCGCTCGCTGCAGATGAGGCGAGTCGACACCAAAGCTCACGAGCTTGAGACGAAGTTCCCCAAGTTGTACTTCACCACCATGCATGAGCACAGCTTGCGCTTTTCGCTCGTAGGAATGATCGGCGTAGGTGCCATTGGTGCTACCAAGATCGTCGAACGTCCACGTTCCCGCGCTCCACCGCACATTGACATGAGTCCCGGAAACCGTCGGTTCAGGCAACGCAATATCCTGATCGGTGCGTCGACCGATGGTCAGCGATGGAGTGTTCAAGGGAAATAGACGACCCACGATGTCGGGAGAATTGGAAGCAAAGGTAACCAGCAGAGATTGGGTACCGGGAACGAATTGATTGACGGCAGCGCGGCCGAGAGGGGGACCGGGATCCAATCGTTCTCGCGGCACTTGCACCGGGCTCACCGTAAAGCGCGCGGGATTGAAAAAACGAAGATGCTTCGCTTGCGGACGCATCTTCGGGTTTTCGGACAAACAACGGAAGATTTGCTTGGTTTCATCGACGCAGAGTTGCGATGGGATGTCGAACATGATCTGTTCTCGCATGCGTCGAGCGCGCGGACGTGACCCAGGTTCAGGAACACGGCACGTCCACATTTCCCAAAGGGTCAAACCGAGTGCGTAGACATCATCTTCCGGACTCGCGCCTCCCGAACGTAATCGTTCAGGCGCCATGTAGTTCGGTGTTCCACCGTCGGGAGGAGCACCAGGACGCCGGGCATACACGCGCGCACGCTCTTGGGCGAAACCGAAGTCGAGAATGATCGCTCGATCGTCGGTAACCATGACGTTGCCCGGTTTGAGATCCCCATGCACGAGCCCTTGGGAATGGATGGCGGCGAGCCCCGCACTCGACTCACTGGCGATTTTTCGGAATTCATCCACGGTATAGCCGCCGTGCGGTTTTTTTCGGCGAATATGTGCGTGGAGCGTCTGTCCTTGAATGTGTTCCATGACGAGGATGGGCCCCCATGGACTGGGGGCTAGGTCGTGGACACGGCATACATTCGGATGCCCCACCGAACGGGCATGGAGCAGCTCTTGCCGAAGCGCTTCATCGTCTCCCGGCATGCGTGAGTCTTCTCGCACCAGTTTGAGAGCCACCATCTGCTGCGTGCTCCCATCGTAGGCAAGAAACACCTCACCCATGCCACCTTTGCCAAGGCTTTGACGGATCTCGTACCGTTCGTTGATGATGGTGCCCTTCGATACGGGATCTGGCGGTCGTGATGAACCAGTCATGTTCTGGACCAAGCAGTCTCTAATCTCGCGCCTTGGTGGCAAGCCTACCTTGCGACGACGCAGTTTGGGTCAACAATCCGATGAAAAGTGAAAGATATCATCAAATGGAGGATGAATCCCTTGACGACAGCCTCGCCGCACGTTAGGCACCGCGCTGGGTAACCACTTCGGGTTGACCCAGCCGCGAGGTCGCTGATTTTCGCTTAGGAAAACAGCGGTTGCAAGAGGGAAGCCGGTGTCATTCCGGCGCGGCCCCCGCCACTGTGACCGGGGACAAAAGCGAACGAAACCACTGGATTTTTATGTCTGGGAAGGGTTCGCCCAAGGATGATCCGGAAGCCAGGAGACCTGCCTCGCGTCGTAACCGATGTTGCGCGGCTCCACGGGGTCTCTGGAGACAGGTCGGAAACCTCCTCCCCCAAGGCGTCGCCAAGCAAAGCGCACGCGGGTGTGCGCGCGGAGGTTCTCGATCATGCGCCGTTTCCCCTCTCTTGCTCTGGTAATTTATTCACTAATTTCAATAGGTTGCGGTTCAGAAGGAGGAGGTGCCGACCCCGCTCCCCTCCCCGATGCCCACAACGAACCACCCCCAGATGCATCCTCAGAAGCCGCCGCAGATAGCGGTGTCGATGCCTTACCCGAAAGCGCCATCGACGTCGCTTCCGATACCGTCACCGACACCCTCACCGATACCGTCACCGATCCCCCTGTCGATTCACCCGCCGATACCGCGAACGACACGCCTTCCGATGTTCCCCTAGACCTCCCGCCAGATACGCCCACAGACGTCCCTATCGATACCCCAACGGATAGCCCCGTCGATGCTCCCATCGATGCTCAAATTCCTACCATCGCTCTGCTTGTGGCTTCCGACTACTCGACAACCGCGGAAATGATCGCTGTCGACGTCCAGCAACAAACCACACTTGGCCATCTGCTTTCCGATGACCAGGATTCCGTGGTCGATGCCAATAACGGCCTGGGATTCCTGCTTCGTCGCACGGTGGACGAAGTGCAGGTGCTCGATTCGGCCCAGCCTTGGGTTGTCACGCATACGATCGATGTGACATCGGGGGCCGGACACAGCAACCCTTGGGCCGTCGTGGTACCCGCTCACGACAAGGCGTACGTCGTTCGATACGGCTCCAACGTGTTGAGCATCATCAATCCTTCGACGGGAGCAAACCTTGGAGAGATCGATCTTTCCGCGTATGTCATCGACAGCGACGGGCTTGTGGACGCCTTTGGCGGGGTATTCGATCCTTCCCGTGGGCGTGTGTATATCGGACTGCAGCGAATCGACCAGCTCGAATGGGGCACTGCCCCCGATTATGTCCACACGTGCAATGATTCCCATCCAGCCATCGTCGGTATCGACACCCTCACCGATTCGATCATCGACCTCAATGGGACTGAAGATGGAGAAGCACTACAACTCTCATCCTTCAATCCTTGGCGAATGATCTGGGATGACGTTTCGGAACGGATTGTATTGCTCAGCATTGGCTGTGCTTCCGTGGACGATGGTGGCATATCCATTCGACAGCGACGCGGCATCGAGGCTATCGAACCGATCACAGGCATTTCGTCGTGGCTATGGACTTCGGAGGCTCTGGATCGTCCCGCGGATCTGATTTGGATATCGAATCAAGAAGCGGTCGTGGGCATCGATGACGCTAGTTTCACACGAACATGGTACGCCTGGAATCCGTCGACAACGCAGCTAGGCCCGGCGCTTTCGGGCGTTCCGAACGTGCCGTTGTGGGATGGGGCACGAGGGCTCGTGGGTCTTGTTTTTGGCAGCACGGGGCTCGACGTGGTCCGATACGATCTGGACGAAGGCACGACATCGATGGTGGTGGAAAACGCCTACAATACGCCAAGCGTATTCCCCGCTTCGAGCGTTCGATTGCGTTGAGTGATGGGCGACGCGTCTGGGTCGTCAAGTCCCTTGACGCGTTGGACGGTCAGTCGCACCCTGCTCTGGTCATGGATCTTTTCGTCGTTTTACAACGTTGCAAGCCGTTTGCTCACGCGCCGGAAGCATCGGTTCGCGACTTGGCCCGCGTGGCCACGACGAAAGAACTCCGTCGGCATGAAACGCTTTGGAACGCGGGAGAGATGCCCGCGGCATTTTGTACGATCCACAGCGGTTTGTTCAAAATCGTTCGCACGTTATCCAACGGTCGCGAAGCGATCATGGGATTGTTCGGCCCCCGCGAAAGCATCGGTGACGTCGCGGTGATACAAGGAATCGGATATCCCGCAACACCCGTCGTATGCAGCGACACCGCGCGAGTCATTCAGATTCCACGAGCGGAATTGCTTGCGCAAATGAAGCAGTATCCAGGACTTGCCATCAGCATCAACCAATCGATGGGCGACCGCGTTCAAGCATTGCATGCCAAAGTCGAGATCCTGAGCGCCGGCGGCGTAGAAGCTCGCCTCGCGTCCCTGCTGTTGGATCTCGCAGAACGGTTCGGCGATGAATTCGATGATGGCACCTTCATCATACCGATTGCCCTCTCTCGCCAAGAACTCGCCAATCTCATCTCGACGACATTCGAGACCACGGTTCGTGTCATGAGCAAATTCAAGCGCAATCAGATCATCGACACGACCGCGGAAGGGTTCGTCATTCGGGATTTTTCAAGACTGCGTACTGCGGCATCGAGTGTGCTTGGCCTGTGAAATCAATCAAAAGCGGTTCCGCGAATCATCTGCTCGGGATCATAGCGACTTGGTTCGCCGCCAAGATATCGATGAAACCAATCGAGATGTGCGGCGTAATACAGCGGCATCGATCGCACCGTGCTCGGCCAATGCCCGTCGTTGGGAAAAACAATGAGCCGAGCGGGAACGTTTTGTCGTCGCAACGCCGTGAACATGGCCAGGCTTTGCGTATAGGAGATGCGGAAGTCTTTCTCGCCCGTGATGAGCAGCGTGGGAGTTTTGAATCGAGTTACGAAATTCGAGGGAGAGAAACGGTCGTACACGGATGGGTTATTCCAGGGCGGACCATCGAGATCCCAATCCGGGAACCAGAGTTCTTCGGTAGTGGCGTAAAAAGAACGCAAGTCGAAGATACCCATCATCGAAGCAGCGGCTTTGAATCGATCCGTCTGGCCGACGAGCCAGTTGACGTAGTATCCACCGAAAGACCAGCCCATGACTCCCATGCGCTGCGGGTCGACGAAGGGCAGCGAAGCCAGAGCGTCGGTCACGGCGAGGACGTCTTTATGCACCTTGCCGCCCCAATCTTTCGAGATGGCATTGGTGTATTCCTGTCCGTACCCGATGGAGCCGTGAGGATTGGGGAAAGCCACGACATAGCCCGCGGCTGGATACACCTGCCAATCTCCACGGAAGCGGTCAGCCCATTGGTATTGCGGTCCGCCATGTACGTTGAGAATCAGGGGATACTTTTTCTTTTCGCGGAAGCCATGAGGTTTGACGATAAACGTGTGGACTTTTTTGCCGTCCACGCCCGGGATCCACATTTCTTCGACGGGTCGCGCATCATAATCAGCGGATAATTCGCGATTGAAGGCAGTGACCCGCTTGGTTTCTTTGGAGTCTTTTTTGCGAATGTATAATTCGACGGGGTCTCCCACGGCGCTATAGGTAAACGCGAGGCTTCCCTCTCGTGAGCGGTCGAAGGATTCGACAGACGGGATACCGGAGACCCGTTGGATCGAAGCAGAATCGACATCGACTTCGAACAAGGGGAAACGTCCTTGAACCGGTGCTTGGAAGAGGATGGTTTTGCCATCGTGCGCCCAGACGAAATCCAGCACCCAGGCATCGAAGGATTCGGTGAGTACGCGGGTTGTGCCTTTCAGTCGATCATAGAGCGCGAGGCGGAAGCGATCGGCTTCGAAGCCGGGGACGTCTTGTCGTAGGTAGGCAATGAATCGACCGTCGGGCGAGTACGAAGGCTGACCGTCGTAAGCCTTGTTTTGGTAGGTAAGTTGAATGATTTCGCCACCTTGGGAGGGCACGACCCACAGATCTTTGTTGGTGGTCCAAGCTTGGGCATCGGGTGCTTCCCGATTGCTGACGAAGACGATTTCCCTGCCATCCGGAGACCAGGCAAATCCGCGTCCTCCCAATTCGAACGATGGTGAATCGAAGTCACCAGGAGTGACATCGATGACCTCACCCGTTTCGATGGTGAGCACGAGAATGTGATTGCGGGTTCCATCCGCCCAGAAAGACCAATGCCGGAAGAGCAGGTGGTCGGCGATATGCGCTTGGATAGGGTTGTCTTTGCGAGCCTTCATCTGCTTGGCATTGGCAGCATCATCCGCGCCATGTTCGGGGAACACACGGGAAACGAAGGCGATTCTCGTACCATCGGGGGACCACGTGGGGTCGCTTACGCCAGTGGATATTTTGCTCACCGCGCGGGGTTCTCCTCCCTGCAACGGCATGACCCACACTTGTGATTCATCGCCTCGGGAAGAAACGAAGAGAAAAGAATCGCCATCGGGAGACCACCGAGGATGGGCATCGGTTCCTTCGAAACGCGTCATCTGGCGAAGATTTTCCCCATTTTCATCGACCAAGTAGATATCCGTGTTGCTCTTGCCTTTCTTCCAATCGTGCGTGGTGACGGTAAACAAAACGTGTTTTCCATCCGGAGACCAATGCACATCGCCGAGATGCTGCACGCGATAGAGCGCGTCGATACCGAAGGGGCGTTTTCGAGCATCTTCGGGGTTGGCGGGGTCGCGGTCATCGACGAAAGGCCAACCATCCGTAGGGTCGGAGACGGTTGGTTCGACAGTGCTTTTGGGTCGTTCGGGGTCGATGCGTTTTGGAGGCGCGGAAATGGGGATCGCCGAATCAGAAGGAGGGGCGGATTTTTGTTTTGTGGATGGGTTATGGCACGCCAAAGGGATGAAAAATAGCGATCCCAAAGCCAGGATGCGATGCATTTCCATGGTGTTCAATCCCCTTCGGGTCGATGAATGTTCGAAAAATCGGTGAGATTCACCGATTCGACTCATGAAGAAGCTTGGTCTCGAGACTCGTCGCTCGTGTCAGGGGCAGAGGAAGCGAGTTCTTTTTCCGCTCCCCAACGAGCAAGGAAATAACAGGCCAGAGCAAGGATGATATAGGCCCCATAGCCCAGACCCTGTCCGAGGATGGTATCGTACCATGCGGCTGCTTCGCTTTTGAGCAAGGTTTGTTTTGTGCCATCGATAAGCTTGGTTTCCACATGGAAGATTTCGCCAATGGAAAGATAGCGAATCGCATATCCGGTAAAGTCGAGGCGAAGCACCGCAGTGACGATTCCGAAAATGGCAGCACCGGCCATGAGCCCGGAGGCAATGAGGATACCTTGCGAGGTGCGGGCTTCTCGGACCTTTTTGCTGCCACCAGTCTGTCCGATGAGCCAGGCCACGAAAGCGCCGAATAGCACGGGAACATTGATGAAAATCGGCAAGTACATCCCCAGCGCGAAAGCCAGCATCGGCACGCCAGCCATATACAACATGATCGCCACGACACCTCCAAGAGCGTACAAGAGATAGGGCTGTTGGGCATCGGACATCAGGCCCTTGACAATGACGGCCAGCATATTGGCTTGCGGCGCGGGGAGGACCTCCTGGTTGGAAACCATGCGGCCCGCTTCATCAGCGACGAGGAAGTGGTAGGCGCTATCCATCGCGGGAACGACGATCGCCACGGTGAGGGAAGCAACGATAATGCCGAGGAATTTCCATTTTTGCTGGTTGGCGGGGGTAGATCCGATCCAGTAGCCGATTTTGAAATCGCTCACGAGGGCGCCCGAAGTGGATAAGGCCGTGCAAACCGCAGTACCGATGATGAGAGCGATAAACATACCCGCGGGGCCTGCCAAACCAGAGGCGGCCATGGCGCCGGAAGCAATGACGAGGGTGATGAGAGTCATTCCGGATACGGGGTTGACGCCTACGATCGCGATGGCTTGTGCCGCGACGGGAGTGAAAAGAAAACTGAGAACAAAGGCCACGATCATGCCGAGAGCAGCGTAGCCGGCGGCCGCGCCAATGCCGAAATCTCCTTTTTGCCAAGCGACGACAAAGAACAATCCGCCCATCAGCAGGGTTGTGCCCAACTGGATGAGCATGACGGTTCGAGGATTCATGTCACGATCGGTTCGTTTGACTTTTTCCGAGTCATCGCTTTTGCTTTTGAGCCCTTTGAGTCCGAGGGACAAGGAACCGAGGATGATTTTTCCCATGCGGATCATGCCGATGATGCCCGAGACGGCGATGGCCCCGATCCCGATGGGTTTGACGAATTGAGCGAAGATTTGCGCTCCGGACATCTCAGCGATCTTGTAGGTTTCGCCAATGTATTGGAATTCCGGCAGTTGCGCGCCTACGAGATAGATGAGAGGAACAAGAACGAGATAGGCCAGCACGGATCCGGCTGCGATGATCGCGGCGTATCGAAGGCCGATGATGTAGCCGAGGCCGAAAAGGGCAGCGATGGCGTTAAGGCTTATTTCGAAGCGAAATTGATCATGCAAACGCCTGCCCAACCCCCCAAGCAAGGTGCTCGTTTTAACCATCGGATTCCATGCATGAACCGCTTCGACCAAAAAATCGTACAGACCACCGAGGAGAAACGAGATGATGAGGACTTTTCCCGCGGCGTTTCCCTTAGGTTTATCCTCGCTAGTAGTGCGAAAAGTATCTTCCGCCGTTTTGGGGGATTCAGCGGAAACAAGGATTTCATTGGTGGCGGTGGCTTCCGGGAAAGGCAACTCACCGTGTTGATCAGCCACGAAGTACTTTCGAAGGGGGATGATGAGCACCACACCGAGAAAGCCGCCAATCGCGGTCGCAAAGAAAATATGCCAAAAAGAAGGCTGTAGTTGATTGATGTACAACGCGGGAATGACGAAAGCAGCGCCCGCCGCCACCACCCCAGAAGCTTGACCAATCGATTGGACCATCACATTCTCGAGGATGGTCGATCGCACCCTGTTCAATTTGCCGAAAAACACCGCCATGATCGCAATCGGAATCGCCGTCTCGATCGCGTTTCCAGCGCGAAGAGCCATATAAATTCCCGCGGCAGCGAACAGGGCCACCATGACCACGCCTAGCGACAGCGACCAGACGGTTACTTCCGCCCGATTATCGTCATGGGGAACGATGGGTTCGTACACTTCCCCGGGCTCGAGTTTGCGATACGCGTTCTCCGGAAGGACTTTCTTGGTCGGTGCTTGCATGAAGGGCTCCCGTATGGCTCCCCCCCTACTACCAGAAAAGCACCTTCGTCGGGGAACTGTGACACCGGAATCGGACTGGTGAAGTATTTCTGGGAATTGCGCGAATCAACCTGTCTCGCTCATCTCCGCCGGAGGAGGAACAACACTCGCCGAACCCCTCTGTCCAGTAGCCTGCGCAAACAATGCATCAGCCTCAGCAGGTGAAAATTCGAATACTGTCGCTAAAAAATTCAAGTATCCCTGCTCTTTGTCATCGATGACCCCATCCCACGCGCAAAACATCGATGCCATGCGAAAGGCCACACGCCGCAACCCAGGATGAGTCAATCGACGGCTCACATCACAAAGCCAGATATCGCCTTCCTGAGCGCGCGTTCCCGCTCGCGAAAGAACCAGATTCACGTCGCTATCGGATAAATTGCGCATCCCGGGCAGCATCCGAATCGCGGTCACCAGAGCGGTTGATTCAGATTCCGGAATCGCATTATCCATCATCGCCGCCACCAACCCCACTTCGACAACCATCAACACCTGCTCTTCATCGGTGGCAGGGAGAATATGCTCAGTATCCGCGCAGCGAAGATCGGGACAGCGGCAAGGGGACGTCATCGTTTGCGTCAGGTTGGCGGACATGCATCACGCTCGCAACAGGAAGTTCACGTTGGCTTCAATGTCTCTGGCGAACGATGCTGTAGCGCATTAGACACCCGGTTGCCATGTCATCTCATCTTCTCTCCGCCCGCGCGCCCGGCGATGGCGCGGATCGGCCCGATGCCACGCACCAAGACCGTCGATACGTCTACGTGGCGCGGTCTCGTCGTGCCGGAGGCCTGTCGCTGGGTATCGATCTCACACCCGAGGGACATTGCAGCTTTTCGTGTATTTATTGCCAGGCTTCGCATCCGCCCACATCCCATCCCGAACTGGCCGTCGATGTCCCGCGCATGCGTGAAGACCTACGGCTTCGTCTCCAACAGGACAATGGGGAATTGAAAGACATCGTGCTGGCTGGCTCCGGAGAACCCACGATGGTGCCCAATCTCGCCGATGCCTTGGAGGCGATCGTCGATGTGCGCGACGAACTCCGCTGCCCCCTACCCATCAAGCTGTTTACCAATGGTCGGCATCTCGGAAAGGATGCGGTCCACCAAGCTGTCGGGCGTTTTGCACAACGCGGCGGGCAAGTATGGATCAAACTCGACGGTGCCAGCGAAGAGACACTTGCGACAATCAACGGTAGGCGCTTCGCCGTGCAAGAACATTTGCGCGATCTATGGCAGTTTGCAAAGCAACATCCGGTGGGATTGCAGACGCTGTTATGCCACGGACCGGGACTGCCCGATCCAAGCCACGTGGTAGAAGAAGTCACGCACGCTATCGCGGAAGGATTGTCTCAAGGCGCACGCATCACCGAAATTCATTTACTCACGCTGAGCCGACGTCCAGCGGATGAACGAGCAGCATCGCGCTTGCAGCCTGTTCCGCTTGCCTCGCTTGAGGAATTTGCTTTGCAAATTCAAAAGGTTATATCGATTCCGATCCTTGTATTTCCATCGGCTTGAACGCTGGTCTCGACAATCCCGAAACCATGAACTCAGCGCGGATGTGATTCGACCGGCTTGGTGGCCTCCAAGGTTGCCTCAATCTCAACGTCAAGATCCGAGGTCAACTCCAGGCCCCTTTGTCCCGGCCCATCTCGCCTCGGTTCGACCCCCGTGGCTTTTCCTTCAGCCTTCGCCGAAGGCTCCGCACGGTCGGTCCTATACCCTCGAACCGCCACGATGACTTGACTTCGTGAGATGGGTAGCGCACGCAAGGAGCATGACCCCCGGCGTGCCCATGCCCACCGAAGCTATCGTGTGTGGCGCATTCACCCGTGAACGGGTGGAACGATTGCTGGGGTTGGATATCGAGCCCATCACCTACCGCATCGAAAAGGCGCAATGGACCCATGGCCGCCTCGAGATCGTCGTGCGGCCGGTCGACGAACCCGCGGATGATATCGAGCTGGTGTTGGAACAGCCCTCACCACAGCAACAAGCCTTTCTTCGAGGACCGGAAGTGTGCTTGTGGGCGCGTCAGCGGACCTTGCCCCCTGCGCTCGCTCGACGACTCACGCGGCTGGCATCGCAACGGCTTGCCAGGCTCCGATTTTCCGACCTTCTCAAAGTCATTCATCTGGATCCGGACGTGGAAAGAGCTTCCCATCAAAGCGAAGCACCTGCGCCAGATGGGATTTCGACAGCATCGGTGATGACCCAGGCGCATACCCATCCATCGCTATTCGCGGATTTTTTTGCTGCTTCGGAGTTTCGCCGCTCGCGGGGGGACATGCTCGATGTCTTCAGCGCGCACTCGCTGGTTTGCCACGGCGATACGGAATGCGCGTATTGTTCCGTGGTCGCGCCTCGTCCGCGCAATGCCTTGGTGCGTTTGCCTGTCCTCGAAACGATCCGCGCCATCGGACGGTGGCACCAAAGCACGAAAGGGTTCAACGAATCTCCGGACATCACCGATATCACCTGCTCTGATATGACCGAACAAGACGTGATCTTGGGCGCGCCAGGCAAACTCACCGCCGCCTTGATCGATGCAGACCGAAAAAGGAAACGCGATGCGCTGTTGGTCATCGGCCTATGTGTTCCCGACGTCATTGGCGAAAACGAAGACGCGATCGTCCAAAGTTATCGAAAGACCACATCCACACCGGTATTGACCGTTCCGGCTTCCCCTCGATCATGGGGTTGGCTGGTCCAGAACATGCTGGAAACGCGACGGGCTCCTCATGATCACGATAGCCCGCCCGAACCGAACCGTATCAACTTGATTGGATTCGGGGACAATCCGGGGGTACGGGAGATATATAACCTTTTGAAAATACAAGGGATTATCGTTAATCGCCACGTGCTCCCCCGGCTCGCGATGGTCGCGATCCGTGACCTGCATCGCGCGACGATGAACGTCTATCTTCCGAATGAGTATTGGGAGCGTGCCTACTCTTACTTGAAACAAGATGCGGGGCGCATTCATCTGCAATGTGATGGGCCTTATGGAATCGCCGGAACGAAACGGTGGCTGGAATCCATCCATCATGCGCTCGGTATGCCGGCTTCAGAAGTCGTGGGATGTAAAGACGTACTCCTGGAACGGTGGGAACAACTGCGCGCGCAAGCCAAGCAACACCGTCTCGGGCTCGTGGTTCCGTGGCGAGAGCGCAATACGCTGACGGACAGCCGAAAAACGTGGGGTATACCGCTCGTGGACTTTCTGACGGAGATGGGGTTCGGTATCGACATTTTCGTGGCCACCGAGGGATCGGACAGCGTCGATGACATGGACTTCTGGGACTCCCCAGAAACGTCGGTGACGATCGTCCACTCGCTGCATGAGTTGCTGCAATCGTTGGAGCGAAACTTATGTGAAGCGGTATTCTCCAACTATGTTTTTGATTGGAGGCTCGTTCGAAGTGGAAAGATGCCGTTTTCGACCCTCGAGATGCAGATGGGCTACGAGGGCTCCGTGGAAACGTTACGCCGATTGTTGGCTGTGTGTCGCACGCCGTTGTATCGGGCAGGCCGGCGTTTTATGCAGGGTGTAGGCCCGAACACCTATCGTCATGACAGTGGATGAATCAGCCAAGGAAGCTTCGACGGACGATCTTTCCGTTCGTGCGGCTTTGCCGCGCACGGTGGGTTCCACGGTTGCGATCAACGCGGTGCCGGATGCATATCTGCTCATCGACTCCCCGCATTGCACGTATCGTCGAATTGCTTATGTGCAAGGCAATCATGATTATATGTCGACGCTTGCGTGGTATCCGGACACGCCGCGGGTGACCAACACGGAGTTGACGCCACTCGATGTGATTCGCAATCGAGATGAGGCCATCGTACGGGAATTGTTGTCGTTGACGGAGCATCCGCAAGCGGGTGTGGTGTTGGTCGATGCCATGGCGATGGCGCTCATCACAGCAACCGACTACGATCGTCTTTGCGCTCGGGCGAAAGAGAAGACAACGAAGCCAGTGCTTCGTGTTCCGCATCGTTCCCTGACGAGCGATCATCTAACGGGATATGCCGATGTGATGGAGGCGCTTGCGTCCGGGTTGCCGTTGCATCCCAATCCCTCGAAGACCGGCAATCGCGTGGGCTTGGTGGGGTACTATTGGGATCGAAACGAAGGGGACCATCGCGGTAATATGACAGAACTTGAGCGAATCGCCGATGCGTTGGGGCTCGAATGGACAACGCCTTGGCTGTCCGGCTCGCCATCATCCGCGCTTCGAGACATCGAAAACGCACAATGGATCGTATCGCTTCCTTATGGCAGGAAAGCGGCGCAGATCCTCGCCAAGCGTCTTGGTTGTCCGCTGCTGCGGGCGGAGTATCCCTTTGGTCTCGCGGCTTCGCTTCGATTCATCGTGGCACTTGGGGTCATGACGGGACGACTGTCCGCGGCATTGACGTTCGTGCAAGCGGAACTCGAAACGATTTTGCCGCGCCTTGCGTGGGTAGTTCCCTTCGCCTTGCTGCATCGACGAATCGGTTTTTTGGGCGATCCCCATCTCGTATTGGGAATGCAGGAAATGGCTTCCCTATGGGGATGCACCATGCCGTTCGCGGCCACGTCGTGTTTGCCTCGGCACGCGCGAGATTCCGCGCCAGACTACGGCAACGCCCTGCATGACCCATCCATCCCAGAGGATGTGCGCACGCTCATGAACATCGATCAGCCCGTGGACGCTCCTTCGAACTTCTTATCCTATCCTCACGTACGGGAACTCGTTCGCGAGCTTGAGCATCTTGCGCAAGAACAACGGCTCGACGTGTTGGTCACCAATAGCCTGGGATTTTTGACGAAAGGGATAGGCATCGTCGAATTCGGTTTTCCTTCCTACCATACCCATGCGCTCATCGATCGGCCGTTCGTGGGTTTGCTCGGTTTCTTGACGATGATGGAACGCGTGGTCAACGCCCTTCGAGCGCATGAGGTGCAGATGGCGCAGTCTTCGGGAGGGGTATGAACGACCTCGATCCGTGGCTAACCCAGGCGTCGGTATGGACGTGCGTTCGTCGTCTTGCCCGAGGGCAGCCCTGCCCTTCGCCGCTAAGCATCGAGTTGCATCTCGGTACAGCGTGTAATCTTGCGTGTCCGGAATGCATCAGCCGCCCCATTCTGGACACGGGGCGATTCGAGCCTCGACGAGCGATTTCGCTGGCCCAGGAGATCGTCGATCTCGGCACGCGGAGCGTCGTGCTATCCGGGGGAGGAGAACCGCTATTGCATCCGAGTGTCGACGAGGTTCTTCGGACTCTTTCGGAAGGAGGCGTGGCGAGCGCGTTGGTGACCAACGGCACGCTGCTGTCTCGGCACTTCGATGCGGTGGTGAAGTATCCACAAAGGGTATGGATCTCCGTAGATGCCGCAACAGCGCGACTTTATTCACTATTTAGACCGTCCCGGCATGGCGCGCCTTCGGTTCCTTTCGACAAAATGATAGACGACATTGGCAGGCTTGCGTCGGCACGGCGAGGAAACGTAGCGTTTTCGTTTCTGCTTCTTGGCCGCGATACGGAGCGCGGGATAGTGACGAACGCCACGGAGTTGGCGCAGGCCGCACGGATCGCGCGCGATCTTGGGTGCAAGACGTTCGAGGTCAATGTGGGCATCGGCCGCGATATGCTTCCGATCTCCTCGCTGCGGTCGGTTTCGTCAATCGTTTCGGAGCAGCTTGCGTCTTTGCGGACCCTGGTACGACAGGATTTTCACATTCATGTGAGCCCATGGGTGGAGAGCGTTGCGCGAGGCGAGTCTTTGGAATTGCTGGGCAAACGAAGGGGGGAGCGTTGTCGAGCCGCGGAGGTGCGGGCATTGGTGAGCCCTCGTGGTGTGTATCTATGCGCGCAGCAGTTGGATGAGGAGTTTGCAAGGTATGGGGATCCCACGCAAAACACGTTGCGCGAGATCTGGCAAAGTCCGGTTCGGCAAGACGCGATGGATCGAACGATGCAACATTCAGCGTGTGATTCCTGTTTGTCGATGGGGCTGCAAGAGAGGTTGTCCCAAGGGATATCGTACGTTCGCGAAGGTGCCATGGAACCGATCATCCATCCGGATGAGGATTGGTTCCTGTAGAATTGTGTTGCCAACGATGTCGCTGTGATAGTCAGGAAGCCACGCTGGGCCCTTCTTGCAGAAATTGAAAAAACTCCTCTTGTTCCATGGGCGTAAGCGCAGTTTGGGAAGTCGGGGAGGCGCTGAGGCAATGCGTTGCCAGGCGTTGGAAACTGATGGCAATATCCGAATCGGGATATTGCTCGACAGCGGTAAGGAGATATTGTTCGGCGTTGGCGATCAGGGGACTTCTTGGCAGGATCATCACGATGGTCGAACCGATTCGTTGTGCAAATCGCTGGACACGGGCGTGGGCTGCCTCATCCGAGGATCGCAAGTTGGCGATGAGCCCGGCGAGCACAACGCCATTGGAGGCATTGGCAAGCACGGCGCGAGCGATATTGTTTGCGGCAAATAGCGCCATGGATTCTTCGGAGATGACGATATAGATTTTGTTGGCGACGCCTTTGCGCATGGGGGCGGCAAATCCGCCGCAAACGACATCACCGAGTACATCGAAGACAGCGGCGTCATAGGTTCCGCGGTCGAGCATATTCAATTCGCAGATGATCTCGATGGCGCGAGCGACTCCCCTACCCCCACATCCAGATCCCGGCTCGGGCCCACCGGCTTCGATACAATCGATGCCAAGCCGTCCTGGCTTAAGAAACTCGCTTTCGACGATATCGTCAGGATCTTTTCTCATGGCATCGAGCACGGTTTTTATGTGGTGGCTTCCCACCAAACGACAGGAAGAATCGGCTTTGGGGTCACAGCCGACATGCAAGACGCGAAGTCCACGACGAGCCAACTCCGCGCTCAAGTGCGTGGCCACGACGCTTTTTCCGATGCCTCCTTTTCCGTAGATTGCGATGGCTTCCATGATGCTGGATGATATGGGGCGAACGACGAAGTCTTGCGATGGATCAGATGGTTCAAACGAGTTTTTTCCACCAAGGACGACTGTCTTTCATGAGGTTTCGTGCAAGTTTGAGTTTTTTTCCGACGGCATACAATTCATGCCGAAAGTGCCTGGCGCTGGTGTAACGGTTTTCGACAAGCAGGGCGGTGGATTTGGACAAGACCGTGACAAGATCGGCGGGGATGTCGGGACGGAAGGTGCGCACGTCGGGCAGCTTACCGCGGAGAATGTGTTTGGCGACTTCGCGCAGATTGTTGCCAACGAAAGGAGGTTGACCGGTCAGCATCTGGTACAACGTAATACCCGAACTGTAGATATCGGCCGCAAACGTGACGTTGTAGTTCATCAATTGTTCGGGCGCCATGTACACGGGAGTTCCCAACGCCAGGGAGGGATCGGTTTCTCTCGCGGTCCAAAGGAGTCTGGCCATCCCAAAGTCCAGCACTTTCGCACAGAGCTTGCCCGCAGCATCACGACAGATGAAGACGTTGGCGGGCTTGATGTCTCGGTGGATGACGCTATTTCGATGCGCGGCTTCCAGTGCCAACAACAGGTGCTCCATGATGACGAGCACATCGACAAAAGGAAGCGAACCTCGTTCCGCGAGCCGTTTGGCAAGAGATTGGCCTTCGAGCTTTTCCATGACGACATACGGGGATCCATCTTCGAGATTTCCCATGTCGTAGACTTGACAAATATGGGCGTGGCCGAGGGAACCGACGATCTGAGCTTCTCGCTCCAAGCGCTTGGCTCTATGGACTTTTCGACGAGTGCCTTCGCGCAAAACTTTGATGGCGACCGGGCGTCCGAGTTGGATCTGGATAGCCTCGTACACGATGCCCATCCCGCCTTTGCCAAGAACTCCCGTCACAATGTATCGGTCGTCGATGATGGAGTTTTTTTGCAGGCTTGCGCCACTGACAGAAGGCAAACGTTGTGTGCCTGTCGAAGTCAACGAACCAGAGGAACGACGAAGCTGAACGGCGATTCGTGCGAGCAGTTCTTCCCGAATGATCGGTTTGACCAGGTAATCGTTGGCTCCCGCTTCCAAAGCCAGCACCTTGTGGTGGATATCATCCATGCCGCTGACGATGATCACGGGAATATCGGCAAGATCCGGATCCAATTGCATCTGGCGCAACACATGCACACCATCGACGTCCGATAGGCTCATATCGAGCAAGACCAGGGTAGGACGGTCATTTTCCATGCTGCGCAAGGCTTCTAGACCTTGTTGTGCTTCACGCACCGCATGGAACGGCTCGAGCATGCGCCGAATCAGCTCGCGGAATTCAGGGTCGTCATCAACCACAAGCACGTGCATGGTGTTCTCGGGACGCGGTCCAAGTCATAAGGCTTGCACGAATCCGTCCGTGGGGGAAGCACAATCCCGTTAGGGTGGACTTACCTATCCGTAATGGGATATGAAGCGCGTGCGCCAACGTAGCGTTGAAAAATACGCGACAAGAGTGCGACGGAAGACACGACAACCTGGCATCTCATTTTCCCAGCTTTGTCGAGCGATGCGACGTGCTCTTCCACCGTAGCGGTCATCCAGCGAGGGGTCATCCGCGTCTTTGGATCCTACCTTGTTGTATCAAGTACGTCCAAAGTGTACGGCACCGTCCATCACATTCAAAAACGCACATCGAACCAGGCATTCGAAAAAGACGATTGCAAAATCGCGACATATTGGGTCCATTTCCCCCCCATGCCCCCTTCATCCTCCCGCCCACCTTCTCCTATCAACCCAGCGTCT
This sequence comes from Deltaproteobacteria bacterium ADurb.Bin207, assembly GCA_002070115.1. Classification (GTDB taxonomy): domain Bacteria; phylum Myxococcota_A; class Polyangia; order Polyangiales; family Polyangiaceae; genus MWCO01. Next base: position 48,556 of record MWCO01000035.1, read on the forward strand.
TCCAGGTGGTCGTGGGCTGCCGCGTCGATCGTCGCCGTACTAGCGCTTCTGGCTTTGCTGGTCGGGGGCATCGTAGCGCTCGCTGCCAACTCCCTTTCATGGCCCGACAACAAAATCACCAAAAAGCACTTCGAAGACGAGGCGAAAGCCCGCGAGTTCACCTCAATACACCTCCCCTTCCCCCTTCCCCACGATGTCGTCGTGGACTCACTCGAATACGAGCGCTGGACAGACTGGCACTTACGCGCCGAGCTTCAGTTTTCAGCAAGCGCGCAAGTGGACGAATACCTCGTACAAGCCCATAAACACCGCTCTCTTCGCGACGACTACTGTGGCTCCCAAGATCCTGCCGGCGGCGCCCGGTATTACCTCCCTGCCTCGAACGCATGCGGCACCCTCCGCCGCTCTTCACCAATGATGTTATCCGTATGGTGCTATACGCGCTGACGCTTCCCGGTATCTTATGGAACCATCCCCTCTTTTCCTGTTGGCAGATCCTTCGTCAACGATAGGCACAAGGCGAGATTTGGGCTGGAGATAAGGCCAGGTTCGTCAAAATCATCGTGATCGCCAACTTCTCGGTGCCATAGTACGGAAACGTCACACCAACCCGCCGCGGGAAACCTTCGTAAGGCAGAAATAACTATGGAATAATGGTGTTGCCATCCTGAGGCGCACCGCTGATGGGCACGACGGTACCTTCAATCACGTTGTCCTTGACCGTCGCGGGCGTGTCTACCACCACAATCCCTTCGTAGGGCTTAATAATGTGATTCTCAAGGACATCCACGTGGTTATTTCCCTCCCACAACAGAATACCAATCGTGCATTCCTTATGCGTCGAGGTGATATGGTTACCGCGAATGAGCACGGAGTCCGAATCCGGAGCAGAAGTCGTTATCCCTGCCGAACAAGGATAGTTGACGGGATCTATGGTTACCGTATTATTCGATATCTCCAGGCCTTTAACCCAGCCCGGGACAACGACTCCCCAACGATCGCCCGCTATTGTATTCTCCGTAATGACGATGTTTTCGGAAAGGCTTTGCGGCAACTCGTTGCGCATATCGCTCACCACAATCGCTGCAAAAGTGTTCCCCTCAAACGTATTACGGGCAATCGTGACATTTTTTACACCACGAAACTCAAAATTTTCCAGTTCGATATCGATGCCACTTTTGGGATCGTGCTTGGTTTGATGAGATAATTCACACTCAGTCACGCTAATATTCGTCCCGCTCGTGATACTCAAACCTTGTCTACCATTATGATGCATCTTGACCTTGTGGATACGGACATGATCCGTTATTCCTCCGCCATACCCTGGCTCCAAATAATCGGCAATCATGATGCCATCGTCTTCGCAATTCGATATGTCGACGTCCTCGATCAACACATCGCTCGATCCATTCGCGATGTTGATCCCGTAGCAATAGTTATGCTTATCCGGTGGATGCGTATCCTTGTCCCCTTCGATACGACCTCCGATCACTTTTACGTTCTTCTTATGATCAATACTTATGAACGCATATCCTCCTTGGCTACCAGTGTTCATCACCAATTTGACACCGGAACTCATGGTAAGCGTAACATTGTCCTGGAGCTGGATCCCTCCATGGGTAGAGTATTCGAACTGATGCGTTGCAGAGGCTGCTTCTGCTTTGATCAGATAAGTCCCATCGGGGATACACACATTGACGATTCCCTTTTTCGAAGCGTCTTGAATGGCTTCGTTGATTGCTTGCGTCGCATCCTCAGAAGGGACAGTATGATTCGCGTCTTGATAATACTTTTTGGTCGATGGATCGAAGAAATGGGCGTTCGCTTTCGCACCATAATCCGCAACGTTGATGGCATTCGGATCAAGACAACCATTGGGCGGGGTCGAACTATCCGGTGGAGACGAACCGTCAGGTGGAGTCGAACTATCGGCTACGCTAGAACCATCAGGGACCGTCGCGCTATCGGTCAGGCTTGCACCATCCCGGTCCTCTGCTACCACGGGATCAGCATCGTCGCTGCCGCATGCAGCCCAGCCAAAAGAAAAAATACCTACCATGCTCCCCATGACCCACTGCCGATACATGGTTACCTCCTTATTTCAGGACTAATAACACAGTTCCGCTACCTTGCCAATTCAATTCCTCCAGCCTATCAAAGGCAGTTTGAGCGAAAAACTGCTCCAGTCCTGAGCCTTCCCCTCTTTATCCTCGAGCCTTTCCTTCGCCTTCAACGGATGATGACGCATAAGCGGGCAAAAGAACAAGCATGCTCGCTCTGGAAGCCGAATAGCCGCACGATACCGTCGCGGATGTCAAACGCGCCGCATTGCGCTGCATCGAGGGCACGAATGGCCTCCTCGACAAAGAAAGGTTTCGTAACCCGCGCCTATCTACACGATGCGTTCATATATCGGTAATTACTACTACTTTGATAAGCCTTGGCCAACGTGGGATACAAGGTGCCCTACCGGCAGCGCAACGTCCAAGACAACACGTGGCTCATGCTTGAACGAGGGGCTCGGAGGCGGGATGAGGGATGGGAACGCAAGATCGACCACACACGTTTTGTGGGGGCGATACCGCGCTTCCGTTTGGTTCGGACCCGGATTCTTGCTATGATGGGAGCCATGACACGGCCATCGCCTTCCGTCTTGCAAAAAACGGCACAGACAATGAAGGTTCCACCTTCACAATAAGGGCTCTATGATGCATCCCATCTCGATACCATTCCATCGAATCCCAGTTGCTTTCCTTGCCCTGCTGCTGACAGCCGGATGCGGAGACGAGAAAACGTCGTCCGACACGACACCTCACGACTCCGGGATGAAGGAAAACGACGCGCAGACTGGCGGTCAAGGCGGAAGCGCAGGCACAGCAGCGGAGGGAGGCGCGGGAGGTTCCGATTGCAGCCTTCAAGACAAGGAGGCTCAAACCCAAAGCGCGCGCAACGCGCTTCGGGAACAAGTGCCATGCTTCTCTGGATCCTTCGCGGTCGACAAGAACGGTGGCATACACTTAAGCTTCTTCCTTTCCACCGACTTTAACGGCCCCAGAGCGTTGTTGTGCCATACGGACTCGAACGTATCCGTGAGCAAGGCCCATGAACAAGCCGCTTCCAAAGCGCTCGAAGGCTTGGATCTTTCGTGTTTGAAAGGATTATATGGAATTGATATCGCTGGTGGTGCTTGCGAGCAGAGGGATACGTTGGAAGAGCTATTGGCCGCTTGCCCACCATGGTGGGAGCACGTAAACGAAGAATTAGGAATCGTTTTCGATGAAAACGGCCAGGCGGTATCTCTCAAACCGGCAGAAGGGAAACCGTCGGAACCTGAGATCGAAACCTGCGTTCTCGACGCCCTTGCTGGCAAGACGTTTCCCTGCCTGGCGAATCTTGAGGTGTGTGCCGGCAACCCCATTCCTTGAAGGTGCTTGCAGCAGGTATTTGACTCTTCTTCCACGAAGGTTGTCACGCTCGACACGTGATTTTCTCTACGGGTTGGGTGCCATTGGCGGTTCTGACGATCAACAAGGGCAGCCAGGGCGCACGATTCCACTCATGGTTGATTTTGCCGCTTGACGCTCATCAGAAGCAGCTTCAGACTGCCGCTTTCTCATGGCCTTTTTCCCGACGATGCGCGACGTGCATTGCCATTATCAGGGCTGGGCAGCACCTATTTGCACAGGTTTTGGAGAAAAGCTGGAGAATTCGCTAAACGGCGGGGTGTTCGGTGGCTTGGGGAACGGAACCTGGACTGCTTCAAACGAAAAAAGGGTAACTTTTTGTAACCGCTTGATATAAAAGGATTTTCTGGAACGGATCAGCCAGACACGACCGGTGGGGCCGTCGGCGCACCCTCCACGGGCCGCACGCGCCGTCCGAGCCAGGCCTCCAGGGAAATCGCTCCCGCGCCATGGACCGCCAGCGCCAGAAAACCACCGGCAATGGCGATATTCTTGAGCGCGTGGATCTGCTGCATATGCGCCTCGGCGCCCTCGAGTCCGAACGGATTGTGGAAAAGCACCGTGGCCGGCACGAGGAAAAGCGCAAGCCCGATTGCGGCGAGTCGGGTTTGGAAGCCAACCACGACCATCACGCCCCCCACGAGTTCTGACACCCCGGCAAGCAAAGCCAAAAGCATGGGCGCAGGGAGCCCCGTCGAACCGATATACGCTGCCGTACCCGAAAGATCCGCGAGTTTTCCAAACCCCGAGATGATGAAAATGACCGCCAGCAAGGTGCGTGCAACCAGTACACCGTAACGTTCCATCGTTGTTATCCTTTCACTCCTTCGCAGCCTCTTGCTTGACGGCCTCGACTTCGATTTCGATGGTGATGCGATCCCCAACCATCACACCACCAGCCTCGAGCACCTGGTTCCACGTCAACCCAAAGTCCTTGCGATTGATCGAGGTTTTTGCGGCATAACCTGCCCGCACGTTGCCCCAGGGGTCTTTGGTCTGTCCCGCGGACTCGGCATCCAACACCACCTCACGGGTCACTCCGTGAATCGTCAGGTTCCCGATAAGGCGGAAGTTTTCTTCACCTTGCTTTTCAACCCTCACACTTTGGAAGGTCAACTCCGGAAAGTTCTCCACATCGAGAAAGTCCGGATTCTTGAGGTGCGCGTCGCGATCCGCAACGCCCGTGTCGATACTCGAAGCGTCGATCACGACCTCGACCTTGGCCCGGGCCATGTCTCCGTCCTCGATGACGATGTTGCCGCTCCAGCGTGAGAATTGCCCGCGGACTTTGGCAATGACCATGTGTCGAACCGAGAAAAAAATTCCGGAGTGGCTGCTGTCGATTTCCCACTTTTCAAGTGACATTTTCGTACTCCTTAGGAATGAGGAAGGGCCGTCGATAGGCCCGTTGTTTTCGCCTCGTCTTCAGCAAGGAGCGGGCCAAGTTGAATTTACCTGAAAATATAGGTGATTCTCATCTTTCTTCTGGTGCTGTTCTTCTCAAAATGATAAATTGTTTCTCAAAATGACAAGGACTCGCCCATGAAAGCTGCGGATTTGGACCTGCGAGAACTTCTACACTTCGAACCCAAAGGAGGCGTGCTGACGTTCGCCGGACAGCGCGCTTTGCTCTTCGATGCCGTCGCTTTGGGCCTTTTGCGACGGGAACTCGTTAAATCTCTCGGCCTTTCCGGCGCCCGGGGCATGCTCACCCGCTTCGGCTACGCCCACGGATGGCGGACTGCCGAGACCTTGAAAAACGCCTTTCCCTGGGACGACGAATCCGAGTGGAGACGCGCGGGCGGGCGCTTGCACGCTCTGCAAGGCATGGTCACCTTCGAACTTCCTTCGCGAGCCACAAACACCGGACCAGAAGCGTTCGCCGAGGCGATTTGGCATGATTCCTACGAAGCCGAGCAACACCTGCTGCACCTCGGTCGCGCCGAGGAGCCCGTATGCTGGACCCTCACCGGTTTTGCCAGCGGCTACCTTTCCTATTGCAACGGACGTGAAATCTACTGCATCGAAGAGCGCTGCCGTGGCAAAGGCGATGCTGTTTGCACCCTTGTCGGGCGAACACGCGAGGATTGGGGGGATGCGATCACACCGCACCTGCCGTTTTATAAAAAGGAGTGCCTCGAGGAGGCGCTCGCACAAGTGGCAACCGAACTCAAACGTGTCGAAGAGCGGCTTCGCGCGCGCAAAAAGGTTCTCGGCCATGATGCACCGGAGTCGACCGGCTCAGGGGTCGTGGTGCAGAGCGAAGCGATGCTGCGCGTGCTCGATCTTGCGCGACGCATCGCCAAGGTGGATTCTACCGTGCTGATTACGGGCGAAAGTGGCGTGGGCAAGGAACGCCTCGCGCGGTTCATCCACGACGAATCCGTTCGCACCGGCGGCCCTTTTGTCGCCATCAACTGCGGCGCCATGCCCGAGGGCTTGCTCGAATCGGAACTCTTCGGCCATGCCAAAGGCGCGTTCACCGGCGCCACCCAGGACCGTCCTGGCCTTTTCGAAGCTGCGAATGGCGGGACGCTTTTGCTCGATGAGATCGGCGAGGTCTCCCCCCCCATGCAGGTAAAGTTGCTGCGCGCTTTGCAAGAACGCGAGGTTCGTCGGGTTGGGGAAAACAAAAGCCGTAAGGTGGACGTGCGCTTGCTCGCGGCAACCAATCGTGACCTGCTCTCCGAAGTGCATGGCGCACGCTTTCGGCAAGATCTCTACTACCGCCTGCGTGTCGTGGAATTGCGCGTGCCGCCGCTTCGTGAGCGTCGCGACGATATCCTCGCGCTGGCGCGAACCTTTCTCGCATCGGCTTCCGAGCGAATGGGTCGCAAGGTCACGAGTTTCACCCCGGGTGCCGCCAACCAGCTCCTTCGTTACGACTGGCCAGGCAACGTCCGGGAACTCGAAAATGCCATGGAACGCGCGGTCGCCCTTGCCAAGACGAGCCAGATCGATATCGATGACCTGCCGGAAGAGGTCGGGATCGCCATTCCGAGTGCCTATGCGCCGGGAGATGTGCGACCGCTCGCGGATGTGGAGCGCGACTATATCCTTGCGGTCGTTCGGGCCAACCAGGGCAACAAAGCCGCGGCTGCCGAACAGCTCGAAATTGGGGTGGCAACCCTGTACCGCAAGCTCAAACAATACGAGTCCGTGGGAGGTGTGTCCTGAAGGGCAAGGTCAACGCATCGAAGGCTGCATACCGGAAATTCATGGGTTTTGCGGTCGGTGCAAAGCAATCGCAAAACAGCAAAAAACTCCTATAAAATCATATCGTTAGCTAGTTCTCATCCCAGAAGTCGTACGTATCGATTTTTGTAGCTGATCGTGATCCGTTTTCGCTCCCTCAAGCGTCTA
>MWCO01000036.1 GCA_002070115.1 Deltaproteobacteria bacterium ADurb.Bin207
CCCAGAGCCGCCAAATCCGCCTCCTCCGGTGCCTGCTTCCGCCCCAGAGCCGCCAAATCCGCCTCCTCCGGTGCCGCCAGATCCCCCAGTTCCGCCGTAGTTGCCGCCTCCACTGCCTCCCGTGGAAGCCCCCCCCGAACCTCCCACATTCTGAGATCCTCCGCTCTCTCCCGTATCAGCCGAGGCATCGAGATCGGTCCCCGGTACGGGTTTGCGATCGAAAAGAGCTTCAGCAGACGACGAACATCCAAGCCCGTTCGCGGCCAACAAGACCCCGAAGCTTGCGAAAACCATCTTGGCGTTCATGTCAGAAGAGTACCTGACACATCGGCAGACGCAAGACCGAGTGATGATCCGCTGCAAGGAAAGATATGACGGTTGGCTTTACTTGGTCGCTTTTGCGCGAACTCGCTCTGCTTCTTCCGCAAGCACGTCGACGACGGTTTCGATGCTCAGGTCGCCGGTGTACTTGCGCCCATTGATGAATAGCGTGGGGGTGGCATCCACGCGATTGCGCACGCCTTCTTTCTTGGAAGCCGTCAGCTCGCGTCGCACGCCTTCATCGTTGAGCAAGTTGCGGAATTCTTCTTCGTCCATGCCGTATTCAGCAGCGCATTTCGGCATGTTGGCAGGATCGAAGCGATCAAAAATTCGATATAGATGGAGCAAGAAAGGCCATCCTTTCCCCAAGCGGCGCGCCGCAACCATCCCCATCCCTCCTTCCGTGGAGCCAGGATGGCTTCGGATGGGAAACTCCCGCACATATGCCTTGACCTTGCCTTTCAAAGCGCCTTCCGTAATCTCCTTGTGCAATTGCGGAACGAGCCTCGCGCAATAAGGACAACGCGCGCAAAGATAGAGCGAAAGAGTGACAGGTGCGTTCGCCTCTCCCGCCCGTTCCGCTCGTGAGTTGTCAATCGGTACGGCTCGCGCGCTCATCATGCTCGTCGCCCTCTGGCTGAGCGCTCGTTCGATCGTGCCCTTATCCTTTCCCGCTGCCGCCATGCGACAAACCTGATTCGCCAATCGAGTGGCCAGCGAACACTTGCCCTCCTTCAAACACTCCTGAATCGTGCCGTCGCAGCAATCATACAAATGCTGCTCGTTCAACAATGCCGTCGCCAGCGCCTTCTTTTCCCCGCTCAAACTGTCACAGGCAGGAGTTTGTGCCAAAGCCAATCGCGGAATCAACACCAGCGCGCTGAGCGCCATCATCAATAATAACCGGCTACCCATGACGTTTCCTCCACTTGCGAAGCCAACGCTCCACGCCAATCGCATCCCGATCGACCACGAGCACGTAGATAGACTGTACGAGCCAAACGGCGTCGCGCAACAACGTGACCCACGAAATAGGGTCGTCTTCCGCAGCCGCTTGCGATGCAAAACATCCGCAAGACATGTCGAGCCCCTGAACCAACGCCCAGGATAGCGCCACCATGAAGGAAAGCATCATCCCCATGATGAGCAGGCTCGCCGCACGAACCCGTATCCCCAACACCAGCATCACGCCCGTAAACGCTTCGATCCACGGCAGCACCAACGCAAATAGGTTCACCGACCAGAGCGGCAAGAACTGGTAGGTCGCCACATCGACGGCAAATACTTCGGGATGCAGGATTTTGTGCGCGCATGCCGCGAGAAAAACACCTCCAAGATATAGACGGACGACAAGGGAAATCCATGCATGACCGCGCCAAGCGAGCAGACGATTCATGGCGCCTCCTTTTCATTCTGCTCGGAATCCGCGCTTTGAGCATCGGGCAGCGCTTCGATCGGAGGAGCCGTCGTATCATCGAGGGGTGGTAGAGCCTCCGGCTTTGGCAAACTCGGGTTCAGCGAAGGTGCCCCTCCCTCCACGTAAAATACGTTTTTGATATTGGCGCCGGACAATAGCTTGGCCCACTCCTTGCCGGAATCCGGGTCGTCGCCATCCCCGTAGACGATCACTCGTTGCGCACGGCTCGCCGCCACTTGCTTCGCAACCGTCTTGACTTCTTCATCCACCGGTGGCCCCAACCAATCGAAGGGTTGGCTGCGAGCCCCCGACACGTGCCAGGCGTCGTACTCCTGCTTCGACCGCACATCGAGCAACAAGGACTTGCCATCGCTCATCCGCGCATCATCGCCTTTCATGACCTCCGGTTCGCCTACGGGCTCAGGACAAGGCACGAGAATGTCGTACTCTTCTTGCTGCACCCACCGGATTCCTTCCTCTCGCAACGCGTTTACTCCTACTGCCACCAGCGCCGACAGCGCCGTCACGATGACCGCGTCGCGAACAATCTCCCGCAAGACCCCACGCGTCGGTTTTTCAGGCATCGTATCGTTCAGTTCAGACACGACGAACCTCGTTTCACTGCTTCGTCTTGTTGCATCAAATCTCGAATCCGCGTCTCGTCTGTTTCTAGCTGAGCCGAAGACACCCCGTGAGGAAGGGGCTGCCTGTTTTCTGCAGGAATCAGACCGACCCCGAATCGATCCCCGTCCATCACCCAAACCCCATGCAAGAGCACGCGGTGGTCCTGGTACGCGTAGTTGGCCGCCGTGCTGTCACGATGGCTGAATTCGTAATCGAGCCCCACGCGGAATCCACTCCAGGAGGGGGACCACAACCCCGGTTTCACCCGAACGAGCATGTCGGAACGCGCCTCTCCCAGGGAGCCTGGGAAGTAACCTCGAGAACGGGGATAGCGGTCGTACGATAACGAGCCGTTCAGCCTGGCCTCGAAACCTTCGGGAAGTCGATATTGCGCCTGACCAAGCGCAGTGCCCCCTTGCGAATCATACGCTTCGTTGGCCGCATTGTTCCACCGAGCGGAAATGCCGGTCATGAGCCGCAAAGAATCGGCGAAGGGTAGCACGACCGCAAGGCCATGCTCCCCTTCGAATCGCGTACGACCCGATTCCCGATACGTGCGGTGACCCGCGCCCCCAAAAGCGAAAAACAAATCCGTGACTTCCAATTCATAATCGAAACGATGGCCTTCGGAATACCATAAGGGCCCCTGCTCGTACCGATCGGACCCCGCAACCTGCACGGCGTCGAAACCGTAGGCGAGCAGCAATCGGGGCATGCGGTCACCGAAGAGAATGCCCGCGCGAAACGAGGGTTGGCGATAGCTAAGGGCGCGAACCGTGGCGGAAAATAGCTCCAGCGTTCGAATCTGACCTTCCCACACCGGTCGCACCGCCCGCGAGGCCGGAATCACCACACGAAGGCGCGCATCGAGCTGCAGCAGGGGTGATTGCGAGTCGATGCCCACGTCCGCGGGGTCCACCGGCGAGCCCGCAAGCCCGTTGGAAGTCCAACCACCCGCCAGGTCGATTCGCCAGGAAATCACGGGCATCCGTCCCGGATCGAAACGAGCCGTCAGCGCTTGCAGCAACGAGAAATCTTCTTCGTAATATCGGCTCGCTTGACGCGCTTGTTCGAGATAATCGTTCACCGAAGCGGCGTCTCGATGTTGCGAGGCGATCGTCGCGCGCAGCAAGGCCACGCGGGCCGCCTCGAAATCAGGCGTGTCGCAGCCAGGCTCATCCAATATCTCCTGGGCAAGATCGAAGTTGGCTTGTTGGACGTGGATCCACACTTGTAGGGCGCGAGAGGCGCAGGCGGGTGGATGGCTTTCCTCGAAGTCACGGAGGGTTTTCAGCGCCCAAAACGCGTTGCCATCCTGGTAATACGCCAGAGCCAGCGCATGATGAATCCGCTCGTGATTCCGATGAGCGTCGCGCCCTGCCTTGAGTTCTCGGATCGCGCCCTTCGAATCCCCTTTGGCTTGAAGTTGTGCCGCACGGTCGAGCACTTGCCGGGGCGTGTCAGACGGCTGCTGGGCTCTCGCCCCCTGCAGACCCACCAACCATGCCAGTATTCCAGCCAGAACGCGTAATCTCATTCCGGATCCTTGCAGCAACGGAACCCACGCGCGGAAGGGCCCCAGGTTCCATCGTGATCACATCGGTGCAACTCCTCGGAATCCGAGCAATTATAGGCACCACCACGAAAATGCTCCTGCCCGTCGTCGGTGTCCGTCAACTCCCATACATTGCCGTTGATGTCATAAACGCCCCAAGGACTCCTGCAATCGGGGAATGCGCCGGTAACGTCCACGTGGAACATCGCGCCACAGGGCCCCCCGCCCTCCGAAGAGGCCTGGCTGAAACAATGAGGGTAAGGGCAGACGTTCAACCCGGCACACGTTCCCGTGCCACAATAGCAATAGGTGTCGATACCGTTGCAGATGGCCGGGTCGTACGTATTGCCATAGCCATACACCGTGCCCAAAGGCCCGGAACATCCAACGACCCATTCGTCGAGACGGCAAAGCCGCTTGCCGGCGTTTTGGCAGCCGGTACGAGCGGCAGCAAGGTCCGCCCATTGCCAGGGCTGCACGCCCGGACGACTGGTGGCGATCATGAGCATACCTTGGGCTACAGCCGTGGCGTCGATATGCGAGGCTTCATAAATATCCATGCATAAATCGTGTTTTCCGTGCTGAATTCGAACCATGTCCTCGGGACACCCTTCCGAAGACACCTCGATGAGCGAGTCGACCGGCGCATCGGTGGATGCTTCGGTTCCCGATTCTTGCGTGTCGGCCGAAACGTCTTGGACGACGTCGGAAACGACATCTTGCTGCACGTCGGACGGCACGACGTCGGGGTCTAGGCAGCCAACCTCGGAGTCCGTGGCCGAGTCCGGGGGGGCGTCTACCGATGTGTCTGCCGATGCGTCTACCGATGCATCGGTTCCAGCATCGATTTCCGCCGAGGGTACGAGGCAACATCGGAAGCCTCGTGCGGTGGGTTCCCAATCGCCCGGGATGTAGTCGCAGCGATGAAGAGTTTGGGAGTCTTTGCAGTTATACGCTCCCCCACGAATGGTCCTGTCTGAGCCGTGCAGTGTGTGCTCCCACAAATTGCCATTGATATCGTAGACCCCCCAATCACTGTGGCAGCGCGAAAGCGATCCGGTGGGCAACAAATGAAAGCCGCTGAGCCCATAGGTATCGATGCCGTTGCAGGTTTCCGGTTCGTACGTGTTTCCGTAGCCGTACACGGTTTTGGCGCGTCCTTCGCACGCGACCTGCCACTGTTGTGGGGTGCATAAATCCTTACCGGCGTTGAGGCAGGCAAGCCGAGCGGTTTCATTGCCGTTGGGACCGAAAAGCTGCCAAGGCATCACCGCGGCCCGTGACGTGGCCTTGTCGCTCTGCATCCCTTCCGATGTCGATGTGGCGTCAGGCCGGGAAGCTTCGAAACGGTCGATGCAAAACGCTTCCGCGATGTTGACCATATCCGCCGGGCATTCGATGGGCTGAGTCGACTTGGGCTGACAACGATAATCGATGCACCCCATACCCGCCCCACAGTCCGAGTCGATGACACATTGAAATCCACACGTGCCATCGGCAAGACATACCTTCGGAACCTGGCAGTCCACGTTGGAATAGCAATGCTCGGTGACCAGGCAGCCACCGTGGAGCATGGAAGCGAAAAAAAGGACGCAGATTGCTCCGAACGTGAAGTACGCGGGGCCACGGGGCCAAGGTGAACTCCGATTGTGCATGGGGATCTCCGCAAGGCTCGCGTTTAAGCAATTCTTGGGCCTTTCACGACGAGTCTGCGACCTAACCCAATCACCGAAGTCCCGCAGCCGCAAGATGCCGTCGCCGAAAATATCCTTTTTTCCGAGAGCAAGCATGCCCTTCCGATCGAGCCGTCCTCCGAAGGACACCCCCATCACCGACTCGATGCCTCAGAACGATCCCGCGCTTGCCGTTCACCGCCCCACACCCTAAAGTTTCGAGGGACCGCCCCACTTCTGCCCATGAAACCACCTGTCGACGCCCTGTACCCGCTCATCCTCGATAACATCGGAGAAGGCGTGTTTTCCGTCGACGAAGACTTCCATATCACGTCGTTCAATACCGAAGCTGAGAGAATCACGGGGATTTCCAGGGATCAGGCCATCGGTCGCAAGTGCTATGAGGTATTTCGAGCGAGCATCTGCCAGACAGGATGCGCGCTTGCGGAAACGGTTCGCTCGGGCAAACCGATTCGAAACGTGCGCATCGACGTGCTCGACGCGAATATGGACGTGGTTCCGATTTGCGTGTCCACCGCGGTGCTGCGCGATGAACAGGGAAGGCTCCTGGGTGGGGTTGAGATTTTTCGGGATATCTCCGATGTGGAAGCGCTTCGCAGTGAGGTGACGGGACAGAAAGGATTCCGGGACATCATTGGAACGAGCGTGCCGATGCGACGTATTTTCGCGATGCTTCCCGATGTTGCCGCATCCGATGCTCCGGTGTTGGTGACCGGAGCGAGTGGAACTGGAAAAGAACTGGTGGCAAGGGCGATCCACGACTTGTCGCGTCGCCACAAAGGCCCTTTCAACCAGATCAATTGCGGGGCGTTGCCCGATACGTTGCTCGAGTCCGAGCTATTTGGTTACGAGAAAGGGGCCTTCACGGACGCACGAAAAAGCAAACCCGGGCGATTCGTGCTTGCGGACGGGGGAACGCTATTTCTCGATGAGGTAGGGGAGCTGTCCGCGGCATTCCAAGTCAAATTATTGCGCGCTTTGCAGGAAGGGGAGGTGCAGCCCTTAGGGTCGACACGCACGATACGGGTGGACGTGCGGGTGGTAGCGGCCACCAATCGGGACCTGGCTCGGGCCGTAGGGGAGCGCACCTTTCGAGAAGATCTATTTTATCGGCTGCGTGTAATTCCTATTGAAATTCCACCGCTTGCAGCTCGACCAAAGGATATCCCTCTGCTCGTGGACCATTTCGTGAAAGAGACGGCACGTCGCACCGGCAAACGGATCGAGGGGGTGACCGCTCCAGCCTTGCAGGCGCTTTGCCGTTACGACTATCCCGGCAATGTGCGGGAGTTGAAAAATATCGTCGAGCGCGCGTTCGTGTTTTGTCGGGAACCGCGAATCGACTTATCTCATTTGCCCGAAGAGGTGTTGGTGCGCGAGACGCGGGAGTCGGTTCCACCCTCGGATGAGGTTGGGCTGGAGGAAAGTCCGACGACCCAAGAGGTGGAGACACTGCGAAAAGCGTTGGAAAAGCACCGTTGGAATCGAACGGCTACCGCCAAAGCTCTGGGAATTGGGCGCAATACCTTGTGGCGGAAGATGACCAAATACGGCTTGCTCGAGGTGGCGGATACCGTTCCAGAGCCATGAGACACTCTGTCCTTCGATGAGACGTTTTGTTCCGTCATGCGCCCCTGCGTTTGAACCGTTGGTTTTTGCTTTGCAGCGAAGAATAGAGTCATCGCGCTGGCACGAAGGTCGCTTTGTGGCGGCATGATGCGAGTGGCGCTCCCGTTGTTTGGCGAAGACATCTCTCCCCGATTCTGTTTTGCCAGGGAAATGATCGTCATCGAAAGGCATGGACAGCAGGAGGTCTCGCGTCGGCGGGTTCAGCTCGACGACGCATCCTGGCCGGAGCGCTTTTCCGTGCTCGAGGAGCATCGGATCGACGTTTTGTTGTGCGGAGGATTTCCCCGGCGTTATCTGCCTTATGCGAGTCGGGCGGGAGTACGGGTCATCGTGGGTCTGGCGGGCCGTGTGGAGCAGGTGGCGGAAGCGTTCTTTGCGGGAAGGATAGAAGACTGGATCGTGGGCCCATGTCACGGGCAACGCGAGCAGGAAGACATGGACCACAACGATACCGACGTTGTGGCGAGGAAGGAAAATATGATTGAAAAACAAGTGGTTATGGTAGCTGTGGACGGCCAGGGCGGATTGGATGCCATGGTCAGCGCTCATTTTGGTCATTGCGCGGGATTCGTCTTGGCGGAAGTGGAGCGAGGCGTCATTCGCGCTTCGCGCGAGGTGCAAAACCCGCATGCGCAAAACCATCAGCCCGGGATGCTTCCCCGATTCGTGCAAGAGCTTGGGGCAAACGTTTTGTTGGCGGGAGGTATGGGTCAGAAGGCGCAAACGATGTTGACTCGTTCCGGCATCGAGGTAGCGACTGGTGCGACCGGCCGTGCGCGCCATGCCATCGAAGCGTTTTTGCGGGGAGACTTGCGTGGATTTGCGCCTTGTGGTGAGCATGACCATCGGGCTTCCTGTGGGCACCATAAGGACTAACGCCACGGTCGTGGTTTGGCATTGGAGGGATTGATGCAACCGGGTAATCCATCGGAAGGCGCTAGTATCCGAGCCGTACAAAATCATGTAAGCTCGACAGCCGAGTCGGAACGGACCGAGGGTGCATCGATCTCGTCGGTGTGGAGAGGCACCATCCTCGACAGCATTGCCGATGGGGTATTCACCGTCGATGAGGCTTGGCGCATCACGAGTTTCAACCGCGCCGCCGAAACCATCACCGGTTATAGCCGTCAGCAGGTCATGGGGCGGCCGTGTTACGAAATATTTCAGACAAGCCTTTGCCAATCGAATTGCGCTTTGAAAAAAACCATGGACACGGGGTTGCCGGTCATCAACGTGGCGGTGGAGGCCCGGGGCAAAGGGGGAGAAGCGCTGTTTTTGTCGGTAAGCACGGCGATACTGCAGGCGCCGGACGGGCGACGGGTCGGTGGCGTGGAAACGTTTCGAGACTTGTCGTCGATAGGCGTTGCCTCGCGGTTTTCTTTGGAGCAGAGCGTGTTGGAGGGCTTGGTGGGACGGCATCCGGCAATGCAAGGCTTGGCGGACCGTTTGCCGGATGTGGCGGGTAGCGATGCCCCGGTGCTGGTGGAAGGCCCCGAAGGAAGTGGAAAAACGCTCCTGACGCGCTCGCTTCATGAGTTGTCGTCACGTCGGTTGCGCCCTTGTGTTCGGGTTTGTTGCTCCGCGTTACCTGAGTCGTTGTTGGCCTTCGAGCTTTTCGGTGGACGCGACCACTACGGTCGGGAGGCGGTAGGCCGGGTTCGGCTCGCGGCAGGTGGCAGCCTGGTGCTCGACGAGGTGTCGGCTCTGTCGCCCGGATTGCAACGACAAATCTTGAGGCTCGTGCGGGATCAGGTTTTCGAACCGCAGGCGGGGGCGGTTCGGCGTGCCGATGTTCGGGTACTGGCCTGTTCGAGAACGAGTCTCGAGCCACGGGTGGCCTCCGGATCCTTTCTTCCTGAACTATTCGAACACCTGCGGGTCGTGCGGATGACGATGCCATCGCTGATGGAACGTCGTGAAGACATTCCCCGACTGGCCGACCATTTTCTGCGTGTGCTGCGCCGTCGGACGGGAAAAGCCATTCGTGGCGTGAGTGAGGAGGCGATGTCGTTGTTGATGTCCCAGGAGTACCCCGCGAACGTTCGTGACCTGGAAAACGCGATCGAGCATGCATTCATGGTCTGTCACGGTGAGGTGATCGAACCTCATCATTGGCCGGACTCGATGCTGCGAAAGGCCGAATCCTATCGGTTGCGCGAGCCGGTCGGTTTTTCCAATCCAAGGCAAGCGGCCGAGGCAGAAGTGATTCGTCAGGTTCTCGAACGACACCGTGGAAATCGTCTTGCCGCTGCCCGCGAACTTGCCATGCACCGCACGACCTTGTGGCGAAAGCTCAAACAATACGGCATGGCATCGGACTGAAGCGGGTTCCGTTCCACTACGCGTGTGGAATTATGCGAGCGTTCGATACGCAATTGGACTACGTTTCCTCCGATGCAATCCACCGCGCTTGCACCAGGTCTGCTGTTGGCCGCTCCACCCCTTGGAGATCCCAACTTTTCTAAAACCGTGGTTCTGCTCGCCATGCATTCCCAGGAAGGCTCACTTGGCTGGGTGATCAACGGCACGAAGGTTGCGCCCGTGGGCTCTTTGCTGAAAAAAGCAGGACTCGTTCCCGAGGGGATCGAGTTGCCAGAAACACCCTCCTATGATCGTCATGCGCGCGTCGGAGGTCCCGTATCCCCGCTGAGCGTCTGGGCGCTGTATCGACGGGACGATCGTTTAGACCACCCCGAGCAGATCGTTTTGGACAACGAGTGGGCTGGGACGGGAAATCGCACGGTGGTTGAGGCGATTGCGAGGGGAGAAGGCCCCCGCGAGTTCCGTCTGGTCCTTGGATATGCCGGATGGGCCCCTCAACAGCTCGATGAGGAAATCCGCGCGGGAGCTTGGCTGCCCGTGGCGTTCAACGCGCAAATCGTATTTGGCCAAGACGATGACGCCTTGTGGGAGCGTGCATACGCGAAAATGGTAGGCATTTCACCGCTCGCTTTCACGGCTATGCGTCCTGGGCGCGCATGAAAATGAACGAAGGCCACGGACCTGAACGTCGCACAGACCTTGTGAAGATCGTCGAGGTCGGCTAGGAGCGAGCCCGGCTTCGTTATGCTTTTGCCGATCAATCCCGAACACCCTGAGCCTCGCAAAGTCCGACGCGCCGTCGATGCCTTGGAGCGAGGGGAGGTCATCGCATACCCGACGGATACGGTTTACGGCATTGGCTGTGATCTATTCAACAAGAAGGCGATCGATCACATCTATCAAATCAGACACCTGCCCAAAACGCAGAAGCTTACGTTCATTTGCCCCGACTTGAGCGATATCGCCCATTACGCCATCGTGGACAATCGTCAGTATCGGCTGCTGCGTCGCGTATTGCCTGGACCGTATACGTTCATTTTGGAAGCGACACGGGAGGTGCCGAAGATCGTGCAGTCCAAGCGAAAAACCGTGGGAATTCGGGTACCCAACCACCCCGTGGTGCAAGCGTTGGTGAGTGAGCTTGGTCGTCCGATCATTACCAGTTCCGCCGTGATGCCCGGTGGGGAACCCTTCATCGATCCGGAAGAGATCGATGATGCATTTCAAGGTCTTGCGATGGTATTGGATGGGGGGGCCGGGGGACTCGAGGCAACGACCGTGGTGGATTTGACCTCGGGAGAGATCGAGATCGTGCGTGAAGGGGTTGGTTCCATCGAGGAATTGTACGGCTAACCCGTTTCATGGCCGGAGGCTCGGCGGTTCGATCCGGCGGGGTGTCGACTTGCCCGAATTGACAGCCCGTGCAGACCGCGGCGTTGCGATG
This sequence comes from Deltaproteobacteria bacterium ADurb.Bin207, assembly GCA_002070115.1. Lineage (GTDB taxonomy): Bacteria > Myxococcota_A > Polyangia > Polyangiales > Polyangiaceae > MWCO01. Next base: position 11,007 of record MWCO01000036.1, read on the forward strand.
AGTGGCATCGACAGAACAGAAAGCATTGCTTAGGATGGGTGGATGGTGCTGATGAATCGAGCCAACAGGACGAAACGATGGGTCGTTTTGGGGCTGGGTTGGATGGTGTCGATGGTGGTATCGACCCAGGTTCAAGCGCAAGTTCGGCAGCCTGGAGCGCACGTTCGATATCGTGTGGAGGTGGAGCCTCAGCTTGCGCTTTCCTGGGCTGGTCTTCCCGGAAAAGCCGCGGGCATTGGCCCAGGGGTTCGTGTGACAGTACCGGTTTTGCAAGATGGCCCCCTGGCGAAACTCAACAACTCGCTTGCGCTGGGGGCGGGGGCGAATTGGGGCCTGTTTCAGGAATCCTGCGGAACATATTTTTGGCAGGGGCCCATGGTGCAGCCGGGGGATCCTGCCTACTCCACCTACGTCAGGAATTGTTCCGCCCATCAATTTACTATCCCATTGATTTTACAATGGAATTTTTTCTTGACGCCGGTGCTCAGCGTATTTGCGGAGCCAGGAATGGCCTTGGTTCATCAACGGCGCTCGGGAACGGGTTGGTGTGATGGGCAGCCTTGTTCCACGAAAGACGATGCGACGACGTTGCCTTTTGTCATGTGGGTGGGGGGGCGTCTTGCGATGAGCGAGCGATTGGCGCTTACGATTCGTCTGGGTTCGCCTTATGTATCCACTGGCTTGTCGCTGTTGTTTTGAAGCCTGCTACACTTGATCCGCTCATGTCAGCTCTCTTCGTCATCGTAGCGATTCTTGGTTTGGGTTTGCTCATGGTCATCCATGAGGGGGGGCATTACCTGGTGGCTCGCTACTTCGGCATGCGAGTTACGCGATTTTCCATTGGTTTTGGGCCGGCCATTTACAAAAAGACCCCGAAAGGCAGCCCCACCACCTATCAAATTGCCATCATCCCATTTCTTGCCTACGTGCAGATCGCGGGCATGAATCCTTTCGAGGAGACGGATCCCAAGGATAAAGGGTCGTATGCGAACGCGCCGTTGCATGCTCGGATCGCCACGATTTTTGCCGGCTCCCTTGCCAATTACCTGGCGGCATCCCTGCTATTTTTCATTGCATTTACGGTGGGGGGCAAAGGTCAGCTCACGACGGTGGTCGAGGTGGTTCCCGAGGGGGCGGCGGCTTCTGCTTCGATGCAGACGGGCGATAAGATCGTGGAGATCGATGGTGAGCCGATCGAGCAATGGGAGCAGATTCGCACGCTGGTAGCGGGTCGAGCCGGGAAAAAAACGCCCATCGTTGTCGAGCGGCAAGGTCAGCGACACACCCTGGATGTGACGCCAGAGGCGGCGGGCGAGCAAGGGGAAGGACGGATCGGTGTGCGGGCAACGATCGAGATCGTGCCGATTTCCCTTGGGCAAGCCGCGATGCTTTCCATCAAGCAGCCTCCGCGAATCGTCTATGAACTCGTGGTTGGGCTCGGGCAGATGATCATGCGAAAGGTCAAACCCGAGTTGTCCGGGCCCGTGGGCATCGTCAGCGAAATGGCGAAAGCGGTGAAGCGAGGCTTTGCCGATTACGTGGGATTGCTGGGAGCGCTGTCGGCGTACTTGGCGGGGTTCAATCTGCTTCCCATTCCGGCTCTCGACGGGGGACGGCTGATGTTTCTCGGTTATGAAGCGGCCACACGAAAGCGTCCCAACGCGCGAATCGAGGCGCATATTCACGCCGTAGGGCTGATTTTGTTGCTCACGCTGGTGGCTGCGGTCACGCTCTTCAGCGATGTGGCCCGGTTTGGGGAGTAAGGGTGAACGCCATTGCCCTTGGTGGCCCGGCGCTTCATAGCGGAACCACTTCGGCCGTCGTATTGACGCATCGACCAGGCCTTCTGGCGCTGCGGCAGCGAGACGTCGAGATTCCGTTTCGGAGCTTACGCGTCGATCGAGCGGACTATGGGGTTACCGTGCGTGGGCAAAGCCTCCGGGTGGACCTGGTCGAGCATCTTTTTGCCGCGATCGCTGGGTTGGCCATTGTCTCGGATCTGCGGGTCGACGTGTATGGTTCGGAGATACCGCTGTTGGATGGGGGAGCCCTGCGCTTTTCGCGCGCCTTGCGACAGCTTGGTTTTGCCTCTGGCGAACCCATCGTGACCGTGGCACGAGCTGCCACCTTCCGATGGGGCGAGTCCGTGTATCGATTCAGTCCGTTTCCAACGGTGCGTATCGTGGTGAACGTGCAATTCGACCATGCGCTGATTCAAGGCCAACGAGCCTGTTGGCAGGGAGACCCACAAGATTTTTTGGAACGAATCGCCCCGGCAAGAACGTTCGGATTTCGTCGGGATGCCGAGCAACTTCAAGCGGTGGGACGGGCGCGAGCCGTGGACCTTCGTTCGGTCGTGGTCTTGGATGAAAATGGGACGTGCCTTTCGGACCCACCGCCGTCCCCTGATGAATGCGTTAGGCATAAGCTATTGGATTTATTGGGAGATCTTATGCTCTGGGGAGGGGTTCCCACGGGGCACGTGGAGGTTACCCGACCGGGGCATCGCGCTACCCATTCGGTGATGGGTGAGGCTTGGGCTCGTGGAGTCGTTGTGGACGCGCGCTAAGCCATGGTTTTGGGCCTATCTTCCCTGAACGAGGAGAGCATGGTTACAATGGCTGCCCAACTTCGTGTCGTTCGCGACCATCATCGGGTCTTCGATCGGCTAACGTCCGTGTATCAAGGCTCGTGAGACAGCCCCCTGACCCTGCAAGGACCTATCATGACCTATCCTTTTCATATTTCTGATGATGTGGCGGGTATGCGAAAAGCGATCGAGAACCACCTGAAGTGTACGCTCGCGAGGGATGCGCGGACCGCAACGCGTCAGGACTGGTATCTTGCGACGGCCCATGCCGTGCGTGACCGCATCATGGAGCGATACATCGTCACGATGCAGACGCATGCGAATGCGAATACTCGTCGTGTGTACTACTTATCCCTCGAGTACTTGATGGGGCGGATGCTGCACAACAATCTGTACAACACGGGATTGTTCGAGACTGCGCGAAAGGCGCTTGCGGAGCTTGGTCTTGCCATGCCTGAGATCGACGAGGAGGAGCCTGACATGGGGTTGGGCAACGGCGGTCTGGGGCGGCTTGCGGCGTGTTTTTTGGACTCCTTGGCCACGCTTGACCTTCCCGCGGTGGGCTATGGAATTTTTTATGAGTTCGGGTTGTTTCGCCAGCGCTTCGTCAACGGTCATCAGACCGAGTATCCGGACTCCTGGCTGCAAGTTCCCAGTCCCTGGTTCGTGATGCGGCCGGAATACGCCATCGAGGTGAAACTATACGGCCATGTGGAGCATACGGTCGACGATCGAGGGGACTTTACCATCCGGTGGGTAGGTACACGAACGGTGTTGGGTATCCCCCATGACCTTCCAATTTGTGGCTATGGAGCCCGTACCGTCAATTTCCTCCGATTGTGGGAGTCTCGCGCCTCCGAGGAATTCGACCTCACCATCTTCAATGAAGGCGGATACGTCGAAGCCGTGCGCGAAAAAGCCGTCGGTGAGACGTTTACCAAAGTCCTGTATCCGAATGACAAATCCGAATCAGGGAAGGAACTCCGTCTCGTGCAGCAATACTTCATCGTTGCCTGTTCGCTACGAGACATCGTTCGACGATATTTTCGCGAAAACGAGGGCTGGGATCAGTTTGCGGACAAGGTTGCGATCCAACTCAACGATACCCATCCGGCGATTGCGGTGCCTGAGTTGATGCGGATTTTGGTCGATGAGGAGCGGATGGGCTGGCAACAGGCGTGGGGCATTTGTCAGCGCGTGTTTTCCTATACCAATCACACGCTGTTGCCGGAAGCGCTCGAACGATGGAGCGTGCCGTTGATGGCCAAGGTATTGCCACGACATCTGCAGATCATTTACGAAATCAATCGAAGATTTTTGGAGGAAGTGGAAGCCAAGTGGCCGGGCGATGGGGGCAAGCGAATGGCCTTGTCTCTCATCGAGGAAGGAGAGCCAAAACACATTCGTATGGCGTACTTGTCGGTCATCGCCAGCCATACGATCAACGGTGTCGCCGCGCTGCATACGCAGCTTCTTCGCGAGCGTCTGTTTTCGAATTTCTCCGAAATGTATCCCGAGCGATTCCAAAACAAAACCAATGGCATCACGCCTCGAAGATGGCTCAAGCAATGTAACCCCCGTCTATCCAAACTCATCGATGACACCCTTGGGCATGATGCCTGGCCGGTCGATCTCGATCGGCTTCGCCCCCTGCAAGACCACGCCAACGATCCCGAATTTCAGAAAGCCTTCATGGCGGTCAAACACGCCAATAAAATTGATTTAACCGAGGAAATCAAGGCTTCTTGCGGCCTTGTGGTCGACCCCAATGCCATCTTCGACGTGCAAGTCAAGCGGTTGCATGAATACAAACGTCAGCACCTGAATCTGCTTTATATCCTGACCCTGTACCGTCGGTTGCTGCACGATCCGGATCTTCCGATCAACAAACGCGTTTTCATCTTCGGCGCGAAGGCGGCGCCCGGCTATGATCTTGCCAAACGGATCATCCGGGCCATCAACGCCGTAGCCGCCAAAATCAACGACGATCCGCGCATTCAAGACAAGATCAAGATCGCTTTTCTTCCCAATTATTCGGTGAGCCTTGCGGAGAAAATCATTCCCGCCACCGATGTGTCTCAGCAGATTTCTACGGCAGGCAAGGAGGCTTCCGGCACAGGCAACATGAAACTCGCTCTCAACGGGGCCGTGACGATCGGCACGCTCGATGGAGCCAACGTGGAAATCCTCGAAGAAGTCGGCAGCGATAACATTTTCATTTTTGGCAATACCGTGCAGCAGATCGATGAGCTTCGACGTTCTGGCTACGATGCGCGGCTGATTTATCAACGCAACCCGGAGTTGAAAGCGGTGCTCGACTGGCTGCATTCCGATGTATTTGCGCCGGCGGGGGAGTTGTCGCCGGTGGTCGATAGCATCCTCGTGCATGGCGACCCATTTTTCGTGGCCGCGGATTATGAAGCCTATTGTCAAACGCAGGATGAGGTGGACAAGGCGTATCGAGACAAGGCGCGATGGGCGCGCATGGCCATCACCAATACCGCACGCGTAGGCAAGTTCTCCAGCGATCGCACCATTCGTGAGTATGCCCGTGACATCTGGAACCTCGAACCGGTCTTTCCGCCTGAACAACCCCTGGTGAAAGCTGCGCAATAAACAAAAAATGTCGAATCCCAGGCCCGCGCCGCACTCGCCTGGCGAACCATAAACCATACCTTCAACGGAAAACAGCCTCGTCTCCGAGATTGCCGCTCGATACCGCGACACGAGCCGTGCCGATTTTGCACCACGCTATCGATCGATCAGAGCCGCTTTTCGCCGCCAATCGGTTCGAACCCTTTGTGCCCATACCATGGTGACCATGAAAGCGTTTGCTCGTAGTCGAAGAAGGCGCCGTTCCAACGAGTCAAAATGGGTAATTCGGGACACACCCCGCCCAACTCGCGCTGCTGTAATGAATGGACATACCCGGATCCACGTTTTCGAAGTTGAAGTGACAACTCGCTGCCGTGGGTGAAACCACGATCGGTGTCGTGCTCACGATGTTTTTGTGACAACTGTTGGGAATCGGCACGCCGTGAGCCTGCAAAAAATCATTTCCGTAGATCGCAAGGCCTCGGGCCGCGATGTAAAAGGCGTTCATCGCACGATTGACGGAATTGCCTTTGATCAACCCGCTGGTCGTACCATTTTGCAGTGTGCCGTAAGGAGTTTCCGGGTACCAGGACTCGGAGCCGATGTAAAACGCGGAGCCGCAGGCGCGAAGAGGCCCGCAATCCACCGCGTTGCCGGAAATGTCGACGTCCTCATAACAGCCGGATGTCGTCGGCCATTTCTGGATCATGATCGCGGCGAAAGCGCCCCCCGCCGGATCGGATGTGTGATGGACCTGGTTATACCGAATCTTACATTTTTTACAGCCACCGAAAATAAGGTCGATATCCGTGTTATCGATGAACGTGTTGTGCTCATACACGCCTTTTTCGGAGTCATGGACCGTGAGACCATCGGACCACATATTTTTCGTGGTATGCAATCCGTTGAACGCGAAGGTGTTATGAGAAATGGTCACGTTCACGGCCGGTGCGATGACTTGAAGGCCCGTTCCGCAAAGCGCATACATCGAGACGCTATGGGTCATGCGACAGTTCGAACATTGTAGCGTCGCGTTGTAGCCATACGCGTTGTCCGTCAGTGCCGAACACATCTGATGGGCATGGGTCCCCGAGCGTCCTTGTCGGTTACCATGCAGCACGATGTGGTCGATGGTGACTGCCCCTGTGGCAAGAAACATCCCCAAGCGCGTGTCAAAAGCAGGCAACGCGAAGAGTTCCGCGCAACCGTGGGTCGGTTCGGTAGAACAGGACGCCGTGCCTATTCGTCCGGTCGTTGATAGACCGATTTCTCTGTCCAGATGCAGTTGAGCCGCCAACGAGTAACGTCCGGGATCGAGCACCAACGTCATGCCGTCCGGAGTCCTGTCGATACACATCTGCAGGATCGAGGAAGCATCCGTAGACGTGTCCCGCAACGGCGCAAGCTCCGGACAAGTCGCCTGATTACCTACGATCCAAGGGGGCGCATCCGGTGGCGTATCCTGCTCCGCATCCACGGTCGTGTCGAGGAGCGAGTCTTCGGACGGACTGTCTGATGCCGCGTGGTCCTGAGCCGTATCGGGAACGGTGTCCACGCTCGTGTCGCCAGTCGCATCGACCGCTGCATCGACAGCGGGGCTCGCGTCGGCGGAGTCGGAACTGGAATCCACGAAAGAGCCATCCGACGAGTTCGCATAGTTGTTGGTGGAATCCGCTTCCGAAGAAGAGCACCCCGCGCAAGCGACCATCCATCCGATGAGCCATTTCGATACGACAGCGCGCATACAAAGGAGGTAACGGCGAGCGGGAGTCTCGGCAAGCGTCGAATGCACTTCGAGCGAATTGGTTTTCGACACCCTCGCTCGTTCGCGGCTCCTGGTGTAGGTTGCGCGGGTGCGTCGAATTCTCCTATTCACCTCATGGTTGGTAGCAGTTCTGTTGGCGATTGCCTCGCGTGCGGAGGCGTTCGAACGTCAGTGGCATGCGGGTTTGGACGCGGGCTTCGCGGCGCTGTCGTGGAACGATGAACTGCGAAGCGGATTGGGGGGCGGACTGCACGCTGCTTATGGGCTTACGGATTCGTATAATGCGTTGCTCGAGGTAGGAGTCTCTTCCCATTCCGTAGTGGCAGGTCAGCCGATGCTGGTCGCGAGCCATGCGGCGCTTGGCATGGCTTACACGCTTGATGTGGTTAGCTGGGTTCCGTACGTCGGCTTGTTGGTGGGTGGATACCAGTTGTCGGGATTCGAGTTGCGACAAGCGGAATATCGATTGGGATTTCAAGCGGCGCTTGGGCTCGATTTTCGTCCCAGTCGGTCCTGGGCGGTGGGGGCGCAGCTTCGCTATCACACCTTTGCGCAGGAGCCACTGCAAGCGCATTATATGACGACTTTCCTGCGTTTCGAATGGTTGTGGGGATGGTGAAACGAAGGTGGCGATCAGATGCAGTCTTTGGAGGCAGGATCGAAGTCAGTGCATTTGTCGCGAGGTTGCAGCACCCAGTCACAGTAATCGAGATGGCTGATGCCGATGATGTGTTTGAACTGCTGGGACGGGTCGAATTGGGGTGCGCCGGACTCGGAGTAGTAGAACTTGTCGTTGATCTGTAGGTCCGTGCCCTCGAGTTCGATCACGCCGTAGGGGCCGACCGCGCCACCGTCGAAGTTCTCGGCCGTGACGTTTTCGATTTTCACCAACAAACCTTGATACTTGGCATCGCCGTTGTGGAGCGCGTTCAAGTCCGTCACGACCACGGGGGCGGGGGGATTGCCCGAACCGGTTTTCGTTACCGAACACGCCTTGAGTTGGCGTTGTTTGGCAGCTCCCGTGCAGGTGGAAGGCGCGTAAGCGTCGGTTTGACCCACGATGTCGAGAACGTCGCCCGGCACGATCCCATCAGGGATATCATCGGTACCGGTTGGGCACTTGTCTTGGGAAGAGTCCGCGGGAGCGTTGTCGCCGTAGCTGATGACCATGAGGCCACGATCGGCGGCGGAGTCTTTCACGAACACGCCCCACAAGCAGGAGCCTTTCTTTTTGTTGAAGTACACCACGAGTTTTTTGGTGGTGGCGATAGCGCCTTTGATATCGACTTGAATGCCGGTCGTGGTGGCATCGGCGACATCGGCCACCGTGGCTGCTTGTCCGACGGGGCATTGGCTGGAGCCGCCACCCGAGCCTCCGGTGGGGCTGCCACCGCCCGAGCCGCTTTCGCCACCGCCCGAACCGCCGGTTTGCTCGCCGCCGCCCGAGCCGCCGGTCTGTCCGCCGCCGCCCGTGCCGCCAGTCTGCTCGCCGCCGCCCGAGCCGCCGGTCTGTCCGCCGCCGCCCGTGCCCGCGTTGTTGACCGGATCCTCGTCACTCGCGCAACCCGCCTGAATACTCAATCCAACCAATCCTGCGACTGCAATCGCGCCGACCGGTAAAAATCCAAGATAACGCTTCATGGGAACCTCCAGAGTGATGCTGCGGCAATGGCCGCCAAGGAAGCATGCATTCGCTGCCTTGCATGCGTGGAGCCTACCAGATTTTTTTCGCAACTAAAGGGGGCGCGTCAATTTCTTCTCCACCTGAAATCCCTCGTTCCCGGTCGCTTCACCCGACCGCGTAGCCGGTCACCAACGCACGGGCCAGTAGCCCCCAACCGTCAATCGCGACAAATAGCAACAGCTTGAATGGCAAACTGACTTGGGTGGGATTGAGCATCTGCATGCCCAAAGACAGTAAGACGTTGGCAATGACCAGATCGATCACCAAAAACGGAAGATAAAGGACGAATCCGAGCGCAAACGCTTCCATCAGTTCCGTGATCATGAAGGCGGGGATAAGAACGATAAAATCGTCCCGAGCCACGTCGTCGCGCTCTTGCGGGGGCCGGGCGGCGCGAGCGACCTCATAAAAACGCCCATGCTCCGTGGGCGAAGCGTTGGCGCGCAAAAACGCACGCAGCGGCTCTTTGGTCGCATCGACTAACCCCCGCACAAGCGTGGCCGTGTTCGCCGAATCGGAATCCGCAAGCACGGGGGCCGCTCGCTGCATGATGCGTGTACCCACCGGTGCCATCGCGATGAGCGTCAAGGCCGCGGCAAGGGCCATGACGACCGTGTTGGAAGGAATGTTCTGCGCTCCGATAGCGCCCCGCACAATATGAAGAACCGTCGAGATTTTTAAAAACGCGGTGAGCGTCATGAAAACGAAAGGAGCAAGCGAAACGAGGGCCAGTGCGATGATGAGGGCGATGGGTCGCGCCAGCAACGGATCAGGGGAGCCGTCAGGGGCTCCCCACGCGGGCCCCGCGCTGAAAAGCACGATAAGTAGCGTCAGCAGCGGTGCCAATGCCCGCGTCGAAGCGTGAGCGACGTGATTGGTCTTGGCAGCGAAAGCGTCGATGGGCGAAGGACGGCTCGTGGGGGCCAATTCAGCGAAGGTAGGGCTAGCCATGGTCGTTGTCGGGGGCGGTCGAGCCCTGGGAGACGCGACGGGATGATTGGCGAAACCGAGCGATCAGGTCCGAGAAACGAGGCTGTGTTTGGGGGTTTTTGAAGTCCTCGATATGTTGTTCTTGCACTTCGCCGAGTTTACAAAGTCCCGCCTCCGACGAGCCCAGGATGATGACTTGATTGGCCACCCGCACGAGATAAACGGCCCGGCGCGTGTCGAGCGGAAGGCGTCCGACCAAGGTGATTGGCCCGATGGGTTGTCCGATGCCGAAGCGTTTCGCTCCCATGAGGATGAGAAACGCGAGTGCCAAGACGGCAACGAGCGTGACGAACGTTTCGATGAGGTAGGTCGTCAGCGGACCCATGGGTGGTTGAGCCTATAGGACGGGGGTATCCAGCCAAACGAGAGCATGAAAAGCCGCATTGGCAAAATAATCATCGCGCCGTGGGAATAATTCGGCAACTGGAATGTTCCGGGGCGCGGCATGACGGTTGCAATGGAGTCGCACGGGAACGTTGACATGATTCGGCTTGCCCCCTAGATTCCGCCGCCGCGCCGAAGGCGTCGTGCTTTCGGTGCCTCGGGACCGACACTGCCCCAAGAGTTTTCGAGTCTCTCTGAACGTTGTTTCTTGTCCCTTCATGGGAGGACCCATGTCCACCGATGTGATGATCCACGCCGACAACTTGACGAAGATGTTCGGCTCGCTCACCGCGCTCGATCGGGTGTCGTTCGATGTGCGCAGGGGCGAGGTGGTCGGTTTCCTTGGCCCTAACGGCGCCGGGAAATCGACGACGATGCGCATCTTGACTTGTTTCATATCTCCAACCGCGGGAACCGCGAAAATACATGGCTTCGATGTCTTCGATCAGCCGCTCGAAGTGCGGAAAAAGCTGGGATATCTGCCTCAGCGCGCGCCCCTGTACCACGATATGACCGTCTGGTCCTATCTCGAGTTCTGCGCGGCGGTACGCGAGATCGATGGCTCGGAATTCAAAAAACGCTTGAAGAAATCCGCCGAAATATGCGGCATCGCGCAAGTTCTCGGCAAAGACATCCGAACCCTTTCCCATGGGTATCGTCAGCGCGTCGGATTGGCCCAGGCGCTCATTCACGACCCGCCCATCCTGATTCTCGACGAGCCCACCAGTGATTTGGACCCCAACGAGAAAACGGAAGTCATCAATTACATTCGCGAAATCGGTAGGGAACGCACGGTGCTGTTGTCCACCCATAACCTTTCCGAGGTCGAATCCGCCTGCGCTCGCGCGGTCATCGTATCCAAAGGACGCGTCGTGGCGGATGGCACGCTCGATGACATTCGGGCCAAGAGCGGAAGAACTCGCTACGTGGTGTCCGTGCATGAAAAGAAGGCCCAAGGTGATCAGGTGGCTCCGACGGCCCAGCAAGTGGCGGACGCATTGTCCTCTATTGTTGGCGTCAGCACGGTTCGCGAAACGCCCAGCGATGACACGACCCATACCTTCACATTGCAAGCCGCGGGCGATGTCGATGTGCGATCCGACATATTCCAATTGATGGTCGATAAAGGCTGGTTGCTCATTGAACTGCACCGCGATGCTCAATCTTTGGGCGATGTATTCCGTGACTTGACCAAATCCGAGTCTCGTATGGCACGCGGTTTTCGTGCGGAGCCGGAAGAAGACGAGGAAGACGAAGAAGACGAGGACGAGGACGAGGATCAAGACGAGGACGAGGACGACTCGGACGAGGAAGAGGACGAGAAATCATGAAAGGCACGCTTGCTATCGCGGGCCGAGAGTTTCGGTCTTACTTTTATTCACCGCTCGCTTACGTGGTCATTTGCGTAGGCTTGTTCCTGCTCGGAATCTTTTTCTTCTTGTTTCGAGGTGGATTCTGGCAGATCGACCGTGCCTCCTTTGACCGCATGTTCCAGTACGGAGCCCTGGGGCTGAGCCTGTTCATCATCCCCGTGATCACCATGCGTCTGTTGGCGGAGGAAAAACGGTCTGGCACGCTCGAGATGCTCATTACTTTGCCGGTGAAAGATACGGAAGTCATCCTCGGCAAGTATTTGGGGGCGTTGGGACTGGTGCTGGTGCTGTTGCTTGGCACCGCGCTGTATCCGATTTTCATGTTTGGCTGGCCGTGGAATCTCGGACCGCTCGATCCTGGTCCCGTGTTGGCCGGCTACCTCGGTTTGATCCTGTTTTCCGCCGCAGCGATTGCCATCGGCCTGATGGTTTCCGCGTTCACGGAAAGTCAAACCGTCGCCTTCTTCATCACGTTCGTCGCATTGCTCATTCTGCACAACCTATCCACCATCGGGGAATTCGCCCCCGGTGCGATTGGTGAGTTCCTTCGGGTATTGAGCTTCGATACCAACCTGCAGAAATTCGCTCGTGGTCTCATCGATACACGCAACGTCATTTACTTCCTCTCGATCACCGGATTGTGCCTCGTCATGGCTTTCCGCACCCTCGAGAGCCGGAAGTGGAGCTGAATCATGGCGATGGAACGTAGAGCCAAAGCCGCAACGGAAACAGGGATCTACCTCTTCGTCCTGCTTGGCATCGTCGTGGGGATCAACGTCCTTTCCCACGGTTGTGGAGCGATTCGAGGAGTCTATGGTCGCTTCGATGCCACGCGAACCGAGCGTTTCACCCTTTCGCAAGGCAGTGGACGCCTGCTGGGCACTCTTAAGCAGCCCATGGACGTCGAGGTTTACGTCACCAGAGGACTTGCCAAACTCGATGCTTTCGTTTTCGACCTCGAGGACTTGCTCAAGGAGTACGAGCGAGCGGGTGGAGGCAAGTTCCGCTACAAGCTCATCGAACCCAAAACCGATGAGCAGCGCGAAGCCGCCAAAGAAGCGGGCCTGCGCGAAGCCGCCTTCGGCGAGGGCAGCGAAACCGGCGAAGACCAGGCCTCCATCAAGCAAGGCTACATGGGCATCGTCTTCAAGTACGGCAGTGAAAAAGACACCATTCCGATCTTATCGCCGGAACGCACGGATGGTCTGGAGTTCTGGATCACGAATAAAATCCGTGAGTTACGTGATAAGGCGGACAATATCAGCCACCGCATCGGCGTGTTGTCCGGCAAAGACGAGATCAAGCTCACGGAAGCCAATCTCATTGCAGGCCAGGGAGGTCGCGGTGGCCCCTCCATGCAGTCCATCATTCAACAAGCCTTCCCCTTCTACAAGTTCGAAGACGTCGACCTGAAAGGGGGAGACACCGAAATCGATGAGGGCATCGTTGGCCTCATCATCACGCAGCCGGGCAAAGAACTGACTTCCAAGGAATTGCGTCGCATCGACCAATTCGTCATGCGGGGTCGCTCGTTGCTCGTCGTGGCGGGTGCGGCGAACCTCAAGTCCTCTGAGTCCACCATGAAAGCTTCCCTGAACCTTCAGGGATTGGACAAGCTGCTATCGGGATATGGCCTGGAGGTTTCCAAGGACGTGGCGATGGATTGGGGGCGTTTGATGCGTCTTCCGATGATGACCCAGTCGGGAAATGTCCAATGGATCTTTCTGCCGGGCATCGCGCAAGTGCAGTATTTGCCCGGGATTACGGCCGAGCAGCAGATGCTCGACAATAGCTTCGCGGCGTTCTTCCGTATCGACGAGATCGCCTTCCCGTATCCGTCGAGTGTGACTCTGCATGCCGACAAACAACCGGATGCCAAGTTGTCGGTGGTGGCGCGGACCAGTCCTCGAACGACGGTCGTGAGCGGTGAGTCGGCCGAGCTTCGTCCTTCGGCGGACGTCAGGCCTCAGCCGCCGTTCGAGCAGCGAGCCATTGCCGCGGTGGTGGAGGGCAAGCTCAAGCGAGCGATGGATCCGCCCGCGGAGTCCGATGGAATCGAGGTACCGGTCACGAGTGCGGCCGATGCCCGTGTGCTGGTGATTGCTTCCGGGCAATTTCTGGCCAATCCCTTTGCCCGGGCGGGGCAAGGCCCCGATCTCGGGCCTCAATTCGCGATGATGGGCAACATCGGCGGCGACGAGATGCTGCAAGCGATCTCTCAGCCTTATGCGCAGAAGTATCTGACGACCACGATTTTGGCGCTGAAAAATACGCTCGATTGGATGTCTGGGGACAGTGATCTGATTGCGGTGTCGGCCAAGATTCTTGGTGAGCCGAACCTGACGTACGCGAATATCCAGCCGCCTAACCTGACGGAAAACGCTTCGGAAGACGAAATCAAAGCCGAGATCGAAAGGGTCAAAGCTGCCCGAAAAAAGACGCAAACGAGCGTGCAGTGGACATTGACTCTGCTGCTTCCCGCCATGTTCGGGTTGCTCGGCATTGGTCTTTGGCATCTTCGTGAGAAGAAGCGTTCGACCCTGTCTCTGGATTGAGGTGTGACCCATGCAGACAGAAAAACGGATCTATATCGGCCTTGCGGTCCTGCTCGTGATCGGCGGTTTGATTTACTGGCAGAGCAAGAAATCCAAGGAAGAAGCCGCCGCACGGTCGGTTTCCATCGCGTCGTCGGCGACCTTGCCCTCCATCAAGGTACCCGAAGAAGGCGTTGAGAAAATCACCAAACTGGTCGTTCAGGACAAGGACAAGCCAGAGGTGGTGTTGGAAAAGCGTGGCGAGCAATGGTGGGTCGTCAAACCCCTGGAAGCCATCGCAAGCCAGCAGAACGTCAAGTCCACGCTCGACAACCTCAAGGCCATCGAGACCACCGACGCCATCAATGACACGCCGGAAGCGCCAGCGATGTACAAGGACTATGACCTCGAAGGGGACAAGGCCATTCACGTCACGGCGTTCGAGGGAGAAAAAGGCGCGGAAAAGGTCTTCGATACCTTTTTCGGCAAAAGCGGTTCGCGCGGACAAATGGCCCGGCTTGCGGACAAACCCGGTATCTGGGTCGTCAAAGGCTTTTCTTCGTTCCAGTACACGCGACAACTCAAGGATTGGCGTGAGAAGTCCATCCTGAAGTTCGAAGACAAAAACGTGGTATCCGTGACCATCGACAACGAGGAGGGTAGCTTTTCGTTTTCGCAAAATGCGGAGCAATGGAGCGCGACGCGCAACAAGAAGGCGATCGACAAGTTCGATGCCGAAAAAATCAAGGATATGCTTCGCGCCTTCCGGGCTCTGAACGCGGAAGACTTCGCCGACGATAAGAAAGACAAACCCGAGGAAACCGGCCTTGGAGAAAAACCCGTCGCTGTCGTGACCATCGTGCTCAAAGACGATGCCGGGACCTTGAAACTCGTGTTCGGAAATACCTCTTCGGGCTCGAGCCGCTACGCGAAAAAAGACGGAGACGAAACCATCTACATCCTCGGTTCCTGGGCTTCTGATTGGGCTGTCGCCAAGGTCGACAAGTTCCAAAAAGTCGAAAAGAAAGACGATGGGAAGGAGAAGGATGACAACAAGCCTCCCGTCGATATGCCTCCGTTCGAGATGCCCGGCATGGGCGACTGAGCCTTATCGCAACGTCTGACCTCGCTGGATTATCCTTCCTACATCCCACCACTCCCTCTCCCCAACCGTCCCCACTTTTTTGCTCCACCATACCGTTTTGCGTAGGTTCGAGGCATGCGTACGACGGCCCGAAGCTGGCGAAGAGCATTGCATCGCATCGTTTCGCTCGCGGACAAAGCAGGTGACCCTGTCGATTTCTATCCACCCCGGTGGTCCGAGGAAGAAATGACCAGGCACTTTGCTTTCATCGAAGCATCACGAGGTTTTCGCCTTCCTCCTTCTTACAAAGAATTCCTTTCCGAATTCGATGGTTGTCACCAACTCTTTCGAGGCGCAGCCCTGTTTTCTGTCGCTCAACTGTTGGACCCCACCCATGCCAATGCGGCCGATGACGCGATCGAAGACCTCAACACGCCGATCCCGAGTTTCGTGACGCCGGTGCAACCGCACTGGCGACGAGACGGATTGATTTGTATCGGGTTGGATGCGGCGGGTGACGTCGTATTCGTTCTCGACCCCGCGTCGGTTCGCGATGATGGCGAGATGGACGTGGTGGCCTGGTTTTCCGGATTGGGGGTACGCCTGCCCTCGTTTATGCATCTACTTGATTTTATTGGGGATTTGATGGATACGAGAGATGACGTCTGCGCCCATGGCGGACAAGAGCTTTCTGCCATTATCGCGGCGTAATACGCTCAGTGCGTGATGGTGAGGGGAGAGACGGAAGCGGGGGGAAGCGCGGATGAATCAGGGGCCAAGGCATGGGGGTCTTGCACTTTCACCCACACGCCTTCTCCAAGATGACGGAATGCCACGGTATGGGTTTGTGCATCGAGTGGTGAGCCGCCATCTTGTGAGCGCTCGACGGCGATGACGACGATCACCTCGATCTGGGCTTTTTGAGCTTCGCGTTTGACTGCATCCAAGACACGAGAGGCAATTTTTTGCTGTATGGGGTCGGAGATCAGATCGGATGTATAACGGACGAGGAGTCCTTGCTTTCCCTCGACCGTGATTGGCAGCATTTGTACCGGGCCTTGGCCTTCCAACTCGGCGATGGGAGCCTGATTGGCAGCGGAGGAACTGGCCAATCGAAGCGAGGATAGGGAGGAAGCGGAGCGCGCATCCTCGGGGGACAAGATGCGAACGGCGATCACGATTCCGACGATGAGGGCCACACAGGCGCCTGCCACGAATAGTAGCGTATTGGATTGACGTTCCATGAGGATCCTTGCTGCCATACCTGGGTAACGAGGTCCCACGATGATGGATTGGGGGATGGGTTCGAGGGATAATGACAGCCTGTGAAGTCTTTCTCCACGTGGGAAGATACGTCAAGCACTGGCCTCGGCATACGATTCTGAGCTATGGGATAGGACACGGATCGTGAGTCAATATCGACGTTATAGTTCCTCGGATCGTCTCAAGGCCGTCGACTTTTCCCTTGTGGAGTCTGCGCGACGTGTGATCGAAGGTGCGTTGTCGGTCGTGCCGGGGCAAAAGGTGCTTTTGGTGGCGGATGAGGCGCGGATCGATTTGGGCAATGCGTTGCTGGATGCTTGCCAGCAGCGAAACGCCGACGCCACGTTGCTTGTGCTCGAGTATCTTCAACCGCGTCCGCATGCAGCCTTGCATCCCACGATCGAACAGCACCTGGCTCAAGTGGAAGCTAGCGTATTTATTGCTGGATTTGTCGAAGGGGAAGCGCAGATGCGTCGTGAATTCGTGGGATGCACGACCAGTTACCAAGTGCGTCACGCCCATATGGTGGGAGTGAGTCGACGCGCCATGCTATCCGGATTGTCGACGGATCCTCGTAGAATCGCCACGGTGGCGAGTTCGGTACGGGGTGTGTTGCGGCCACAATCGGTGTTTCGTGTACGAAGCGTGACGGGAACGGATCTCGAGGTCGTATGTGATCCTCGCCATCGCTGGGCCGAACACAGCGGAATCATTCGTCGTGGTATGTGGGAAAACCTTCCGACGGGCGAACTCATGACGACGCCTGGCAATGTGCATGGCGTATTCGTTTGTGATGCTGCCATGAGCGAAGGATTTGGTTCTCGCGAGGGATTGCTCAAAGACAAGCCGGTGACGTTGGAGATACGGGACGGGTATGTGCGCGACGTTCAGTGTTCCCAGGGCTCGTTGGAGCGGGAAGTTCGCGCTTGGTTGCTTGGGGGGCGTTTTTTCGACCGCGTGGGGATTATCAGTCTTGGAATCAACATCGGCATCTCCAGCCCGATCGGCGAAGTCATTTGTGATCAGAACATTCCTGGTTTGCACATGTCTTTGGGTGCCACCTACGCGGAAGAAACCAGGGCCGATTGGGATGCCGATGGCCAGCTATTGTTAACCGCTCATCATCAGGATGTGGACCTCGATGGACGTCCGCTCATCCGTTCTGGGCGCTATCTCAACGTGCGCTGATGACTTGTTGCGTGGAACGAGGCGTGCTGCTCACCCTTGCGTATGTGGGCGGTCCATTCCATGGGTTCGTCGAACAATCGAACGTTCGAACCGTAGCGGGCGAAGTGTTGGGCGCGGTCCAACAGATCGATCCGCACGTCAAGTCGTTGCGGGGAGTGAGCCGAACGGATGCGGGTGTTCACGCTCGTGGGCAACTCGCGGCTTTCGATTCTCGGCTTACGGTTCCTCCCCGGGGCTGGTTGCTGGCGATCAATCGTCATTTGCCCGATGAGATCGCGGTTCGACATGTCGTGATGGTTCCTTGTGGTTTCGATCCACGCCGCTATGCCACGCTTAAGTGGTATCGGTATTCCCTGCTGCGAGACGTACGTCGGGACCCTTTTCTCGATGCTGTCACATGGAGAATCGGTGGCGAGTTGGACCTACACAAGGCCCGAAAGGAAGCGAGCGATCTCGTGGGAACCCATGATTTCGCCGCGTTTCGCTCTTCCGCCGACGAACGAACTTCGACGATGCGAACGATCAGCCGTCTGACCATCGAGTCGTCGATTCATGATCCACGTGTGATTTTCATCGATGTGTGGGGTACGGGATTTCTTCACAACATGGTGCGCATCATCGTGGGAACGTTGGTGGATGTGGCTCGTGGCAAGCTCGATCTTGGCACGATGCAGCGTGGCCTGCTGACGGGTGATCGAAGTGTATTGGGTATCACGGCACCGCCTCAGGGGTTGTGTCTTCGTCACGTCGAACTCATGGATACGGCGGAATTGGGCACGGAATGGCCGGAATCTGGCATGCAGGACACGGAGGCTTCATAAGTTCGTGAAGAACATGGACAATGGATACGGATCATCATCTTTGATCGAACGGAGGTCCTGTGAAAACCGCTCATCATCTTATGGCTACGGTTGGTATCTACGCGCTTGGCTTGCTGCTTTGGGTAGCTCCCACGGTGACTTGGGCGCAACAGCCGTCGTCTGCGGCGGAAGCGCGAAGGTTTGCGAGCGTCTTTTCGTCGGTCGCCGAGCGAGTCCGCCCTAGTGTGGTACAACTCGAAGTTGCGGTGCGCGATGAAAGCGCCAACGTATTTCGCTGGTTCAAAGGCGTGCCTTCGGTGACCCATCCGATTCGACGAGGACTCGGATCGGGCGTCGTCATTTCGCAAACGGGTCATATCGTCACCAACAATCACGTGATTGAAGGGGCGATCGCCATCAGTGTGCGTCTTCATGACGGCCGATTGTTGCCCGCCTCGTTGGTAGGGCGAGATTTGGCCACGGACCTGGCGGTTGTCAAAATCGATGCCACGGGTTTGCGGGCTGCTCAACTGGCGGACAGTGATGCGGTGAAGGTGGGGGAATGGGTGATGGCCATTGGTTCACCGTTTGGGCTGGGGTATACGGTGACCACGGGAGTGCTTAGCGCGAAGGGGCGAGGGGGGCTCGGCGTCAATTCGGTCGAGGATTATCTTCAGACCGATGCATCGATCAACCCCGGCAATTCCGGAGGGCCTTTGGTGAATCTCGATGGCCACGTGATTGGCATCAACACCATGATTGTCGGTCGTGGACAAGGCATTGGTTTTGCCGTGTCTTCGAATATGGCCAAGCGAATCACCGAGCAACTCATTGCCGCGGGGCAGGTGAAGCGCGCGTGGATTGGCGCGGGAGTTCAGGATCTAACCCCTGAAATTGCGGCTCAAATGGGTGTTCCTGCCGGTTCCGGTGCCCTGGTCAATCAAGTCGTGCCTCAAGGCCCTGCTCATCTCGCGCGTATCCAAGCTGGCGACATCCTTGCTTCGGTCGATGGCAAAACGGTGCAAGACGCGCAGGACTTGATGCGCGAAGTGCTCATGCATCCGGTGGGGCAAAAAGTACGTATCGAGGTCATTCGCGCGGGAAAACGGTATGTGACCGAGGTCCAGTTGGTCGAGCGTCGCGAGTCTCAGGCTCCCCCATTGCCCATGCAACAGCGTTCCCAAGGAGGCCCTTCCCTCGGCTTGTCCCTGCGAGACATCGCCTATGGCTCGGCTCCATCGTCCGACAAACCACCACCAATGGTAGCGCAAGTCATTCAAGTGCAAGCCGGTTCGACAGCGGATCTTGCCGGGCTTCGCCCTGGTGATGTCATCATTCAGGCGGATGGCAAATCCATGCCTACCATGGCGCAGGTGGCGGATGAGCTGAAGGATGGCAGTGTGCTATTGCTCGTTCGAAGGGAGCAAGGCGCCTTTTATGCGGCGCTCAAGCGCTGATGGGTTTGTGGCTGTGCCTGGCATGCCACATCTCCGAGGCTACGCCATAGAGAACGGCCGTTCTCATATCTCGCCGGGATAAATAAATTAATAATAAAATCAAATAGATACACTTGAGTCGGTAGCTTTCTCCGCGGCATGGCAATTGCTCTCGAAAGATGTCATGCGCCTTGGGAAGGTTCTCGCGATGGTTGCGGCATGGGGTGTTGCCACTTGGGGTGCAACGGCTTCTGCTCAGACTTTGTTGGTTGCGTCTCCCGCGGGATCGGCTGAGCCCCGTGAGATACGAGTGGCCATCGCCTCCGGCCCTTCTCAGGTCACGACTTGGTTTTCGGTGCAATGGGAAGGAGCGGCGGACACGCTGTCCCTCATCGTTCCGGTCGTGGCTGGCGATCGGGTCGATTCGAGTACGGATGCGTGGTTCGAAGCGCTCGAGGACTGCACCTATACGCGAATTCGTCCTCCTGGTCATTTCCCGAAAACGTATTGTGAAAACGCGGTGATACCCGAGAGTTCCGCGGTCGATCGTATCGGTGATGCGGCTCATGTCCCCACCGTTTCTCCTATGGGCGCTCCGACTTGGATGACGATGGCGGACGTTGTGGCTTTTGCCGAACAGATGTCCGTGGAGCTATCGACGCCGGCTCTCACGGCTCTCGCTGATTGGGATGGGAAAGGATATCGGTTCTTGCGGTTTACCTACGAGGTGGAGCCGGGACGTGCCACGCTCAGGACGCTGCGTATCGCATCGACGTCGAGCAGAGCTTCCGTTCCGTTGTTGTTATCGTCCGCGGGAGCCATTCCCGTGTGGTTACGTGTTTGGCTCATCTCGGATCGTCGAGCCAATCCTGTCGAGCATTCTTGGTCGACCCTCGACTCCGATGAGGTGACATGGTCGTTGTCGGGGAAGAACCCACCTACCAACTATCGAAATCTTTTGGACAAGGCGCTCGATGGGACTTCATGGGTCGTGGACCATGTTTCTCACGAGGCGATTTATCAGCGTGTCGGGTCGGGGTCCGCCGCGCCGATTCCATCGCTCATCGAGACGTATTTTGATCGTGCTTCGGGCTATGGAGACACGGTTTCGGATGTATCTGCTTGCGTCGAGCGCTTGAGTTCGATGCAGTCGAATGAGTGGATGGTGGGAAGGGTGTGTGCGGCGGGGGCATTGGCAAACGTACAGGGAGCGAGTTGTACGGAAGATACGCAGCCCGATCAGATCGCTGCGGATGATTTGCGATGTGGGGGCATTGCGGACGATTTGGCGTTGGCGTTGGCTGAAAAGCGACCCAAAGATGTGTGGCTTACGCGTTGGACAGGAAAGCTTGCGTCGTGGTCGGAGAGGATGAGCGATGCGTTTGTTGGGGTGGAAGGGCCGTCCCAGTCGTCGTGGATGGTGAGTGGGCAATGGGATGACGACGTTTGCCAGAAAGGGGGAGCGGGTGGAAGCGGTGCGGGCTCCTCTTCTTCCCCCACGGGGGGATATGGTGGGGGTTCGAACTGGTCCCCATCGCCCTATCCTGATGAAAATGTGTATGAAACCGGCGATACGGACGAGTCGTCCGTGCTTGTCGAAGGGTCGTGCTGGGGCAGCAGTGTCTATCGCTATGATGATGGCGATGAGTCGAGCTTCGGCGATTCATCGAACGATGAGGATGGCGCCTGCTCGAAGGGATCGTCGGATTCGGAAGAAGACCAGACGTGTTCGGGGGATTCGTCGGATGGTGGGAGCGATGATTCCTGTTCGGGAGACACATCCGATTCGGAGAGTGTTGAAACCTGTTCGGGGGATTCATCGGATTCATCGAGTTCGGATGCCTGTTCGGGGGATTCATCCGCGGATACGTGTAGTGGTTCATCGAAAAATTCCGATTGTTCGATGAGCCCTCACAAGGGCAGGGGGGGGACAGGAAAAAGACTTCCTACGTCGCTATTTGGAGTTCTGTTGGCGGCAAGCGCCTTGTCGTCTCGTCGTTTACGCAAACACGAAGAGATTCGTCATCCGCTGCGATGGTGAGACCATTTTTCGAGAACCTTTGGTGGTAACGGGATAGCGGAGGCGTATCCGCTCACGGTTATCGAAAATCTGAAACAGGGCTGGATAAAGGGGCGTTGAGCTGCGAATAGTCCGTTTCGATGGCGTGGTTCATTTTGATCTTCGCGGGACTATTCGAAATCGCCTGGCCGGTGGGGCTCAAGATCTCGCAGATGCCAGGGCGATGGGGGATGGGGTTGTTCATCGCTGTGATTGGTATGGCGGCCAGTGGGCTATTGTTGTGGTTGGCGCAACGAAGCATTCCGATTGGAACCGCCTATGCGGTATGGACGGGGATTGGTGCGGCGGGAACGTTTGTGGTTGGCGTCCTTTTTTTTGGGGATTCGCTCGGCTTGCTCCGTATGATTTCGGTGGGTTTGATCGTGGCAGGAATCATTGGTTTGAAGCTTGCTCATGGTGTTTGATCCATGATGCAGCGGACCGCGGCGTTGATTTCAAAGCATCGGTACGATGGGCCAGGTTCACCGAAAACGGATCATTCGAGTTTGAGTGATTGTCCGTGATGTCTCATGGTGATGCACGCTCGTTGCTTCCGTGATCTGCCTTGGCTAGCTTGCGTGCTCATGATGCGGATCGAACCATCCTTGACCAGGGACAAATTGCGTGAGGCATTGGACAAGACGGTGGAGGCGACGCGATTTTCCGCGTTGGGGGAGCCGTATGTGGGGAAAGTTCGCGATAATTATTCGACGAAAGATGGACGTCGATTCATTGTGGTGACCGATCGGGTGAGTGCCTTCGATCGTGTGGTGGGAACGCTTCCGTTCAAGGGACAGATTCTCAATCGAATAGCGCAGTGGTGGTTTGATCGATCACGTTCCGTGGTTCCGAACCATGTCATTCGTCCAGTCGATCCGAATATCGTCGAAGCGGTGGAGTGCAAGCCGCTCGCGGTGGAGATGGTGGTGCGGGCCTATTTGACGGGTTCCACATCGACGAGCATTTGGACTCATTATCAGAAGGGGCAGCGAAACTATTGTGGGCATATTTTGCCGGAGGGGATGCGTGTTCACCAACGTTTGCCGGAGCCGATATTGACGCCGAGCACGAAGGCGGCGCAGGGGCAACACGACGTATCGGCGTCGCGGGAACAGATCCTTGCGATGGGGCAGGTATCCGCGGGGGATTTTGATGCTGCGGCGGCGATGGCGATGAAGCTATTTGAGTTTGGTAGGCAAGTCTGTGAATCGCGAGGCTTGATCCTTGTGGACACGAAGTATGAATTCGGAAAGAAGCCAGATGGAAGCCTGGTGGTGATCGATGAAATCCATACGCCGGATTCATCGCGCTTTTGGTTTGCGGACACGTACGAAGAGCGGATGCGCAAGGGTGAGGCACCGGAGTCTTTCGACAAGGAGTATTTGAGGCGCTGGTTGAAAGCCGAGGGTTTCGTGGGGCAGGGGCCGGTTCCGTCCATCGCTGATGAAGTGAGAGTGGAGGCGGCTTACCGTTATGCTGGGATTTTCGAAGCGATCACGGGGGAACGATTCGAACCCGATTGGCAAGAGCCCATGCAACGAATGCGAAAGAATCTGGGACTATGATGGGTTGGGTCCACGACGGACCTTGACACGGACGATCAAGTGGGTTGCGATCCTGTCTGGGTTTAATCTGAACGAATCCCTGAAGGAGACAGGCCATGCCGGGTGAATCCGGGGATGGGCCGCTGACCGTGGTCGATGGCTTGGCGATAGAGGCTTTGCGAAGTCTTTCGTTTCCCGTGGTCTTGGTTTCGGGGCAGGGGATGGTGCTGTTCATCAATGAGGCGGCATGCCATTGCCGTGGGGCCAAAGCCGCGGATTGCTTGAACAGGCCCGTGTGGGATGTGCTTTTCGAGCAGCGAGACGCCGAGCGAGTACGGCGAACTATCGTGCGGTGTGTGGCCGAGGGAGGTGAGATGTCGCTCGAGGCCATGCGGTCCGCACGCGGCTTTGTGGGACGGATTCGTTGGCAGTGGACTTGTTTTCAGGCGGGGAATGACCGGGCGGCGATGGGGGTGGCTTTCGATAGGGAAGCGGCTGCGACGATCGACAATCATCTTCTCCTGGAAGAAACGAGTGCGCGAACGCTGTTGAAAGCCACGTTCGACCTCATATTCCGAATCGATCGACAAGGGCATTTTCTGGAAGTCTATGCGGCCCATGAGCGTCTTCTTTTCGTGTCGCCCGAGGAGATCGTGGGCCGTACGGTGCGCGAGTTGATTCCTGAACCGGTAGCCTCTCAGATGATGGATTCGGTGTATCGCGCTCTGGACACGGGTTCGGTCGATACGATCCAATACTCTCTTCCGGTGGCGCCAGGTCATTTGTATTACGAGGCGAGGCAGATTGCGGTCGGTGCCGACGAGGTTTTGGGTGTCGTTCGGGACATCACCAGACGCAAGCTATCGGAACAGGCCCTTCGAGATAGTGAGCAGCAATACCGGACGCTCATGCGGCGCGCATCCGATGCCATTGTCTTGATGGATGCCGTTGGGCAAGTCGTGGCGGTGAACCATCAAGCGTGCGAGATGACGGGCTGGCGGGAGGATGCGCTTTTGTCTCGCAACGTGGCTGAGTTGTTGTCCGTTCAAGGAGGGGCAAGCATTACTTCGCTATTGCGTGAATGGACAGAGGAGCCCACGCGGGTCGACGTGCGTCTTCGGCGGCGCGATGGGGGGTGGTTGGATATCGAAATGAGCGCGAGTCGCATGCCGGATGGGCGTGTGCAGGCGATTTTGCGGGATGTCACGGAGCGAAAACGAGCGCAAGACGCCCTCGAGCGATCGGAGCGAAGCTTTCGGTTGTTGATCGAGCGGGCTCCGAACCTCATCGCGGTGCATCAAGCCGGACGCGTGGTGTGGGTCAACGACGCGTTTTCTAAAAGCTTTCGGCTCGACAAATCGGAACTCATTGGTCGTCGGGTTGTGGATTTGGTTCATCCGGACGATTGGGATGCCGTGCTGTCGCGGATGCGGAAACAAGAAGAAACGGCTGTTCCGAGCCTTGTCAGTGAGGAACGTTTCCTGCGGGAGGATGGGACGTTTTTTTGGACGGAGGCGGTAGGGATTCCTCTGGATTTTCAGGGAGTTCCTTCCAGCATCATGATTGCGCACGACGTGACGGAGCGAAAACGGGCGGAAGAAGAACGGCGCGTGTTGGAGCAGAGGATCCAGCAGACACAAACGTTACAAAGCCTTGGTCTGCTCGCGGGGGGAATTGCTCATGATTTCAACAACCTGTTGATGGGTGTGCTGGGGAATGCGAGCTTGGCCTTGTTGGATCTTCCCGACGATCATCCCGCGCGCCATTACTTGCAAAGGATCGAGGCAACCGCGCAGCGCGCCGCGGAATTGACGAAACAACTCCTTGCGTATTCGGGAAAAGGTCAGTTTCTCATTGCTCCCATCGATCTGACCAAGGTCGTGGAGGAGATGAATCATCTGCTCACGACGGTGATCTCCAAACGGGCAAGGGTGCAGTTGGAACTCGAAAGTGATTTACCCTCCATCGAAGCCGATATCACCCAAGTGCGGCAGATCGTGATGAATCTCATCACCAACGCTTCGGATGCCTTGGAGGGGCGGGATGGAACCATTGTGGTTCGTACGGGCGTGATGCATGCGGACACGGCTTATCTGGCATCGACGTACATCGATGAGCGTCTCGACGAGGGGGAGTACGTTTTCTTGGAGATCTCGGATACGGGGCATGGAATGGATCGGGCTACGATAGGCCGGATTTTCGATCCTTTTTTCACCACGAGATTTACGGGTCGGGGGTTGGGCCTGGCGGCTGTGCTTGGCATCGTGCGGGCTCATCGTGGTGCGATTCGTGTCCATAGTGAGTTGGGTCACGGGACAACGTTTCGGGTGCTATTTCCAAAAATGGTTCGACAAGTGGAGAAGGACCTAGAAATAGCGCAAGAACATGCTGCAAGCGGTTCGGGAACGATCCTGTTGGTCGATGACGAGTCGATTGTGCGAACGGTTGCGCGTTTGGTGTTGGAGCGTTTGGGGTTTTCCGTGGTGGAGGCCGAAAACGGCATGGAAGCGGTGGAGGTGTACCGCACGCATTTGGACCGTTTTCGTCTCGTGATCTTGGATATGACGATGCCCAGGATGGATGGGGAAGAGGCGTATCGAGCGCTTCGTTCGATCGAGCCGAAGGTTCGTGTGCTTTTATCGAGCGGATACGACGAGCGGGAGATGGTTCATCGGCTGGAGCCGGGCGATGCTCCAGGCTTCCTCCAGAAGCCTTATACGCCTTCGGAATTGACGGAGGCGGTATTCCGGATGCTTGGGGATTCGAAGGAGTAACGGCAAGCCGAGGCTTGGTTCATGCTTGGGGTGTCGTAGGGGCTAGTTGGCGACGCGTTCGAGCCATCGAACCATCAAGAGCATGGTGAGCATGGAAAGGGAGCAGGCCACCACGAAAACGATCCAGGTCAACCAGATGGGCACGGACTCGTAAAACATGGCTCCGATGAAGAGCAATTGGTTGCCGATGGCGGTGGCGCCCAGCCAGCCGCCTTGCATGATGCCCTGGTATTGAGGGGGAGCGACTTTCGAGACGAAGGAGATGCCCAGGGGGCTGATGAACAATTCGGCGACCGTCAAGATGAAGTAGGTTCCGACCAGGAGCCACGGCGTGACCCGAGCGCTATCGGCGAGTCCCCCCATGGCTTCAACTTCTGACTTCGAAGGGAGGCCCCATGAGCCCAGGGACATCAATAGGTATGCGGCTGCGGCGATGCCCATGCCGATGGCAATTTTTTTGGGAGTCGACGGTTCGCTTCCTCGTGCGCGCAACCATCCGAACAGTCCCATGACGATGGGGGTCAAGGTCACGATGAACAGGGGGTTGATGGACTGAAAGATCTCGGCGCCGTGGATGGAAACCAGGCCAAGATCGAGGTGAAGAGCAGATAAGTCCGTGTAATCCTTAGCGAAATATGTCAGCGTCAGACCGTTTTGATGAAACGAAAACCAGAAAAAAATCACGACGCCAAACACGGCAAACAGGGCATAGAGCCGTTGGCGGACTTCTCGGCGATCCATCTCGATGCTGGTCGTATCGCTTTCGGTTTTTGTTTTTTTCTCGGCGGGATTGGGAAATCCTTTTTTGCGGGAAAGGTAGATCGCCAGCGATATGATCATCGCCACCACGGAAAATCCGAAGGCGTAATGGAATCCTTGCGCGAACACACCGAGATAGTTGGTGGCGAAGGCTGTCAGGTCGGTAGGGGGGGTGGTGGAGACTTGGGCGGCCAACTGCGTCAGTCGTTGGGAAGCCTCATGGCTGATGGTTCCATGCAGGTGGGCATGACACAGTTCCGGTAGGCTGGAGTTATATTCGAAGCCTTGTCGAGTGAGCCAGGCGTTACGGATTCCCACGGCGGCGATGGGAGAAAACAGCGCACCCACGTTGATGAACATATAAAACAGCGAAAACCCGGAGTCGCGCATCTTCGCGTACGTTTCGTTGTCGTACATCTGGCCTACCAACGCCTGCAGGTTGCCTTTGAAAAGACCGTTTCCAAAAGCGATGGTGAACAATCCGACGCAGGTGAGCACGAGAAATAGGGTTGGATTGGGTGATGGGGTTGGCGTGGGAATGGCGATCAACACATAGCCGAGGGCCATGATGATCAATCCGACCAGGATGGTACCTTTGTATCTTCGGGTGCGGTCTGCAATGAGGCCTCCCACGAAGGCCAGGATATAGATCGAGAAGTAGAAAACGGAGTAGATGATGCCGGCGTGGGTCCCGCTTAGCCCAAACTTGGCCTGAAGAAACAGAACCAGGATCGCCATCATGGTGTAGAACCCGAAGCGCTCTCCCATGTTGGCGAGGGCCGCGGCGAGCAACCCCTTGGGGTGGTTCTTGAACATCGTGTGTCTCCTTGCAAGGCCACTGCGACCTCTCGACTCCACCATGGTTGGGAAATCGGCGCAGCGTGCCCCTGACAGAACCATCGAAGTCGGGTCGATGTCAATGTTCCTGAAAGACCAATCCCACGAGCCTTCGACAAGATGGTTTTGCCATGCCATCACGGTATTCGTTGCACTGCCTTGCTGTCTTTCGTAAGCCTATGGCCCCGTGCCCTGTTGCTGTGATCATCGAATTCGAGACTTGATCGATCAAGCGCGACGCAAAGACGTGATCGCTGCGTGGGCGATCGGGCTCGTTTGCGTGGTCGTAGGCGCGATGTTGTTTTGGCGCGCGACCGATACGACCGGCATGGTGTTTGGGTTTTTGTTTTTTCTCGTCGGAGCCATGGGGGGACTTGCGGTCTATCGTCTCGATGGGGGAAAGCTCAAACGGCTGTGGCAACGTTTACAACGACAACCAGAGTTGGTCGTGTGGTTGCATGAATCATCGGTGGCCAATCGTCTACGACGGGGGGAGGCATCGGTATTCGTTTTTTTTATGGACCGTACCTACGTTCGAGTGACCCTTCCCAAGGCGCGGGCTTCCGAATTGATGCAATGGCTCATCGCGTGCTGTCCCCAGGCGCGACAGACCAGAGAGCTTTCTCTTTCCGCTTTGTTGGAACTCGAGTTGCAGTGGCGGAAAGATCCGGCGGCTTTTCGGAGCGAAACGTCGACCTGATCAAAGCAAATTGCTGGCGAGTTCCGCCAATTCGCTTCGTTCGCCCCGCGATAGCACCACGTGTCCCGCCACTTTTTCCTGCTTGAATCGATCGGTGACGATGGTGAGGCCATTGGAGGCGCTATCCACATAGGGATTGTCGATTTGGTAGGGATCGCCGGTGAGCACGACTTTGGTGCCTTCGCCAGAGCGGGTGATGATGGTTTTGACTTCGTGGGGCGTGAGATTCTGCGCTTCGTCGACCACGAGAAACTGATGGGGCAGGCTTCGACCACGAATATACGTAAGCGGTTCGACTTGGATGAACCCTTCTTGGATGAGCTTGTGCATGGAAAGGTTCTTCTTGTTGGAGGAAGCGCTTATGAGAAGTTCCAGGTTATCGAAGATGGGCTGAAGCCATGGGTTGAGTTTTTCATCGACGGAGCCCGGTAGAAATCCGATATCCCTTCCGAGCGGGATGATCGGTCGGCTTACCAGCACGCGAGAATAGGCTCCTTCATCGATGGTGCGTTTCAGCGCCGCGGCCAACGCCAGCAGGGTTTTGCCGGTGCCGGCTTTGCCGACCAGCGTGACGAGTTTGATGTTTTCGTCCAGCAGAAGATCGAGGGCGAAGGTTTGCTCTCGGTTGCGTGGACGGATTCCCATCACATCGGATACGGAACGCAAGGGCATGATTCGTTGTCGAGACGCGTCCCACCTTCCAAGACCTCCGTGGGCATCACTGGAGCCTCGAAGTTGCACGAATACATTGGGGTTGAGTGTCATGCCCGGCGGCAAAGGAAGTTCGTGTTTTTCGTAGAACGTATCGATGGTTTCATCGGAAACGGTGATTTCCACCGCTCCGGTATCCAACTGATCGATTTGCACCCGCTGGCTTTCATAGTTTTCAGGCGTAACTCCAAGCGCATCGGCTCGAATCCGCAAGTTCGTATCCATCGTCACCAGCACGGTCCGATGGTCCGGAAAGCTTTTTTGAACATCGATGGCCGTTTGCAGGATGGCGTGGTCCGCATTCGTGGGATCGAGCGCCACCGCCAGATTTCCCCGTGTTTGCGGCAGAACCACCCGAAGAAAACCGCCATTGTCCAGAGGAACCCCATCGGCCAGCGAGCCATTGCGCTCGCGCAAACCGTCCAATAGCCGCGAAACGGTACGCGCGTTTCTGCCTCGTTCGCTGCCTTCACGCTTGAACTGGTCCACTTCTTCGATCACGAAGATCGGTATGAACACGGTGTTGTCTTCGAAGCGGAAAATCGCTTGCGGGTCATGGAGCAACACATTGGTGTCGAGTACGTAATTTTTCTTCATTCCCTATCTCCGATGCCCTACCCATGCCGACCGTACTCGGCTTCGCCAGATTCGCAAGCAACCAATTATCGTCACGAACGATGGAACCGATTAAAGATCCGGCTACACTAGCCCCCATGCCTCGTCGCGTTGCGCCCATTGCGCTGCTATTTGCCGTGACCACGACGGTCTTTTCCGCTTGCCAACTGCCTGTTCCTCCCATGGATACAGCCGCGTTGCCCACGACCGTGACAAGCGCTAAGCCACTGTATATATTCACAAATCCTCCGTCGCGCCCCGCTTCCTCCTCGGCGCTGACCATCGTCGATGCGCCGCCCTCGCCCGCCTCCCTTCCCATCCTTTCCCATGTCGAAATGACCCGGGCGGCCATCTGTCCTCAAAAGCATTGTTGGCGATCTTGGGTCGTTCCGCGTCCCACGGAAGTCGTTTCCCCTCCTACCACACCCTATCCGGACTTTGGTGTCCCCTCACCGGTGGCCGTCTGGCAGGAGCAGCTTGGTCCCGGTGTCAAGCTCGATTTCCCCCGGGCAAAAGGCCTGGCGTTGCTTGGGGTTGTCCTTGAAGGGATAGTGACGGTAGCGCCCGCCGAAGGCTCCACACTCGCCGCCATCGATGCGTGGAATGCGTTCAGCGCTCCTGGCGCAGGCGTTGCGGTGACTGCCGATCCGGCCGCTGCCTCGGTGTTGTTCATGGCCTACTCCCTTGATTCCACCATCGACAAATCTGTGGCGGCACTGCGGGCAAACGACAAGGCCGTGTTTTGGGATCGACGCCCGGGAAGCTTCGCCGTGCAGGACTTGAAGCGAGCTGAACAACTTATGTGGGCGCAAGGCACGTCTCACGCGTGGATCGGTTTCGAGCCTGATCGATCTCCCCACGTATTTCTGGGCGCTCTTCGGCTCACGCAGTCCGATACGGCACCGCCGCTCGACAACGGTTGGGAGGTGCTCATCGTCTTGCAAGGTACGGCTACCCTTGCCTTGTCGGGCGAACGGGTGGAATCGAATGCCAACATTGCCCGAAACATGGAGCTGCAACCAGGACAGGTCGTGACCATCCCTTCGAACGTGGCACGCACCGTGAATCCCGGTTCCTCACAACCGTGGTATGCCGTGCAGTTGTTCGTACCACCCGGCCCTGAGCGTCGATACCGAGATCTCGTGCAGCAAAAAGAGGGGCCTTAATCATGATGAAGGCGCCCTCTTTGCACTGCGCCATTTGTCATACGGAGTATCCGCAAGGTTCCTTTCTTCACTGCCCCAGAGATGGAAGTCCGCTGCACGATAGCCAAGGCAGGGAGATTGGGAGGCTCGGACAGAACATCCTGGATCGCTATCAAATCCTCAGGTTCGTTGGCAAAGGAGGAATGGCGCAAGTCTACGAAGCGCAGCATGCGGCCTCCGGACGTCATGTAGCGATCAAGATTCTCAATCCTCGTCTTGCCTCGAATCCCGACGTCGCGCTCGAACGATTTCGACGTGAGGCTCAGCTATTGTCGCGCATCGCTCATCCCAATGTCGTAGCGATTGAGGACTTTGGAGCTTTGGAAGATGGCGCCTTGTTCATGGTCATGGAATTGCTGCGTGGGAAAACATTGCAGCAATCCCTCGATGAGCGAGAGCCATCGGTGGCAGAGACGTGGGAGATCATTCTGCAAGTCTGCGAGGCCGTGCAAGCCGCGCACGATGTGGGCGTCGTGCATCGAGACATCAAACCCGCCAACGTCTTTCTCGAACCCCCTCTGCCTTCGGGAGCGTGTGTCGTCAAAGTTCTGGATTTTGGGATTTCGAAAACGATGGGCGAACAACGCGCGATGAACCTGACCAAAGCCGGTTCGGTCTTCGGTACGCCCGAGTATATGTCTCCCCAGCAAGCGCGAGGAGAAGCTGTCGATGCGAGTTCGGATGTCTATTCCATCGGCGTGATGCTCTATCGAATGCTCCTGGGCACTGTGCCTTTCACCGGTGACTCGTACCTGGAGGTGTTGATCAAGCACATCACCGAATCTCCCGTGTGGCCCGAGGATATCGCGTCACGACGTCGACTTCCCGCGAAGGCCAAACAGGTGGTTTTGACCGCCCTCGCCAAGAAACCAAGCGAACGATTTCCTTCGGTCGATGCGTTTGCGCAAGCGATTTCATCGATGCGCAACGAGACGACGACATCGTATTCGATGGTCCATCAGCAGGTGGATTCCACGCGGATACGTAGCGTCACGCGCACGTCTTCCAGGCCTCCTTCTTTGTCCGCTACGGTTTCCATTGAACACGCAAAAGGGCTGGATGGGGAGGTGGTTGCGCTTGCCCCGGATGTGTTTTGGGTAGGGCGACGAACAGGAGGCGCGCTCGAATGCAACGCGTATCTTCGCGTTTATCATTCGGAAGAACATCGGTTTGCCGTTCTCATCGATCCGGGACCACCGCGGGATCTGCACGTCATCGGGCAAAAGGTCGCTTCCGTGCTTGGATCGATCACGGACGTGGACCTGTTGTTCATCAATCATCAAGATCCGGACGTGGCTTTCAACGCGGTCGCGTTACAAAAAATCAATCCGCGCGTTCATGTCGTCTGCTCTGAGCATACCTGGCGCTTGATTCATCTCATGGAATTGGAACCGCGACGCTACAGCGCGGTGGAGCAGTTTGCTCGTGCGACGATGCATTTGGTGACGGGCGACGAGGTGAGATTCATTCCCACGCCCTACTGCCATTTCCGAGGGGCGGTCATGTATTACGACGTCTCGTCGAGGGTGCTATTTTCCGGCGACCTATTCGGAGGAGTCTCGAAATCCAGGGAATTGCTGTCCACTGGCGAGCCCTGGGATGGCGTCGATATGTTTCATCAGGTTTACATGCCCAGCGGTCGCGCTGTGCAACAAGCCATCGCTCGCGTTCGGCAACTCGATCCGCCCCCCCGATTCATCGCTCCCCAACACGGCGCCATTTTTGGCGAAGACACCATCGCGGCTCTTCTCGATCATCTCGAACAACTCCCGATGGGCCTGGATCTCGATAGCGGAGCCGAAGAACCGGGGCGATTCGTGGGCGCTCTCACGATGCTCATCCGCTATCTCATCGGTATTGTAGGAAAGGATCTCGTGTTGGATCGGGTGCGGCGATTCGAGGGCGACGATACATTTCCGGCGATCCTGGTGTTGGATGAGCAGGGCGAGATTACGGGGTTGCGCATTGGTGCTCGATTGGCCGCCGTGTCGGTCCTGCGGACGCTGACCGAGATTGTTCCCTTCCCCTATCAAAATGAGTGGTTCGACATGATCGAGCGCGCCAAACGCATGTACGATATTTATTTGCCGTCCATCCGCTGAGCGGTCTGCTCCTCGACCCGTTTTGCATCTCAAAACTTGGCCCGGTTGCCCGGAACGCCGTACGCCCTGCCACAATGGTGGTTCGCACGGGATAGCCACGTGACGACGCCAACACGGAGGATTCAGGCATGAGCCAGGAGATAGAGCGTCGCGCGGGTGGCCCGCGGGTCCCCCTTCATACGCTGGTCGAAATTGGGGCTGGTGAGGGTGGCTCCGCGGCTTTCGAGGCAGAGTCCGTCAACGTGACCACTGCCGGTATGCACCTAAAAACTGCCTATTTACCAGAGGTTGGAGAACCGCTGACCTGTCGGTTCGAAGGTGCTGGCACAGAAGTCGTTGTGCAAGGAGAAGTCGCCTGGCGCACCGAAGATAGCTACGGAGGTGACTTCGGCGTGCGGTTCCTGGAAATGGACCAGGTTAGCCTCGATGCCTTACGAGCTATTGCGGGAGAAACCATCGACGAGCAAGACGAACATTCCGCCTCCGACCCAGAGCAAGCCGCGATGGACCGAGGCATGCGTGTGCGAATGCATATTGATGAGCTTGCTTCCCCCATGAAAGCACGCGTTCGTGAAAGCACCGGCCATGAGGTGACTGTGGGCACGAACCTCGACATCCTCCGAATTGGCCGCTCTCTCGAACTCGAGAGCGTCGACACCCAATCGAAACGTCCCGCCAGGGTCGAACGTATCTCCGTCGAGATCGAACCGACGTCCCGCGTTCCACAACTCATCGTTGCGCTTCGCTTTTTGGATGTGGCGGCGGAAACACAACCCCCGGTGATGGAAACGCAATACGCCGAGGATGCGGAGGAAGAACAGGACGAGGATCAAGAACTTGAAGCCGAATCCGCCGGCGTTTGGGACAAGGTCAAAAAAGTCGGACCCAAGTTTGCCCATCTTGGCTCTGTCGCACGACGATGGGGTGGAAAAGCTAAAGACGCCATGGGAGATGCCGTCGTCGCGGCCAAAAAAACGGCCGCTAGAAAAGTCGAAGAACGAAAAGCCGCCTCGGCCCCGCGACGTACCACCGCGCCGCCTCCCAAAGGCGGATACAAAGGGACCGTGCTGCGAAAGCAGCATCCGGACCGGGCTGAAGACGACCTTGTGGCGAATGAGGAATCCTCTCTCAAAAAATATATGAACAAGCGAACCGCCGCGATTACTGTCGTAGCCTTGCTTGTGTTGCTCGTAGGCGGCGGCCTAGCTCGCGCCATGTTCCGCTCCAATTCGTCGGAAGCCATGGCTGCCAAGGAAGCCGCTTCCGCTTCGGAAAGCCAAGAAGACGCCCCGATTGTTCCCGGTGCCATGGGCACCGATGTCAGTGCTGCCTTGGTCGCCAACGTTCCTCTTTTTGGTCCCACACCGATGTCCACGGCCGCGCCCATGGCACCCATGGCCGCCGTTCCCGCTCCTGCTATCGGAAACGCTGCCCTTCCTCCCGGTGACGACGCCACTGCCGACAGTGACGACAGCGCTGAGGATTCTGGGGAAGAGAGCGAACCGTCCACCGTGGCCGCTGCCGATGACTCCGAGGGCGACGATGATGCTGCCGAGCCCGCGCCCAAGCCTGCGAAATCATCCGCCAAGTCCAGCAAAAAAACCGCCAAGGCCGACGCGCCGAAAAGCTTTGGGCGAGGAAGAGTCAGCAATCCGGTGGTTCTCACCTTGAAGATGAATCGAAAAGTTACAGGAATTCGCGGGGTTGCACACAGTGAAGGCTTCGTGGTCGACGTCATGGGCGCTCGCAGCGCGGAGCCCGCCGCGGGCCTGCGAAGGCAAGATAGCCGAATCGCCGTGTCCAAGGTCGTGAATCGTGGCTCCAATTCTCAACTGAGTGTGCGCTTCAAGGGAACGCCCCCCGCCTATCGCGTGCAAGCAAGCGGTTCGACCCTGCGAATCATCGTCGATAGCGACAAAAAGACGGCTTCTACCCAATCGGATAAAGGCAAAAAGCGACGCTGATCCGAGTCGGGTCTCGCCTTTTCGTCTTTCTGTTACCCCCTAAGATCCCACGACCCAGGCAAAGCGTGTCTACGGTGGCCGTTGTTATGGCCGCGGTTCACGCTCACCGTTCACGGAGCACGCTCACGGAGCACGCTCACGGACACGGTCACGGTCACGGCGTACGGCCACGGTCCACGCTACCAATGAGCTTGGTGAGCATGGCAGCGCAGCGGTCCGCCAAATCTTGGGCGGCGATGACTTCCTCAAACGGTGCGAGTTTGTCGATTTCGACGCAGTCAAGGGCGACGATGATCTCCTTGGTTTCTCCCAAGGCGATCTCATAGGAGGCAGCCCTTGCGTTACCGCGCTTGCCGACGCCCTCGCCGATATTGAATGGCACGCTACGTGAGGCCCGTCGCATCTGGCTTCGCAGGTCCGCCTCGCCACGGGGGAAATAGCTCACGATACGACGGACGGCCTGGTACAGTTGTAGTGCGCAGCGGTACACATCGAGCTGGTGCAACAGGTTTCGCCGACGGCGTGGTGCCATCGCCATGTGGTGTGTGCCGTGACCGTCCATGGGAACAAGTTCTGTCATGATGGCGCTCCTTGAGTACATCCACGGGCATATCGACCATGACGAGAGCACGGTTGCGTATTTGATGAACACAGGCGCTATTTTATGCGGTTTTGCGGCGTTGGCGTGTAGCGTGTGCCGTGACCGTGACCGTGACCGTGACCGTCGATGGGAACAGACCCGTTGACCGGGAGAGGCGCACGAGCTTTCATCGGTTTTGCGGCGTTGGCGTGTAGCGTGTGCCGTGGCCGTGACCGTCCATGGGAAATCACCACCATGACGCCAATGACCACGATGCCCATCAGCTTGCGACGGCTTGTGCTATCAACTCCGGCATCATTCAGGGTCGCTACGTGGGTCCAGTTCGAAACAGACGTCTTTCACAGCATGAAACGCAGTTTTCTGCCCATGGACAGCGTAATTGAATGCGCCCTCCCTGCTCCACGACCCCTTGCACTACACCACCGCCGGACTAGCCTTGCCCTGTGTTGCAACTCCAAAAAAACCTGACCATCCCCACACGGCCCAAGTCGATCCACGACGTGACCAGCCTGGTTGCCGATGTGGTTCGCCAGAGCCGCGTTCAAGTAGGGATATGCGTCGTTTTCGTGCGGCATACTTCCGCCAGCTTGCTCATCCAGGAAAACGCCGACCCTTCCGTCCTCGAGGACCTGGAAAAATGGATGCAAGGCTTGGCTCCAGAGTCCCGACGATGGGCTCATGACACCGAAGGACCCGACGATATGCCAGCCCACGCCCGCTGCGCCATCACCCGAACCTCGGAAACCATTCCGATCACCGACGGCCGTCTGGCTTTGGGAACCTGGCAAGGATTGTATCTATGGGAGCATCGGGCGCACGCACACCGACGACAACTTCTGGTGCATGTGATGGGTACGTGACAGGGGGTGTGCCGTCGCCCGAGAACGAACGGAAGATAGCAATTCCCCAATCGATTGTAATCAATTGAAATTATTGTAAATAATTAGCTTCCCTCGTGAGCGATCAGCCCTCTTCCCACACTCGTCGCGCCGTAGCCAATACCTCGTCGTGCAGGTGACCATTGGTGGCAACAAAGCCTCCCACGAGTTCCAACGTGGTGGTGGAGTAGTCGAGGTCTCGTCCCGAAAGATCCGAGGTTTTCCCTCCCGCAGCCACTACGATCGCATCGGGAGCGCATCCGTCCCATAGCTTCGCGCCTCCCGGCTGATGCGGATTGACATAGACATCCGCTTGACGCTGGGCGATGCGGGTGGCTTTGACGCCGACGGACCCGCAAGAGATACGCGCCGCGGGTGCAAGGGCCTTGACAATTTTCTGAAGCGGTGCCGAAAGATGGGAGCGCGACACGATGACGGTGCAAGCGTTCACGCGCTTATGCTCGGAAACGCGCAGGGGAGTTTTCGTGCCATCTGGTTCGAGCAACCAGGCTCCTTGACCGACAACGCCCACGGCGATGATGCCGAACGCGGGTTGTGCGACCACTCCGAGCACGGGACGGCCTCTCACGGTCAATCCGATCATCGTGGAGAACTCACCGTTGCGAGCGATGAATTCTTTGGTGCCATCGAGCGGGTCGACGAACCAGACTCGTTCGCGCGCGACTTGTTCGGCAAGGTCTTGCGGCGAAGGTACGCTTTCTTCCGCCACGATGCCGTCGGAGGGAAACGCTTCGGACAGCCGTTGCACAAGCAAGGTATTGGCTTGTCGGTCGGCCTGGGTGACGGGTTCGTTGCCCGCTTTGCGTTCCACCTCGAAGTCTTGTTCATAGACGGAAAGGATGATTTGCGAGGCCTGTTGGGCGGCCGCGATGGTGACCTGTAATTCTTGTGTAAAATGTTGATTCACGTGTGGATTCCCGCGGCAAGGAGTTTGGAAGGAAGGTCGGTGAGGGCCTTGTCAGACAGGTAGGGCGGCCCTTTTCCGGCTTCTCGAACGAGTTGGTCGAGCTGAGCGGTGGTTCGAGGCCCGAGGATGGCGCTTGTGACCAGCGTGTTGGATAGCACATAGCGCAACGCCGCCGCGCGAGGCGTCAGCACATCGCCGCCTACGAGGTTGCGCAACAGCCCCAATTGCGAAACGCGTTTGCGCAAATCCGCCGGAGACCATCGTTGGCGTCGATGATCTCCTTCATCGAACGTGCGTTCGGGGCCCCAATGAGCGACGAGAAGTCCGTAGGCCAAGATGGAATGGGCGAGCACGGCCACCCCACGCATCGCGACTTCCGCGGCAACGACATGCAAGTCCTGGGAATGAAAGAGATTGTACGCAATGGAAAGCACGTGGGTCCCAGATTCGAGGGCTGCGACAGCCACTTCCCGGCTTCCGGCACTGACGCCCCAAGCGCCGATTTCTCCTACGCGACGCAGGTCTTCAAGAGTGCCTGTCGCTTCTCCCCGCTCGACGACCGACACCGATGGATTGTGGAGCAATACGATATCGATGCGCGACCGTTTCAGTTTTTCCCCTGCCTTGGCCACCGCTTCCCGAAGATAGGCGGGATCGAAGTTTTTTTTCGGCTGGCTTTCATCGGATCGATCGATGCCCACACGAACCGCCACATAAGCGTTTGGCGTCGACGCCAGTCGCTGCCCCAGGCGCGTGAGCATCTCCCCTCGGTTGTAGGCGTCCGAGGTTTCATAAAGATTGATGCCCAATTGCACGGCCCGATCCAGCACGGCATCGGCCTCCGCCGCGGATACGGCGCCATATCCTTCGCCGGACAAACCCCAGGTTCCCAAGCTCAGTTCGGTGACCTCGTCGCGCAACGGAGTGAAGGTACGTCGTCTCACAACAGCAGATCTAAGGGACGCGACTTCATTGCGCAACAAACCAATAATGTAGCGAGCCGAAGGTGCCCCCGTGCAACGCGCGCACTTCGATGGGGGTATGCTCCGAAGCCACCTGCGCGGGAATGATGAACTCGTTTTCTTGTGCCCGGTACGCACCAAGACGAATCGTTGCCAGCGGCGTTGAACCTGACTTGATTTCGAGTTCAACTTCACCCTCGTGGGCACCTACCCATCGGGCGATGGCTTTCGCTGGCTGCCCCGGTCGTAGATGGGCGACGAAACGGTCGGCCACGCGCTCGAATCTTCCCCCATCAGCCCATATCCTATCGTTTATACTTGTGTTTTCGTCTTGTCCGGAATCGATACCCCCCGGTCGATCCTCGAAAAAAAAGTCCGTGTGAACCTTATTCGCTTCATCCTTTCCCCCATGGGCGATCTCGTAGGCATGCGCCTGTTCCGATTCGAGGTCCGCCACATCGAGTTCATCGATGATTTCACCGGAGTAGGGAATCAGAATCGGTCGAGCACCCGAGCCGAGAAGATCGACACGGGCTTCGTAAACCACCATCGTCGTGCCGCCGAGAATCGTCTGATCGTAGACGCTCGCTTCGTGCAACCGCTTGCCCAATACCGGCTCACAGGCCATCCAATGGGGATAAACGATGAAATGGGTGGGAAATCGATGGGGTTCCGATGCGTAGAGCCGTTCGTAATGCTCGAACCGGGAACCCGCTCCCGCGACCCAGTATCGTCCTTCTCCCTGGGTGGTGAGCCCAATGACATCGAAGGTCCGTCGTTCCGATAGGTAGGCGATGGCTCCCGTGTCATTGACCCCGATGATCGCCTCGGCGGGCAGGTTTTCCTTGGCCCAACGCCCTAGTTCCACTTGTTGCAAGTCGATGGCGGCAGCGCTCTTGACCAAATCATCGACGGTCCATTTCATATTGCCCGCAAGCACACCGGCCACGATGCCCGCGAGCATCGGCGCGATGAGCCCCCATCGCGGCCGCACGAGCGAAAGCATCTGCCCCGCTAGCTTGGTGAAACAGGCCATTCCGATGAACCATGCCGGAGCAAAAGGCCATAGATAACGAAGACGATTCCAAAGAAACGTGTGATACGTGCAAGGAATCATCATCCCAAGGGCGATGAAAAACACCAATCCGGCTCGCCACGGACGCTGGGAGCGCCATCCCATCAAGGGAATGGAGCCCAGGGCCAGCAATGCAAAAGGCAGGGTTCCCCGGGGCAAAAACACCGCGCTCCACTGCTGGCCGTCCAACAGAACCTGAAAAAAAACGCGTA
The DNA here is from genome assembly GCA_002070115.1 of Deltaproteobacteria bacterium ADurb.Bin207. Lineage (GTDB taxonomy): Bacteria > Myxococcota_A > Polyangia > Polyangiales > Polyangiaceae > MWCO01. The sequence continues at coordinate 50,619 of MWCO01000036.1, forward strand.
GGTTGTACCCTACGGTGTCCCACAATTCTCGAAAACCATAATACGGGTTGGCGGGAAGCCACTTGACCGCCGTGGTGTTCGAGGTCGTGGAACCCGTGAGCATCAGGTGGATGACGGGGTCGAACAGCAGGCCGAGCAGAGGTAATGCGCCAAGGGCCCGTTGCCGTTTGCCTGTGCCGAAAGGGGAGATGAGCAATGCGATCGCTGCAAATAGCGAAACCATCGCCCCCTCAGGGCGTATCCCCGGAGCTATAATACCTAATAAAATCAAGTGATTGCGAGATTTCTGGGAGCGCGTTTCCGGGTTTTCGAACCATTCGGCTGCCAGCCTGGCACCGCGCAGCAGTACCCATGCGAGAGCCATGGTTTCCATGCCACTGGCCGCAAACCAGGTGAATGCACCGAAAAACGCGCACATTGCCGACGCGCCAAGGGCTACCGCCCGCCCCGTCAGTTTTTCCGTGAGCCGAAACACCTCCAAAAAAACGCCTGCCAACGCCAAAAAACCGAAGAACCAGGCAACCCAAAGGATCGACAGTCCACGAAATCCGATGAGATAAAACGGTGCGAGCAGCAGAGGCCACAAAAAACTCGTGGCACCCGCCACATAACCCTCGCCAGGCATGTACTGGAAAAAACGCCCGGCGGCGAGATTGCGGGCAAACTGAAAATGAATGAACGCATCGTCCAGCGGTACTGCGGGATGTCCCACGTGCTGCACGATCGCCGACAGCGATGCGTACGCGAGCATTCCCGACACCAGAAGAGCCGGGAGATAGGCAATCACAGGCCGAAGCCAGCCAACCATCCGATCCATCCGTGTCATCCAGGTCCAACGCACCAGCGCGCCATTACATGTCGATCGATGGATCGCAAGGACGATCGAAGCCAGTGTCTTGCGGGAAGCCATGGCCGGAATGGCCGCGAAGCGGTAAGGAAGGGAGCATGAACGCCGTCCCCGCGCACAAAAAGCCTCATCCTTATGCGGACGCTCCGACGCTTCCCGCGGTGGGTTCTCTTGATATTTTCAGTCTCACTCGCTCGAGATTGCCCTTGGAAATCGAGATTGGCCCCGGTCGAGGGGCTTTCATTGTCGAACGCGCGGCGGAAGCCGCCCAGGCCGCTGTCGTTGGCCTGGAGATCCGCTATAAATGGGCGAAAATCGTCGATGATAGATTGGCTCGACGCGGCTTCGGGGATCGAGCAAGGGTTTTTGCAGCGGATGCTCGATTCGTCCTTCCTCGTCTTCAGCCCGATGCCAGTGTGTCTTGTTTTTTTATCCACTTTCCCGATCCGTGGTGGAAAAAACGGCAGCAAAAACGCCTGGTAGTTACCCCACCTTTTGTTCGTGAAATGGTCCGGCTGCTCGAACCGGGGGGATTCGTCTTCGTGCAAACCGATGTGTTGGAGCGTGGCGAGCAATACGAAACGCTGTTGTCGACCATGGAGGGGTTGCAGCCCGATGGGGATGAACCCGGTTCCCCGGTCGTGAAGGAAGTGTTTTGGGAAGCGAAAAGCAATCGGGAGCGAAGGGTGCTTGCCGCCGGGTTGACCCCATCGCGGCTTCTTTTTCGAAAACCTCGCGGATGACAGCGCGTGCCTGCGGTACGGGAATGGTTTGTGCCGTTGACAATCCCCTTGCGATAGCATGATGTGTGGCCATGGCCGAGCCCCCCGCCGTCCCGCCACAAGACCAGGACCATCGAGCGCCCGTTTTCCATCTGGAATGGTTGGTGGCCGCGATGATCGGAATGGGAATCGCCATGGGCGTGGCGGGGGCGGTGGCCTATCTCGAATCGTCTCGTTTTCCGCCTGCGCCACCGGCGGAATCGGGGGCTCGTGAATGGGGCACCGCCCGAACGCGCCCGCCCAAAACATCCGCCCCTGAGGTTTCGGATGAAGTGGAGGATAGCGTGGCGGATGAGACGAGCGAGCCGGTGATTGATGTCGAAATCAGTCATTCCGGGCGTGCGCCCGCGGATTCTCAAGCCATAGGAAGCGACTCCGAGCCGGGCCCATAGGTGGCGTCGAGCGATCGCCTCGTGGGGGAAATATCGTTTGGGGATCTTCCAATTCGATGCTGAGCAGGGGGCTGGCTCTAACAGATCCCCTCATTTTTTTCTGAATTGGAAAGGGGTACGAGCTGAGGATTTTTGGCGCGGGGAAAAATGAGGGGATGGCTCAGGGCAACAACCGGTACCGTAGGGGCGGGTTTCAAACCCGCCCGCGCGTGCGAATGGCTCAGGGGATGACCGTGACCGTTTCTCGTGGGCCGTGACCGTGACCGTGACCGTGGCCGTGACCGTGGCCGGGCGATGGTAGGTAGTTGTATCTAGCGGTCGTCGGGAGAAGGAAAGGCGCGAGGAAAAATGAGGGGATGGCTCAGAGGTTGGTTGGCCCCGGGGGAGGGAGAGATAACCCCGGATTAAATAATTCAGTAATAAATTCACAATGTTATGGCGCTAATGGACGACTGCTTCTTCGGGCCTTGGCCGTGTCATTTTATGGTACATTCCATTCATCATGAACGGGGCAAAGAGACTGTCGTATTCGGTGTTCTGTGCGCTGTTTCTATCGATTGCCGGTTGCAATGACGATGCGCAATCCAGCGCCGCTTCGTCGGGAGTTGGCGGCAGCGGAGGCGTGAGCGGAAGCGGCGGTGCCAGTGGTAGCGGAGGCGTGAGCGGAAGCGGCGGCGATGGAATGAGCGGCAGCAGTGGAGCCAGCGGCAGCGGTGGGGCAAGCGGCAGCGGCGGGGCAAGCGGCAGCAGTGGAGCAAGCGGCAGCGGTGGAACAAGCGGCAGCGGTGGAACAAGCGGCAGCGGTGGAGCAAGCGGCAGCAGTGGAGCAAGCGGCAGCAGTGGAGCCAGCGGTAGCGGTGGGGCCAGCGGCAGCGGTGGAACAAGTGGTAGTGGTGGAACAAGCGGCAGCGGTGGAACAAGCGGCAGCGGTGGAACAAGCGGCAGCGGTGGGGCCGGTGGGTTCTCCACCGCGCCAGGTCGACCTTTGCCCGAGCCGATCTACGGAGTCACCTCCGAAGGCGTCAGCTCCGTCAGCGCCCTTTCGGAAGCCTTGGAACGTCACGGACGCGACGTTACCGTGCGCATCGTATTTCAAGAAGGTACGAACCCCAAAGACTACACCACGCGCGTCAATACCGTGCGTCAGCATGCCTATGTCATGGGAGAAATCCTCGACTCCACGGGACTCGCGGGGATGACCACCCAGGCTTATCGCGCCCGAGCGAAGGTTTTTGTGGAGCAATTTGGTGATTCGATAGATATTTGGGAAATTGGAAACGAACTCAACGGCGAATGGGTTGGAACTCCCACGACCATCAACGCCAAGGTGCTCGCTGCCTATGAGGTCGTTCACCAGGAATATGCTCACCTGAACTTGCGCAGCGCCGTTACCTTAAATGCGCTTGTCAAGCACCATCCGACCAACAATCTCCGGACGGCCGCAAGCGGCCTGACGGCGTAAGGGGTTTGACC
>MWCO01000037.1 GCA_002070115.1 Deltaproteobacteria bacterium ADurb.Bin207
CCGCCGCAACCTGGTATGAAACCGAGGAGCCGGAGGGTTGTGCTTGTGGCATCGTCGGAACCAGAAAAATGAGCGCTTTATGGCTTGTTCTGCTGGGCGGTTGGCTAGGGTGGCGAAGACGCCGCGAAGTCCGATTGTCAACGTGACAACACCTGCTTTCCCACGAATACTGCCCAATTAGGTCAATCTCGCACCATCGGTACGCTTGTCGCTCGTTGGGATCGGAAACGGTTGACAACTTGACATAACGAAAGCATCGAAGGGTCCCCATATGTCTCGTCCCAAGACCAGATCGATGCATGCGAATGCCGAAATGCTCGCTAAGCCTCGAATGGTATCGAATGGTACGATTTTTGCTTGATTCTTAGAGAGATCATGGGTTTGGACGCAATCCTTAAGCGCTACTTCGTGGTGGTCATTCTCGGCCTCGTCGGGCTTGCCGCCTACTTCCAAGCCTCGGGCGTGTCCCAATTCGCCAGCTCGCGCCTCGCTGTCGATGCCAAAGCCATCGCTACCCCTCCCCCTACCGGGCCAGCGACGCTTGCCCGATCCCATACGGTGTCTCCCACGGCGACCCAAAAGTCAGCCACTGCCATCATCGAGCGAAATCCCTTCGACTCGGAGACAGGACCTTTGAATCGGGTTGACGCTGGCCCCGATGCGGAAAACTCGTCGTCGGAAGCCACGGATTACTCAAACCCCTACGGCGCGCCAGCGTGCCGGGACGCCACCAAAGTGTTGATCATCACCGCTTCCGACGATCCTGCCTGGTCGATGGTAGCGCTCGCGGGGGGAACGTCCGACGGCAAATCGCAGATGCGTCGGGTGGGAGACACGTACGGTACGAAAAAAATCTGGTATATTGCTTGGGACCGGGTGTGGTTGGAGGGAGGCGGCGAATTCTGTCAAGTGCAGATGTTTGCGCCCCCGCCGAGCGCGGAAACACCGCCCCCTGCTCCCGTGGCAAAGCCAGAAGATCCCGCCCACAAAAGGGGAGGGGCTCGCTCGGTTCCCAACGATATCGCTTCGAAAATCCAGAAAGTAAGCCCCACCGAGTTCAATGTCGACCGTTCAGTGGTCGATCAAATTATGGAAAATCAGGCGGAATTGATGCGCTCCGCGCGTATCGTTCCCGAACAAGAAAACGGCAAAACCGTGGGGGTGCGGCTCTTTGGCATCCGACCCGACACGCTGTTGGGTACGTTGGGATTACAAAACGGTGATCGCCTGGAATCCATCAATGGTTTCAATATGGCGAGCCCGGAAAAAGCCTTGGAGGCATACGCGCGATTGCGAACCGCCGACCACCTGACGGTTACGGTCAACCGGCAAGGAAAGCCTGTCAATATCGACTTCAACATCAAGTAAGGGGAGCGTTCCATCGTGATGACTCGTTTATTCCAGCAAGGACCCATCTGGCGAAGGGCATTGTGGGTTACTGTCACCATGATCGGTGTATCCACGGTGTTCGTGGCCACGATGCTGCTTTTGCTAGGTTCCTTGGCGGATTTGGCGGTGGCTCCCGCGAGCGACGGAACCACGGATGCGACCTCGGTGCCCGAGGTATCGGCGCAGCCACTGGCTCCATCGCGGGCACCGGCCAAGGGCGTAAAGACCCCGAAGGAGCAATCATGAGCCTTGCTTTCCGCAATTGCTCTCTTCGAACGATTGTCGTAGTCGCACGGGGGACGGACCCGAATTGCTCATGAAAAGAACGAACCTCCCTATTTGGCCTCTTGCTCTGCTGCTGCCCCTTTTGGCTGGGGTGGCCTTTGCTCAGCCCAAGGCGCCAGCAACTCCCGTGGAAAGGCTCCGCATTCCTGCAGCGAGAGGTGCGGCTGCGCCTGCCGCCACTCCCAACCCTACCCCGCCGCCAGCGACGCCTGCCACCCCGGAAGCACGCCATGGGGACACGACTTCGCTGCCGCAATTCCCCGACGAAATCGAATTCCAACCCCGTCCCGATGGCTACCGCGTCGCGTTTTCCCTCGAAGATGCGAACCTTTCCGAACTCGTTCGCGTCATCAGCCAACTCACCGGCCGTCGCTTCATCTTCGGCGGCAAGGTCCGGGACATCAAGGCTACTGTGTATTCCCCTCAAAAGGTGACGGTAGCCGAAGCCTATCGAGCTTTTCTTGCCATTTTGGAAACCAATGGCTTGACGGTCGTACCTCACGGACAGTTTTTGAAAATCATCGAGTCGCCTGGGGTGGTGAACCAAACAACCCCGATTTTCGGCACCGGACAACCCGTGCCGCAAGAAGAGCGCTATATCACCCGGCTTTATCGTCTCAACCATATTTCCGCCGACGAAGTCGCGAAACTGCTGGTCAAGTTCAAGTCCAAAGAAGCAGATATCTCCACCTATCCGCCAGGAGGCCTGCTCATCATTACCGATACAGGCTCGAATGTGCGACGTCTGCTGCGAATCGTCGAGGAAATCGACGTGGGGGGAGCCTCCAACCAAATCTGGGTAGAAAACATTCATTACGCCGTCGCTTCAGAACTTGCCACCAAGCTTGGTGAGATTTTCGACATCAGCGGTAAGGGACAACCCACGGATGCCGTCGACGCCAGTGATACGCGGATTTCGAAAATCATGGCCGAAGACCGCACAAATTCCTTGATCATCGTGGCGACGGAATCCGCCTATTTGCGCGTTCTCGAACTCATCAAACGTCTCGATGTGCAGCAGACTGGCGATGGGGACATCCATGTGTTGGCCTTGCAGCATGCGATGGCGGAAGAACTGGCGCAGACGTTGAACAATATCCTGTCGGGAATGACATCGACGAGCGGAGCGAAAGCGGCGCGTCCTGCCGGTGCGCCTGGGGGGGAAGGCGTTTTCGAAGGAACCTTGCGAATCACCGCCGACAAAGCCACCAACTCGCTCGTCATCACCTCATCGTTACGGGATTATGCTTCCATTCGAACGGTCATCGATATGTTGGACCGCCCTCGTCGGCAGGTCTTTATCGAGGCCGTCATCCTCGACGTTTCCGTGGACCATACCAATCAATTCAACATCAATTATCACGGGGGGGCTGCGCCCAACGTAGGCGGTGGTGGCGATTCGTTGGTGTATGGCGGGTTCAATCCGCTGACCTCGATTCTCCTTCCCTCCGCGGACAACCTCCAAGGGTTGGCGTTGGGGGTGCGGGGGCCTGATATCGATGGGACCACCAACTTATTGGGGACTGGATTGACGGTTCCCGCGTTTGGTGTCGTGGTCAATGCGTTAGCGACGAGCAGTGATGCGAACGTACTTGCCACGCCGCATATCATAGCGACGGACAACGTGCCTGCCGAGATCAGCGTGGGGCAGAACATACCGCTTCAGACGAATTTGGGGGGATTGGGTAGCATGGGTAGCCTTGCGGGGTTGGCGGGAGGTCAGGCGGGATCGGCCGCGTCGAGCCTTGGCGCGTTGAGCAGCTTCGGTTTCGGAGGTTTTGCGGCGCCTCGCCAAGACGTGGGCACGAAAATCAAAGTGGTGCCGCATATCAATGATTCCAATGAGGTACGCCTCGAATTGACCGAAGAGATCAGCGAGCAAGGAGCGGCTTCGGGCGCGTTGGGTGTTGTCTCGATTACGAAGCGAACGGCCGAGACGACCGTGGTGGTTCGCGATCAGCAGACCGTGGTGATTGGCGGTTTGATGCGCGATGCGGTGGTATCGAGCGAGAGCAAGGTGCCGGTGCTCGGGGATCTACCCCTGCTTGGATTTTTGTTCAGAAACTCGAGCAATACCAAGCAGAAGACCAACTTGCTGCTGATCCTCACGCCGTACATCATTCGCGATCAAGACGATCTGCGAGCGATCTTCGAACGAAAAATGCAGGAACGTCAGGAGTTTTTGGATCGTTACTTCGTATTTAGCGACCAGAAGCCGTACGAGCCGCCGAAAGACTTCAGTCGGGCCAACGGATTGGTGGAAACCATTCGTCAGGCGCAGTTCCAGGTGCAGGAGCGAAAACGGCTGCTGGAAGAGAGCCGTCCTGATGCGGCCAAACAACACGAGCCGGGAGTGCCCATCGAATGGGTGCCTTCGAGTTCTGGAGGCGGAGAGCAAGTCGCGCGCGACCCAACTTCGCCCCCTCCCGCGCCCCATGCTCCACCGGCCGGTGGACCTCCCAATCGAACGCGGGTTGCGCCCATCCGGGTCACCCCTCCCGCGAAAAACGTGGAATCTCCTCCGAACCCCGAGCCAAGGTAGCCGCATGCGTGAAGATCGTTTTCTTGGCGAGGTGCTGGTTCGACATGGGCTTCTGTCTCCCGAGCGGCTCGAACAGCTCTTCGAACTGCAGCGCGAAAAAGGCTCCGATCTCATCGGGTTGCTCGTCTCGGGCAATATCGTCGATGAGGTGTCGCTGCATCGCGCGCTGGCCGACGAAGCAGGACTTCCTTTCGTCGAAAAAATCGATGTGGAAGCCATTCCCACGGCTCTCGCCACGCAGTTGCCCATCACCTACGCGAAAGCCCATCGAATCATTCCCATCGACGAAACGGATTCACAGATCACGATTTTATGCGCCGATCCTTTCAGTACCGCCACGATCGATGATGTTCGAGCCCTGCTGAGCAAACGAGTAGACCTGAAGGTTGCGACGGCCGAAGGGATCGTGGATGCCATCAATCGGGTTTATGAACGAGAAGTTGGACACGCCAGCGATCTCAAAACCGAGAGTGGAGAAGACGCGGACGATGATGAAATCGTCGATATTCTCGATTCGGATGATGATGCGCCCATCATTCGTTGGGTGCGGTCGTTGTATCGGCAAGCGGTGAAGGAGCGTGCGAGCGATATTCATATCGAGCCGGAAGAGCGGGAGGTGATTGTTCGTTATCGTATCGATGGCAAGCTTTACGTGGCGAAAAAGGCTCCGCGGCAATTCATGAACTCGATCATATCGCGTGTTAAGATCGAGGCGGGGTTGAATATCGCGGAGAAGAGGCTCCCGCAGGATGGCCGTATTTCCTTCAAAATCGCTGGTAAAAGCATCGATGTGCGCGTGTCGACGATTCCCACGAGCCGCGGCTTCGAACGAATCGTCATGCGACTATTGCATAAAACCGCCGTGTTGTTGGACCTCACGGACCTGGGGTTTTCCTCGAGGGATTATGCGTTGATGGACGGGCTGATCACCAAGCCCAACGGCATCATTTTGGTGACGGGACCGACCGGTAGTGGCAAGACGACCACGCTATATGCTTGTTTGAATCGTATCAACAAGCCGAATATCAATATCCTCACCGCCGAGGATCCGGTGGAGTATGAGATCGGCGGCATCCATCAGGTGCCGGTACAAGCGAAGATTGGGCTGACTTTCGCCGCGGCGTTGCGGTCTTTTCTTCGTCAGGACCCGGACGTCATCATGGTGGGGGAAATCCGGGACCGGGAAACCGCGGAAATCGCCATTCACGCCTCCTTGACGGGGCATCTCGTGTTGTCGACGATCCATACGAATGACGCGGCCAGTGCGGTCACGCGTCTGGTGGAAATGGGGATTGAGCCGTTTTTGGTGCGTTCGAGTGTGATCGGGATTCTGGCGCAGCGGCTCGTGCGGGTGCTATGCCCTGATTGCAGGGAGGCATATCATCCCTCGGCCTACGAATTGAGCCAGTTGGGAATCGACCCCGAACGCAGCAAGGCGCGTCGTGCCCGCAATATATCTGCCCGGTATCTACCGCATGGTTGTGATTATGTGCCCGTGGGAACCGTGGAAGGGCAAGTGCCCACGGTGTATCGGCCCCGAGGATGTCCCGCGTGTATGGATACCGGCTATACGGGAAGAAAGGGGATCTATGAGCTGCTGATGGTCGACGAATTCGTGGCGCCCTTGATTTTGCGCAATGCCGATGCGCAATCGATCAAGCAGGTGGCGATGGAAAGGGGCATGGATTCGTTGCGAGACGATGGGGCTCGCAAAGTGTTGGAAGGTGTGACGTCGGTGGCCGAGGTATTGGCGGCCACGCAAGAAGACGTGGCCGTGGCGGAGTAAGGCGATGGCAGTCTACGAATACCGCGGAATCATCATTGCCTCCGGAAAGGCGACCAAGGGGGTCCGCGACGCTGACAATCCGAAGCAGCTTCGGGCGATGCTGCGTCGCGATGGGGTGATGCTGACCTCGGCGACGGAGGAGGCCCAGGCCAAGGCGAAAAAGAAGCGTGAAATCGATATCTTAGCGATTTTTCGTCGGGTCAACGCGACGGATATCGCGGTGATGACCAGGCAATTGGCCACGTTGGTGCGAGCGGGGATCCCTTTGGTGGATGCGATCACGGCGCTGACGGAGCAGGTGGAGAAGGAGGATTTGAAGCGTGTGCTCACGAACCTTCGAGAGCGGCTCAACGAGGGAACGAGTTTTGCGCAGGCTTTGGAGCTGCATCCCAAGGTATTTCCACCGATTTTCGTGAACATGGTGGCAGCGGGGGAGGTGTCTGGGACGTTGGAGCAGGTTCTCGAGCGTTTGGCCGACTTTCTCGAGAGTCAGGCGCAACTCAAGGGAAAAGTATCAGCGGCGCTGGCGTATCCGGCGCTCATGCTGATCATTGGAACCGTGCTCATCAGCGTATTGATGGTGGCGGTGGTCCCGAAGGTGACGAGTATTTTCGAAAGCCTGGATCAAGCCTTGCCTTGGTACACCCAGGTGCTGATTGCCATCTCGGACTTTTTATCTGGGTATTGGTGGCTGCTTTTGCCCACGATTGCGCTGGGGGTCTACCTCTTTAATCGATGGAAAAAAACGAAAGACGGACGGTTGAAGTGGGATACTTTCACGCTCAAGACGCCTGTATTCGGTCCGCTTCTTCAGATGCTTGCGATTGCGAGGTTTGCAAAAACGTTATCGACGCTCTTGAGTGCGGGGGTGCCTTTGCTCAAGGCCATGGAAATTTCGAATCGGGTGTTGACGAATGCTTTGCTAGAGCGTGTGGTGCAAGACGCGACGGGGTCGATTCGTGAGGGGGAGAGCATTGCCGTGCCTCTTCGAAGAAGTGGCCAATTTCCGCCCATGGTTACCCACATGATTGCCGTGGGGGAGAAAAGCGGGCAGCTCGAAGAGATGCTCGAAAGCGTATCCAAAGCCTATGACGCGCAGGTCGATACCCGTGTGCAGATGCTTACCAGCTTGTTGGAACCATTGATGATCGTGTTGATGGGAGGTTCCGTGGGGTTCATCGCATTTGCGATTTTGATGCCCTTGATCCAGATGAATGACTTCGTGAAGTAATGGCCGAGGCGATGAAAAATGGGAAAAAAGCGTGCGAAGGACAGAAATATCATCCTGCCCTGGGAGCAGCGAAACGCTTTTTTCCGTCGACCGGGCATGTCTCGGGCTCGTCCCGTGTTGATGACGATTGCCGTGATCGTTGTATTTTTGCTCATTGCCCAGCGCGAACGAACTGCCTCGGGAGTACGCGCCACGCGAGCGTCGCTTTTGATAGTGCGGCGTGCGGTGGATACGTATCGGGCCGAACATGGCGCGTGCCCGCCGGACCTGATGGAACTCGAGCGCAAAAACTATATCAAACAGGTTCCTACGGATGCGTGGGGCAGACCTTTTCTTTTGACCTGTCCCGGCCGCTTCGATCCGGCCGGATACGAATTGTCCTCCGCGGGCCCCGATGGAATTCCCGGAGGCTTGGACCGAATCGAATAACGCCATGGAGATGAATGACATGCATCGTAGTTCTCGCTCGTTTCGTCTGGCTCGCGCCGCCGCCCGCGGTGTGACTCTCATCGAAGTCCTGATTGTCGTTGCGATTCTCAGCCTCATCGCCGCGGGTGTTACCGTTGCGGTGCTTCCCAAATTCCGTCAGGCCCAGATCGATACCGCGAGCACCAACGTCCGTGAAATTCGGGGGGCGGTCGTTCGATGGCGCGCCAATCGCGGAGGCGATGAGTGTCCGACGATTTCTCAACTCGTGCAGGACAAGGAGATCGACAGCGCGTCGAAGACCACCGATCCGTGGGATTCGCCCTATAAAATCGAATGTGCGGAAGACGAGACCTACGTGTCTTCCCCCGGACCCGACAAGAAAGAAGGGACCAAAGACGACATTATCATACCTGAAAAAGGGAATCGATAATCGGAACTGAACGATGGGAGGCCTATGAAAACGATTGCCAGAAGTCGACGACATCTTGATGGGTTCACGTTGATTGAACTCATCGTTGTGGTGGCTCTCATGGCGTTATTCATGGGCACGATCGCTTTTGGCATGGGGGCGGCTACGAATTCGCGGGTTCGTGGCGCCGCCACGATGATTGCCAGTGGAATCCGCGTGGCTTTTTCTCGGTCCGCATCCACCTCCAAGTCCCTACGCGCGGTATTCGACCTCGACCAGAATTCCATGCTGATCGAGGAAGCGGATTTGCCCATGTTGGTTCGCCGCGACGACGTGACCGGTGCGGATGGGGCCACGGGCAGCACACCGCAAGAGCAGGCAGCGATTCAAGAAGCCGAGCGGCTCGTCAAGGGGCCGACGGCTCCACGTCCGTTGTTCAAGCCCATCACGGCTTTTGGCTTCGATGCCGAGGATCCGTCCAAAGGCCGTGAATTGGGACGCGGTGTGGCGTTTCGTCGTGTGGAAGTATCGCATCAGGAGGATCCGATCCTATCGGGGCGGGCGTACTTGTATTTTTGGCCGGGAGGGCAAACGGAACGAGCGTCGATTCAGGTGGGGAGAAAGGGAGATACGGGTGATTCGGGGGTGATTTCGATCCTCGTATCACCGTTGACGGGGCGTGTTCGTATCGAAACGGGGGCGAAGTCCATGGAGCGACCGAGGGATGATAGTGACAGAGAGGACAGGGGGTTTTGATGAGGGACCGGGGCTTTACGCTGCTGGAAGTCATGGTGGCGGTGGCCATTCTTGGCTTGAGTCTCACGGTGATTTTATCGGCGCAAACGGGGCTGTATGCAGCCATGACCCACGCAAAAAACGAAACGGTGGCCATTGGGATGGCCCGTTGCAAGATGGGGGAAATCGAGGAGGAACTCCTGAGACTGGGCTATCAGGAGACGGATGTGATGGAGGAGGGGGAGTGTTGTGAAGACCAGACTCCTGCGAGGGTGCGGTGCAAGTGGAAGATCGAGCGGGTGGAATTGCCGGATCCTCCCACGTTCGACGAGATGAATCCCGCGGGGGATGGGGCGGGGTTGGATCTTTCCACGCCCAATACGGACTTGTCTTCTGGGATGCCTGGGGGAGCGGGGGCGCTGGGGGTGCTGGCGAACTTGGGTACGTCAGGCGGTAGTGCGCTCCAATCTGGGGGGGGGATTGGAGCGTTGGGTTCGATGCTTGGGGATGCTTCCGGAGGGGTAGCGGGGCTTGCGCCCATGGTCATGTCGATTGTGTATCCAAGTCTCAAGCCGATGTTGGAGGCGAGCATTCGAAAAATATCCGTAACGGTATTGTGGAAAGAGGGAATCAACGACCGGGAACTGGCCGTAGTGCAGTATGTGACCAATCCGATGCGTGGCGGGTTGGGCATGGGAATGGAAGGTGCGGAAACGGATCTGCTCTCAGGAGCTTTTGGTCCTTCTGAATCCGGGGCGACGGAGCCATCGGGGCGAACGCCGCGTGTGTCTCCCATGGCGACGAGCAGAGGCAAGTAGGCATGGGAAAGCGGGCTATCAGAGAGGCTGGACGCGGTGTGACGTTGCTGGAAGTCATCGTATCCGTGGCCATTCTCGCGATGGTATCGCTGCTGATTTACGGGGCGTTCGATGGCATGGCGAAGGGAAAGCGCGGAGTGGAGCAGATCAACCAGCGGTATCGAGAAGGGCGGTTGGCGATTCGTCGTTTGGCGAGAGAGATACCGAGCGCCTTTCTTTCTGCTCATCAGCCCTACAACCAGAGTCTCATCGTGAGGGAGACGCTATTTGTGGGAGAAAATACTACACCAGCGGATCGTCTTGATTTTACTTCATTTTCTCATCGACGGGTGTTGCGAGACTCGCATGAATCGGATCAAAACGAAGTATCCTATTTTGGCTCGAGGGATCCGGATGTGCCTGGCAAGGTAGATTTGGCGCGAAGAGAGTCGAGTCTCATCGATTTGGAGGCGGATCGAGGGGGAAGCGTGCAGGTGCTGGCGGAGGACATCGATTTATTCGACCTCGAGTATCTCGATCCGCTATCGGGCTTATGGCAAGAGCGTTGGGATTCGACCTCCGCGACGGGGCAACTCGGGCGTTTACCTTTGCAGGTCAAGGTGACGTTGGTGCTGCGTGGGGGGCCGAGCGGTCAGACGATTCCTTTCGTGGCGCGAATTGCTCTCGCCATGCAATCTCCTCTTACGTTTGCGTTACCCCAATGAAACACGATCGTCCCATCCGTTGTGTGACTCGTCTTCGCTCGATGCGAAGGCGTCGTTCGCGACGAGGTGTGGCGTTGATCATGGTGCTTGCGGCGATCACGGTATTGACCGTGATGCTTGCGGAGTTTCAGGATGAGTCTTCGGCGGAGTTGTCTGGGGCGTTATCGGACCGGGACGCGCTTCGGGCGGAGTATATGGCGCGCAGTGGGATTCAACTGGCACGTTTGTTGATTGCGGCGGAACCGACGATTCGGCAAGCGATTGCGCCGCTTTTTCTGTTGATGTCCGGGGGCAAGGGGACGGCTCCGCAGATACCGGTGTGGGAGTTTTCCGATCGGGTGCTTGGAGCGTTCAACGACAGCACCGGAAACGAGGAATTTCAGTCTCTTGCGGGAGTTGATCTCAGTCAGGGGCGCAATCTGGGCATCGAAGGCGGTCGTTTCGAGCTGGTAATCGTCGATGAAGACTCCAAAATCAATGTGAATATGGCATCACGGGGGGATGCTTTCAGCCAGACACGCATGGCGCAGCAGCTTTTGGGTTTGATGGCGGCGGATCAATACAAACCGATGTTCGAGGAGCGGGACATTGACGATCAGTATTCCGACGCCTTGACGATTTGTTCGGCATTCATTGATTGGGCGGATCCGGATGAAAACTACTTCAACTGTGATCCGAGAGCGACGGTGACGGCCTCGGCCACGGCGCCGGAGGACTCCTTTTATCAGATGTTGAAGGTGCCTTATCGTCGCAAGAACGCGGCTTTCGACAGTTTGGAGGAGATTCGGATGGTGCGGGGGGTAGGGGATGATTTTTGGGCGACGTTCGTGGATCCGGAGCCGGGAAATCCGAAAAAGCGTGTCATGACGGTGTGGGGGCAGGGGCAGGTCAATGTCAACACGGCGAATGCGCAGACGATATGGGCGATTGTATGTGCGGGGGCGCCTCAAGCCACGATTTGTGTAGATCCGGCGCAAGCGCAGACGTTTTTGACATTTTTTAGTATGGCGAAGGGATTCACGATGGGAGCCCCATTATTTTTTTCGCCCAAGGCATTTGTGAGTGCGATGAAGGGGCAGGGGATGGTGGGGCCGATTTTGACGAGTTTGGGGATTGAGCCGGTGCAGTTTTTATCGGAAGCCGAGACCGTGAAAATGGTCGCCACCGAAAGCAAGGTTTTCAGCATTTATGCCGATGGGGTGGTACCGGGCTATCGTCGTGAAACACGGACCCGGATCCATGCCGTGGTGGACTTTCGGACGGCGCCGGCGCCAGGATTCGGCCCTGGTTTCGGTGCGGATGGCAGCGCGGCGGGTTCTATGGGAAATCCTCCGGGTTCTGCTGCCGGCTCCAGTCAATTTGGAGCGGATTCCTCATCCTTGGGTGAGGGAGCCATTCAGGGGGCCGTGGCACCCAACCCGGGGGGGACCATCATCTACTGGCGAATGGAGTAGGAACAGACAGCATGGCCAACCTTCTTGGCATTGACATCGCGGAGGATAGCGTTCGAGTCGCATGGCTACGAACTGGCTACCGAAGCATCTCCGTGGTGGCTCTCGAGCAGCAACCGATAGCGAGTTATGCATCGGTGGCGGACGCGGTGCGGGCGGTGGTAGGGCCGATGCTGTCTCGGGGAGACTCGATCGCCACGGTATTGCTTGGTGACAAGTTATTCATTCGGAAGGTCGAGTTGCCGCCCACGGCGATGCGACAGGTGGCGGAGGTTCTTCCTTTCGAATTGGAGGCGTTGCTTCCTTTCGATCTGGAGGATGCGATATTCGACAGTCGTGTATTGCCGCGACAGGGGCCCAAAGCTCCGATTCCCATCCTTGCTTGTGCGGCGAGGCTCGAGCAGGTCAAAGAACGAATCGAACTGGTTCAGCAGGCGTTGAGCGCGGAGCCGGAGCGTGTGGACGCTTCGAGCATAGCGTTGGCGAACCTCGCCGCGTTGATTCCTGAACTGGCGGTTCCCGGGCCTGTCATGCTCGTCCATCTCGATGGGTGGACGAGTGATATTGCGGTGCTCAATGCCGGAAAAGTCGAATATGTGCGCACGGTATCCTCCGGAACCGAGGGGCTTCCCGCTTCCGCCAAGGAGCTTGCGCGGGAGTTGCGGCAAAGCCTTTTTGCCTGGCGTTCCCAAGGGGGAGCGCAGCCACAGGTCGTTTATCTGACGGGACCGGGATCGACGCTGCCGGGAGCAGAAGCCTATCTTTCCTCGGAACTGGGGGTTCAGATGATGGCGTTGCCGGCGCCGCGCATGGAGGGAATGACGCCGGAACTGCAACAAAAACTGCCTTCCATGATGCGTGCCGTGGCCCTTGCCATGGGATTGACGCGTACCCAGGCTAGTGTGAACTTGCGTCAGGGGCCTCTGTCTTACGAGCGGGGCTTCAGCTACCTTCAAGAAAAAATCCCTTTGTTGGTGGGTATCTTTTTCCTCATTTTTGTGAGTTTTTTGTTCTCTACGTGGATGGAATGGCGCTCGCTCAGCAAACAAACCGACGTGTTGGAAGAAGCGCTGGCGATGGTGACGAAGCAAGTCGTCGGCGAGGCGATTCGCGATCCGGAAATGGCGGAAGATGCGGTGAGTGTGACCACTTCGAAAGCCGATGATCCGATGCCGACCGTCGATGGCTTCGATGTGATGATCGAGATTTCGAAAGCGGTGCCGGAGGACATGAAGCACGATATCGAAGAACTCGATTACCAAAAAGGGAAGGTAACGATTCACGGGATTGTCAGCACCATCCCGGAAGCGCAGCAGATTGCCACGACCCTGGGAACCATTCGTTGTTTCGAGAACGTCAAGATCGTTCGAACCAACCAAGTGGTGAACGAGAATCGCCAGAAATATGTCTTGGAATTCGATCTGAAGTGTCCGGTGGAGGGGGAGAAGAAAAAATCGAGTTCGGAAGGCTCGGAAACGAAAGAAGGTGAGCCGTGAAGCGCCTTCGACAGTGGTTTGATGGCCTGGCGGAGCGGGAACGGAAGCTATTACTGCTCTTGATGGCAGTGTTCGCGATCGTCATCGTCCTGCTCGTTCCCTTCGGTATTTCATCGATGTTGTCGGAGCGAAGAGAGCATAACGAAGCGTTGCGAAAGGCGATTCAGACTGTGCAGGGAAGCCGCGGACGGCTCGAGGAAGCCAAAGACAAGCGTGCGCAGATCGAGCATCGGTACGACAAACCAGCTCCTGCGCTTGCCGGTTTCATCGAAAACGCAGCACGAAAAAGCGGTTTGGAGATACCCGAATCGCAAGACCGTGCCGAGGTGCCCCATGGGAAAAAGTTCGTGGAGCGTTCCACCGTCGTGCGTCTGAGAAAGGTATCGCTGCTTCCTCTGGTGCAGATGCTCGAGGCCATCGAGAATGCGGGGCATCCGATCGTCGTATCTCGCCTGAATCTCCGACGGCGGGGGCGAGAGGCGGATTCGTACGATGTCGAGCTTGGTGTATCTGCTTATGATCGGGTGGCGGAGAAGAAGGGGTCCAAGTCCACGGCTTCTACGTCTTCGAGCGGGGTGAAACCATGAGTCCACGTCTTCGAAAAATCCTGCTCTGGGTCATGTATCCGCTGTTTTATGTCGTGTGTTTCGTGTTCTTTGCGTATCTAACGTTTCCTTTCGATACTCTTCGCGACCGGGTGGTGCTTGCGTTTGCGGAGAATCAACGAAAGACGGGGGGCGATTCCTATCTCGAGATCGACAAGCTCGAGTCTTATTGGCTATCGGGGGCGCAAGCTCGCGGCGTGCGATTGACTTCTGCGCCTTCCGTCAAAAGCGATGGGACGAAGGGCAAACCGACGGTGTTTGAAGTGGATCGGGTGGCGGCGCGGGTGGCGTTGCTTCCGCTGTTGATTGGCCGCGTGACGATTCATTTTTCCGCGGATTTGTTGGGAGGAACGTTGCGTGGGAGCACGCGAAAAAGCGGTGAGGATCGAACGATCTATCTCGAGCTATCCGACTTGTCGGTGGGCGAGATCGAGCCCATCGTGGAGTTGATTGGACTTCCTCTTGCGGGGCGTTTGAAGGGGACGGTGGACCTGACGTTACCGGAGGGCAAGCTAGCGAAAGCCACGGGTTCGGTCGACCTGGTGCTGCAAGATTTATCGGTGGGGGATGGGAAAGCGAAGATCAAAGACACCATTGCGCTTCCAAGGTTGGTGGTGGGGGACTTGGAGTTGACGTGTGATTTTTCGGAAGGGCGTGTGACGATCACGAAGTTTGCGGCGTCGGGCAACGACTTGGATTTCCACGCGGAAGGTCGGTTGACGCTGCGAGAAAAAATGATGGAAAGTCAATCAGATATGTACCTTCGGTTTCGATTTGCGGACAAGTACAAGAGCAAGGACGAAAAGACGACGGCGTTATTTGGGGCGCCGGGGTCAAACGCTCCCGCGTTATTCGAAATCGCCGATCCGCGGATTCGACAGTCCAAGCGGGCCGATGGGTTTTATAGCTGGCGAGCGTCTGGCTTGCTGCGCGCTTTGCGCTTCGATCCGGCACCCGCCGGGGGGGCTGGCTCGGGTCGAGGGCAATCATCGCCACCGGGTGGGGTTCGCGGATTTTCCCGTTAGATTGCGTTTTCTCACAAGCACGTTGTGGCTCATGGTATGAGGCTCCGTCTTACGGTGTTGACCGATTCGACGGGGAGATATCATGCAACAACAGCCAGGCAGCCATGGGCAGGCGGCTCCACCGGGAGTCGGGGCCGCGATTGTTCCAGCGGGCTCGATCGCCCAACAAATCACGCATGGGCCTTCTTTTGCCATGCTTCGGCTCGATCTCGCGCCGGGGCAGACCATTGTGGCCGAGGCCGGTTCGATGGTGGCAAGGCATCAATCGGTCACCATGGAGGCGAAGCTCAACGCGCCGGGGGGTGGCGCGTTTGCCATGCTCAAAGCATTGATCATCGCTTTGATTCGCAAATTCGTCGGTGGCGAAACCTTCATCGTCAATCATTTTTCGGCACCCCAAGGCGGTAGCGTCTGGCTTGCGCCAACGATGAGCGGCCCTGTGGTGTATCGTCGTCTTCAGGGGGAAACGCTCGTGCTATCCACGGGTGCCTATCTTGCGCATTGTGGTGACGTTCGCATGGGCTTGAAGTTTGGGGGACTTCGGGGCTTGTTGGCGAAAGAAGGAGCGTTTTTTCTCGAGGTTACCGGACATGGGGACCTTTGGTTCACGAGTTATGGAGGTGTGGAAGCGGTCGATGTCAACGGTCCTTTCACCGTCGATAACGGGCATTTGGTGGGATATGAGGGAAACCTGTCGTTTGGCATCGGCACGGCCGGGGGAGGCGTGATGGGAATGGTGGCTTCCGGGGAAGGATTGGTTTGCAAATTCAACGGGCAGGGGCGGATTTACATTCAAAGTCGCAACACGGGCTCGTTGGTATCGTGGCTTTCGGGAATGGGTTGAGGAGGTTCGGTCATGCAAGTGGAACTATTGTATCGGCCAGCTCACTCCCTGGCTCGTGTGGTTCTTGCTCCTGGAGAATCGGTGGTGGCCGAGTCGGGAGCGATGGTGGGGATGTCGCCCAACGTGCAAATGCAGACACAATCCACGGGAGGCTTGGCGGGCGGATTGAAGCGTTTGTTTGGAGGCGAGTCGTTCTTTCGCAATACATTTTCCGCCACGCAAGGCGCGGGAGAAGTCCTGTTCGCGCAAGCCTTATGCGGGGATATGGAGCTTATTGATGTGCCCCCCCAGGGCTTGTACATCCAAAACTCGGCTTTCGTTTTTTCCACGCCGAACGTGGAGATCAACACGAAGGTGGGAGGCTTCAAGTCATTCTTTTCCCGAGCGGGGATGTTTGTGTTGCATGCGATGGCGCAAGGGCCGGGCCAGGTGGGAATCGGTGCTTTTGGCGGGCTTCAGCTCATATCCTGCGATAGCAACATGGTGATCGACACCGGGCATCTCGTGGCCTGGGATGCGACATTGCAGTATAGCGTGGGCAAGAGCGCATCGGGTTGGATCGGCTCGTTTTTATCTGGAGAAGGCCTTGTCTGTCACTTCAGGGGACAAGGGCGAATCTGGATGCAGTCGCGCAATCCAGCCGAATATGGACAGTACGTGGGGGGCATGCTGCCGCCGGCCTAGCAAGGAGAACGAAAAATGCAGACACAATTGCTGCAGAAGCCAGACTTCGGAATGCTGAAAGTCACGTTCGAGGCAGCCGGTGAGCAGATGCTCGTGGAAGCTTCCGCCATGGTTGCCATGGACAGCGGCGTTCAAATGAAAACGCAGTTGCAAGGAGGATTGCTTGCAGCGGCGAAGCGAAAGATGCTTGGAGGCGAAAGCCTTTTCCAGAATACCTACACCGCCACCGCCCCGATGCAGCGTCTGTATCTCGCGCCCGCGCCCGAAGGCGATGTCGAGCAGACGATGGTGGATGGTGTGACACCGGTATTTCTTTCCTCTGGCGCGTTCATGGCATGCGCAAGTAGCGTGACGATGGACACCCGATGGGAGGGGGCGCGAGGGTTTTTCAGCGGTGCGGGACTTGCGCTACTGCGGGCGCAAGGACAAGGCCCTTTGTTCTTTTCTTCCTATGGTGGGATTCATGCCGTGGATGTAACCCATGGCTATATCGTAGACACCAGTCATATCGTTGGTTTTCAAGGCGGCCTTCAGTATCGGGTGCAGAAGCTTGGAGGATTGAAGAGCCTATTTCTCAGTGGAGAAGGCTTGGTTTGTCACTTCACGGGGCAAGGGCGCTTATGGCTTTCGACAAGAAATCCTGGCGCGCTCGCAAGTTTTCTCGCGCCATTCCGACCTCGAAAATCGAATTGAGCGAGAAGTTGTCCACCCCACGACTTTGGCGCTGATATCCCTCGATCTCGCTGCAATGATTCATGCAGCCGTGATGGCGAGCAGTTCTTCGCGTGTCGTTTTGGATAAATCCACCCACCGGCCCACGAGCAAAAAGCCGTTGGGTTCGCGACGGCAATCCTTGACTTTGAACCGAATACGTTCCGCGGACTCGAGACGGACGCGAGCGACGAGGGGAGTTCCGACGGCGGCCTGTCGGGTGGATTGCAACGTGGCGAAGTGGCCGTCGGTCTGTACGATATGGGCGCTGCCCCCATCGATCCAATGTAGCACCAGGGACTCGTTCATCGATTCTTCTCGCGCATGAGGATTTGCGCTTCGCGTGCGGCGTCGCGGTCTTTGATCGCTTCTCGCTTGTCCGTTTTTCGTTTTCCGCGGGCAATCGCAAGCTCGATTTTCGCCTTTCCATTTCGGAAATAGAGTCGGGTGGCCACGACGGTCATGCCACCGCGGTCGATGGCTTTTTCGAGGGCCAGGATTTCCTTACGGTGAAGCAATAGCTTGCGGCTGCGACGTTCTTGGGTATGGCCGTAGGCTGCGTGGTCGAGAATCGAGATGCGCATGCCTTCGATGTAGGCTTCTCCTTGAACGATGCTGGCCCAGGCTTCGGATATGCCCACGGCGCGGCTTCGAAGGGATTTGACCTCACTGCCGAGCAGAACGAGTCCAGCTTCGAACCTCTCGCCCAGTTCATAGTCGAAGCTTGCGCGACGATTGGTGGCGATGAGCGTCATGCCTGGTTCGAGATTTTCTTTTTTGCTGGGCTTCGCCATCGCAAAGGTGGGCGATAGCACGGGACGAGCGTTCGCGGTAGCGCGGAAATAACTATTGAATTTCGCTTACTTTACTTTGGGGGGGGAGGAATGACAGGGGCCAGGGTCGTGACGCCCGCTCCTGCAAAACCATCACCCGTCAAAGGAGAGCTGATGAGTTGTGCGACTCCCGTATCGTTGTTGATGGCGATGAGCATCCCGGAAGGGGGGGTGGAGCCTTCGCCGCGTTTGTATACGAATCCGTATACACGATCATTGAAGGCCGCGACCCCATAGATGTTTCCAAATCCGCAGGATTCGACTTTGCAACCCGTGGGCAGGATTTGTCCTCGGATGCTCTTCGTCACAAGAGGCACAGCGCCGGATGTCACGGGCTTGAGCTTGTTGACATCGATTTCGACCAATGTGTCGACCGTCGAACAGTTTTTGGGCGCTTCCGCCGGGTCGAGACAATCGCGCAACGTCGCAAAACCGATGGGGGAGCCTTTGTTTTCGAGAAATACGATATCGCCGGACAACGCCCATCGCTTTCCCACATGCTCTTTCGGATAGTCGTGTCCGCGTCCATCATTGGCCGGCACATCGCCGAACTTGCCGACGATGGTAAGCTCGCCCGTTTTGCGGTTGATTATGTATAGCTCGCCGATCGTGTTGGCACCGATCAAGGTTTCTTCCCCACCCAAGTTGGTTGTCGGAGGAGCAAACGTCAAACCGTAAAACCGCGCGTTATTGCCCAAAGCTCCTTCGACGATAGGTACTTTTCCTGACGAGCATCGCACGACGTTGCCGTCGATTTGCATGTCCAAGAACAATGCCTTGGAAGATACGCCAACGAGTTTGCCTTCTTTGTCGACGGCGATATCCGTCATCGATGGTTCACCAAATTCGCCGATGCAATCAAACAGGCCAACTTCGGTCATCGTCAGTTGCGGGTCTTTGGGGTCGATGGTGTAAAGCCGATCACGGTCATGCGCGTACAGGATGGTTTCGCCTTCGGGCTCGGTGACGTCTTGGGGGTTGACGTCGAAGTTGGTGGCATCCTCTTCTTCCTTGCCTCCCGAACCACCTTGATCGATGGCCGCGTCTTGTGCGCCTGAAGCACCCGCGGTTCCAGCGGCTCCCGCGGCCCCTGCCGCGCCGCTATCGGGAGAGACGTAGGGAGTGGAATCTTTGGATTCGGTTCCGCAACCGAGGATCGAAAGCAGCCCAAAACTTAGAGAAATTAGATTAAGCCTGTGGTTCATTCATGCAATTTGGCAGAAGCTTTGCGCCTCGTCCACGCCGATTGTTTGGACATTTCATTTGCGAAATGTCGTTGGATGGGCACGCTTGGACTGCTGGGGGCTTTCCGATTCATTAGGCCTGGACTAGATAGGCTGGGTGACGATGAACGATGTCATTGAACGCGCAAAACGTTGGGCCCAACAGGATATTGACGAAGAAACCAGGGGCGAATTGCTTGCTTTGGTGGAGCAGCAAAACGTTTCGGATCTCGAGGATCGGATGGCTGGCTGTCTTGATTTCGGGACAGCGGGGCTGCGGGGGATTTTGGGAGCCGGCTCCAACCGTATGAACCGGGCGGTTGTGGCGCGAACCACCGCTGGCCTTGCCAAACACCTGCTCGCCACGTTTCCCGATGCCGCCTCCCGCGGTGTCGTGGTCGGCTACGATGCTCGTCGAAAAAGCCGAGAATTCGCTGAACAAGCGGCGCAAGTCCTCGCCGGACAAGGCATCGTGACCCATCTTTTCCCCTCCCTTGCCACGACCCCTCAAACCGCCTTTGCCACGATTCAGCTTGGAGCCGTGGCGGGAGTCATGGTGACGGCTAGTCATAACCCCCCGGAATATAACGGGTATAAGGTGTATTGGGCCAATGGGGCTCAGATCATTCCGCCTCAGGATGAGCAAATTGTCGCGGCCATCGAACAAACACCGCCGGCCAATGAAATCCCTACCTTATCGCTCGAAGACGCTCGTGAACGCGGGCTGTTACGCCCCGTCGATAACGTCATCACCGAACGGTATCTGCGCACCATCGAACAGCTTTCGCGGCATTCGCAACCGCGCTCCGACTTGCGAATCGTCTATACGCCCATGCATGGCGTGGGCCTTGCCACGGCCATGGAAGCTTTGAAACGGGCCGGATTCGACCAGGTTGTTCCGGTGGCTTCGCAAGCCGCCCCGAATGGCGAGTTTCCCACGGTTCACTTTCCCAATCCCGAGGAACCGGGAGCGATGGACCTGGCTTTCGCAACCGCGAAAGAAACCGGCGCGGACTTGATTCTAGCCAATGACCCGGATGCCGATCGTCTCGCCGTGGCCGTGCCCAACCGGGATGGGGATGGCTTTCTCCAGTTGTCCGGCAACCAGGTGGGCGTACTGCTCGCCCATTACTACCTCGCTTATGATCCTTCGCCGCCCAAAGACCGGCTTTTTGTCACGACCATCGTATCTTCACCCATGCTCGGTGCGATGGCGCGCCAGGAGGGAGCGCGATACGAGGAAACGCTGACCGGGTTCAAGTGGATCGCCAATCGCGCGATGCAAGTCGAGGCGGATACGGGAACCACCTTCATTGCCGGTTACGAGGAAGCGCTCGGCTATACGATCGGAACCGCCGTGCGTGACAAAGATGGTGTGAGCGCCGTCGCGGTTTTCGCCGAAATGACCGCCTATCTTCGTTCGCAAGGGCGAAGCATTCTCGATGAACTCGAACTGATGTATCGCAAGTACGGGTTGTATGTCAGTCGCCAGGTGAGTCGATGGCATCGTGGTCTGGACGGCGCACAGCGAATCCAACAGATCATGGCGAAGCTTCGTGCGGCTCCCCCATCGAGGCTGGAGGATTTCGATGTGGTCGCGGTGCGGGACTATCAGCAGCAACTTCGAACGCAGCGTGATGGTACCAGAACCACACTCGACCTTCCGAAAAGCAACGTGCTTTCTTTCGAATTGGAAGGTGGCAGCCGGATTGTGGCACGCCCGAGCGGTACCGAACCCAAGATCAAGTTTTACTTCGATCATCGGGAAGTCATGCACCCCGAGGAGTCATTGCCGTCCGCGGAAAAAAGAGCGAACGAGCGTCTCGATCGCCTGGTGAATGCTTTTTTGCAAGCTGCGGAATGAGTCCGCTCGTGGCTGCACGACGACGATTCGAACCTCATCCTCGGTATCCCACCCGTGCTCATCGCTTCGCTTGTCACGCGCCCGTGTGAAAGTTCGCGTTTTCATGACGTGAACAGAGTTGTCTTGGCGCATCGTTCATGGCTTGGAAATCGATGCCCCGGTCGAATCCTCCTGTCTTATTGTTTCAATAAAATCAATTGGTTATAGATTCAGAAACCATGCGCACGGTTCCCGCGTCGAAGGCCTGAAGGATGTCCGTGGCCAGCATATTTCCGAGTTTTTGATAGCCCCGGACGGTCAGGTGTACGCGATCGGAGGTGGCATAAGGGGGATTTTCTTTTTGCCATCGTTGCATGCTTGCTTTGCCTCCCATGGCCACTTGCGCGCTCCAAAAGGCGCAGCCGCGCAATTGCGCCGCCTGTTTTTGCGCCTCGTTCAACACGTGAACCTTTTCGCTCATCGCATCGCCTCCCCGATCCATGGTGCCCACGATCAGGCAATCCGCGTTGGGAGAAGCGATGCGTGCTCTATCGATCAGCGCAACCAAGTCCTGGGTATGCCCCTGCATGGATAGATTGCGAATACCCGCTTCATTCGTGCCATACGCCAGCACCAGAAGGTCCGGTGCGCGGCGTTGCAGCCTCTGTTGCCAGGCGGTTTCGTTCCAGCCGAGCGCATGAATCACGCGCGCGCCATTCAATCCGAGCACATCGAAAACCACGCCCCCCGATGCTTCCAACTCCGCCACCACACCGAAAACTTCGACACCTTCCTCGACAACTTCCATCGAAAAACCACTATCCGGTTCCGTGGTGACCCATCCAATGTCTTGAACGTGGGTGTGTTGCGCATCGGCGTGAACTTGCCAAGGGCTGCCCTCGGAGGGAATGATTCGCAGCGCGCCTCGTCCGTGACGAAATCGCACGGCCAATTCCCATCGCGCGCGTCCTTGGAGCGTTCCTGGCCTTGCTTGCACCGAGGCTGTCGCCCCTTTTTGCGGCACGAGGCGCACGCCGCCCAACCCCAACACCCCATCGTCGAAAGGTTCCACCGAAAGAAGACGTGGTGGTTCGATGCCCCATTGTCCCTGTACGGATAGTTCGGCCATCCCGTGCCGATAGCCCCATTTTTTCCATCCCACATGCACGAATCCCAGCCCTCCGGAGCCAAATCGCTCTTGGAAGGGCGTTCGCACGGCCTGGGTCCAAATATCCGGTTGTGTATGCGAGTCCCCAAGCCATGACACCCGAACCGGCTGCTTCCTTTCTCCTTGTGATAGCGAGGCCAAGGAAGTGAAAAACCTGGGAAGTACCGGCAATTCATTGCCGTCGGAGGAGAGAGGCAACGACGAAGGCGCCGTCCACGACACCGTGAATGGCTGCTGATCTCGCGGGGGCAGAGTCTCGCTTGGCAGGCTCGCAGACGAGACGGTTTGCTGCTTATGAAGATCGCTTCTGGGGTGTGATACCGGGAGCGTCGACACGGAAGGCCGTGGGGATGTCGTTTCACACGCGCAGACGGAAGCGCTGAGCCATATCCCTAGTAAAGCGGGAATTCGACGCTTCAGGGCTGAAGGGAGATCCGCCATATTTTGTCGTTCGAAATCCAATAAGCGTGGGATTCGGTAGCGACCGGACCCGCGGGGGATTTCAAATCAGCCACCAATACCGCGCTTTCGCCCCCCGTTTTCGGAACATACGTCAACGTATCCGAAGTCATGATCAATAGCTTCGTGCCTCCCACCGCGATACCTTCCACATGAGACAAATCCTTGACGATCGTTTTGGGCTCACCGCCATTGGCCTCGACCGTCATGATGGCGTGTAACACGGACCCTGCTTCGGTTTCGGAATTCTCCACCCAAATCAATCGATCCCCATCCACGAGGAGATGACGCGGAAATCGTCGTCCTTTCGATACGGCAAGGGCCGGACCGGATAACGACGATCGCATGATCGCCCCGTCGGGAGCCAAGGCTCGTCCTTCGGACCAGAATATGTCGTTGTCGCGTGATACCATGCTCGTCACATCACCCGTTGCCGTGAGCGCCGCGGGCTTCGGTTGCTTGGTATCGGTTTTCATGACGGATTTGTTGGTAGCCTCTGCCCAGAGCAAATGGGTGCCCGCCCATACGGCATACGCGACTTGATTGGGACCCGCATCGAAGACGAGGTTCCGCTTGCCTCCCGACGTTGGAGTCTGGGTGATACGACATCGCTGCACATGTTCGATCGTGCCGCACATCGTCCAAAACACGTTGCCATCGCCAAAAGCGAGCGAAGTAATATTGTCCAATCCGCCGGCTACCTCTTGAGGAATGCCGCCGTCCATGGGCAAACGAATGATTTTTCCATCGGAAGACGAAGAACCAATGCCCGCTTGTGTGGTCCAGTACACATAACCGTCGTGAAGGGCGATGATTTTTCCTAGTCCGGCACCGTCCATCAGCTTTTCGACGGGCCGATGTTTGGTTTCAGGCGATTTTCCACTCGAAACCGCGGATAAAGCAGGCGCGGTATCAGGCGGTTCGACGGCAGGCGTCACGGGTGTTCGTACGGGCGGTGGTGGTGTTTTATTCTCTTCACAACCCGTCACTAGAAGCGAAAGCCAGAGCAAATAGCCTGCCGCGTGAATCGTTTTCATGACCGTGGCCCTCGGAAAAGGCAGGCTATCACAGTCATCGGCGCGGACAAGAAGCTGGCGTGCGTTTCGGACAATCCTTTGAATACGGGCTTCGAGGTTGCCGACCATCGGCAACCTTGACAGACTTGCTTGCCATGTCTCCAACCCTCGAGTTCCGTGACCCTCCCGAAGCGATCGTCGATGCGGATGGCCATGTCGCCCTTGGTGCCTATCGTCGCCCCTTTCGTCATGCCAACCTCGAGCAAGCCCGAATCACCCTGGGGCGAATACCGCTCGGACGAGTCGGTTCTCGGCTCGTTCTGAAAGAGTGGCAACACGTGGCGATCATCCTTCCCGAGGCCATGCTGACGTATGCGATCGTTGACGCGAAATACGTGAAAACGTCGTGGTGTCATTTCGTCAATCGCGATGGCACTGGTCAATTCGAGCACGCGCGAAAGGGGCTACGACTGCGGGTAGCCCGCGATCTTTGGAACGCCACGACCCAGGTGCGCGCCCACGGCTACCGCATTCACGTTCATAATCATCTGGATGTGGGGGAACATACGATTCGAATCCACATCCACAACGATGGTCGTGCCCCCTCGGTAGAGGCGGAACTGCGCTGTATGCACGATCTGGAGCGGAATCCACCCCTCGAAGTCGTGATGCCGGTGGGACCTGGCCGTGCGATGTATTCGCATAAAGTCTCGCTTCCCATCGAGGGGACGTTGAAAGTTGGTCAGCGAGTCATCGATGTTTGCGCCGACGAGGCGCGTGCGATTTGGGATGTCCACAAAGCCCATTACCCTCATCGTACATGGTGGAATTGGGCAACGTTTGCCGGAAAAGACGATCAGGGGCGGACGGTAGCTTTGAACCTTACGCGCAACATCAATCGTCGCGATGACGAGATCAACGAAAACGCCGTGTGGCTCGATGGTGCGCTACAAAGGCTGGGGCCAGCACGTTTCACGCACGATCCGTTTCGATCGTTGGAGCCGTGGAAGATTGGAACCGCCGATGGCGCGGTCGATTTATCGTTTCGCCCCCTCGGAGAGCGCAGGGAAAACCTGCGATTGGGGCTGATTCGATCGGTATTTCATCAGCCCTTTGGGGTATTTTCAGGAACGATTCATGCTCATGGTCAAATGGTGCGGATCGATGATGCTTGGGGGATATGTGAGGATCACGATGCGTTGTGGTGAGCGGCAGGGGGATTCTGGGGAGAGCTTACGTCGAATTGAAGTTTTCGCACCGGTGCGATGGCAGGGCATGGGATATCGACGCCCGCGCTTGGACTGAAGCTTTTCACCACGCTTTTGAGTTGGGCAGCGGTGTTGGCATCCGGGGCGATACCCACCAAGACATACTCTTGTTTCTTGCCGCTAAGTGTTGCCGTTTCGAGGAGAAACTCCACGAAGTCGACCGAGGCGAGTTCCGGGTGCCCTTTCAATCCGTTGCGCGTCATGTCGTAACCGAAGTTGGGACCCGCGATCGTGCCTCGACGAAAAAGCTGTACCGCGGGACCTTTGCACGTGAAGCCCTCCTGAGCTGGGGCGGGGGTCGTGGGCGCAGGCTCGGCCGGTGTAGGCTCTTCCGGCTTCGTGGGCTTGGATTCCGACGCCGCTGGTTCGGAAGGTTGAGCCGACGCCACGTTCTGCACTCCGGTTCGAATCGCCTGAATCTCGCGAAGGAGCTGCGAAGCTTGATCCGCATCCATGTCTTTCATGCGATCTTTCAAGGACATCAACGCGATGAAAGAATCATCGATTCGTTTTTGATCCTCTCGGTACTCCGCTACCGTCAACTTGCACGTGTTGAAGTTATTGCACATCGCAACACGCTGCTCCTTGAGGAGCTGGATGAGTGAATCAGCTTGTCGAATTGCCGTTTGCTGGTAGGAGGCGCTGGCACCCACACCGCCGACTCCCACCGAACCTTCGAATCGTTCGCCGTCGTAGCGAAGCCCCACGCCGGAACAATCCTCACGGACTATCTTTCCAATGGGCTCCGGGCATGTGTATTCCTCGTATCCAGAACTTGACTTGGCAGAGGGAACACTCGAACCCCCGCAGCCAATCGTCACGCAAGCCATCATCAACCCGGCAACAGCCCATCTCTGGTTCATCATGGAACCCAATTATCACACCCTTTCATGACTTCCTAGGACGTCCGTACGACCAACCATGCCGCAGCCTCGCCTGGGGGTGAATCACGGTTCCGCACAGGATCGAGCCATCGTGCGCTGCCGCTCGCTCGCAGCAGGCTTCGGCAGAAGCGACCTACCTTCAATCTTTCTTGACTGCCGGACCACCTCTGGCCTTCTTGAACGGGATGGCTTCCGACACTTTTCGGTACTGCTCCCGAATCGCGTGGGCCCGCGCCTTATCCTTTCGGAAAAGATTGGTCGTTTCTGCCGGATCGTTGCGAACATCATACATCTCGAATCGAACGTCCTGACCATGGGCCACGAGTTTGTAGCCGTCGTCGATGAGGGCGCGGCGACGCGAATTGATATTGTCCGCGGGCAGGTCGGCGACGATGGGCCGTTGCGGCACCTCTTCTCCCAATATCTCGGGAAGCAAACTGGTCCCCGGCAATCCCTCTGGAATGGGCACGCCCATCATGTCATACACCGTGGGAACGATGTCGATATGGCTACGCCAACGTGCGATTTTTCGCGGTTCCACGCCTGGAATATGCACAAATAAAGGTACGCGAATGAGCACCTCGTACAAATGGCGCGCATGCCGATAAAAACCATGCTCACCAAACGCCTCCCCATGATCGGCTGTCACGATGATGGCCGTATCTTTGCCCCAGGGTTGTGACCCCACGAACTCCAGCGCCTTTTGAATATGGTAGTCAGCAAACCATATCTCTTCATCATAGCGATCACGGGGCGTCGTACCCCACTTCGGCGCTTGCTCATGCGAATTATAAATATCGTGGGGATCCATATAGTGGTAATACGCGAAAAATTTGCCTTGTACGTTCTTCGGATCCGAAAGCTGTTCCATGACGGAGGCCGTATGCTGCGGAGAAGTGATGAACGGGTCTTTGTTCGGATCCCATTCGATGCCTGGAACGATGCGCCAATCATCGAAGCCTTGATGCAACCCGCTTTTCTCTTTCAAGTACAAATGGGCTTGAATCCCCAGCGTGCGAACACCGTTGTCTCGAAGGACCTCGGCCATGAACGTGTTCGTCTTATCTCGATAACTGGTAAAAAATGGCGTTGTCCGGTCCAACGACGACGGATATTGGCCGGATAATAATCCGGCGACACTTTTGGACGTGAACGACGAGATGGCGTATCCACGCTCGTAGCTTACGCTCTTGGCGTGCAAAGCCGTGAGATTGGGGGCAATGGGACGATCGTAGCCGTTCCAGGGCATGTCATCACGCATGGCATCGATGACCAGCAAAATGACATTCAGGGGACGACGTCCCGCGGGAGTCGACGTTGCCGCTTGTTTGGAATCCTCGGCGATGGGGGGAGCAGGTTTCGCGTGTTCGGTAATAGTCTCTTGGGTGGCTTGCTCCGTGGGAGCGGGCATCGTCGTGTTTCCCGTGGGTTCCGAACTCGGGGCGGCGGGCCCGCGTTGATCGCATCCCATCATGACCATCACGGCAGCCGTCGAAACGAATCGAATGATTGGCCGATACATGACTCGACCCTCCCTCCGACAGGCCGAAAAGGACAAGTTTGTGTCGAACGACGAAAGCTGCGGTCAAGACAGGGGCGGTATGGGTGTAACTATATGAAATTACTTGATATTATTTAGGTTCGATGGGGTTGGTGCAGCGATGGGGTCGGTCAAAGCGACGATGGGGGGGCGCGTCCAAAATCGTCTTCTTTTCGTTCGATATCCTCCTCGCCAAAATACTCTCCCGTCTGCACTTCGATAATGGCGAGGTTTTCCATGCCAGGGTTACGAATGCGGTGCCAACAGCCTTTCGGTATCTCGATCGATTGACCGGGAAGCATGCGCACTTCTTCGTCGTCCTGAACCACCATCGCTTCCCCCTCGAGGACGAACCAATGTTCGGAACGATGGCGATGGCGTTGCAAGCTGAGACGTTTTCCGGGATACACCACCAGTCGTTTGACCTTGTGGTCCGGTTCGTCGGCAAGCACGACATAATATCCCCAAGGCCGGTGTTCTTCCCGACGGGACTGAACGATGACGCGTTCATAGACGTGGAGCAAAGGGTCGACCATGTCGAGCAAGGCTCGGGTTTGCAGCACGCGATTTCGGCATGTTTTGCGGTCGAGGCCGATGACTTGTTCGAATCCCGCCACCGCGGCTTCGGCATGGACGAACTGCGCTCCGGTAATGCCTTCGACGACGATATCGCCATGGCTGTCATCGATGGCCAATACGGGAACGCCTCGCGCCATGGCATCGAGTAAGGCGAGCTGCTTCATCCCCACGGTATTGCCCACATGCAGCACACAAGCGGCTTGGCCGATGAGCCGATCGGCTTCTGGCGATGCGGGATCTTCATGATGACGAAGTTGTGCTCCGAGGTGAGGAGCGATCTGCCGATCGAAAAACACGCGATCGACGATTGTTCCGAGCAATACCAAAGGACGACCGAGCTGGTTGGCTACTTGGATCGCTTCTTCCACTCCTGCCTTGGCTTCCAACGCCCCAAGAAATACCAGGTGATCATCGGGGCTGGGATGGAACGGTGTGCTTCGGACGGCGACTCCCCAGGGCAACGTATCGGTGTAGAGCAGACCCGTCTTACGGTCCTGCTCCCCGGGCGAGAGGTAAAAAACCTGCTGATTCATGGCTTGATACATGTCTGAGGCGTGTTGCCACATATCGAACCACACCGTTGACAGCATGGGGGACTTGATGAATCCGGCGAAAGAAGGGGCAGCGAATCCAATCATGTCGTGGATCAAGTCGAAGTTTTCCGCATTTTGGAAAACATGGGTGAGGCGCAGCATGGATTCGACGCCAATGACACCGGAGCGATAGGTCGGCTGTCTGGGCCCGGCGTCTTGGATGGGTACGCCGGTGACCTCGATCCCTCGTTGTACCAAGGCTTCGGAAAGGTCGCGGGCGCTTCGCGTCCACAGCGCATACGCACGTGTGGCCGGGCAGTCAGCGACGGGCAAAAGCATGGCAATACGCATGAGATTCCCTCGAAAGTCCCTTGCTCGAAAGGGGCAAGCATACCCGATTGGCTCTTGGTTGCTATCGAAAGGTCACCTCGAGGCGTTTTTCGTGATGCATGGTGGGTACGAGGCGAGCTTGGACTGGTTTTGGGGCTCGTCCGAAGGTTTCATCGCCGATTCGCGTCGGTGCCGTTGGTGCGGGGACCATGTGGCTGCCCCGGTGGATGTCCAAGGCAAATCGCTTCGTTGCTCCCATGCCATTTTCTCTGATTCCCTCGAGTCCGCAGTGGATTGCGGATGGTCTGGCGAAACGATTGATTGATAAAAAACGTCGAAGGTGGGGTGGTTGTGTGAGCCAGTGCAGTCCTAGAAGCGGAACCGATAGCGGGGCGGTTATGGCATAACCAACTGAATAATAACCATATTTTATGATCCTGCCCTTCGCTAGGCCCTTGGCTTCGGTTGGGGCGCCGTCCAGGCGAGGGGCGATGGTCGCAATGTGGGGGACAGTAAGGCGCGAAGGGCTGTTTTCGAAGCCTTTTGGCTATGCGTTGATTGCCGACAAATCATTGGGGATAGCCGTCTATTTGCGTTATCCTATCGCCGAGCCGCGGCGAGAGGGGATCGAGGCGAGCCGGGGGGCAAGTGGGGTAGTATAGGGTCCGTTGTCTTGCACGATATTGATTCTACAGTCTTTTTTAAAAAGTGATGTTTGAACGGTGGAGGCGAAACAATCCTGGCGCTTCCTGCAAGACATGATTCAATGGCTTACGGTTGGAGCCGGACATGCGCGATAGGAAAACAGAGCCGAGCACGACTTCGGGTCGACGTCGGGAAGACCCGCTGATTGGTGTCGTGTTGCTCAATAAATATCGGATTTTGTCCACTCTAGCGTCTGGGGGAATGGGAACGGTTTATCGAGCGGAGCAACTATCGCTGAGGCGTGAAGTAGCCATCAAAGTCACGGACAAGCTCGATGAGGCTTCTCGCAAGAGGTTCATTCGGGAAGCGAGTATTCTTGCCAAGATCCAGCATCCTCACATTCTGACGGTATATGACTATGGTCCGATGCCGGAGCATCGCGGCGGCTTGTTCATGGCGATGGAGTTGTTGCAAGGGCAGACCCTTCGCGATCGGCTGAAATCGAAAGGGTATTTATCACCGGTGGAGCTGATACAAATCATGCACCAGGTGGCCCGTGGATTGCGTGCGGCTCATCGTCAGAACCTCGTGCATCGGGATCTCAAGCCATCGAACCTGATGCTGGTTCGTCAGGACGACGGTCCTCCTTTGGTGAAGATACTGGATTTTGGGCTTGTCAAGTTGCTCAACAATGAGGACGCCACGGAGGTGACCCAAGCCGGTTCGGTGGTGGGGTCGGCGCAGTATGTAGCGCCGGAAATGATCGTTGGTGCCGAGATGGACCATCGAGCGGATATTTATGCTTTTGGGATCATCATGTTTCAAGCGTTGGCGGGACGAGCGCCTTTCGATGAGCCTACGGTGGTCAACACGTTGCGGGCGCACGTCAACAATCCCGTACCTCCGATTGTATCTTTCAATGAGAAAGCGAAGGTACCGCCTTCCCTCGAGTCGCTCATTCGTTCCTGTCTCGCCAAGTCACCCGCGGACCGTCCTTCGGATATGGATGAAGTGGGGCGGGCGCTTCATGCCTGCGAATGGGAATTGGGAAGTATTGCGCATCGTTCGCTTCCGCCAGCGAGTATTCCCGCACCGCCGATGCCTGTGCCGCGAGCGGGACTTGCACCATGGAAAACCGCGACAGCCATCGTCGTATCCGCTCTTCTCGCAAGTCTTGGAACGTGGACAGCGCAGCGCAAAGGATGGCTTGGGGCCGCGAGCCCCACTGCGGCAGTGCTGCATATCGAGTCGCAACCTCCGGGCGCATCGGTGCGAAACGGCTCGGAGGTGATGGGAACGACACCGCTCGAAATTCCCCTGGACAATGCCTCTTTAGCGCGAACGCCCTTGCGGTTGTCGGTACAGCTCGATGGTCATACTCCGGTGGATATCACGCAAGGTCCGGCGCGAGAGAATCAGCGCGTCGTGGTGGTATGGGTGCCGTCGTTGTCCTCCCCTTCACGACCGGCAGCGTCAAACTAGCGGCTTGTCCCGAAGGTTTGAGCCCAAACCACGCCATAGGAGCCGCCTTGAGCGCGTGCGGCGCCCATGTGTTCGAACGCCGGATTCATGATGTTGGCGCAGTGCCCTGGGCTCGAAAGCCAACTTGACACCACTTCGTTTGGCGTTTTTTGACCCGCGGCCACGTTTTCTCCTAACGCGGACCAGGCGTAGCCTTCGTCGGAAATTCGATCCGCCATCGTGCTTCCGTCCGAACCTGTGTGGCCCATGAAATTATGGGATGCCATGTCATCGGCGTGACGTTGGGCAGCGCGCGCCAGCTTTTCGTTCCACCCAAGGGGAGTGGTTCGACCAAACGTTCCTTCTTTCCCGCAGTTTCGTCCCTCTTGACGGACTTGATTGACCAATTTCAGGACTTCACCCACATCGCCTTCAGGTGCGTCGCCCGAAATCTCATCCACATTTTCGTCGAGAATCAGACACGATGACGTTCCGAGGGCCATCATCGACACTACGGCAAGCGGAAATTGTTTAGCTCGTCCCATGGAGTCATTGTGTTCGAAGTTGCATGCGGCTGCCAGATGGCGAATGAAAAGAAGAAATTTCGTGGATGATGGGTGCGTGGCTTGCGGCTACGAGCTACGCTTGCGGTCATGTCACGAGACGAATCCAAAGACGGGGCTATGCGTCAGGCGATAGGCGTGGCGGCTACGCTCGGCCGCGCGGTCAAGCAACGGATCGGCGAGTTCGCGATCGAAGCGGATGAACAGATTCGCGACAAGCTCCAGCAGGCCAAAAAGGAGTTTGAGCAAGAGATTTCCGGGGAATCCGAAGAAGAGACATCGACGCCGGAATCCTGAGGATTACGGGCATCCGGTGGGAGAAAAGCCTACGGAAGTCAGGGTGGAAGGCCTGGCGCCGTCGGCGGAATCTTGAATAGTTCCAATAATTTGCAGACGGTTCGCCCCGCAGAGGGAAGGGCGTTCTTCCTTGGATAGTTCCATGGGTTCGAGGTTTGCGCCTGGCTGGGATTGATCACCGATATCGAAGTGGATGGTGGCGTTATTTCCAGGTTGAATAGTAAGCGGCGTTGATTTCGAACTCACGACACTGAGGTGTTCTTTGGAGAGCACGGGTGAGCCGGAATCGGCGTTCACAAGGGAGAATGTCAAAAACGTTATGTTCGATGGGCCGGAAGCGCGTTCCCCAAGTTCGAGATAGACGTCGAATCCGCCTTGCAAGGTGGAAACGAAGGCGGCGTCCTCGATGCCAAGGTGGACATTGCCGATGGAACCGGTGAGGGAAACGGCACCTTCGGCGGAGCAACCGAGACCAGGGAGGATGACCAGACTGAGAGCCAGCGGGGGTAATAGGCGCATGGGTAGCAGGATAGCAGTGTTGGTCCTCAAGAAAAGAGACAGCCGCGCGTCGAATCCTCGCAACGTGTCCAAGCGCTGTCCGATACGGATGCATGAATGTGGCGTGTGGGTTCATGGTCTTGTGCTTGTGGGGTGTGTTGGCTGGGTGTGGGGGACAGGCTGCTTTGCCACCGAAGGCCATTGTGTTGAATCAGGCTGGTGCGGAGGCGCTGGAGCAAGGCGATTTGGCGGTGGCGCAAGCGCGTTTTTCCCTCGCCCTCGAATTTCATCCCGAATTCGTCGAGGCTCTTGCCAACCTGGGCCTCGTGGAAATGCAGCGTGGCAACTTCGTACAAGCGGAGGTCTGGCTGGACAAAGCGGTTTCGATCAATCGGCATATGGCACAACCGCACCATGGGCTTGGATTGTTGGAGGAGCATCGCAATCGCAGGGACCGTGCGGTGGAGCATTATCGAGAGGCATTGCGAATCGATCCGGGATTCGTTCCCGCGCGGGCGAATCTTGCACGGCTCTATTTCGAAGCGGAACGAATCGATGATGCCCGTGAACAATATCTTCGATTGGTGCAAGTGGCGCCGGAAGATCCCCACGGTTGGACAGGCCTCGCTGACTGTCTTTATCGGCTGGGTCGTGATGAGCAAGCGATGCGGGTCGTGCAAGAAGCCGTGGCGTTGATCGGAAGTGAAGCCCCCGGCTTGAGGATTCACTTCGCCAGGATTTTGCTTCAAAAAGGTGAAATGGCGACGGCTCGGGCGCAACTTGGTCACGTTACCGGCTTGTCGGGGCCCACGGGATGCGAAGCGTGGGCTTGGATGGCGCTGTCATTTTTGATGGAAGCGAGTCTGGAAAAAGCTTTGAGATGTGCGGAGCAAGCTTTATCGATGGACCGAAATCATCCCTTGGCAACCTATGTGCTGGCGATGAGCTTGGCGCAAGCGCGTGACCCGAGCGCGATCCCGTGGCTTGCCCGGGCTCGCGCGCTTTCTCCGGGAAATAGCGTGATCACCGAAGCCCTCGACCGATTGAAATCAGATAACCCCAAATGATAATGTGGTTGGGGTTTACCGGGGCGAGACCGTTTTCATCGGTACTCGTTGACGCTATGACACTTGGTAAGGGGTGGATTCCCCTGATGAAGCAGCCATGGTCAAAGATATTCACGATCAGGACGTAGACTGGTCCGAGGCCGAACCGCCATCGAAGGCCTCGATGACGATGATCGATCGACTTCGTTTGCTTGCCACGCGGCGCGAAGAGATGTGGTGGGAGATTGGGGTACTGCTCGATGAGATTGCCTCGATGAGGCTGTTTCCCGCTCCTTTCGAGGATTTTGCTCAATTCGCGGAAGCGGAAATCGGATTGACCCGAGCGGACGCCATCAAGCTTCGGCGAGTGGCTCGTACCTTCTCCCGCGAAATATCCATGCGCTTCGGCGCCGACAGGCTCGATCTGCTCTTGCAATACCTCGAAGCCTCTCCCCGGTCCTATTGCGCCGTCGACATTCTTCGCCTCGAAGTGCTGGTGCATACCACCGATGGCAAAGACGTTTCGATTCCGTTTACCGAAATCTCCGACAAAGACCTGTCGCAAGCGGTTCGCACGATCGACCGGGAAAGAGCCATGATTGACCCCTCGATTCCCCGGGACGTGGCGGCAGAGCGAGATCGCCTTGCCGTTACGCTAGCGGGCGTGGCGCCGCAAGTTCGCGTGCGAGTTCATCGTTCCGGCGAGGGGATCGGCGACTACTCGCTGGCGCTGGCTGGTGTCGATCCGTTCAACATGGAGGCGGTTGGCAAAGTGTTGATGGCAGAAGGGAAGGCATTGGTAAAAGCTAATAAAAAACAATAGGTTATATGTGCTACGACCGTCGCTGGCATTGACCCTTCCCACCGTTCCTGCCCAGAGTGCGCCCACATCATGAAACCTTTCACGAGACCCATCATCACCCGCGGCTACGAGTTGGACTCCAGCATGACGGTTCCCCTGTCGATGCTGCTTCGCTACTTCGAGCACTTGCGATGGGAGTCGATTCAGCAGCCCGGATTGGGACTCGGTTCGCTGTTTCAGGATGGTTTTCGCATGGTGGTGCGCGCGCAGCAACTGCTGGTCCATGAATTACCGGGATTTGAACAATCCCTCGAAGTCTCTTTGGCTCTGGGATATGTCGGGCGCGCGAGTCTGGACATGCACCATGAGGTGCGGCGGAGCAACGATGGTAAGCTCCTTGCCCAAGGGGTGGTTACGGCCGTGTATTTGAATCCTTCGGGGCATCCGCAGGCCGTTCCGGATTTTCTGCGCTCTCTCGTCTCCACGACACAGCGAACGACCTTATTGGCGGCTCCCACGCAAGATATGCCGTCGAATGCCTGGGTTCGAAACCTGGTTGTGGTTCCGAGCGACGTGGATTTGTACCAACACGTCAACCACGCTCGCTATCTGGATTTGTTCCACGACACGCGGTGGCTTGCGGTAGCGGCGGGTGGGTATGGAGATGCGACAGACTCCGCGAATCGTTGTATCAGATGCGTCTCGATCGATTATCAACGCCAAGCCGTTGCAGGGGATGAGATTCGTGTGGCGACCTGGATGGATGATGAAGGATATGTTGATTTCGAGATGCAACGAGCCAAGGACGGACAGGTTTTGGCTCGCTGTCGTTTCTCGTTATATAGCTGATGTCGAAATGGGCCCGCCCGTGGGTGAACTCCTGTCGAGCGTCGAGGCGATATCGACGTCGAAAGGGATTCAAGGCAAACGACCGGTTTCGCGTAGGGCTGCTACGGTCGATGGATACGCGCTGTCGCAAATCATCCCGCGATGAGCGAGGCAAACCCAACGTGAATTCAGCGCGGACGAGTCGCGAGCGAGATACGTCGGATTTCTCGAACCGTGAGAGCCACGGCGGTAGCGAGTACGCCATTCATCCACACCACCGCATAGCCCAAGGCAGTACCCGCAATCGACCTATATCCGAAGTCTCCTTTGAATTGCGTATAGGTAGCCGACACGCTGAGCCGTCGCGCCAACAACAATACGAGCAGCATAGCCAACAAGGAAGGAATCCCGGCCAGCGTCAATAGTTTCTTGAGTTGTTTCTGCCGGGCAAGGGGAGCGCCAAGCACGAAACCAACCGGCACGGTGAGGGCGTTGAACAATGCCATCGCAAGAATGACGGCGGAGGGGAGACGTCGAGCGTTGATGAAGTAGGCGACGGACCAATCGCCATGAAACGCCATGAAATATCCCGCCATGGGGGCGAATACGAGCAGGGAGAAGAGCATGCTCACGACCAGACTTCGCGAGCCGAGCACGGAGGTTGGGTCGGACGAAAGCTCTTCGATCGCGGCCCAAGCAAAGGCAAGGCCCAACACGAATCCAAGCAAGGGAGCAACGAAAGACGGCATGGAGGCCATGGAGTCCAACACGTTGGGGCGAGCATGACAACCAAGATTGTCGCGTGGGTAATCCTGCGGTTCGGGCAGAGCGAAACGGCCTTGTATTCACCAAGGAACGATTCTGTTGCGCGACGGCAACTTGGCAGAACGTGGCCGCAATATCGTCGAACGGTCGACGTCGCGCTATGGACGCGCTAGATGCGGAATCGTGGACGAACGAACGCTTCGACAATGGTTGGAACAGGTTCGAGTTGGCGCGGTGGATATCGAAACCGTGGTGGAGAAAATGCGGGATCTACCTTTTGCGGATCTCGGTATTGCACGGGTCGATCATCATCGTGCGTTACGGCAAGGACACCCGGAGGTAATTTTAGGGGAACCCAAAACCGCCGAACAGATTGCTGTCATCGCATCGGAGATTGTTCGTCAGGGTCATAACGTTCTCATTACGCGCGTGAGCCAAGAAAAAATTGAAGTTGTCAGTCAATCCCTTCCGGACATTCACTATGCTGCTGTCGCGCGTGTCGCATCGCTCGTGCTCCACGAGATTCCTCGTAGAAAGCAACGGATCGCGGTAGTGACGGCAGGAACCGGCGATCTTCCCGTGGCGGAGGAGGCGATCGAAACGCTCCGGTTGACGGGCTTCGAGCCGTTGCGATTGGTCGATATCGGTGTGGCTGGTATTCATCGCCTGATGGCTTGTCGGGACGAATTGATGAGCGCGGATGCCATCATCGTGGTGGCTGGAATGGAAGGCGCTCTTCCGAGCGTGGTCGGAGGCTTGGTCGCTTGTCCTGTAATCGCGGTACCCACGAGCGTGGGTTATGGCACTCACCTTGGCGGTATTACCCCCTTGTTGGCCATGCTCAGTTCCTGCGCGAGCGGCGTGGTGGTCGTCAACATCGACAACGGTTTCGGGGCCGCCATGGCAGTGCATCGCATGTTTCCTCGGCAAGTTCGTTCGATGGATGGTCCCGAGGTGGAGAAAGCATCATGAAGCATTCCCATTCGCACGACGATGTTCATGATCATGGGCATGACCCACGGTCGCATAGACACCAGCATGAAATGAAAGCTGGTGATGGTAAGGGAAAAATTCTGTATCTCGACGCGGCAAGCGGCGTGTCTGGCGATATGTTCGTTTCCGCGTTGCTCGACTTGGG
The DNA here is from genome assembly GCA_002070115.1 of Deltaproteobacteria bacterium ADurb.Bin207. Taxonomy (GTDB): domain Bacteria; phylum Myxococcota_A; class Polyangia; order Polyangiales; family Polyangiaceae; genus MWCO01. The sequence continues at coordinate 36,864 of MWCO01000037.1, forward strand.
GGTTCCTTTCGAAGTATTGAAAAAGACCATCGATGCATTGCCGATCGAGGGGGTTCATCTCGAGTGGGGCACTCGATTTCGACAAGGCATTGCCGGGTCATCGTTCGTCGTTCACGTGCAAGGAGAGCAACCGGCAAGACATTGGCAAGAGATCGATGACATGCTCGTCCACGCTTCTCTTCCCGCGCCCGTGGTCTCGAGCGCTCGCGGTATCTTTCGTCGATTGGCGGAAGCCGAGGCGCAAGTGCATGGCATATCTCCACAACGCGTTCACTTCCACGAGGTAGGTGCCGTCGATGCGATCGTCGATATCGTGGGCGCCGCATCGCTCGTATCCTTCCTCGAGCCCTCACGGATCATGGTTTCACCTTTGCCCATGGGGTACGGAACGGTGAAAGCCGCCCACGGAATCCTTCCGCTTCCTGCCCCCGCGACGTTGCTCTGCTTACAAGGCGCACCAACCTATGGTGTCGACGTCGAAGGCGAATTGGTCACGCCGACGGGCGCCGCAATCGTAGCCACTTTCGCGGATGAGTATTCTCGTTGGCCTTCGATGCTTGCCGAACGTACGGGAATGGGAACCGGGACGAAAGAATGGTCGTCGCTTCCCAACGTGCTCCGTGTCGTTTTAGGAGCCCCGGTTGTCGAAAAGCAGAGTCAGGTTTCACCTACCCACACGGTGATCGAAACGAACGTGGATGATATGACCGGTGAACTCGCTGCTCATACCATTCGTATCCTGATGGATAGTGGGGCGCGCGATGTGTGGGTTACTCCCACAACCACCAAAAAAGGGCGTCCCGGAATGGTGCTGTCCGTGTTGGCGGCCAAAGAAGATGTGGCGCGGCTCGAAGAGGCGATACTCCGTGAAACGACGACGCTGGGCGTTCGCAAGATCGATGTGACGAGAACGGAGTTGCCAAGGAAAGAATCCGAAGTCGAGACCAGGTTCGGAGCCATTGCGGTGAAGCTGGCGGAGCAGGGGGATAGTGTGAGAATGAAGCCTGAATTCGATGCTTGCGTTCGCGCCGCCCAGCAGCACGGCGTGACGGTGCGAGAGGTGATCGAAGAAGTAATGAAACGTCGCTGATATTCCCTAACGTAAGAAATCATTATTGATATTGCGGACATTGCGGCGCCATGTCATCGTTTTCACTCCCATTGTCTTTTTTTTGAGAGGGATGAGTCATGGCTGAAAACGATCATGCGAAGCAGGCTCGCGCTTATCTGGAGCATCTTTGCCAGCGAATGGACAGAGGGGAAGCACCTGTTCGTTCGAGCAAGGCGTGGTGGCAGCTTCCATCCTTCATTCCTGTAGCCGTTGGCTTGTCCTTGGTCGCGTGCGGCGGGACGGTGCAGGAAGAGAGCAAAGGGGGAGATACGAAAGAGATTTGTGACAACGGCAAAGACGACAATGGGGATGGGAAAATCGACTGCGATGATTCGGATTGCGCCGAGTTCCCCGGGTGTCTTTCGGCTGCCTATGCCGCGCCGGTAGAAAAGGATTGTCGGGATGGTTTGGATAACGACGGCGATGGGAAGGTGGACTGCGATGATTCGGATTGCGTGGGTCTCCCCGAGTGTCAGGTCGTGGGTCCAGCCTATGCGGCGCCGGTGGAAATGGATTGCCATGATGGTTTGGATAACGACGGCGATGGGCTGACCGATTGCCTGGACTCTGATTGCATCATGGCTCCTGGATGCACCGCCCCAGCCTATGCGGCACCGGTGGAAACGGATTGCCAGGATGGGCAGGATAACGACGGCGATGGGGAGGTAGACTGCGACGATTCGGATTGTGCTGATGTCCCCGCGTGTACCGCGGGCCCCGCCTATGCGGCGCCGGTGGAAGCGGATTGCGAGGATGGGAAAGACAACGATGGCGATGGTGACATCGACTGTGCAGATTCGGATTGCTACAATGATCCGGCGTGTATGTCGGCGGCGTACGCGGCTCCCTTTAGTCCATAATCCCTAAATATTACGCATAGTTAGCATTCCTCGGCCGAACCGTCCGACCTGTCGTTCTTTCCGTGCTCATGGCGGAATCATCGGGACTGGTGCATCGATTCTTCAGTCCACGGCATGAGGCTCAGAACGGTAGACGCTCATTCGGATCGTCTTCATCACGTAGCGGATGGCGCAAAGGACGAGCGGGAGGAGTATGTTCACGAGCGCCCATCCGTTCCGGAGATCGCCATCCATGCGCGAAAAGCCGGTAGGCCGATGATAGGTATTCCTTGCCGGATACGAGCGTTTCCACGGCATTTTCGTCGCGTACGGTGAGCACGAGTTGTCGATGGCCGCCACTGCACTGACGCTGGAGCAAGTCGAGCACGAAGCTGAGTTTCGATGGGCAAAAGCCCATATCCGCGTTGTCGACGAACCAGAAGCTTGGGTTATCGAAACCCACCACGGCACATAACATGGTCAGGAAACGAAGAACTCCTTCGGAAATGCTGGGAGCGGTCAGTTTCATGCCATTGCGATCGAGGATAACGAGAACGAGTCTTCCGGTGGCGTCAGGTAGCCATTGAAGATCGTGGAGCAATCCATCCGAAAAGGAGCGCAGGCTGCGAAACACCAGGTCACGGCGTTCTGGATCTTGGCAGATGGCATGCAGGCAGGTGGATAGATGATCGCCGTGGCTCCCCAACACGACTTGATGGGGAAAGGAAGGTCGCTGCATGGCTTGCAGGGTGGGTTGGAGAAATCGAAGGGATCGAAAAACGGATAAGACGGAAGATGTTGCATCCACGACGGTACGACTTCGCACGGCTGGATGCATGGCGAGTTGGGATAGGGCAGGGCGACGAGGATCGACCAACAGGGTTGGCCCTTTGGCTCCGGTACGGGAGGTGCGTCCGAGACGAATGGAAAGCCGGTCCGGAACGAGGATTGGCGCATCTTGGGGAGGGTGCGAATCGAATATATAAGCTCCTTTGTCTTCGAGCGACAAGCGTTCACGAACGACTCGCGGTGAAGCGGCGTCTTCCACCGTAACCTCGATGAAGTAGTTGGCGTTGCGAAGCTGGTTTCCTTCGGGAATGGCAACGCCGATCTCGATGGAAAAGGTGTTGTGTCCGAGGCGAGCCAGCTCCTGCAAACCACCGGGGATGCCGGGCCATGCCAACGTGCCTGTGTCTCCCCAATGCTCTCCCGCAATCTGGCTGAGCGAGTAGTTGCGTCCGATGCCATGCAAGAACCGAAACGCCTCGCGGAAGCTGCTCTTTCCCGAACCATGGGGGCCGGCCAGAAGGGTGAGAGCCGAAAAGCCCACGGACGCTTGGCGAATGCCTTTGAAGCGTTCGATCGACAACGAGTCGAACCGTGCATGCAGTGTGGCCAAGCCTTGTCCTTGCGTGCTTTCATCGGGCAGCAAGGAAACGATATCCTGGTCGGGTTCCGATGGACTGACCACGACCCGATCGCGCCAGGCGAGCAGCGCTTGAGCCCTTCGACGCGCGGTTTTTTGCGCAAGATCGGTGGCGGAGCGAATACGCTGCGTCAACTCATCTTCGGAAGGTCCTTGTTCTTGAAGCAAATCCGGGCAGAGCGCTTGCACTACCTCACAAGCTTCGATCGATTCCGCAAATACATCTCGTTCTTCGTCGGAGCCGGGGGGTGTTCGAAGAAGCGCCATGGCGTTTGGCGCGAGCGCCAGCGTTTCTCCTTCACGCTCGAGCCATCCGAGGATGCGAGCGGCCTGTCCGTAATAGTCGGCGTGTCGCGACGACAACCCAGTGGCTGCTTGGATCTCGCGTTTTTGTGTAGCGCCTCGGCTCACCGCTTCCACCAGTCGGCGAATTCTGTCCAAGGAGTTGGCCTGGGGCACCTCGAAGGATTTCACCTGAAGCGGGGCGGTATCCGTCATCAACGACTCCCACAACGAGCAAGCTCAGCGTTCTCCTGCATAGCCTGGAGCCACGGGGACCTCAATCGATACGAACGGCTCACTCCAAGCATGTCACGAATTTCTCAAACCGATGATCAACTCTTCGATCCCGGGAATGAATGGCGTTTTCGTTGGTTCTGAAGCTGGCCGTCCGTCCACTTCTGTTCTATCGGGAACCGTCATGATCGAGGTTCGAAACCTGTTCAAGTATTATGGGCAGCGAAGGGCCGTGGGCCCGCTGTCCTTTTCTATCGCTCCGGGAGAAATCGTCGGTCTTCTCGGGCTCAATGGTGCCGGGAAAACCACGGTTCTGCGTGTTTTGGCCTGTGATCTGCTCCCTTCCGCGGGAACCGTGACCGTCGACGGCATCGATGTCGTCGATCAGCCTCAACAAGTTCGACATCGAATCGGATATTTACCTGATACTCCTCCGGTCTATGCAGAGATGGGGGTGCATGAGTATCTCGTATTCGCCGCGCGTCTGCGAGGCTTGACGACACAAGAAGCCCATCGCCGCGCGACGGAAGCCGAAAAGGTTACCAACCTGGAGAAGGTGGCTCACGATCCGATTCATTCGCTGTCCCACGGATTCAAACAGCGTGTGGGTATCGCCCAAGCGCTCGTTCATCGACCGAAACTCTTGTTGCTCGATGAACCGATCCTTGGGCTCGATCCCGTGCAAATCGTAGAGATGCGACACTTACTGCGAAGCCTTCGCGGCGATTTTACCATCGTGTTGAGTTCTCATAACCTGAAAGAAATTAGCGAAACCTGCGATCGCCTGCTCGTCATTCGAGAAGGTTCCATTGTCGCTTCCGGTTCCGAGGCGGAGCTATCCAGCAAACTGCTTCAAACAACGAGCGTCGAAATCACGTTCTCTGGCGATCACGAACGCGTGGAACGAGTGGTTCGGGATAAGGACGGGGTGCGGAGCGTTGCCCTACACCCTTCACCGGAAGATCCGGGAAATCACGTTCTTCGGGTCGATGCGGACCGCGACATCCGGCCAGAATTGGTTCGTACCTTGGTGGCGGCTGAGGTCGACGTGCTGCAAGTCGTTCAGGCCAAAGGAGAATTGGAATCCATTTTCTTGCGTCTGGCGGGCGATGTCAGCGCGGCAGGGAACGACGATCCCGCTTGTGATGGTTCGAATCCCGAGTCCCCTTCGCAACAAGACAGGGCAATGAACGGCATCGAACCACACGATTCGACAGACAAGAAGGTGGATAAGGAGGAAGACTGATGCGAAGCGCTCTTCTCATCGCATCCCGAGAGCTTCGGGGATTTTTGCGCTCACCGCTCGCGTATGTCGTCATCGCCATCATGCTGCTCATCGATGGTTTGCTTTATTACGGTGTGGCTCTTCGGGGTGAGGCCCGCTTGTCGGCCGAAGTGCTGAGGGATTTTTTCTATTTTTCGAGCGGCACCACCATGACGACCGCGATTCTTCTGTCCATGCGCCTGTTCGCCGAGGAAAAACAAACAGGCACCTTCGTGCTGCTCAATACCGCTCCCGTCCCTGATTCCGCCATCGTGGCAGGAAAATACCTATCCGCCTACACGCTCGTGGCCGGCTTCACCCTCATGACCGTGTACATGCCGTTGCTCATTTTCGTGCATGGACGTGTTTCCGTCGGGCATATCGTGGTTGGCTATCTGGGATTGTTGCTCATCGGCGCCGCGTCGACAGCCATAGGAACGTTTGGGTCCGTGTTGGTTAAAAGCCAAACCATTGCAGCCGTCATTTCGGCGGTTCTTCTCGTGTTCATGCTCGTGTTATGGCTGGTAGCCCGCGAAACGGACCCTCCGATTCGCGAGTTTCTTACCGCCCTATCCCTTCACGACACCCACTTCCGTCCGTTCATGCTCGGACAACTCGAACTACAGCACTGCGTTTACTACCTTGCCGTGACGTTCTTTTTCCTTCTTGCCACCACGAAAACGCTCGAAGCCAGGAGGTGGCGATGAAAAGGTTGGCTTTGTCTTCGGCGATCACGCTCCCTGTCACGCTTGTGGGACTCGTTCTGCTTTTTGTGGGTGAACGAATCATTCAAGAAACCGCTTCCGCGCGTATCGCCCTATCTGGTCTGGGTATGACGCTCGTCGTGGCTATGGTGGCCTTTCGCATAGTCATTGCGCACCGGGCCGAAGGGCAACACAAGACCTCGGAACGGACGATGGCCATTGTGGCTTTGGTAGGTGGGTTTGCGGTCGTTGGATACTTCACTACGGCTGAACCGTTTTCTGCATGGATGGTGGGTGGCATGTCCAGTGCTGCTCAGCAGCGATTCGGTGCGGTGATGACCGTGGCATGGATCGTGTTGCTGCTGATTTCGGTGGTGCCCCAGGTGTTTGGGGAAATCGCGATGTGGCCGATGCGACATGCGGAGCATATCGAATGGCGAAGGGTCCGAGATGCGGTTTACGCGGGGTTGACGCTTGCGTTTGCCGCAAGTTATGGCGCTTTGGCGGTGTATGGGGCCAGCGAATTGGGGGTGCGCGCGGATTATTCGTACTTCAAAACCTCACGGCCCAGCGAATCAACCCTCGCCATGCTCGCGCCGATGGCCGAGGACGTGCGTGTGATCGCCTTCTTTCCACCTGTCAATGAGGTTCGTGATGAGGTGATGGGGTATTTGCGGGAGCTGCAACGACAATCGCCGAATGTGAGACTCGAGGAGCAAGACCGACTCCTTGCACCGGCTCTCGCCAAAGAGGCCAAGGTGTTTCAGGATGGTGTGATCGTGCTCATGCGGGGAGCACAGACGGAGAGCATTGCTGTTGGTACGGAGATCAAAGCCGCGCGCAAAACGCTGCGCCAACTCGATACCGAGATGCAAAAAGCACTGACGAAAGTGCTTCGCGCCCAACGCACCGCGTATTTGACCGCGGGTCACGGTGAACTCAACGATACGAAACTCGATGACGTGGCGACGGGGCGAAGCGCGTTGGGAGTCAAGGAATTGCTCGAGGTGCAGAATTACGTGATTCGAGACCTGAGCTTCGTACAGGGATTGGGGCGCGATGTGCCCGAGGATGCCACGGTGGTGTTGGTGCTTGGTCCCACCGAACCGTTCGCCCCCGAAGAGCTGGCCTCGTTGGAACGCTACGCCGCACGAGGCGGAAGGCTACTGCTGGCCTTGGAACCCGAAGGAAAAGCCAATAACGAACAACTCGCGAAAATTGCAGGACTTAAATTCAACGAAGGCCTTTTGTGCAACGAGGAAAGCCACGGAATTCGAAGAAGAAATCCCTCCGATCATGCCATCGTATTTTCCAATCGATTCTCGACACATCCGTCGGTCGCGAGCTTGCGACGTCTCGGCAGCCGCGCCGTGTTTTTTCTCAATGCTGGCTCGATCGACAAGCAAGACGACGCCGCTGGTGAAATCGACTTTTCCATCCAATCGCTCCAAGGGACATGGGCGGACTTGAATGGCAATTTCTTGTTCGACGACTCCGACGAAACGAAAGGCGTCTTTCGACTCGTGGCAAGTGTGACTCGTCCCCTCGAAGACAAGAAAAACTCCAAGGAAAACGGCACGGAAAACGAAAAGCAAGAACCTGTCGAAACGCGAATGGTGGTCGTCGCCGATGGAGATGCTCTCAGCGACGCAACCCTCATGAATCCAAGTCACTTCAATGGCAATCCGCAATTCGTGGTCGATGTGATCCGGTGGTTGGGTGGCGAAGAAGCTTTTTCCGGGCTGGTCGCATCCACGGAAGATGTGCGTATCGAGCATACGAAGCAAAAAGATAAAGCGTATTTTTACCTGACGATTTTTGGTGTACCGGCGCTTGTGTTGGCAATGGGATGGACTGGATTGCGACGGAGGCGTCGCGCGAAGGAAGGGAGGAAAGCATGAATCCCGTTCGAAGCCTTTGGGTTCACGGGGCTCTGCTTGGATTGGCCTGCCTCGGAGCCGTGATGGTCTGGACACGCGACCAACAATCGACATCGATGAGCGTGGCGGATGTGCGCGTGTGGAGCGCAAAACCGGCAGAGGTGCAGAAAATCGTTTTTGAGTCCAAGTCGAGGAGCGTGGTGCTCGAATCCAAAAACGATGAGGTGGGAAGATGGTTCGAGGGCACGGTGACGCGACAACAGATGCCGCGGCCCAAGCAAGACAAGCAAGAGGCGGATGCCACGAACCACGACCCGGATACGAGCGCTGTGGACAACAAAGGGGAAGAAAACGGTATGCTTACTGTTTTTCCGGTCCTGTCCGTAACAACCGCGGAGCGAATTGCAGAAGCCGTCGCGCCACTACGTGCGATTCGTGAGGTGGGACACTTATCCCCAGACCAACGACAAGACTTCGGTTTGGCGGAACCGGAAGGGATGCTGATACTCACCATCGCGGGTGTGGAGCGAAAACTCGAGGTGGGAGGCGTGGCTCCTGGGGGAGCGGACCGTTATATTCGTAATCCGGATACGGATATTTCTTATGCGATACGGGGTGAATTCTGCCGCGACTTGCTCTCCGGGGAATCCATGCTCAACGAACGGGAATTGCACGGTTTCGAGGAGGATGAAATCAAGCGTGTGCGAATCGATGCCAACGGCAAATCCAGAGAGATTCTTCGTGCGGGAGCGGGGATGACAGCATCCTGGACGGATGCATCAACCCCCGACAAGCCTGACGAATCGCTCGCCGCGTGGATGGCCAAAGTGGCAAGGCTTCGCCCCACGGAGTATCTCATGGCTCCCCCCGCCCAGGCCGTGCCCATCATGCGGCTGGAACTATTCGGAAAGAAAGATTCCCTCGGTTTTCTCGAACTTCTTCGATTGCCCGACGAGAAGGCCGGCTACGTCGTACGCACCGAATACACCAGAAAGCACGCGAAAGTGTTCCCGTCGGCAGGAGAACAAGTCGAGCAAGAACTCGATTCGCTTCTTCGCCAATAGCAGTTCAGGACGTCATCTCTGCAGATAGGCGTCGAACCGTGAAAGGGGATGCAAATCTGGAAGGAAGCGAGTCTTCCAAGGGTTGAAAATGGGTGACAAATCGCTGCGGGTTTGTCTACGGCTGCGACGACGTTGCCGGTGCCACCAAAGGTTCGAGAGTACGGCGTATGGTTTTTTGTTCTTCGTGAGAACGGTCCACGAGAGTTTGGCGTTTGGTGCGCAATAGCGTCAACTGATCTTCGGCATCGAGAATGCGCTTGACGAAAGGATTGGCTGCGGCTCCGGCACCTTTTTCGCCTCCAAGAGCTTTGAGATGTTCGCGGAATCGTTCGAGATCGCTTTCGATACGCTTCATCGCCTCATCCATATCCGCGATGAGCGATCGCGTTTGTTCGAGCTTTTTTTGCTGCTCTTTGGCCGTATCGAGCACGTTTCGTTGCGAAGCGGATAGCGTGGATTGCGTGGTCAGGGAATCGAGCCTGTCGAACGTGATGGTATCGAGGGAATGCTTCTGCTGAAAACCTTGTATAATCCGTACCTTACGTTCCGCTTTCTCATGCGCCGGCACGTGAAAGACCAAGATATACTTATCGCTTTCCTTGTCATAGCGGACTTCGTCGGCACCCTCGACGTTGGCATTGTCGACGAGCGAAAGAGCCCAATGAACCGCTCGAGATTGGCCGGAGCGATTCTCCATCAAAAAGCGCAGGTCTTGGGTTGTGGTGAAGTGTTCGACCAACGTGTCTTTTTCCAAGACGATCAATTGTGCCGCATGAACCTCGGCGTCGGTTTTTTTCTTCGCTTCCACATCGAGATCCACACCAAAAAGAAGGTACCGCTGCTCATGGGGCTTGAGCCGATCCAACGTCGATTCACCCGCAAATCCACCGTCGGAAAACACGGCCACCGGACCCGCGGGCAACGTCTGCCCCGCGCGATTGGTGAACAACACTCCCATCTGTGGCGCCTCTTGTGAGTCAACCCACGTGATGCGCGGCGACGTTACAGAAGACTGAACGAATGGCACGAGAGCGGAACCATGGGCGCGAAGATCCACGGGGCGAGGCAAGGAGTAGATGAACAAGGCCGCTGACTCCACGCCCTCCGCTTGTCGCACGGAAGCCAAGTTGCCGACGGACAGCCGTTCGCTGGCTTCGGGGGGCGATTGCGACATGGTGGCTCCCATTCGTACAGAGGGTGCGGACGCCCGCCGGGAACCTGATAGACTGCCATAACCAGCGCCATAACCATAGCCTGTGCCGTAACTCTGATACTCGTCGATATCGGCATGGTCCCCCCAGATCCCATCGGGTGTCCTGTCCAACAGTTGTGGGATCGTGGACAGATCCGTTTCGGGCGTGACCAAGGGTCTGCGACCATAACGAGGTGCGGCCATCGGGAAAAGAAATGAATCCGGCCTGCCGTTGACGAGTTCGACACGAACCTGTTGCCAATTCTCGTCCGTGTCGTTGTGTACGAGTGCCCAGCCTTGCAACATCGCTTCCGGCTTGGTGTCGTCGAGGACCAACCGGTAGGTGGTTCTCCACAGCGGAGTTTCCGCAATATATCCGAGCGTAACCGGCCCTTGGGCATTCGCCATGACGCGAATCAATCGCCGACTTTGAGATCCCCTCGTCGACAATGCATTGAGCGCCAGGTCCAGACGCGCCTGGGTCACGCTCGACAAAGGACGAATCGACGTAATATCCGAGGCGACGATGTTGAGGATCTCTTTGTTTGCCGAGAGAATCAGCACGCGAAGCGTTTGCGTTACCGGCGTTTTGGAATTGGATTCGTCCGAGTCGGGTGGGCTTTCGGAAGAGTTGGGCTTTTCGGGGTTTTCTTCCACCACGATGTTGATGATTCGTCCCTCGATGGTGGACTTGGGCGTTCGAACGACGACGCTTTCGCCTTTGAGGCTGGATAACAAGTTCAGATAGGTGATCTCGGTATCTTGGGTTTTGGGAAGAGCCGCCAACGCGCGAGCCATCCCTTCGGTCACCGAACTGTCGAACTCCAACCCGTCTACGGTCGTGCGGCCTTTGCCGCTCACGACAATCAGTGTTTTGAGGGCATCGTCGACGTGAGCCGCGGGAACCGGAAGCGATGTTCCCTCTTGCATCGATACCTCTCCTGTCCGCTCGAAATAGCCGACACCCGTCTCATAGAGTCGGACGGTTCGAAGAGGTAAAATGGGGCTTGGGGTTTTGCTCGTGGGGGTGTTTGCGCATCCTGTGCTGATCGCCAACAACCCCAGGCAGAAGCCGAACCATGGGAATCGCTTCATTCGAACTCTCCTCGTGTAAGACAGGCTTGGACAACGGTGCGGCACCTAGGTTCCTTCCTGGCTTCGGGAAGGATAGCGACGAGAAATGAATCAGGGTTCGGGGTTATCCGCCAGCCAGGAATGACAGGCCCGGCTGAAGTCGTCGTCGATTCCGAATCGTTGTGCGGTGTCTCGGCAGATGATGAATGCGCGACGCGCTTTTTCATCGACCGGTCGTAGTGATTCTTGCAAGGTTTTCCGATATCCCGCCGCGATGTCCGGATCCTTGGCGATCGATGGTGGCAGGGGGGATTGGGTGACATCCTGAACGAGGGCAGCCCACATTTGCCCGATTCGGCATGCGGAGGCGACGAGCCACCGTGAAGGAGCAACTGGTTGAATTTCGGAGATTTTTTGGTAGGCCTCTTCGGCTTTCAGCAGTCGTGCTTGTCGCTCACGAACATACGAGCCGACCTTGGTCTCGAGATATTCGGCAACATCTTTCATGGCGCCAGAGCCACGGTACGCGGGGAAAGGAAGAACGGTCTGGGTCCGTAATCGCTCCGCCGAATAAAAGTGTGCGGCGCCGATGGTTTCGATACCACGCTCTCGATCCCACATCGGCCAAGGTTCCGCTGGACCCAATTGTTGACGCCACTGCGATGACGGAACGGCTTGCCACACCGCGAGCGCCCTGTCGAAAGTGGCTTGTGCGGATCGGTTTTGTCCTGCCAGCGCACGTCCCATTTCCGCATGCCATCCGGCGGCGACTCTCGCAGGTTCTTCGGGGCTCGTCGTGCCCAACAATCGCTGCGCGCTGGCGTGCTCACCCTGATCATTGAGTCGGCTGGCCATGGCTACACGCATGGCGGCATGCTCTTGCTGCTCGCTCTTGCTTGCGCCTTTGACGAACGATTCCATGTCTTTTTGGGCAAACGAAACGTCTCCAAGCGCAATTCGTCCGTATGCGGCCATCCGAACCCACTCTCTGGCCTGAGCGGCTTGGGGTTGGCTCGCAAACGCATTTTCCGCTGCCGAAACCGCAGTCTTCAGCTCTTGATTCGTCGGCGCCGTGTCTGTCCGCCACCTTCGATCTCGCGTTACCAGGATGGCAAAGATGGCGCGGTCGTACCGGTCGCTTGCTCGAAATGAATCGAGCATGCGTGGGGCGACAAGGGAAGCGCCTTCACATTGCAGATCCATGCCGACGTGCGTTTCCAGGCTGCAGCCTCGCCACGCCGCAATATAGGCTTCGCCTGCTCGATCCATGGTTCGACGACGTGCTGGTTCGTCCTCGCCTTGGGCTTGTTGAAAAACAGCATTGGCTTTGTCAATCAATTCGCGGCATTGCGCATAACAGGGCGAGGGCGTGCTTTCTTCGGCGGCGCTGTCGCTTCGTCCTTGCCAGTCATTCGATGAGGCTTCGTGGGCGGAAGAAGAGGCGGGCGGCGAGGAAACGGTCGATTGGGCCGAACCGCATCCCAGTGCTGTCAGAACGACGGCGATGGTTCGAAAAGAAGATGGCTTCATGAAGCGCCACTGTATCAAGCACACGGCAAAAGAGGGAACGAGAGTGAAATGGCAAGGAATCAAAACTCGTTGTCTGCTGTTCGGTGGAGTATCGTTCGCGCATGCGCCTTCTCGATGTTTCAAGTGCGGTAGCGCGTCGTGCAGTTCGGTCAGGCGCTCCCGTTTTCATTCCCATCAACCCCATCGAGTATCACGGCCCACATCTTTCCCTTCATAATGACTCGTGGATAAGCCGGGGCATGATGCACGATCTCTATTCGCGCATGCTCAGCGAGCATCCCGAGTGGGAATGGCTGGAGTTTGCCGATCTGGAATGCGGCGTGCAGCCGGTTCCGGGGCCAGGGTCTCGTGGTGTGCCGTTCGATGTCATGCGACGCCTGGTGCTCGACGTGTGTCGTTCCGTGGCGGAGCTTGGAGCGAAGCGTGTCGTGCTGATGACGTTTCACGGGAGTCCTTTGCACGGAATCGCATTGGAACACGGAGTCAAAGCTTTGCGCCGCTGGGGCGTGCATGCCGTAGCGCCGTTCAACATCATGCTGCGCAAGCTTCTGGATGCTCCAGGATCGGTGTTTTCGGATGCTTACGATGTGCTTGGTTCGTCTTCGGAGCGGGACATTATGCAAGCGGCGTTTCAATCCGATTTTCACGGTGGTTTTTTGGAAACCTCCGTGGCGCTGCACTATGCATCTTCGACGGTCGACTCGTGTTTCGAAAAGCTTCCACCGTGTCCTGCCGTCTTGCCCGATCGAGGTCTCGAACTGGCGGCCACCATCGCAAGAAAAGCAGGACGATCGGACTTGGCTCGCGAACTACACATCGGTGCGTACGGTCAAGGCTGGTACGCATTGCGGCCGTTTCCTGGCTACACTGGAAACCCGTCGTTGGCGACAGCAGAGGCGGGCAAAGCATTTGCCCGAACGTTCGTGGAGTTGGCGTGGAAAGATGTATTGAGCGCGCTCCATGGGCGTCCTTCTGCTCTCGTTCCTCTCGGATGGTGGTTCGAATACGCGAGCATGGGTGGAAAGCTCAGCCTGCCGCGTGTCGGGCTGGACGATGTGTTCGTTCACGCACCGATGGTGAGTGAAGCAGCCCACGAACTGACGTGAACGATTGCCCTCTCCCTTTTTGTGCCCAAGGACAGAATCGAACTGTCGACACGCGGATTTTCAGTCCGCTGCTCTACCAACTGAGCTACCTGGGCTTTCTCACAAGCTATGCTTGCTGAGGGGGCGTATCCTAACTAAGCGTGATCGGTTGTCAAGCGTGATATCAAAAGGTGTCTGTCGATCACGATTGCTTCCACCGATTTAGCCATATCGCAATCCCGAGGGCGAGCGTGACCATGGTGCCAAATACGACGGGAGCACGCATGGCTCGGCCACGCCTTTGCTTCGACACGGTGGCCACGGGCTCGCGCGCCCGTTCGATGTCAGACAGCTCTACCGTTGGCGATTCGTCGACGGATGCTTCCTGCGATGGATCGTCAAAAACAATTCCCGCCTGGGAATGATCATCGATGGTTCCAGGATGGCCAGAAGGAGGAATGTCTCCGCTGCGCGCAAACGTCCAGTCGTCGTTTCCTGGACGGATGGGGTGACGATCTTCGAACGAGGTGAGCCAAAGTCTCGTTTCCGGCCTTACGGCGAGCCACGACGAAAAGGAATCGAAAGCCTTATTGACTTCGTGGTGTGACGGTTCGAAAGCAAGCCAGGCGTGGTTCATGGTCGGAAGACTTTCGCCTTGTTGCAGCGCCACTTGTTCCGTGCTCAGAACGGTGACGCGAAGAAGGCGGGATGTCCGTGCGTATCCCCTTGGAATTGCTGGTTCGCGATAGGGATACCATGGCCGTGGCACACGACATTGCACGTGCAGATAAGGACTTGTCAGGGAGCGCTTGCCTCGCCCACGCACTTCCACGAGGGAGTATCCGTCCTCGTACCGATTCCAATAATCTCGAAGAGCGAGCGCATGCGCTCGGTCGGCTTGCGGCATGAACCTGGGAATGGTTTCGGCCGGGTGCTCGTGAATGATGACGTCGATTGGCTCGGTGCCTCCCACGACAAGCGCATCGCGCGGACCACCCGCCGGTCGCGAAGGAACTTCCCATCGATGCGCTCGCGACCGATACGATGCGATCAAGGATGAGAGTGTCATCGACAGATCTTCTGTTTCGACGGAGGCCAAGACAGGAGAAGGAAAGGGCAGCAGGAAAGCGAAATCGCCGTCTACATCGACACGAAAAGACAAAAGGAGATGCTGCACTTTCGTGTCTGGGTTCCAAAGAATGAAGGCGTTTTCGATCGTGGTCAGATGGATGGAATCTGTAATGAATACAGCGGCTTGCAATTCATTGGCCAGAAGCCCTCCTGCCCCCAGAAGGCAGAAGATCAGCAGCGTGCCGCGTGCTCGCATCGCTCATCCGCATCGAATAAAACTCGTCCTGAGCGCGATACCCAGCGCGTCATCGGCGAGCCCCACGGTTGAAGAATCGCATGCTCGTGGTCAAGATCCCACAAGACGATATCGGCGGACTTGCCAGGGTCGAGTGAGCCGACTTCCCTTTCGATTTGCAAAGACAACGCCGCATATCGAGTCGCGCCCAGCAAGCATTCTTCTGGTGTCAACCCGTAGGTGTGCAGGGCGAAGGCCAACGCGAGGGGAAGGCTCTCGGTGGGGGCGGTGCCGGGGTTCGCATCGCTTGCGACGGCCAAGCGTACGCCGGCTTTTCGCATGGCGGCGATCGGTGGCGGCTGCTGACGAAGGGTAAAGCTTGCCAGAGGCAATAGCACCACGACAGTCGAAGCGGCGGCAAGTTCGGATAACGCGGCTTCGGACACGTTTTCGACGTGATCAACGCTTGCCGCGCCCATCGATGCAGCCAACGAAGCGCCACCGATGTCGGCGAATTGTCCCACGTGAGCGCGAATGCCAAGGCCAACACGACGGGCCGCCGAAAACAGCTTTTCCGCTTCTTGCACCGAAAACGCATTGCGGTCGATATAGGCATCGACGAAACGCGCGAGTCGATCCCGCGCGACGGCGGGAACCGAGCGCTCCACCACCTCATCGACCCACGCGGCGCGGTTGGGTCTGTCCTCCGGAGCAAGGGCATGCAAGGCCAAATAGGTTGGTACGACAGCGGGCAAGCTGTTATCCGAAGCGACTGCGCGAATGGCTTCCAACTGTTTGCGTTCGCTTTGCTCTGACAGGCCGTAGCCGCTTTTGATCTCACAGGTGGTCACACCCAAAGCGGCCATTCGACGAAGGCGTCGAGTCAGGTTTTGCGCCAATTCCTCGAGGGAAGCAGCCCGAACGGAGCGCATGCTGGCCACAATTCCTCCGCCGGCTGCTGCAATGGCTTCATACCCAGCTCCCTGCATGCGAAGGATATATTCATCGTGCCGCGAACCCGCCCAGACGAGATGGGTGTGCGCATCAATCAAGCCAGGGGTAATTACGCCTTGCTGCACATTTCCCACGACTGGGGTGTTGGTAGCGGCAAGCTGCGGATACGGCCCTACATCGACCACCTTTCCATTTTCCACCAATACAGCCCCTTGCTCGATCACACCGAGAGGGTTTTGTGGCCCGGCGAAAGCCTCGCTGCAGGTGACGACGCGCGAGGCACAAACCATGAGGCGTTCCGCATGACGCATGGCTTCCTTGTAGCGCGCTGTGCGGACAATAGGAATGGTACGCAGGCGAATGCTTTCGAAGAGCAAGCCAGAACGACGAGGGTGCGCTATTCTCAAGGGCAAGATGCGACAGTGGTCCAGATCGGTGTTCGTCGTGACGGCGCTCGGGTTCTGTGGAGCCTGCGCCATGGGTACAGAAGAAGAATACG
>MWCO01000038.1 GCA_002070115.1 Deltaproteobacteria bacterium ADurb.Bin207
GTAAACCCCTCAGCAACGGCTCAAAGACCGGCTTGCTTGAGCGTCAGTTTGACCGGGTGATCAATCACGCCCTTCCGGTGGGATCTCCCGCATCGATGTTTCGGATGAAAACCAGTTGAGTATCGTCGTAGGGCGCTTCGACAAGGAGTTGGACTTCCTGTCCGGGTGCGGAAGCTGCTTGTCGTGCCAATATCCCAAGACCGATTTCCTCTTTGTCTGCCACCCAGGAATGGTTTCCTGAGGTATATTGATGGCGTCCTGGTGTTACGATCCAGGCTTCCGCTTGCAAAGGTTCCGTGCCCTTCGGAGTGACTTTCAAGGCGACGGTTTGGCCTTTGGGGACCGAGAAGCCGAAGAGTGACCAGCCCGCGGTGGGGATCAATCCCTGGTTCGTCTTGCTTACGGGATTTCCGGCGGTGGGGGTTGCGAGGGAAATAGGTGTGAGAGCGTGAAACGTGGTGTCGTACGAAGCGCCCACGATATCTCCTCCGGCGTCATCTTTGGTTTGGTACAAGAAACGTCCGGCCTTGGGCATATAGGCCATCAACGGCGGCAGTATGCTGTTCGGGAACGCCGGGTCGGTCGTGTCGCGGAGTTTGGGCAAAGGTTCGAATCCAAGGGTGAGATACTCTTCGAGGGGTTGGGTCCAATTTGGCCAAGCCGTGGTGAAGCTCGTGGACAGGATGACCTGTCCGGCCGCGGCATCCCATCGGCCCATTCCCGCGGAAGGGTAGATATCCAAGGGCATTTCGTGAACTTTGAGACCGGAATGGGTGGTAGCGGACGTCAATCGGTCCACCGTGGGTGTTTTCACATCCAGTTCATAGCTGGCGATGGCATTGCCATTGTAGCCGGTCAGCAGCAGGTAAAGACGCTGGTCTTTTTCGATGTACGTGCGAATCTTGGCGGGACCGTATTTGCTTGCACTTGTTTTTTCTCCGACAGGAACCAGGCCCGCGTCCATCCTTTGCACCTGAAGAGAAGACGATTCCGTATCGGGAACCTTGGCTCCCATCGCGAAAACGTTGTCTTCCTTCAAATCCCAATACAGTAGTTTGCTCGTGCCCTGGGCGAGGGTGCCCGCAGCGCAATTCGCGGCTCCACAATCCACCGTATCCACCTGTTCTACCCGCAGTTCATAATCCGTCAAGGGTCCAATACTGAGCAGATGGTCCACCACCAGCAGATGGTCGCCCGGCTCGGTGGCCGCAAACAGGATGGTGGCATCGCCCGTGAGCGAATAGGAAAGACTTTCCCTCACCAAAGTCCCCTTCGGACCGAAAAGCATGAGTGCGCCGAACGTATCACTGGCCATCATGCCCGATGGTTTGCCCATATGTTGAGCCACCCGGGCGTCATGGAGTTTCAGGTCCTTCATTTGATAAAACGCCAGGGCGCCAGCGCCAGAGTCTCCAGTTTTGGACGCCGGAACGGAAGCGATGGGGGTTGGGGTTGGATCGCCCAGGTTATCCACAGTGATCAAGTAGGTGAAGTCATCGCCTCCGACGGGCAAAGCGAGCCATCCGAATAGATCGCTCGTGACATGAGTATAATCGGAGACGACAAGGGTATAGTTACCGGATCGGGGAAGGTAAAATTCCCTTTCCGTATCCACGCCGAGGGGATTGACGGCATATCGAGCATAAAGGACTTGTCCTTGCGCATCGGTATCGTCTGAAACCAGGGCAAAGGCCGGATGCGCGGCTCCCTCGGAGGTGGCATGGACGCGGATCCAGGTGCCGGCCTGAGCGGAGAAAGAAAAGCGGTCATAATCCGCATCTACGATGGAATCCCCATTGAGATCGATGGGTGTATCCACGGTTCCTCCCAAGGTGATCGACTTGCCGGGATCCGGCAGGTCGAAGGTAACTTTGCCGGTGGGATCCGTGGACTCCACGACATCGGGTGCGGGAAGACGGTTGGGGACGCATTGTCCATTTTCGAGATGGGTGCCGTCGCCACAGGCCGAAGTATCCGGTACGCATTGCCCGTTATCCAGGTGGGTACCCTTGGCGCAAATCAGCTCGTTTGGAACGCAACTACCTGTATTTTCGTCGAAAACCGTTCCAAGGGCGCAGCGGGGAGTTTTCGAACAGCTTTGGCCGTTCCAATACTCGTCTTTGGTACAGGTGGGAACGCATTGGCCCGCCACGGGTGATGTTCCTGGAGCACATTGGTAGTCCGGAACGCAATGTTTTCCTGTCCAAATCTCGTTATCGGCGCATAAGGGGACGCACTGGCCATCGACAAGTTTGGTGCCATCGCCACAGGAGGAGACGTCTGCCACGCAACGGTCTCCGTAGGGGTGGGTTCCAGGGCCGCATTCCAGGTCATCTCCGCCGCAGGCCGTCGACACCAAGGCCAGGATGACAATGAATCGCGCGTAGTTTTCCTCGTGTTTCATGTTCTGCTCCTGTTTCTCAGTGTTTCGAGACTTTGACATCCATGTCGAACCAGCCGGCATGCTCATGGGAATCGGCTCCAATGATGTATTTCCCACCACCACCGGGAGGAACGGTGTAGGTCACGCGGCGAGGTTTGCCGTATTCCGAGGCCCCGCGGCAAGTGGCTTTCACCTGGGAGCAATCGGTGAATAAGTAGAGCGAAGCGCTGAATGTGTCGGTGGACATCTCAATGTCAATCGTTTCGCCTTCTTTCAAATTCACACTGAAAAACGTGTCGGGGCCATCGGAGGGGTAGTCCGTGCAGCCCGAATGGGTGATGGTATTCGTGGCGCTCGACATATTCCAACCAAAAGAGGTATGGCCGCTGGAATCCAAGGTAAGGGGGCCCGCCTTGGCGCAGGTATCGTTGCCTGGAGGTGGAGGCGTTTCGATTTTCAATCCGAATACGTCGGTGATGGAGCCCGAACCGCCGGACGATTGAACGAGCAATACCGTAATACCATCGTAAGGGGATTGGTATCCGGCGGTGATGGCCTTGCTCGATGTTCCGGTTTCTCGATGAATCAGGCCCAGGCGAGGCGAACTCATGTCCCCGACCCAGCGATAATTGACGAATGCAAATTCAGGACGCCCGAAGTTGAAGATCCAAAGATCGGGAACCAATCCGGATATCAAGGTTGGAGTGACCGTAATATCCACATACTGCTTGGCGTTGGCCTCGAATGTGTAGAGGGCCAGGCCTTGAGACAAGTTATGATTGCTCACCTCGATCGGAGCGCCCTGCGCCGGCTTGCCCAAAGGAAACGTATTTCGTATCGTCATCCGCGTTTCGTAGGTTCCTCCCGAAAACGGGGGGCCTCCATCGAAAACGTAATGAAGATAATGCCCATCGTCTTTGATATAACCAAATAGCGGCGTGACGAATCCATCGGGAAAGTTCCACGCCTTGGTATCGATGACCGGTCCCATGGGTTCGAGATGAGGTGTCATCAACAATTCTTGGGGAGCTTGCCAGGCACCCTCCGGTTTCGTCGAAAATCCGCTGAAAAACACCACCTTCCCAGCTTCCCCCTTGAAATGTCCGATACCCGCGTTCCGCAAGGTGTACGGAGGCATTTCATGCAGCGGAAGGTTTTTATAGGTCTGGCCGGACGAAAAGGCGGGCGTTTTCACCACTCTGGCATCTACGAGGTATTCATTCACTTTTTCTCCTTCGACCTCTCGAAGCCATAGATACGCAGATGTGGCTTCCGAAGCGTATAGGTAGCCCACCCCGACATCCCAAGGACTCACCCAACTGTCATCCATGGTGAACTGCAAGTTGCTATCGAGCAGGGAGGCTTTCATCAACCGATTTTCATTGGGTAAATAAGCTCCGACGGTCAGAAAATCGCCTTCGGCGAGGTTCCACTTCCACAAGGCTTGCTCGTTATCCGCGAGGCTTCCGGATTTGCAGTCGTTTTTCGTGCAATCCTTAGGGACGATCTCGTCCATTTCGAGCAGAAACTCTTGGTGGGGGCCGATGGCAAGCAAGTGATCCTGCACGATCATCGGTTCCGAGGAGCCGCCAAGCACGAGCACTTCCGTGTCCTGTTGGGTTTGGGAAGTCACCCGCTCATGGATAGACTGACCACTTCCGTTTACCGCCATCAGAGCGCGAAAAATATCACTGACCTTGGCGGGAGGGGGAACGCCTACGGAACGGCCGCTGACTACCGTCGCAGCTTTGGCTCCGGGAAATGAATAAAAGTACAAGGAGCCATCGGCGAGATCACCGCTCTCCGTGGCTGGTAACGTATTGATTTTTTTAGGTTTTGGTGCTCCGAGGTTCTGAATCTCCACCACATAAGCGTAGTTGTCGCCCCCCACCGGAAGCGCTCCGACGTTCGAAAAAAGGCTTGCTAGCAAGTGGTCATGGTCCGTCACGCGAAGTTCATACGTTCCGTCAAAGGGCAGATAGACCTCCCGCCGTGTGACAACGCCCTCGCCCTGTGCGCCATATCGGGAGAAACGGGGCGATCCATCCGGATGTCTCGCTTTGGATTCAAGGACGAAAGCGGGGCGCAGGGGGCCTGCGGAATAGGCTTCGAGTTGCAAGTACGTTCCTGCTTTGGCGTCAAAGACGAAAGTGTCCCAATCTGGATATCCGAATCCCGGGGGCTCATCGATGACACCCCCAAGGATGATGGTTTTCCCCGGGTTGGGGATTTTGAATTCGGCCGCACCGTCGGGCTCGCTGGACTCGACCACATCGGCGACCGGCAATCCTTCCGGCACGCATTGTCCGTTTTCAGCCTTGGTTCCCGGTCCGCAGGCGAGGTCTGATACGCATTGGCCGTCGACCCAGGAACTGCCGGGCGCGCATGCCTTTTCGTTGGGTTCACACTCGCCCGTGATGTCGTTGTAGGATGTGCCGGGCGCGCATTCGGTCATGGTCTCACACGCCGTTCCATTCCAGGTTTGCGTGGGCTCGCAAACGGAAACGCATCGGTCTGCTTGCAGTCGGGTGCCGGGACCGCACTGGGTTTTGGGGACGCAGGAGCTGCCGTCCCATATTTCGGCGTCTGTACATAAGGGAACGCATCGGGAACTCACGAGGTGGGTTCCAGGTGCGCAAGATTGGATTTTGGAAACACATTTTCCATCTTTTTCCACGGTGTTTGGGCCGCACTCGGTGTCATCGCCGCCACAGCCGATGATGGTGAAAACGAGCCCTACGACCCCAATCCACTCGAAGCACAAGGGTGAGCGCATGATCACATCCTTCCCGAAAAAGTGCCGATGCATGGTAGCATGAAGGCGCTGGTCCTGCGGGTGTAGAAATGGGGTAGGCGAGGCGAATACCCATGGCCTATGATTATGTCGCAGGCCATGATTACCTGAAAATTCAATTTTGATTATATACAGGGTTTTCAAGAATCTGATTGAGTGATGACATGGGCGGGCGTGGAGGATGAAGTTGGCATTTGCCCCACGACCTGCTTCCGTAGGCGTCAGTGGCGCCCCATGACCACACTCGGAAGGGTAATATGATAAGGGGCAGAAAGCGCCATATCCTTGTCGACGGGCACGGTCTGGTGTTGATTGTCAGTGTAACGCCAGCCGATGGGCAGGGTCGTGATGGCGCTATTCCGTTGATTCACGGTGCTCCCAGCGCATTTCCAATGATACAGATAATTCTGGTGGATGGCGCGTACGGGGGATAGGTCATCGACTTGGCCGAGCCACCAACGGGTATTGTTCTCGAAGTGACCCAACGCAGTGCCGAGATCAAAGGTTTTGCGTCAGTGCGTAAGCACGGAGTCATGGGGCGGAGTTTCGGTTGGATGGGAGGTTATCGTCGCACGAGGAAGGGCCACGAGCGCTATTGTATGAACGAAGAAAACGTGATCGAGGGGGTCATGTTCGCGATTGGGTAGCGCAGACTGCGACCCGGGCCCGACGCGCGGGCAGCGGTGCTGCGGATTCGTCGCACCGCCTGATTTGATTTCAACGTACGACAAAACGAAACGCAGCTCGAACGACGGAGTTGTTGCGCAGGGGTGCGTCAGCGATGTCTCCGGAGCCCCTGTGGTGGCCAAGTGACCCAATGTATTGGCACGCCAAACGGGAACGTGCGCGGCTCTGGTACGAAAGTTCAGGCTATTCGGTTAAACAGCCTCTCAGAGCTGTAAGCAGAGCCATTCGTGTCTCGCTTTTTCTCTTCTTTCCGCAAATCAGCACGCGGGATTTCTTTCACCCGCGATGGTGTAGCTTTCGGCTGTGGATTGACACGCCTTCGTTTTCCACAAATCATGAAGAAATGAGCTGTACCGATTGGATGTTCGGACCGTTTCCGCTCGCCGTGTTTGGCTTGCTTGGCATGTCCGCTTCGCTGAGCATGATCGCGGGTTGTGGTGAGGATTCATCGGGACCATCGTATTGGGTTCACGGCGATGGGGGTGATGAGAGGACGGCAGGTGACGCGGGAGATCTGAGCGGCAAGGATGCTTCCGATGATTCCGTTTCGGATCATGAGGCTCCTCCGAAGCCCGACGGCTCTTATCCCGAGGGAGATGTGCCGGATTCTTCTGCGAGCCAAGATGGACAAACCGAAGGGGCTGCCACTGGTTCCTGTGATGGCGTGGATTGTTCGGGGCATGGCACCTGCTCGACTTCGACGGGAGCTTGCGAGTGTCATGAAGGATTCGAGGGAGTCGCGTGTGAGACGTTGAACGGCGATTACGGCAAACGAGTGAAGATTGTGGAAGGTCTTGCGGATCCCGATGTGCTCAAGCTCACTGAAGAGCGTTTCGTTCTATCGGGTACGTCCGAGGGGCAAGCCACGGACTTTCGTTTCCGGCAGTCTTCCGACCTTATCCATTGGGATGAATTCAAGGTATATCGTCCGAGCGATATCGATCCTGCCCATCGATATTGTTGGATGTGGGCACCGGCGATTGTGCAAGAGGCTGGAGGGATTGCGCTGTACTTTTCGGCGCTTCAGCTTGGCAAATTCGATGGTCCTTGTCCTCCCATCGAGCAGACCGGCAAGGATGTGGCGACCTTTCGAGCTTTTGCGTCGGGAGATACGTTCGACTTCGGCAAACCGGAGCCACTATTTCCAGGGACGAAAGGCCCGCGGACCTATACCGCGGCGGGTTGCCCGGAGTTGTGTGGCAACGCCATTCGAATCGATCCCGCCGTGTTGGACGGTCGTTTGTACTACGTGTATTTCGCAGGTGGAAACAATGTCACGTCCATTCGGTTGTCAGACGCTTCCGATCAACTTTTTCATACGGGACCGGATATCAAGGGAGCGCGAGATCCCGATGAAGGGATCATCAACGAAGCTCCCGAGGCGTTTTCGCGCCAAGGCCGCCTGTACTTATTCTTCAGCACGGCGGATTTTCGGGGACCCTATACAACGCGATACATGATCGGCAACACCGCCGCGGATTTGCGTCGAAGTCTGACGGTTGCTCATCGACTGACGACGCCTGCTTATGGATTGAACGGCAAACTTGTGGAGACCCATGGACACAATTCCGTGACGACCTGGCGAGGCGAAACTTTCAACTTTTTCCACGTGGGCGTTTTCCATCAAGGCAACCTGGTTCGACGAGATACGTATCGTCAACGTATTGTCTGGAAAGACGATGGTACCGCGGTCAACCAGAATGCGGTTCACGTCTCTTGGAACTCGCTTGGGGGCGCCTATGTCTATTCTTTTGACCTTGTTTTGCGGGATGGGTCGACCATCGGGCCATGCATTGGTTCGGGGATTTTGGGCAAGGCAACTTCCGTGACGTACACGGGGGTATGCAAAGACGCGAATGATCGGTTGGTGCATAAGGCGGAAGTGGGGGCGTTCCGAATTTATGCGTCTTCGGGAGGTGGGGTATATCACAAGGTCGGGGAGGTTTCTTACGATGGTTATAGCGATACCGTGTCGTTGACCATCAGCCCGCCCTGATCATTTTTCCAAGCACAGGATTCCATCGCGACGCACTCGATGGCAAAGTGTGTGGTGTCGTGAAAAGATTTGGTGCGGCACTCGGTGCAGCGAGGTGAATCCCGAAGCCATTGCCTCCCGAAGGCCTCCCGATGGGATCTTGTCGCCGCCCGTGTTTGACAAACCCAACGATGCGACAGGTGCGCGCCGCGCCTTGGCCGAAAATCAGGGTAAGCCAACCTTGCATCTTCTGTGCATTGGCAAGCGGCGTTTTGCACGGGAGTTGTCGTGCCGGCCTTGGATGGGGAACGAAAAATATAAATAAAATCAATTAGTTACATCTGTCAGCCGACGATTTGGGCATGGAAGGGAAGGGGTCATGGGCACGGATCCACGCCAGCTTCGATAGCGGGACCTACTCCACGGATACCGGCCCGGGTCATCGTGAAGCCCAACCCGATGCTAATCCCATTGCAAGTGGAAGCGGGATCTTGTGTACCGTCTTTCATGATATCGGATGCGCGTCGGATGGACGTTGCGACCGATTCGAACGCGGGGCCGGAGCACATATCGGGATTCATGAATCCGAGTACATCGCGTGCTTCTTCGATGAACTCTTCGGTATCGACGATGCCTGACAGCCGACCGCGAGAGGATGCACTGGGATCGTCTTCGAAGGTGATCTCGATCTTTGCGTGGTGGGCGGTCAGAACGAGAGTGGTGCCGGAAATGGGGACTGTGAGTTGGAAGCTGTTGAGTGAGCTGGTGGTCAGTTGACCCTGGACGAGTTTGCTTCCAGGAAAAGAGACGGTAGCGGACTCGATATCGGATACGTCGTTCAAGCTCGAGCGAGCGATCGGCCAACAATCGGTTCCATCGAACGACGGGAGGTTTTCGAGTGAATCAGCCGCGAATACTTTGGTGGATACGGACGCTTCCTTCGCGTCAAAGGGGTCGAGTTTGAAAAGCCACGAGTACACACCATTCGCAATGGCGTCATTGACCCGGCTGGAAAAACTTGGGCTTACGGACGCCAATAACGGCACGATCGTTTTTCCGAAGGAGTTGTCGATGCCATTTTTCCCGTCGGTATATACGGATTCTGGAGATGCACCGGCCGCGGGTTGGCAATGATTTTGCGGGCTGGCATTAGAATCGAGCCCATCGAGATTGGATCCAAAAAGCATCCAGGCGGAATTATCTTCGCGGCCATCCCAATCCAGATCGCCGAAATACAGTGTATCGATGGCGAATACAGCACCTTGGATGGACAGGCACGGTCCCGCATCGTTGGCGTTGGCATCGTTGGCGTTGGCATCATGAGACGATGTGGAACCGGCATCACCATGTTGTGGGCGAGTCGAGGAAGGGCCTGAACAGGCAACGGCGAAGAGGGTGAAGGTTCCAAGCCAAGTTCGAAGATTCATCGTGTCCCCTTGGTTTGTGCCCATGCAACGGAGCTTGTTGGATGAGACGACCTTTGTGGCAGCGCATCCTCATGCAAAGGGAGGCAAGTCATGTTTGCGACCTTGCTTCAAGGTTGTTTCGTAGTTGTTCGAGCGAAGCATGGCGGTTCGAACCGAGGTTGGTCCGGAGGTGTCATTCATCCATGCATTCCCCCGAGCTGCCTTTTTCATACCACTTGCAGCCTTGAGAAATGCTGCACCTTGATTTCTCGAGGGTGTGGCATGGCGGACGAATGGGCTCCTGGGGTGGCATGGTGGGTTGCACTTCGTTGGCCTCCGTATCCGGCTCCGAAGTATCGGTTTCGTCCGCGGGTTCTGGTTCTACCTCGGCTGGTTGCGGTTTGGCCGTGGGAGCAACCGTGGGAGTCTGTGATGGGGGAGGGGAACCGCATCCCATGCAAACGACAAGTACCAACGATGTGAGCAAGGTAAGTTGGTTCATAGCATTCTCTCCGAACAGAAGTTTCGACGCTAGCGTTCGATTCTGTAATGGAACCAAGGATGCCATGGTCTGCGAGCAACTTCCAGGATGGGTTCGGGGACCCTATGAATCCAACTCGCATGAACCTTCCGTAAGGTCGATGAGACATCATAGATCATACAGCACGAAGGAGCTGCGTAGGTTGGCATTGCTCAGGGGTTTTACGATGCGCGGGCGACCACCGAAAGCATCGACGAAGTTCGGATTGGCAATCAGGAAGGCGGCTTTCCATCCTCGGAACTGTCGGCACCATTGACCAAGATCTCGATACAAAGTTTGTAGTTTGTCTGTTTTCAAACGCTCACCATAGGGAGGGTTGGTCAAGATGAGTCCTCTTGGGGACTGGTTGCCGCGTTGTCGGCATATTGTGAATATCGATCGAGGATCGAGGTGTCGAAAATCGCCTTGCAGCGAGTGGACGTAGGCGGAGGCGCCTGCTTTCGATACATGCTCTTTGCACAACGAATGCGCTGCTTCCGTCAATTCGTTTGCGATGACGATGGGTTGTGTGTCTGGGAACAAGGGGCTGGGCATCTCCGTCATCAGTGAGCGTAGGGCGGGGAGTTTCTCACAGGCGGCCGTGCGAGGCGCAACCCATACTGGAGTTGCTCGACCCATGCATGCGGCCTCGATCGCGATCGTTCCACTTCCTGCCATGGGATCCACCAAAGGTTCCGTGCGTGGTTGATGTCGGCTCAACATCACGAGCACGGCGGCAAGACTTTCGTTGAGCGGAGCAACCCCACCGATTCGACGGTAACCTCGTTGGGACATCGGACGCCCTGCGAGATCGATCGACACTGCTAACACCTGGTCTCGTAACCGAACATCGAACCACAGATCGGGAGCGTTGGGATTGACATGAAACGTAACCTGTCGTTGCTTCGAGCCATCGATCAAAGCGTTTTTGACGGTACCCACGATCTGCCGTTCGCCTGCGGCAAATTCTTGGACGCCATGAGTCGTGACGCTGATTCCATATCCAGACTGTCCCCAACCACGGTCATCGTCTCGGATTTGACGCACTAGATCGTCGTACAAGGGTTCGAGACGAGTGGCTCGACTCTCATAAAGGTCCCACAACACACGGGTACTTGTGCGATGGTACCGAACGGCGAGGGCGGCGATATGGGGATCGAATGGGTATACGAGCGAGCCAAGGCCATCTTTGCGAGGTTCCGGCAAGCAGTGGGAGATGCCGGCTCGGGTGGTTAGGCGTGACAGTTCGCCAGCCATCACCTTGTTCGTGCCGCTGAAACCGATCAACCGAAGGTAACCAGGTGCGGTCGACGTGGACATGATCGTGAGAGTATCGCAATTGGGTATTGATCCAAGAAGTGTGAAAACGACGGAGATCCGTGCTCATCTCTGAGGTGATCGCAAGCAGGTATCTCTAGCGATATGGGTTTTGTCTCAAGTCGTCGAGGGAGGTTGCGGTGGGGGTCGCCGTTGCGGTGGTAGGTTCGGAAGGAGATTTTGCAGAGGCGGAAGGATGGGAGGCTGTGGTTGTTTTTCCATTTCCGGAGGTTGGTCGGGTTGATCGTGTGGATGCGATCGGCGTGGTTGGGTACGAAGCGGAAGGCTGGGCGGAAGTCGTAGCTAGCTCGGAAATCGTGTGCGAAAAGAACGATGGTGGTGTGATGGGCAGCGAGGCGGTACTGCTTGTCGTGGGCAAGACCGTGGAAGCGCTGGGCATCGAGGCTCCTTGGTTGAGGGAGCGATTGGTGTTGAGTGCAAAAAAGACGGCGACGACAATCAATAGGCCGAATCCTAGGCCTGCCACGAGCAGCGACGATGAGCGCTTGCGGCTGGCGGTCGGAGTCTCGGAGTGGGTATCGGAAGAGGACGTGATGGATGAAGCGGTCGATACAGCCATGGTGGCGGACGACACGCTGGAATTGGATGGTTTCGAGAATGGTATGTCGGGGCGTTCGAGCATGCCGGGAGCGTTTGCGGTGCCACTCGATTCGCTGGATACACGAGACAAGTGTTCCCGGATCGAGGCACGTCGACGTTCCATGGCAACGCCGACCACGTTTCTAACGTAGTATTTCACGTCTGATGCGGAGCCGAGCCATCCGCTGGCGCGAGCGGTTGCTTGCAGTTCATCGGCCATGTCCGCGGCGCTGGCGTAACGTTTGGCGGGGTCTCGTTGCAGGGCTCTGGCGAGTACGCGAGCGATACCACGGGGAATACTGGGGGCGACTTCCTCGAGTTCGGGGATGGGTTCGAAAAGCAAACGGTTGAGGGTGACGGCCTCATTGTTGGCGAGAAAGAGGCGACGACTCGTCAAACTTTCCCACAGGACGATGGCGGCGGCAAAAACGTCGGAGCGAGGGGAAACGCCTTCTCCGCGCGCTTGTTCTGGCGCCATATAAGCAACTTTTCCTTTGAGTTGACCCGAACGAGTGCTGCTGAGTCGCGATGTGGCGTGGGCGACGCCAAAGTCGGCAATTCTGGCGACACCATTGGTGTCGATGAGGATGTTCTGTGGGGAAACATCGCGATGGACAAGGCCAATCGGATGTCCATCGGCATCGACATGCTCGTGAGCCGCGTGCAATCCTGCAAGCACATCGAGAAGGATACGCACGACGACATTGGGCGGGATGGGCGATTTGGTTTCGATGGCTTGGGTGAGGAATGTGCCGAGGTTTTCGCCTTCGATGTATTCCATCACGAGGTAGTAGCCATGATCGGAAGCTCCGACCTCGAGGACAGGCACGACATGCTGGTGACGAATACCAGCGACGATGCGAGCCTCATCGAGGAACATGCTGACGAAAGCTTCTTCGTGACCGAGGTGGGGGTGGAGTCTTTTGATCGCGAAAAAGCGTTCGAAACCGCCCATTCCGACGAGGCGGGCGAGGTACACGGAGGCCATTCCTCCGCTAGCAAGCTCGGCGATGAGTTCGTAGCGGTCGATGCGGGGCAAGACCCCTGTGTCTTGGCCGAGAAACTTGAGCGGCATTCGACGGATCTCGTGTCAACGTACTAGCGGATGAAGACTTCTTAAAACGGTACACGACTCGAGCGAGGTTGTCCAAGAAGGGCATTGGCAGGCAGGGAGGAATCGTGGAGGCAGGCGAGCGGATCGAACGCTATTCCGATGGTGGGATGGACTACCAGGTGCCGATGTTATTGGCGCGTGCTTGTTGACGGGTCAGTCCACGGTTTGCCGCGTCATTTTTTCGGTTACCGGAGGCGGTGGTGTAGATTTCGTCGAGGTTGGCGGTGATATCGAAGAACAGACGAGCATCGGGGCTCCACAGAGGATTGCGTCGTGTTCCCTCGGGTCCGATTTGATCGGTGGCGTTATAATAGCCAATCCCTACTCCGACCTCGGGGATGATGTCATAGTCGAGTCCGGCGAGGAACCAGGGGGTGACACGATACGTCTGGGGATCATCGACGCGGTTGGGGGTAGTTTTTCCGGTCGTGATATCGATTTCAGTGTCGTCGAATCCGTAAGCCCAGTGGAGGATCCAGACATAGCTTGTCGACAGGTGGAGTTTGTCGGTGATATCGAGGGCGGCACCGACAAGGGGCGTAAGTTCATGGCTAACCTTGGCCCGGCCGCTGAATTGGTTGGACACGACCGTTCGCCCTCCGGCGTCTTGTCGCTCCCGCGAGAAGTCATCGTTGGTGCTTGTGGTGGAAGCGTTGATGTACTTCATATAATAGAGGCTGGCTTCGAAGGAGGCGGAAGGGAACCATGTGGCGTTTTCGCCGGCGAGGGGCACGCCCTGCGCGGCTTTGACACCGCCGCCGATACGCAAGCGGTTTCCGCCGCGATACGTATATTTATTGGTGGGAAAAAGAATGCGAGGACCGATGCCGACCGAGGTCAGGAAACCGTCTGCATTGTACAGCTTGGCGGTATAGATGACGTCGAGGGTGGTGTTACCGATCTGGGTTTCTTGATCGCGGGTGGTGTAGTCGGCGTTGGTGAGTTCGCGGAAGGCTTCGAGGCGCAGGCGAGCCTGAAGGCTATGCGGGCCTTGTTCGAAGAAATAATAGCGCGGTCGAAACGATAAGTTCATTTCGTAAAGCGGGTTGTCGCTTTGGACGTTGTCGCCGATGTTGACAGTCTGGGTAGTGAAGGACTGGTCAAGGGTGAGGGAGGTGCCGCGCCACGGGAGCTTTTCCTGCTCGGCTTCTTTCTTTTCCTCATCGGTGGGTTGGGCACCCGAATCTTGGACCGGTGCGGTAGAGGAAGAAGATCCGCCGAAAGACAGGGACAAGCCGGGATTGGCTGGTTGCGCTGTCGCCGGGGCGGGGGCGGGATCGCCGGGTTGTGCTTGGGCACCGGTCGCGAGAGTCAACGCTAGTGCGGTGGCGCTCAGCGTTGTCAGAGTATTGATTGACCGCATTGCTCGCATCTCCATACGCCGTGAAAAATCAGCAGCGCTTTTTTTCCTGAGTCGATCGGCGGGTCCGAGGACGACGCCGAGCGCACTTATGGGTGCATCGTCTGAATGCACGAAGCGCGCCGCCTCTGATAGCAGATGATGTAAGCCGCAATCAACAGAAAACGGGGTTGTGGGAGAGCGCGGGTGTTGTTCTGCTAACGGGTCAAAGGGATGGACTGTTGCAAAGCTGACGTTTGGGGTCGAAAGGGAGTTTTGATGATACTGGCATGTCTTAGTGGCAACGGAATTAGGTCCGGGGGGCGCGGCAGCGACCGTAAATTGGCTGACGACGGTTGCGTTAGAGGGGTAGCGCTGAGGTGTTTCGGCAGGATTTTTCCATGAGATATTTTCGCTTGTGAGCCGGTATCCTTCTTGCTATCTACCAGCGCGACCCGGTGTGTCGACCTCCGGGACCCTGCGAAATGATGTATGGCAGTCACATTATTAATCTGATCGTCGCCACATTGGTGCCGGTCAGAAAATAAACAGCGTCGGGTGCTGAAACGGCTGGTCTGTCGGCGGCCACCGGGAATCCAAGACGCGTTACCGATCAAGTCAGGATAAGCGTCCAGCAATGAATGGAGGTTGCGGGATGAATAGACGCATGAAGGTACGAGGCGTGGCGCTGGGGCTGCTGCTAGGCCTCGCAATGATGGGATGCGCCGAGGAGCGTGAACCCATCGACAGGGTGCAGCCCAACGTGCTCAAAAAGAGCTTCTTTGTCGGGGAAGATCTCCACGACAGCTCCGACGATCCGGAGTTCTTCATGCGAGCTTACTCTGTGGGCTCGTCCTACGATCAGCCTTCCTTTTACTACGGCACGGGTTCCGGCGTCGATCGCGTACGCTTCGAGATTACCGAAAACATGCTGCTCGTTCGGAAGGCGTATCAGATCGGTCGTGGTCGTGATGACAAGGGCCTTCCTGGTGGGGAAGCGAACGGAACGGTTGTGGCCGCGTATCGCATCGAGAGCCACTTCGACATCCGCAAAGCCTACAACCCGGTGACCGGTGAAGAGCTGAACATCACGGAAGAAAACACCTCGGATCGTCCGTGGTACGAACGCGAGTACTTCCGGGTGGATTGGTCGACGAACGAAGTGGCCAACCCGATGTATCTCGATGAGCTGTTCAGCAAGTGGTTCGGCGATCCCAAAATTACCCCCATGCGCTATCAGGTCACGGACCCGACCAGTGAGGACGCTCCCTTCGTCGACGAGAAGGAGGGGTATATCGAGGTCACCAACCGGGTTTTCGTGGAACCGGGAGAGATGTACTTTTCCTGGGGCTCGTTGCCTTCTTGCATCGTGTACGGAATGATTTCCGGTACGAACATCAACGACTGCAACATGCAAGCGGCGAATCTTCGCCTTACGTATTGGCGCATCGACCCGAACCGGGACTTCGAACCGTTCATCAACAGCCTTGCCGCGGAGGATGTGGTCAATAACTTCGGTACCGCCGGCTCTTCGGTGTTGGTTCAGTGGGGAGCCCCCATCTCGGATTACGATCCCGCCTATGGATTTACGGACAAGGGCTACCACATCCCGATGCATGTCATCAACATCTGGGAAAAATCCCATGTGGATATCGCTTGCACGTCGAATGACGATGGCAACAACGACGGGACAGCCGATCAATGTGAACGATACGTTGGTTCCAAGGGGTCTCGTTGCGACACGTTTATCTCGTGGAAGCCCCACGAGATAAAAGGTGCTGTCGCTGCTGCCGAGCGAGAAGGCCGAGCGCCTGAAGAAGTCGCCTATATCAAGGATGTGTTGAGCAAAGCGGGAAAATGCACGATTCCCTACCGGGACCGCAAAGTCAAGACCCTTGGCTGGTGGGTCAACAAGGAAATGCCGTTCGAGTACCAAGACACCTTGGATGCCAACGGCAACCCCATGGACCGCGGAGCCGTGGAGGACGTCGTTTACACGTGGAACCAAATGTTTACGGCAGCCGTCGCCATGGCGCGTTCCGCGGAATGCCGTCGCACGGGAGACGGGGACCGGGGTCAATGCCATGGTCAGTATTTCCATCCGGAAAAGCGGATGGTGAGTTATGGCGGGTGGCTGGTGGACTGGCCGGTCGATGAGACACCGGTCTTTACCTTGTGTCATAACCCTGTGCGAGGCTACGATCACGCGACGTGCGGCAAGGCGGGAGCCACCGCACGAACGGGTGACTTGCGGAAGTTCATGCTGATCGACTGGCCTTGGGCGACCAACTCTCCCTTTGGCGGCGTTACGGATCTGCATTCGGATCCCACGACCGGGGAACTCATCGGGAACACGTCCCTTACGGTTCATATCGAATCCCGAGCCTCCCGCATGCTCGATACGTTGCTGGTGGCGATGGGAGACATGACGTTGGATGAGTATATGGCTGGTGGGTCTCATGGCCGTTATGCGAAAGTCATGAGTGGGCCGCTACCGGCCGAGCCGCTATCGGACGCGGAGATCCAAAAGAGGATCGAAGCGATCGACACTTTCAATTTGGCTCAATCCGCTCCTTCCTCCGGGGGAGTCTCGCAGAGTCGAGTCGAAGTCGCGAAAGCGGCCATGCGCGCGAAACTTGAACTCAAAGCGGATCAAGACCTGCGCAAAATGCAGGCGTTGCGCAATGACCAGCTCTTGAAGCCGTTGCGCAACACCCCATTGGAGCACGATCTGATGGACGCGGCGTGGCTCAAGGCGGCCAAGTTGGATCCTTCGGCGCAGCTCACCGATTCGGTCATGAATGCCGCTTCCCCCTTGCGTGGCTTGGATGCGGCGAAGATGCAGCTCATCCGAAGGGAAATGGAAGAGCGGTTTGCGCGCGCGGGTGCCTGTTTCTCCGAAATGCAGCAGACGGCGCAGATGGGGCAGATTGTGAACGCTCCGCTGGCGAACTACTTCTTACAGAAGTATGGGCACCTTTCCCGCGAAGAGCGTATCGCTGAAATGCGCAAGGAGCTTCGGCTAGAGAGCTTCAAGGGCGTCATGATTCACGAAATGGGTCACGCCCTCGGCATGCGCCACCAATTCTCCTCATCGTGGGACTCCACCAACTACATGCCCCAGTATTGGCAACTTCGAACCAACGAAGGCCAGGCAACGGCAAGCTGCGAGGGAAAAGCTCGGGACCCGAACGCTGAGGATAGTTGCATGGGTCCGCGCTATCTCGACCCGCACACGCTCGACGAGCAGGGCTATGGTCCCGAACCCAGACCGATGATTGAGTACTTCGCCAATACCTCGACGATGGAGTATCAATCTGAGCGTTTCTCGGAAACGGCGGGATTGGGAACGTGGGATTACCATATGACGAAGGCGATTTACGGCCGAGTCTTGGAAACCTACGATAACGATGTGATTCCCCGCCGGGATCCCGACAAGCCGGTCGACCAGTACCGTCTCGCTTCCCGTATGTTCACGCAGCTTTCGGAAAGCGAACTCGTGTATGACTCTGTGACGTTTGACAATGGCTCCCAGCCGTTTGGGCCGGATCCTTTCATGCATAGTTGGCATTACACGAAGTTGAATCGAGCCTTGAACACCTTCAATCCGGAGCGCGACTGTCGAGAAGCCACGCCGGAAGAAAAAGCTCAGGCCAAGTGGCGTGTGGTCCATGACAAAGTTTGTCAGCCTTTCCCGCGTGATTACGCCTCGTGGTATGATTTCGTCAGCGATTCCTGTCCCACGGTATACGATGAAGAGCCGATGGTGTTGTGGCATACGCGCTCGGACTTGCCCGGTGGGAACGCGGATACGGTTCGTTGGTCGTACCGCATCGGCGAGCATTATTCTCCCACCTACGTCCACACGAATATGTTGGATTCGGGAGCGGATACCTACGAAGTGGCGGTCAACGAAATCCGCAACTTCAATGCCAACTATCCCTCGGTTTACTTCCGTAGGCATCGTAGGGGCTCGCCCCCCAGTTGGGGAGCCGCGGGGTATGCCATGGATACATTCGAATTGCTACGGTCGTATCACTGGTCCATTGCCAATACCAACCTACGTTGGTTGAGCTTCGGTAAACAGTACTACGAAATATTCTCCAGCGACGACAACTGGTCTCGTCCCGATGTCATGGCAAACACCGAGATTTTCAACGCTTTGGCATCGTACGTCCTCGCGCCTCAGCCGGGCGACTACCGTCCGCGTGCGGGAGACCCCTCCGGTGTTTATGATGCCTTGCCCTGGGTGGATCCGGGAGCGGACTTCACGATTCAGACCATCGATGGGCGCTATGTGGATGACGCCTATGACTCTGGGCCGAACGGTGGTGGTTCCTGGGAGTTCGAGGATTGGGAAACCCGCGCTGGTTTCTGGGCTGAGAAAGCCTATGCCTTCCTTGCGCTTTGCGACTCTCGACCGACTCTATCGACGATTGCGCGGGAAATGTATCTCGACGATCGTGGTGTGAAACTGAACTTCCGCAGTGATATGCCGGAAGCTTTCGACCGGCTTTTCGGTGGGATGCTCGCGGAGGATTGGCAAGCCATCGGAATGTGGGTTGACAACAACAACCAACCCGGACAACCGGCGATTCCTGCGATGTTGGATCTCATGAACAAGGGTGAGCCGACTCGACCCGCGGGCGCGAAGGTACTTTATCCGAACCTTGGCTATATGCAGCAGCTTTATGCATCGATTTTCTCGGCTCTCTACGCCCGAGAAAATACGGATATGACCCTCATCCACAAGATGCGAATTTGGATCGACGGTGTGGAGGGCAATATCTCTGACGCTGCTTTCCCGGATGAGAAGGATGAAGGCGGTTCGGAAGGGCGAACGTATCAAGTCCGGTTCTACCATCCCGGATCCGGGTTCACCTATATCGCCCGAAGCTTCGGGGCGGAAAACATCGACGGTCGGCAGGTGGACCGCGGGATCGCTTCCCGGATGCTACAGCGGGCGAACCAGCTCGTGACTCTTTCGTACGTCGTCAAGAAGGAGCAAGGCAAGCCCGTTTTCGACAAGTACGGACGCCCCGAACTCATCCTCGACGCCCAGGGGCAACCGCAGCCCCTCGATCCCAACGAGTCAAAAATCGGCGAGTTGACTCGCTACGTCGGATTGATCGACGCTGTTCGCCAGCTCGGTCATATCCTTGGTCAAGGGCCCTACTGAGGAACATGAGGCAGTTGGCACCATGTTCAACGGAGTATGAACGATGACCCGCAAGATTTTCAGAAAAGGACTTCGCTGCGGCGTAGGGCTCGGGTTGCTCGTCGGCTTGACAAGCTGTGCTGAGCAAGAAGCGCCCATCAACCGCGTGCAAGCCAATGCACTCGACAAACACTTCTTCCTCGGGCCCAGCTTGTCTGATGCGACCGACGACCCCGAGTTTCACTGGCGTGGCTATGTCATTGATGGTTCCGCTTCCCAAAGCGAAGTAGGTGTCGGCACATGGTCCCACATCGACAGGATTCGCTGGGAAGTCACCGAAAATATGCTCATTGCCCGCAAGTCTTACCCGCTTTTCGAGCAACCCGGTAAACCCGGTACCTGGGCCGGCACGGATTCCGACGGCGCCGTCGTCGCCATGTATCGTATTCTCAGCCACTTTGACATTCGTCGCGCCTACAATTCTCAGACGGGCGAGGAGATGAACGTTATCGAAGAGAATACTACCGATCGGCCATGGTACGAGCGAGAATACATGCGTGTGGATTGGTCCTCTAATCAGGTCAATGACCCGATGTGGATGGATATGTTCTTCGCCAAGGCCTTTGGTGAAATCCAGATTAGTCCGCTTGTGTATAACGTGACGGATCCGCACCATAAAGATGCCCCGCACTTCGAGCCGGAAGATGGTTACTTCGATATTACCAATCGGTTTTATATCGAAGCGGCGGAAACGTGGACGCCCTGGGGATTCACGATCTGGGGCTGCTACCTCGAAGGATTGTTGAACGCGACGGCAACGTATGATTGCGATGCGCAGGAAGCTACCGTCCGGTTTTCGTTCCAGAAAATCGACCCGAATAACGATTTCGAGCCGTTGGAAAACTCACGGGCGTCGTTGGATGTCGTAGGCAACCCCGGTGGTCTCGGAAGCAGCTATTCCGTGGGCGTGGTGACGGCCCCCCGGATTGGGTTCGACCCTTGGTATCGCTTTACCGACGACAATTTTGTTCGTTTCGCCAACATCCATAACATTTGGAAAAAGAGCCATCTGGACTTTTACTGCGACGCCAAGTTCGATAACGACCAGAACGGCACGGACGACCAGTGCGAGAGATCCGTGACGGGATATTCTGGCTCGGAAGGGTCGCAATGTGACGTTCATACGAAGCGGTGTACGATTCCGTATCGTGACCGTGAAATCAAGACGGTTGGCTACTGGGTCAACGATAAGATGGCCGACGAGTTCCTCGACACAGTGGATGCCAATGGAAACCCCGTGACCCGCGGTGCCAACGAGGAAATCGTGTACTCGTGGAACCAGATGATGGCCAACGCCGTCGCGTATGCACGTGAAGTCGAGTGCCGTCGTACCGGAGGTGATCGCACCTCCTGCCACAATCTGCACTTTGCTCAAG
Source organism: Deltaproteobacteria bacterium ADurb.Bin207 (assembly GCA_002070115.1). Classification (GTDB taxonomy): domain Bacteria; phylum Myxococcota_A; class Polyangia; order Polyangiales; family Polyangiaceae; genus MWCO01. The sequence continues at coordinate 20,730 of MWCO01000038.1, forward strand.
ATAAAGAGATGGTGGCGTTTGGAGGCTGGTTGACGGACAAGGCTCTTGACCCGACTCCGGTGGTAACGCTTTGTCACAATCCGGTGCGGAGCTATGACCGGACCGAGGTTTGTGGTCCTGTGGGGTATGAGGCTCGTACGGGTGATTTACGCAAAAACATGCTCGTGTACTGGCCTTATGATTCCAAGGCACCGTACGGAGGCATTGCCAATTGGAACGGCGATCCACTCACGGGCGAAATCAAGGGTGGCGCTGCGCTCATCATGGGCCGTTCCGTTCGCTATGCGGCGGCTTTCGCTCGTGATGTGTTGCAAGTAGCGATGGGGGACTTGAGTGTCTCCGAACTGATCACCGGCGTTCCGGAGGATGTTTACTTCGAACGGAGCATTCTCGAGCCTGGTGGCAAGACGATGGCGCTGACGCCTGAGGAGATTGAAAGTCGAACCAAAGCGCTAGATGCAGCCAATGCCATGCAGTTTGGCGGTATCAAGCCGTTGGCGGGAACGACGCTGGCCGAGAAAATGGCATCTCATTCCCGAATGATGTCCCAGATGGTTTTCGATCCCGACGCCGAGGCGTTGGATTCGGCGGCTTTCGACGCGCTCGTGGCGCCGCTGCTCGGAACGAAGTTCGAAAACACGATCATGAGTCCATCTTGGGCCCGCAATACGATGGGAACCAATGGGTCTCTGACGGCGGATCAGGTCGCCATGGCGTCGCCTTTGCGGATGCTGGACCCCGGCAAGTTGCGGATTTTGGCGGATACGGTACGGACGCGTCTGGAGGCCAAAGGTGCGTGCTTCCACGACCACGAGGCTCCTTTGACGGGAAGCATTGATATCCCGGGTCTAGCCAAGCACTTCATGGCGAAGTACGGCGACCTTTCTGCGCATGAGCGTGGTGAAGCGATCTATCGAGAGTTGGCCGTAGAGATTTACAAGGGAATTGCCCTTCACGAAATGGGCCATTCGCTTGGTATGTTGCACCAATTCGCCTCCTCTTGGGATGCGACCAACTACCAGCCTCAATATTGGCAATTGCGGACGGCCGAGGGGACGGCGCAGGCCTCTTGCAACGGGCAAGTTCGGGATCCGAAGGGTCCGGATTCTTGCATGGGCCCCCGTTACCTGGATGGGGAAACCGCCGACGAGATGGGGTTAGCGGACGAATCACGGCCGGGTATTCACTACTTCGCCAACACCTCCACGATGGAGTATCAATGGGAGCGGTTTGGAGAGACGGCTGGGCTTGGCACGTATGATCAATATACGATGAAAGCGTTGTACGGCCGTGTGCTCGAAACCATCGATGACGCTGTGTTGCCGGTGGACGATCAGCGACGCTTCGGTCCTCGTATGCGTTCTCAGCTCAACGAGCAGGAAGAAGTATTCCAGAAAACGGCGTATGGCGAATTCCCGCAACCCATGCATTACACGGAACTGGCTCGTCAGTTGAAGATCTTCGATCCAGCTCGAGACTGCCGACCCGCGACCGACGAGGAAAGGGCTGTGGCTCAGTGGCGTATCGTTCACGGTAAGGTATGCTCACCGACTCCGCGCGATCATGCGGCTTGGCAAGACTTCCTCAGCGATGCGACGGTGCCGGGCGATGGGAGTTCCAAGGCCCCGTATTGGCATGCTCGCCCCGAACCGAACTTCGGAGGCGGCAAGGTACGCTGGTTCCACCGTTTTGGTTCGACGTCGAATGCTTATATTCACACGAACCCGAGCGACAACGGTGCGGATCCTTATGAGGTGGCGGTCAACACGCGCCGCAAGTACGAGGCGATGTATCCGTTCACCTACTTCCGCCGAAAGAACCGAGAATTCAACTTCTTGTTCATGCCGTGGGCGATTTCTCGTCGATACTTCGACATCGAACGAACGTACAACTGGAATGCCACGGCCAAAGCGGCTCAGTATTACGCCAGCTTCGGACCGGAACGCTATGCGGAAATGGCGGCGTCGGACGATTGGCTTCGGCCGTACTTGATGGCGAGTAAGGAAGCCTTTGATATGTTGGCTGGGGCTGTCATGTCCCCGCAGCCGGGTCCCTATTACGTTTCTTCGGAACGCAAAATCAACGGCTACATCAAGGGGAGTATTTACGATACAACGGATAATCCCAGTGGTTTTGCTTCGAAGTCCTTCGATATCCCGCTCGGTTTGGGCCGGTTCATCGACGATGACATGGATAGTGGTCCGTTTGGTGGTGGTTCCTGGAAATACCAGGAATGGATGAATCGCGCGGGATTTGAACTGGAGAAGGCGTTTGCGCTTGCCATGTTGACCGACGGTCGACCTCCGGTATATTCGCCCAATCGTGAGATGTTCCTCGATCCGCGTACCCAGCGCTTGAACTTCTATGCTTCGATGCCGCAGGCGATGAGCCGATTCATTGGCGGCATCATGGCAGAGGACTGGGAGAGCGTGGGAATGCACTATATCTGCACGCAGAGGGATCCACTCGCGAATACGTGTGTGTCAGGACAGGCGGAAATGTTCGATATTACGAAACCCACCCTGCCTGTTCGCCCGGCCAACGCTGCTATCCTGTTCCCCAATATCGGCTTCCGCCAGCAGAGCGTTGCAGCCATCTTGGCAGCGGTTCATTCCCGTCGAACGGGTGATATGTCGCTGCTCAACAAAACGCGGATTTGGATCGAGGGTGTGGACGGCACGGTCGGTACCACTGGCTTCCCGGATCCCAAAGAACAAATCCGGTTCTTCAATCCGATGTCCGGTATGACCTATATCGCCCGCCGTTACGGAACAGAAACCTTGCAAAAGGTTGATAATACGGGCGCGACGGTGCCGGTCAAGGAAGTGGAGAAGGGCATTGGCGCCAGAATGCTTCAATTGGCGAACTGGCTGATGGTGTATACCTACAAGGTCGAGCGCGATGCGGCGACCAACGATCCGGTGGTCAACGAGTTCGGACAAGTGCAACTCAAGCTCGACGCCAATGGGCAGCCGATGCTATTGAGCACCGACCCCGCCAATACGAAACTCAGTGCCTTGATCAAGTACGTGGGTCATATTGACGGAATGCGGCAGATCGGCTTGCTTATTGGCTCCGGTCCGCTTTGAGAGACCCAAGGAGCCTCGGACGGCTCTTTCGCCGAGGCTCCTTCCCCCGTCTATCCTTCTGAGATTCCACAAGAAATTGTCCTGATGACCTCCCTACTTCGAGGGATACGTTTGCCCAAACCCCATCGGTTGGCGGGCGAAAGGCGTAGCCAGGCTTGGGCAGAAAAGCGAGCCACAGCAGAGCACTGTATGCTCCGCGCGCACCATCCTTTCCCACCACCGCAAGACAAATCTTCTCGATGACAAGAAATAAGCATTCTTTTCGCCTTGTCGGTTTTTGTGGGGATAGGGCGAAGCTCTAGCCTATGCGATGCGATGCAAGCGAAGGAATCGAACGGCTTGTGCGGTCAACGCAACAGATGCGTGATTGTAGGAGATGACGAGTATCGACTGGGTTTGGCGCGGAGCGCTTTCGCGGGGACGCGACCGCAAGCCGCGGATGATTTGGCGGATGGGATCGTGGCCGAGCAGCTCTCGAGCACGGAGTTCCCATAGCGAAAAAGTCGGGGACGGCTTCTTTCGGCTATTCCGAGGAAGCCGTTTGGACTGTAGCGGTGACGGGAGCGGATGTGCCGGTGAGATCGAAGCGATATTGGAAAGCGAAGCGGAAGTCGAGTTGGCTGGCGGAGCCGGAGCCGGGCACGGCAGGGGAAGTGCTGCCGTCGAGAGGCTCGCTCGTAAGACGATGATTGGTGAGCGCTAGGCTGGCGAGGACGGCCATATCGTTGCTAACATCGTAATCCATTCCGAGGGCGGCGCCGAGGGCGAGGCCGGCATCGGGACCGGCACTCACTTGATAGGAGCGTGAAGGTTGGACGAAGTCGTTGGTCGTGACGGCGCCAGAGGCGGTGGCGGTTTGCCATGTAATGCCGGCTCCGAGTCCGACCCATAGGCCGATAGTGTCGTTGCGCAGGGGATATGCGCGGATATTGAGCATTCCATTGTGCAGGGAACGCCGGATTTTGCCGGTAGCGTCATTGACGGAGGGATTGAATTCCTCGGCTCCGAATCCGCTATATGTGTAAGAAAGACCCAACGCGAGTTCGCGATAGGGCGAGAAAAAAACACCTGCGCCATATTGAATTCCCGCTCGTTCCGCGGAGTCATATCCGCTCGACATGGAGCCAAGGCGTCCGGAAACACCGAGGACACCTTCCAAGCCGAGGGTTTTGCTGGGGGGCGGTTGGGCCGGTTGGTTATCCGCCTCGGCAATGGTGGGTGAAGCGGCAACAACGGGGGGGGCAGAGCAAGCCGCATCCGCCTGGCAGTCCGGGTCCGCACAATCGAGCATCCCATCGCCATCGTTATCGATGCCGTCGGAGCATTGTGTTTCCGTCGTGGGTGTGGGGGGGCCGGCGGGTTGCATCGTGTCAGGGGAAGCCTCGGGTGCCGGGCTGGGTTCGGCGGAAGTGCCGGTTTCTCCTCCGGGAGCGCTATCACTGTCCGATGGTTGTTGACCCATGGCATGGTAGGTGAATACGCACACGGCGAGCGCCGCGCAGGCAGGTATGGGCAGAAGTTGCGTACGCATGGGCCCACTATCGTCGCAACGGCTCTAGTTGGCAATGGTGGAGTGCGGTTAAAGAGCAATTCTTTTCCCTACACGGGTGGGAATGGGGATTGGTTTCGAGGCCGCGCGATTGATTGGCTCGTGGTGCAATCTGTTTTCGAATCCTCGAACCCGTTGACTTACGATGGTTGATCACCAGAGTATTGTTTTCTTGCGGAGTTTGGTCCGCGCGAACCCCGGTGTTTTCGTTCGACAATGGGAAAACCATGCGAGCTGCGTTCCTGATTGCGCCTACTTACGAGGCGTGTGACGAATTCCGCCCCCATCTTCATGCTGCCTACGACGCTCGAGCCGTGGGTGAACGTCTCCTCGAACCTGGCTACGACTTTGAGGTATTTGAGGCGCCCAAAGGGGTCGAGCCAGAGGTTTGGCTTACGGAAATCTTGAAAGACAAGGGGCAAGGGGAGACTGATGCCTTGCTGGTCTATGTCTCCGCCGTGAGTCACTTAGACGAAGCGGGTGAATTATCGATCGAGGTCATGACTGGTCGGGCCACGTCGAGGCTTCCGTTCACCAAGCTGCGGACGGCTATCTCTTCCCGAGGTAGTCGCAGTGTCGTGGTTGTGCTCGACTTGCTCATGGACGGACCGATGGACGCCGTCGTAGCCACGGAGTACACCGCAGCCGCTCGTCGCGTTTGGGCCCCTGAATTATCGGGGTATTCGATGCTTTGTGCGGTCCGTGGTCGACAACCCGGGACGACACCTTCGGTGTCGCCGTTTACGTCGTTATGGCTTTCTGCCATGGCCGATCCTCAATCGCGAAACAAGATAGGGGTTGCCTTCATCTCTCGCGTGATGGACGTGATGCGGGAAAACGAAAACCTGTATACGGACGTGCCGTGCTTTTCGTTGGTGCCGGGGCGACGGGACTTGAAAGTATATTCGACGACTTCGCCTTCATTGACGAGGCCCTCGTCGTCATCGGTGGACAGGGTGTCATCGCCTCCGAGTGTGAGGCAGCCTTTCGTTCGGGTCGACGATGTGTTTTCCGAAGGGGATGCCTTGTTGGAGGCGGGGGATTGGGAAGGAGCGTCGAAGGTATTCAAAAAAATATTGCTGCTTCTCGAAGAAAAGAGTGTGGAGCGAGCGCACGCCTACGTGAGGCTTGGCGCGATCAAACGATTGCAGAATCGGCCGCGGGAAGCGGCAATCCATTATCGTAAGGCGTTAGGGGTCGATGGGCGGCATCCGGAAGCGTTGGAACGATTGGCCGATGTGTTGCGAAGCGAAGGAGAATTTGCCGAGGCAGCCACGTATCGTCGGGCGCTACTCGGTGTGGTGCAAGACGATCACCGACGATTCGAGGTATTGCTGTGTCTTGCGGAGGACTTTGAAAAAGCGCGGGACTTGGCTCGTTGCATCGAGGCGTTGGAGGATGCGCGTTCGATTCAACCTGAAGAGACGGCAATTTTGGCGCGTTTAGCGCAGGTTTATGACGTTTCGCATCAGCCGGACAAAGTGGTGGACATCAAAGTGGCGATCGCGCAACTCAAAATGCAACCTGAGGAAGTGGCGCGTTCCCTGGTGCTTGCGGCGGATTATGCCGTCGAGCGGGCGCAGGATGTAGAACGCGCGCTTTTGATTTACGAAGACGCGCTCGATCGGGATCCGCTTACCCCACGAGCTTTCGATGCGATTGCTCATATCTGGATCGCGCGTGAAGACCTTCGTGCCTATGAAAAGGCGTTATTGGCGCAGACGGTCCGATTGGACAAGGCATTTGCGCATGCGGCGGAGGCAGAAGTGTGGCGTGAAATTGCTTTGCTTCGCCATGATAAGCTGGATGATTTGCGCGGTGCCATCGAGGCATTGGATCGATGTGTGGAGCGGGTTCCTGGCGATGTGGAAGCGCGTGTGGCTTTGTCGGAGTTGCTTGTGAAAAACGGTGAGATGGAAGCGGCAATCATGTGTTTGGAAATCGCCGCATGGCATGCGCCTGGTCGCGCTTCGACCTATCGAATGATGCATGAGCTGATGTTGAAGGTGGGCTGGATCGATCGGGCGTATTGTTGTGCGGCGGTGCTCGTTCTTCTCGAAGAAGCCGACCTCGACGAACAATTATTCTATGAGCAGTATCACCCTGAGGTGCGAGTCAATCCGAAGCATTCGTTGCCTGCGAAAGGCTGGGCGAAGCTTTATCCCGCGGGCTCCGAGTCCAACCTTGGGCCCATATTGGAACTCGTGGCCTCTCATGCCATCGAATATAAGCTATCGTGGCTCAAGAAAAACGGGATGCTACCCGACCTCGACCCAAGCATGCGTCAGGATCCGGAGACGAGTACCGTGAGTTTGACGCGCACCTTCGTGTGGGCGTCGACCATTTTGGATGTGCCACTGCCCGAGATTTACGTGGGTGACGATGTTCCCGGAGGGATTGCGGCCGTGCCGGAGCAATTGCCCACCGCGATCGTCGGACGTTCAGTGCTGAGTGGACGAAGCCTGAAAGAACTGGGGTTTTTGGTCGGTCGTGACATCGCCTACTTCCGCCCCTTGCATTATTTGCTCGTGCTTTACTCCAGTCTCAAGGACTTGACCGCACTATTTCTTGCGTCGATTTGTGTCGTACGCCCCGATTATGCGGTTCCGGATCATGTGAAGCGAGAGATCAAGGAGCTGACTCGTTTCTTGCGCGATCATCTGAGCGAAAAAGAGTCTGCGGCGTTGAACCATGCCGTCGAGCGATTCGAGCAGGATGGTGTGCGAGCGGATCTCGTGGGATGGGCGCGTTCCATCGAGATGGCGTCGACGCGAGCGGGGCTACTTCTTTGCGGCGACATTGCCGTGGTCAATCAAGTGTTGGAGACCGATGATCGGAGTGTATGTGACTTGACTTCTCGCGATCGCATTCATGATCTGATTCCGTTTTCGGTTTCTGAATCCTACGCGGAATTACGGAGAATGCTTGGGATTGCGGTGGGATGAAGCTGGGGTTGCGTTGTGGTGGATGCAACGCAATGACCTTGACGGATGGGAGACATGCCATGTTGTCCAATGAAATGATTGAGAAGTTGAACGAACAGATTACGCACGAGTTTTACTCTTCCTATCTGTACCGGCAGATGGCGGCTTGGTTTGCGGAGCAGAACTTGACCGTACTGCAGGAGTATTTCACAACCCACGCCGCGGAAGAGGAAATGCACGCCACCAAGCTGATCGACTACGTGCTCAAGGCGGGAGGACACGTGAAGCTTGGCGCCATTGCGGCACCTTCTGACACATTCAGTTCTCCTTTGGACGTGATGACCAAGACCCTCGAGCATGAGCGAGGTGTGACGCGAAAAATCCATGAATTGATGGCTCAGGCGGAAAAGGATCGGGATTACTCCACGCGAAGCTACCTTCAGTGGTACATCGATGAGCAGGTGGAGGAGGAAGCCACCTTTGGCGAGCTTCTAGCGTTGACGCGTATGGCTGGGGATCACCTTTTGTTGCTCGAAGAACGCATCGAGAAGCGAGCTGCGAAACGAGGGGTGGCGACCGAGTAAGAGCGCCACGAGTCGCGCGCGTCGCACCCATTTTCATTGCATGAAACGGAAACCCCAGCACAAAATGCCGCCATGAGACTACATCAGGTGTTGGACCTGATTGGTGAGCTTCCTACCTCGCAAATGCAAGAGGTTTGGGACGCTGCCGCACCCATGGCCGGAACGGATCTTCGTGATGGGGTCTGGCTTGGACGGTATGGAGGATTGGCTTGGCCAATCAAGCGAATCGTTCGGCATGTCGTCCGACGGGATTACTTCGCAAGGCTCGTCTTTCCAGGGTGGGGCGTTAACGTTCGTGTGAAGCAGGATGGAACGTACGCCATGATCCCCTGGTCGGCCGTGCCGGTAGGCGTCCGCGTGCATCTTCCTTTCCGTCGAACGAATCAAGGACTCGATTACGGATACCACGTCACGGGGATCGACGTCGGGCCCTCCTCGTGGTTGCCTGCACGCGAAGTGCTTAGAAAAATTGATTTTTCTACGCTATCGGAGGTGGTGAGCCTGGGGCATTTGCGTCGCGTCGGCGTGTGGAGAGGAAAGGCAGAACACCCCGGGCAACTCGTCGTCGGTTACCTGGCACCGGTCGGCGTGGAGGCATTCAAGCACTCTCCCTTCGCGATGGTGTGGAGGCGTGAAATGTCCACTGCGGAGGTTCGATCGGCGGAGCATCATATCCATCGTATGCGCCTGTGGGATACATCAGCCGGGTCGATCGACATGTCGTGATGATTCATTCGCTCCGTGGATGGGCACGGCGAATGGACAAAGCTTGACGGCGTGACCTGTCCTTGCGCACGCTGATGCTGTGAATCGACCTCGTGAGCTGACTTTCGAGTTTCTTTGCGACATCCTCGAGCATGATAAGCTCATCACGTTCGAGCAGCGACGTGACGCGCAGTTGCGAGAGGACCGGGAACGAGTACGAATCATGCGCAGCCAGCAGTCTCGTAGTCGGGACGTGACGGCAGTGCATCCCACGACCGTGTTGGCTTCCCTTGGATTATTTGTAGGGGGGGACAGCCGATATCCGCTCACGGAACAAGCCATCACCCAGGCGTTGGCGCGCCATATCGGCGTTCCCTACGTCCATCTCAATCCTCTCGATATCGATGCCAAGTTAGCGGTGCAAACCCTGTCACGCCCTTTCGCGCGCCGGCACAACGCGCTGGTCATTGGGGGCGATGATTCGCATGTCACCGTGGCCGTGGCCAATCCTCTCGATGTGGAGTTGATTGACAACATCAAACAATTCGTCCGAAGGCACGTGGACTTCGTGTTGGCGCCCCCTGGGGATATTCAACGAATCATTACGGATATTTACGGGTTCCGCACCTCGGTCAAGGCCGCGGAGCGGGAGTTTACCCAAGGGGTGGATATCGGAAACCTCGAGCGGTACATCAAGCTGAAAAGGGTCGATGAGATCGAGGCTACCGATAGCCATATCATCAACGCGGTGGAGTATCTTTTTCATTACGCTTTCGATCAGAGGGCTTCGGACATTCATATCGAGCCGCATCGTGATCAATCCGTGGTTCGAATGCGCATCGATGGCGTGCTTCATACGGTCAACGTGCTTCCGAAGGTCGTGCATCCGGCGATTGTGTCTCGTTTGAAGACGCTGTCTCGCTTGGATATCGCGGAGAAAAGACGGCCGCAGGATGGTCGGATCAAAACCGCGCGTGGGCAACGGGAGGTGGAAATCCGTGTGTCGACAATGAGTGTTGCGTTTGGCGAAAAGGTTGTCTTGCGGATTTTCGATCCCGAAATCGTGCTGCGGGACCTTTCGGATCTTGGACTCTTCGACAAGCAATTGGCGACGTTCGAGCAGTTCATTCAACGCCCCCACGGGCTGGTTCTGGTGACGGGACCGACGGGAAGCGGCAAGACCACCACGCTGTATTCGGCGCTTCGTGCCGTGTCGTCTCCGCAAGTCAATGTCAACACGATTGAGGATCCGATCGAGATCGTGGTGGATCAGTTCAATCAGGTGGAAGTGCAGCACAAAATTGGCATTACGTTTGCCGAATCGTTGCGTCATATTTTGCGCCAAGATCCGGATGTCATCATGGTCGGTGAGGTGCGGGATGTGGACACCGCGAATATTGCGATCCAAGCGTCGCTCACCGGCCATCTGGTGCTTGCCACGTTGCACACCAACGATTCAGCGTCGGCGATTACCAGGCTATTGGAGTTGGGCGTGGACCCATTCTTGCTCTCGTCGACGTTGGTCGGAGTGCTTGCGCAGCGGTTGGTGCGCATGATTTGTCCGGAATGTCGTGTGGAAACGTTTCTAACGCCCGATCAGATGTCTCTGCTTGGATTGGATGTGGATCAGCTCACGGAGCAGGGCGAGTCGCCTCAACTGATGGTGGCATTCGGCGAAGGGTGTGTGAAGTGTCGAAACACCGGGTTGTATGGTCGTTCGGGAGTATTCGAAGTATTGCCGGTCGATGACAAAATTCGGCGTATGATTGCCACGTCGGTCAGTTCGAAAGAAATCATGAAACAAGCGCGTCAGGATGGTTTGTTGACGCTACGAGAGGCCGCCATTCGCAAAATGGCCAAAGGGGTGACGTCGTTCGAGGAGGTATTGCGCGTGACGGTGGACGGATGAAAGCGGAGCGTTCGATAGAAAGATTTGCCCGAAAGCTGAGGCGATATTGGGAAGCGGGGTATCCGATTGTTTGGCTGGTGACGTATGAAGAACAGCGGGCAATCGAGGTGTTGCGTCGGCTCGCGCCTTCCTGGCCGATTCAGATTTGGTCATGGTCAGGGCGGCAGGCAGAGGATGATCTTGATGAGATGTTGGCGAAGGCCGCGAGCAGTGAGTCACCGGGACTGAACGTGCTTCTCGACGTTCCCACGCGGTGGGCAGAGGGCCGGATGATCCGCGCATTGAGGAATTTCGCGGCTTCGGGGCGACCGGGACGTCATGTGATCATCGTATCACCGTCGTTGGAACTGCCGGTGGAGTTGGAGAAAGACGTATGTGTATTGGATTTCCCTTTGCCGGATGAGGTGGATTTGAGGGCGGCGGTGCGCGGGGAGGCGCAACGAAAAGGGATAGGGAATTTTGACGAAGAGCATTTGGCGCGTTGTGCGGGCGGCATGACGTGGTTGGAGGCGCAACGGGCTTTTCGCATGGCCTTGTCCGTCCAAGACCCATCGCAATCTGCTCGTCTGGTGCTTTCGGAGAAGCGTCAGGTCATGCGGCGAAGCGCAGCCCTGGAGCTTGTGGAGCCGGAGGTGGACCTGCAAGACGTTGGGGGGCTCGAGGTGTTGAAGGGTTGGTTGCGCACCCGTGTCGTGGCTTTCGGACCGGAAGCGCGTGCGTTTGGGCTACCGGAGCCCAGGGGAATGATGGTTTGTGGCGTGCAGGGGTGTGGCAAGTCGTTGGTGGCCAAAGCGACGGCATCGGTATTTGGTCTTCCTCTGGTTCGTCTTGATTTTGCGGCCGTGTTTGCCTCCTCTTCTCCGGAACTTGCGGTCCGCCAGGCCACGCGCATGGCCGAAGCGATTGCTCCCGTTGTGTTGTGGGTGGATGAGATTGAAAAAGGATTGGGGCAGGGGACGTTGGAGAGCAAAAATGCCCGGGTATTCGGCGATTTTTTGATATGGATGCAGGAAAAGGGGGCGCCGGTATTCGTGGCAGCGACGGCCAATGAGGTGGAGCAGCTTCCGCCCGAGTTGGTGCGGCGGGGACGATTCGACGAGGTATTTTTCGTGGATTTGCCGAGCGCCCGGGAGCGAGCGGACATCCTTGCCATCCACTTGCGTCGAAGGGGCAGGCATGCGGAACGGTATCCGTTGGAAGAGTTGGTGAAACCGTGGGATTACGTTTCCGGGGCCGAGATAGAACAAGTGGTCATCGCCGCGCTTTTTCGCGCCTTTGCCGCCAAACGGGAATTGGAGGCCGAGGATATTCGGCTTGCGGGCGGGGAACTCGTGCCTCTAGCCACCATGTACGAAGAACGGGTTCAGGCCCTGCGAACCTGGGCTACCTCCAGAGCGCGAAAGGCCTCGACCGACCGTCGTACCCTCGAGCTATTCGAAGACTAATCCTTCCTCATGACCATGCCTCGTTCGTGATGGTATTCGGTCGGCGTTGCGCTACGTTCCAAAGAAATGAACCTTGGTCCGGGTGAAAAGACGATCCTTCTCATGGCAGGATTCGTCATTGTTGTCGCTGGCTTACGCTTTGGTGAGCCCTTGTTGGTTCCTCTGTTTCTCGCCTTGGTCATCGCGACGGTTTCTTCGCCCATCATCCGTTGGTTGGAAAAGCGCCGTGTGCCAAGCGCCCTTGCCATCATCTTGGCCATCGTGCTCGATCTCGCCGTTCTCGCGGCGCTGGGTACTCTCGTTGGATCGTCCCTTAGCGACTTTTCCGAAGCCGCTCCCAGATATCAGGCAGCTTTGAGCAACCTCATCAAAACCAACGTCGCCTGGCTTGCGGCCAGAGGGGTTCCGGCTTCGAGCGACTTGCTTGCGCCGCTTCAGGACTTCGGACGTCTGGTCGACCTTCTTGGCGGCCTGGTCAAAAGCGTTGCCAATGTGGTGAGCATGCTGCTGTTCGTGTTGTTGCTCGTCGTGTTCATGCTCGTCGAATTCGGTCGCTGGCAGCTCAAGATTGGATATGCCTTGGGAGACCGTCATGCGGATCTGAGTCGCTTCGGCAACGCCGCGCGCGAACTGCAAAAATACCTCGGTGTCAAGACGGCGGCCAATGCCGTGACGGGCCTATTATGCGGCGTGTGGGCCGCCATCATGGGAGTCGACTTCCCCATCCTTTGGGGCCTTATCGCGTTTTTGCTCAACTATATCCCCACCATTGGAACCATCATCGCAGCCATACCTCCCATCGTGTTGGCTTGGCTTGCCTTCGGCCCCGGCACTGCTTTCGTGACCGCCGTGGGCTTCGTCGTCATCAACGTTACGCTTGGCAATGTCATCGAACCGCGAATCATGGGAAGAGCCTTGGGCTTGTCACCTCTGGTCGTTCTTATTTCCATGGTGTTTTGGTGGTGGCTGTGGGGGCCGGTGGGCGCGCTGCTTTCTGCCCCATTGACCATGATGGTCAAAATCATGCTCGCGAACACCACCGACTTGCGTTGGCTGGCTATCATGCTCGGTTCCCCCTCGTGGGTAGAAGAAATGCAAGCGCAATGGGATGGGGCTAGGCCTGTCGAGCACAAAAGCGAATTGTGCGTTCGATCAGAAAAACCTGCGCATGAAGTCCTCCTGGGGGTTCGAGCTACCGATCCGCCACGCGACCCCTCAGCCACTCCCTATGCGATTCCACGCTCCCCAGAATAGCGTAACCTGTTGAAATAATTATACTTAACTCCCGTCTTCCGGCAAGTCCCGATCGGTTCGGCTCCGAAGATATTCGATGGAAGTTCGCTTCCTTCGCGTTCGCGAAAAGCGCCTCACGTTGCCGCGGTGTTCCAACACGACTATGGACGTGGGTTCGTTCCCCAATAGACCTGCGCCGTGCCCGTCTCATCACCTACTCCTGATGCCCATGCTCCGCCTCGAGATCAACGTCCATGGTGGCGAAGAGCACTGCCTTTTGCGATCGCGCTAGGCTTGCTGTCTTTGCTGATATCTCGTCTGGATCTCGCCATGTTCGCGCGACATCTGCGGCAGGTGAACACCGTTGGCTTTCTTGCGTTCTGTTTCGTATTCAGCATCACGTTGTTGGCATCCGACTCGTTGGCCACGTCTTTCGTGTATTCCCGCACCGTATGTCCCGTGCGTTTTCATGAAGTGTTCTTGATCCGTGGCGCATCGTATTTGCCGTCCATGCTCAACCACCATCTGGGCCAAGCGTGGCTGACATGGTATGTTTCGCGAGTTTATAAGGCTCCTTTGGGAAGAGTCGCGGGGGCGACACTGCTCGTGTACGGCACCACCTTCGGATGTTTGTTATTGCTTGGGGGCGTATCGCTCGCGTTGGATGCATCCTCGGCGCGATGGCTCGGACCGATCATGATAGCCGCAAGCGTGGGGGCCGTGGTTTACCTCGTCGTGATTGCCAGTAGGCCGGCGATCCTGGTGCGACGACAAGTGCTCGCGCCGTTGTTCGACGTTGGAGTGGTCGGTCACCTTCTCGCCTTTGCTCTTCGAGTGCCGCATATCTTGGTGTTGTTTCTTGGCACCTGGCTGTCGTTTCGTTTTTTTGACGTCGATATTCCACCGGCTGTCGCGCTCGTGACCATGCCTGTGCTGTTGGTCATTTCCGCTTTGCCGGTGACGCCGCAAGGCGTGGGGACGCGAGATTGGTTTTCGCTTCACGCGTTTTCTCAATACGCCATCGGTGACAAAATGGAGCAGGAAGCCGCGGTTGCGGCCACGACGTTGTCTTTTGCGGTTGGGATCTCGATATTCCAAGCTGCCCTTGCTCTTTACCTGATGCATCGAGCGTTGCGTGTGCTTGCGATGACGAAGGATAAGGCAAGTTGATGGGGCGTGTTCAAGGGCGCGGTTCGTGGGTAGCAACCCAGTTGAGCCCATCGTTGGCATACGACGCGGGGTAGGCTAGCTCGCCTTCCGCAATGGACAGGATTTCCATCGATCGGGTGTCGATCAGCGCATTCCAAGGCACGCCTCGGATCGTGGCGACCGTGCCCAACCGTTTTGCGTTGACGTCGATGAGTACGGAAAAGGGCGTGTTCATGGTATCTACCCAATCGTCGACATCCGCCAGCGAAAGAGGGCTGCCCCGACGTTTTCCCTCCACGATGGTTTGCACCACACGGATACCGTTTGCGCGGAAAGAGTCGTTGAGTTTCACGACCGCGCGTGTTTCCGCCTGGCAATGGGGGCACCACGCAACGACAACCATGAGAAACATTAGCTTATGGTGCTGTTGCGATGGATCGAAATAGTCCGCCATGCTTACCACCTGCAGTCCGTCGTCCTTTCGAGAGTCCGGATACCCCTGAAAACTAAAATTAGGCAGGCGTTGCCCCGGCTTATTTCCGTCCCTCGGTCGAGCCCCCCAATCGTCCGATGGATAGGGGATTCCCTCCGGATTTCGGTCGGTGCCCACGACATCCACATCGTTGAATGGTGTGGGTGAGTCCTCGCTCGAGCAGGCGGTCCCCACGCCGATAGCGAACAAGGGGATGGAAAAAAACCAAATGGGATGCATCGATCTTTGCCGTTCATCAGGCACCCCGTTGCCGTCGTCAAGTTGGTAAGGACACTGGCCGGGTGGTGCTCAGGGGCTTCGAAAATGATCGTGCCCTTTTGGCGGCAAGGGGATGCCGTCGACCCACACGCCGTGACCTTGGCGACACGTGCCGATCACGGTGAAGCCAACTGGTATGGTTCCTTGGGGAAAGGTGGCCAGCAGGGCATAATCCTCACCGCCGGATAAGGCGAGTTCGTGAGCATCGAATCCCAGTTTTTTGGCGAGCGTGATCAGGGCAGGGGAGACGACGGTAGAGGAGTCGATATCGATTTGAACGCCACTTGCCATGGCAAGGTGGAGCGCATCTTGCGCGAGTCCATCGGAGATATCGATGAGCGAAGAGGCATGCATGCATCGCAATCCTTCTTCGATACGAGCACGGGGCCGTCGCCACGCATGCAAAGCGATGGTTTCGATTTCATCGGCAGCGGTCCACGAAGGTTTTTTCAAGAGCATTCGCAGGCCCAGCGCGGCGAATCCGACGGGGCCGCACAAGGCTAGCTGGTCGCCGGGACGAGCCCCATGGCGACGAGGAGCCAGGGTGGTTCGACCCAACCACGTGGTGGAGACGGTGACGATCTGTGAGGCCGAAAGGTTTCCCCCGATGACCGATGATCCGAGTTGTTGAGCGGCGAGTTTTTGCCCATTGGCCAAGGCGTATAATGCATCGTCGGGCAGGTTTCGTGGAACCGATACGCTGCACAAGGCGCCAATCGGTGTTGCGGCCATGGCGGCGAGATCGCTTGCCGCGGCCATCATCGAACGGAATCCCACATCCTCCCAGCTAGCGATATCTTGGCGAAAATGAACGTTTTCGATACAGGCGTCGATGGTCCAGACGATTTTTTCGCCCACAGGAACATCGATTTCCGCGGCGTCGTCGCCAATGCCGACGGACACTCCCTCGGGAGCAGGTCCGAACAAGCGACGAAGATGCTCAATGCGTTCGAACTCACCGGCCATGGGTACTCAAGCATCGAGGTCGACGGGAATTTTCAAGATGAACACGCTGCCTTTGGGGTGGTTGGGTTCGACGGATATTTTCCCATCATGAGCGTGGATGAGGCGTTGGACGATGGAAAGTCCCAACCCGGTACCGCCATATTCGCGTGTGGACGAGGAGTCGACTTGGTAGAAAGGGGTGAAGATTTTTTCGCGTTCGTTTTCGGGAATGCCGATGCCAGTATCCGCGACACGGATTTCGATGACCGAACGGGTGGGAGCAATCAAAGCGAATCCAATATCGTCTTCCGCATCATCGAGGACTTGTTGGGCGAGTTTGGCGGATAGTGAGACCTGACCGCCGGAAGGTGTGAATTTTATTGCGTTTTCCGCAAGGTTGAGCACGGCTTGACGGATTCGATTGGCGTCGCCGCGGATGGTAGGCAAGGCGGCGGGAACATCGACATGGAGCTGCACCCCCGCTTTGGTGGCGTTGGGCTTGAGCAGGGAGACGACATCATCCAAGGATTTTCGAATGTCCACATCGGATTTGACGAGGGCCAAGCTTCCGCTTTCGAGTTTGGATAGGTCGAGCAAACTCATGATGAGCGTCAGCAGTTGCTCGCCCTTGTCGCGGATGGTGTTGACGAACTCGAGTTGCTCGTCGGTGAGGCTTCCTGCAATTCCCTCACTCATCATTTCGCTATAGCCGATGATGGAGGTCAAGGGAGTGCGCAGTTCGTGGCTAATGGTAGCGATGAAGTTGGACTTGAGGCGGTCGAGTTCCTTGAGTTTATCGTAGGCGTCTTGCAGACGTTGGTTTTTGTCTTGGAGTTCTCGATAGCTTTCCCGCACGCTGGCCAGGTGCATTTGCGAGGTGAGCAGGGCTTTGTGCCCGCTGAAGAGGATCAAGTCGAGGATCCCCCGCATGTGTTCCGCGATATTGCGAACGGTTTCTACTCGTGCTCTGGGCATTTGGGGAAGCAGTTGTTGCAGTCGGCTCGGTGGCGCTTCTCGAACCGTGGTCAACAATGAGCCTGGCAGTTCTTTGACCTCGGCTGGAAGATAGGGGCCGAGGACGATTCGCCCGACATAACGTCCGTCATACGTGATGGCCGCGATATGGTAGCGAGCGCCGGAGAAGCAAGGGTGAACGGTGTCCTGGGTGGGGTCGGGAACCGTGTGTTTGACGGTAGAAATGGTGGCCGTACAAGCTGCCCTGCCGTCGGGATACTCGTTGATGACCTTGCAGACCTCTTGTTGCTCGACCGCATCGGCGAGCAAGTCGCCTTCACTCGAAAACAGCCGTACGGAGATTCCGAAAAGATTGACGAAAGAAGTGATGACTTCTTTGAGAGAGTCGCGGTCGACCAGATCCTCGAGCCGAATATTTTTCGTGGTCGTAAGATCTTCGAGATTCGGTTCCAAACCGTCGTCGCGTTTCATTGCCCGGACTCCTTGCGTCGGGCTTCGAATTGTCCTCCGAGCCGAGCATTCAAGAACTGATCGATGGTGCCCCGTGCGCCCATACGAGTGATGACCTCCTGTAGTAACGCCTCGGAATTGAATCGAAATTTCCCGGACAGGTCATGGGCGGCATCCAGACTCAGCCACGTCAGATGCAGCAATGCGACGAACGTATCCAGCACACCGACACCTTGGGTAGCGATCGCCGTAAACACGGGCTCTCTGCCTTTTTGCGCGAGTTGCACGATCTCATCACGGGATCGTGTCTGGGGTAAGTCGCGTTTGTTGTATTGGATGACGAGGGGCAATTCGCGCATTTCGCGGCCGTGGAACCGGAGGTTTTCCTTCAAGTCGAGGAAGGCTCGAGCATTGTTTTGCGTCTCGGACAGTTGTGAATCCGCGATGAACGCAACACCATCGGTTCCTTGCAATACGAGCCGACGTGTCGAGGCGTGAATGACCTGCCCTGGGACGGTAAATAGTTTTAATCGTACGGATAAATCGCCTTCCCCTCGAAAACGAAGCGGCAATAAGTCAAAAAACAAGGTTCGATCGTCGCGCGTCTCCAACGTCATCAGGCGACCCCGGGTTTGCTCGTCGGAAAAACCATGGATCGCCTGAAGATTCGTGGTTTTTCCGCTCAAAGCAGGGCCGTAATAGACGAGCTTGATCGTCAATTCTCGAGAAACGAAGTCCAGTTGCACGCTTGGCACCTTCGCGGTGGGGTTACCGAACGGGATGAAACCAGAAGATGCACGATGCTACTCGAAATCGAGCGTTTAGGGGACAACCCAATCTCTCATTCACGGAATTGAGCGAATAATCAGGGCGAAGATATATAAGGCAGGTCCCTCACGCGCTTGCGGGAGGCATTCCCGAACGCCCAGGCATTGATTCGATTGACATCACCTTGCGCTCGGGTTGCAATCGGCACTAGTGGTGTGAGTAATCTCACGCCCAAAGGCTGGAATGTTCGCGATTATCATAACGGAAAAAGGCGGCAACGAACGGCGCGAGGTGTTCGATCGGACGGAGGTCAGCGTCGGGCGCGTGCAAGGCAATGAGTTGATGCTTCCGAAAGGCAATGTCTCAAAGCATCACGCGCGATTGCTGTACCGTGATGGCCGATTCATCGTCACGGACTTGAAAAGCACCAACGGCACGTACGTAAACGGTCGCAAAATCACGCAGGCCACGATCGTGCGGGAAGGCGACAAAATCTATGTAGGCGATTTCATCTTGCGGCTCGAAGTGCCGCAAGGCGCCGGAGGGGCCGTCGTCGCCGCCGGTGGACCCAGTGTCACTCCCTCCGAGGACTCTCCAGAACGTATCTCTTCGTCTCGTAGCCCAAGCATGCGCGATGTTCCTCCCCCTAGTCGGCCGCCTGTACGACGAGGTGCCGAAGGACCTGTCAGCCATTACCCGTTGGAAAACGATCCCGACGAACAGTCTTGGAGTGGCGACGCATCGCCGCTGGATGGGCCCGCCCCCGTGCCGGCTCATCCCGCGCCCTTGCGCGTTCCTGCTCCCCCCCGGGTTCCCTCACCGCCCGCTCGCGTATCGCCACAAGCGTCGCCATCACCACACCGACCAGGCAGCCAGGCCGATGTCACCTCGCCCACGCAAGCCGCATCGGCACAACCCAATCGCGCCCCCCTGCCACGCTCGAGCGCTCGCGACGTGGGGTTCAGCTCCGACTCGATCCAGGTGCCCGCACAGCGCATTGCCGCGTTCACGGTCATCGAACGGGTCGAGCAAACGCCGGAAATCAAAGCGATTTCCGATGGAAAAGAAGTGTCCCAGGCGACGGCGGATCGAGTCGAACGCGTCTTGCGCGAAACGGTCTCGGCCCTTCGTGCCAGTGGCGAGATGGCTCCTCAAATCGATCCGGAAAGCGTGATCCAAGAAGCTCGCGAAGAACTCCTTGGATTGGGCCCTCTCGGACCCTTGCTCGCGGACGAGGAAGTGATCGAAATTCATGTGCATCGATATGCCTGGGTGTCGGTCATTCGCACGACAGGTCCACGACGTGCCGAGATTCCTTTTGCTTCCGGAAGTTCCCTCGACCGTATTCTTCGACGACTGTGTGCTAGCGCGGGCTCGCCCATCGCTAGCGGCGAAGCCATGGTGGAACGACAAGTGCATGCCGGATCCACGAAACTCATCGCTGCTTTCCCTCCCGTGTCCGGCACGGGACCGGTCGCCACATTGCTGAAATGCCCGCCGGTAACCTTGTCTCTCGAAGATCTGGTGCGGGCAGGAACCTTGTCCCGGGCCATGGCCTCTTTCATAGGACAAGCCATCACGGGACACGTCAATATCTTGGTGACCGTGGCCCCAGGCGCCGATGGTAGAAGCATCATTGCAAGTTTGCTCAGCGCCGTTCGACCCGACGAACACGTTGTGGTGGCTCATGATGCCGGGTGCCCACTGACGCTGCCCCGCAATGGAACCAGTATTCTCACCCAACCCACACGCGAAGGAGCTTCCGCCGTGCGCATCGCCGCACGCCTCGGTTCCGATAGCCTCTTCGTCACACATTGTGAAGGCTTCGTGACCTCCGAAGTTCTCGATGCCGTGGCAAGCGGTTGTGATGGCGTCGTCGCTTTCATGCAAGCTCCTTCGCTGCGTCATGCTGTCGCGCGAGCCGCCCCCGAAATCGCTGCCTTACGCCCAGGTTTGCCCATCGAATCCGTGCGAGAATGGCTAAGCGCTTCGTTCGATCTCGCGATCGAAGTGGTTCGCTTGCGAGATGGTAGATCGCGCGTCGCGCGCATCGCAGAACCCGCGGGAGTAGAAGGCAATATCATCGCCATGCGCGATATCTTCACCTTCTCCGTCGAACGAACCGCTTCTGGCGGCACCGTGGAAGGCAGTTTCCATCCAACAGGTGTCGTCCCTAAGGTCGCCGATAACCTTCAGGCCCGTGGCGTACCCATCGACCCGAACTTGTTCCGTCGATGACCCTCATAACGAACCATCACCTCATGCGATGACCCGAATAGAAGGTCCGTCGCAAACACATATATCCTTCCCTCACACCCGCACCTTAAGGTCGTGTGGATCCGCGAGCCAGCGCCACGCGCTCATGCTCTCATTCACTAACGACTACGATGCTTGGCGAGTTGTCGTTGCACCAAACGTCGGCGCACGGGCCCCAAATGGTCAATCATCAACTCACCGTCGAGATGCTCATTTTCATGCTGAATCGCAACCGCCAGGAGCCCTTCGGCCTCGAGTTCGAACGGTGTACCCGTGCGGTCCAACGCCTGAACCCGAACTTTCGCGGACCGCTCCACTGTCTCGCTAACGCCAGGAAATGAAAGACAACCCTCGTTCCACGTCAGCTCCCCTTCTCGATGAACGATCTGGGGATTGATGAAGACATGCAAATCGCTGGGCTCGTCTTCGCTCGCGATGTCGATGATGAACACGCGATGAAGGACGCCTACCTGGTTGGCAGCGAGACCTACACCCGGGGCCGCATACATCGTCTCAGCCATATCATCGATCAAACGAAGCAATTCCGGAGTGATTTGGTCCACGGGCTTGGCGCGCTCGCGAAGGACCGGATCGGGAAATACGCGAATGGGAAGAATAGCCATGATGCAAAACTATTCGTACGTCGCCAGGCGCGCGTTGGCAAGCGTAGGTCTACGTTCCGGTCGAACGACAGCGCAGAAGAATCGATGCACCAAGGCAACCTACAAACCCAACGATGCATCAACCGTGGCCGTTACCCATTCTCCCACGGTTTTTCCTCGCAAACCGTTCGTCAGCGATTGGGCCGAAAAGGGAGGCTGCGTATCGTGAATCGGCGACGCGACCGTCAGGCGCGCGACGATGTGGTGGCGGTAAGCAGGCCATGCACGTAGGCATCTCGTCCGCAAAGCTCCCACCGTGGTTCCACCATGGTCGGTGCGTCGGCAAGGTTGGCCGGCCCAGCCCAATCGACCGCGCCAGGACGCCCTCGAGGCCCCAACAACATGGGCCCGATGAAGACGTGCAGCTCATCGACAAGTCCCGCGTTGAGCAGGCTTCCGGCGAGTTCGGCGCCGCCCTCGACCAGCAGCCGGACGATTCCAAGACCGGCTATGGCTCGCAATCCCGCGGTGATATCCACTCGTCCCTCGCTCGAACGTGCCACGCGAATGACTTCGACTCCCTGGGCTACCAAGGTGCTTTCAATGGATTCTGGTGCATCCTGCGCCGTAACAATCCAAGTGGGCGTATCCATAGCCGTAGCGATGAGGTTCGCGGAAAGAGGAATACGAAGCTTCGAATCGACCGCTATCCGAATCGGGTTAGGACCTTCGACGTCACGCACGGTCAGTTGAGGGTCGTCGGCCAATACCGTACCGACACCGACCATGACGGCGTCATGGGAAGCACGAATTTCGTGGACTTTGGCCCGTGCTTCCGGTCCCGTCACCCATTTGCTCGCGCCCGTTCGCGTGGCGATTCGACCGTCGAGAGATACAGCAAGTTTGAGACTGACGTAGGGTAGACCCGTGGTGATTTGTTTGACCCACGGTTGGATCAACGCGCGAGCTTCGATGCCTTTGACACCAAGATCGACTTGCACGCCAGCCGCTTCGAGCACTTCGATACCACCGCCCTCGACATGAGGATTGGGGTCTCGGCAGGCGATTACCACCCGCGCAATGCCCGCTTGCAAGATAAGGTCAACACATGGAGGGGTTTTGCCCGTGTGATTGCACGGCTCGAGAGTGACATACAAGGTCGCGCCCTTCGCTGCTTCCCCAGCAGCGCGCAAAGCCACGACTTCGGCATGTTCCGTTCCCGCGCGTTCATGATGCCCCACAGAGATGACTTCGTGACCACGAGCCACTACCGCGCCTACATGAGGATTGGGCGAAGGACGTCCACGCCTGGCTTCTGCAAGCGCTTTCGTCATCATTTTGAGATCGATGTCGGCTTCCGTCGGCATTCGTAACCTCGCAAGCTTTACTGCGATGGGGGCTCGGTGACAAGCGTCGCCAACTCACGAGAGAAGTCTTCGAGATCCCGAAACTGACGATAAACGCTTGCAAATCGCACGTATGCCACTTGATCGAGCTTTCGCAAGCGGTTCATGACCTTCTCTCCAATGGTCGTGAAGGACACTTCTCGCTCACCGGATTCTTGCAATTCGCGTTCGATACTCTCCGCGATTTCGTCGATTTGACTCATCGAGACAGGACGTTTGTTGCAGGCCAAACGAATACCGCTGACGATTTTCCGACGATCGAAGAATTCGCGACGGCCATCGCGTTTGACCACGGACGGAAGCAGGTCTTCGACACGTTCGTAGGTGGTATAGCGACGTCCGCAGTTTTCACATTCACGACGACGACGTGTGACCTCTCCGCTCGTGCTGAGTCTCGAGTCGATGACCCGGTTTTCCAACTGGCCGCAATGGGGGCATTTCATTCTACAGGCTCCCCAGGCGACAATTTGGCGATTCGTCGTGCGTGCCGATCGCTCGAATCCGAAGGGGTATCAAGAAAAACTCGAAGGATGTCGCAGGCAAGTCCCTGACCGACGACACGTTCTCCCATGCACAATACATTGGCATCGTTATGCTCTCGCGCCATGCGAGCGGAGTAGGTGTCGGATACGACCGCAGCGCGAATATGCGGATGTCGATTGGCCGCCATCGACATCCCCACCCCCGTGCCGCAGATGAGCACACCACGGGGAAAACGCCCTTGCCCAATCACTCGCGCCATGAGGTGCGCGTAATCCGGGTAGTCACAGGACGAAGGGTCGAAGGGTCCAAGGTCCTCGAAAGCGATGCCCCATTGCATGAGTGCTTGCTTGAGGGCTTCTTTCAGAGCGAATCCACCGTGATCGGAAGCAATGGCGAGCGGGGTCATGCGTAGGTTCTAGCGTTGATGGTAGGGAAAAAAAAGATGGATGAGATTCAGTTCACGCGCGACAGGACCAGCGAGACGTTCGTGCCGCCAAATCCGAAAGAATTGGACAAAGCATGGCGCACGGAGCGCTCCCTTGCCTCATTGGCTACGACATCCACGGCGCATTGGGGGTCTTTTTCGCCGATGTTGATGGTGGGGGGAACGAGCCCTCGGGCGCACGCCAGCGCCGTAAATGCCGCCTCCGCAGCTCCGGCAGCCCCAAGCAAATGCCCCGTCATCGATTTGGTCGACGATACCCATAAACGTTGATCGGAAGCGTGGTGGCCGAATACATCCACGATAGCCTTGCATTCCTGCACGTCGCCCTGGGGAGTGCCCGTACCATGCGCATTGATATACTCGATTTGCTCGGCAACGAGTCCGGCATCCTGCATCGCCCTACGCATCGATGCCATGGCACCTCGGCCGTCGAGCGCGGGTTGAACGGGATGATAAGCGTCGCACGAGGAACCGTATCCCGTGAGTTCCGCATAGATGCGAGCGCCGCGACGCTTGGCGCGAGTGAGCGGCTCGAGCACCAGGACCGCTGCTCCTTCGGAGGCGACAAACCCATCGCGTTGCGTGTCGAACGGACGACACGCGCCTTTGGGGTCATCGTTTCTTCGCGACAGAGCAAACATGGCCTGAAAACCCGCAATGCCCGTGGGGGTGATGGTAGCTTCCGCCCCGCCCGCTATCGCCACGGAAGCCGCTCCCGCGCGAAGAAGCATCAAAGCCTCGCCAATGGCATGGGCCCCGGAAGCACAGGCCGACGCGGTACAAAAGCTTGGGCCATGTATCCCAAGCGCAATCGAAATTTGTCCCGCCGCCATGTTCATCGCAATCGTGGGAACCGCATAAGGACTGACTTTCGAAGGCCCTTTTTCGCGTATCACCTCCGACACACGCTCCAAACCTTCCAATCCCCCCATGCCAACTCCCATCACACAAGCCGCGTTTTCCCGCTCCTGCTCCGTCAACTCCAATCCCGCATCCCGCACCGCAAGCTGCGCCGATGCCACCGCAAATTGCGCAAAACGCCCCAACTCACGAACCTTTTTCTTGGGAATATGAACCGAAGGATCCCAATCCTTCACTTCACCCGCAATACGAACCGCAAACTCACTCGCGTCAAACGCCGTGATCAACCCAATTCCACTGCGACCCGCAAGCAGGTTATCCCAGGTTTCCGTCACACCAGTCCCACATGGCGTCACCATGCCGAGACCCGTCACGACTATCCGTTCTCGTGCTGTATCCATGACTGCTCGTCGGAAAGTGCGTCGCGCACAAACCCCGGAGCGACGGGGCCCACAAAACTATTTTTTTGCGTGCTTCTCAATATAATCGATGGCGTCCTGCACCGTGCGGATTTTTTCCGTATCCTCATCGGGGATATCGATTTCGAACCGCTCCTCGAACGCCAACACCAACTCCACCAACCCAAGAGAATCCGCTCCAAGATCGTCAATGAATGTCGACTCGGGCTTGATGTCCTTTTCGTCGACATCCATCTGCTCTTTGATGATCGCCGTCACCTCGGCCGCAATATCACGCTTATCCGCCATGGGGTCCCTCCGGACACGTAGTGTTCAATTCGTTGTCATCGTCGAGTCGTCGTGGCCCTTCATCCAGCCAAGCCACGCCCGCCGATCCGGTCATCACCGTATCTTGTGATAACGGTCGCACGGCGTAGCGCGCTCCTCGAAAACCATCAAGCTGTTTCGACCCTCCACCGTCTCTCTGCTTGCAACGCGATGCGTTATTCACGACTTTCAACCGTACATCCCGCCATTCACTCGCAACACATGCCCCGTCACGTATCCCGCTTCGTCGCTCGCCAAATAGGCCACCGCCGCGGCTACGTCCCCCGCCTGCCCAAATCGACCCAGCGGAATCGCATTCACCATCGCCCCGCGCATCTGCTCACTCATCCCCGCCGTCATGTCCGTGTCGATGAGCCCCGGAGCCACCGCATTGACCGTGATTCCCCTCGAACCCAACTCCCTCGCCAAACTCTTGGTCACTCCAAGCATCGCCGCTTTCGACGCCGCGTAAAACGTCTGCCCCACGTTGCCCATCTCGCCCACAACACTCGACACCAAAATGATTCGACCTCGCCGCGCTCGCAGCATCGGCTTGATCGACGACCTGGCCAACGCAATCGCCCCCCGAAGGTTGACTTCCAACATCGATTGCAAATCTTCATCCTTCGCACGCATCAGCAATCCGTCTTTCGATATCCCCGCATTGGCGACCACGATGTCCAGACGCCCCGCGCGCTCAACGACCTGCGTGACCGCCATGTCGACCGCTTTGCTATCGGCTACATCGAAACCAAGGGCCTCCGCCTTTGCTCCCGCCGCCTCGATTTCCATAACCACCTGCTCGGCCTGCTGCTTGCCCGAGAGATAGTTCACGAACACTCGCGCCCCCTGGGCCGCAAGTCCCACCGCGATCGCCCGGCCAATCCCTCGGGATGAACCTGTCACCAACGCCACTTTGTCGTCCAGCCGAAACATGCCTCGCTCTTTCGCACGGCTTGCTCCCCAACTCAAGGGAACACGCAACTTCGCCGTCACACCACCCCGAATTCCACCATCGAAAATCGATAGCTGCCCACCGTCTTCTCTCCCCCCAAGCATGAAGCAAACGGCTCCGACCAGCCTTGCACCCTCGGGTTGCCGTTTTCCCTTCTTCCCCCCGTCGCCTCATGCCTCGATGGTTCTGCCCCCTTTCCATGTCATTGCCATCGATTGAAATAGTGGCAGCTACGTCCACGACGATGATGTCGCCAGGATGGGTGAAGTATACGATTACGTATATTTGTGACTTGGAGAAATGGCGTGATATATGTTGTATTCTCCAAAAAATATAGAATATTTTTATCTTTAATGACAACCCATCGGCAAATTTTGAGTATATCCGTTAATGGATAATTGGCATTCCAGCCATCATCCGGATCGCAAAACCAGCTCCCCGCATCAACCGCATCACTTCCGTACCAGGGCCCCCACAACGCGATCGGCCCGAAGGGGCCGCGCGACACCCTCATCCCCACCCTGCCTCACCCACAACGAAAATCACATGGGTGCCGCGGTGATGGATACTGCCCTCTCACGCTCCGTCATTCTTCGAATAGTTCGAGCCTATCGAAGTCGAGAGCCGCCCCCGAGTCCTGTAACGCAACACGAATCCGAACGAACGAGGCATTCGCGGGCGCTTTCACCAGTAACGATGGATTCTGCTTATACGATCCCGAGTCCGCAGGAAAATCCTTTGATTTCATAGAGATATACTCTTGTTGCGCGCTGTAGAACAACGCGTCGATCTTGCTATGGCTACCCCAGTTTCTCGACCACGACTCGATCTGGTAATTTCTTCCCGCGATGACGGGCAGATAGTCCGTTTGCGCATAAGCGCCCGGGGATGAACAGGAACCACTGAACTTGGTCGTCTGGAAACGAAGATTCTGAAACCCTCCCCCTGGAGCTGGAGACCCGGCGATTTCAACGAACCAAGCATTGTCCGCATGACAGTTGTGCCAAATCTGCCAGCCCGTAGGCTTGGTGCCCATGTTGCCGGATTCGAAACTGTCCGCGAAAATGGGAGGGCATATAGCCGGTGTGCAACTGCATTGATTCGCTACCCCCGCAGCCCCACATTGCCTCGGCGCCTTACATGAACCACAGGAAAGACTCTTCCCACAGCCATCGTCGATCGTGCCGCATTCCGCCATGCTCGAGGCGCAGGTGACCGGTGCGCAAACGCATCGATTCCCCTGGCATGTTCCATACTTGCATGTCCCACAAGAAAGAGTCCCGCCGCAGCCGTCCGCAACAGTGCCACATTCAGCGTTGTGCGATACACACGTGGTTGGCGTACATCCACAGCGAAACGGATCCTTTCCTCCCCCACAGGTTTGCGGCGCCACGCAGGTTCCACAATCTATTACCCCATCGCACCCGTCCGCGTATGCCCCACAATTCGCTCCGATACTCGCGCACGTCTTCGGAGTACATGGCTCCGGGCCACAACGGTTTTGCTCCTTCCCTCCGCAGACCATCCCTTTGGGACAGCTTCCACAATGGGCGACCCCACCGCAACCATCGGAAAGCGTTCCACATTCCGCCTTCACGGACGCGCAAGAGATAGGCGTGCAGCCACATTGATTCTCGATCCCCGCCCCCCCACACACCTCCGGCTTCGCGCACTCGCCGCACGACAACACATTGCCACATAGATCCGATACCAAACCACAAGCGGCGTTGAGCTGCACACAGGTCTTGGGCGTACATTCGCCGACGCCACATTGATTGGGTCCCGCACCACCACAGGTTTGGCCCGTGGGGCACGAACCGCAATCCACCGTACCCCCACAGCCGTCAAGCACCGTCCCACATTGGGCACTCAAGTCGAGACAGCTTCGTGGGTTACACGGACCCCCTGTTTCATGGACACTTCCCTGATCCCCCGACGCATCCCCCTGATCCCCCGACGCATCCCCAGGCCCCGGCGGATGGGCCATCTCCTCTTCCGAGCCGCATCCTATGGGATTTACACAACAAAAGCATAGTGCCACGAGAAAAATCCCGTCGAGGGGAAGCCGCGCCATGGTCAATCTTGTGCTGCTTTGCTCTCGTTGTCGAGTCAATCAAAATCGTCGCCGGAAGGGACCGCATGAACACCACGGGCATTCACTCCCACCGAAAGCCATTCGAGCCCCGCTCGCTGCAACCCTTGCCTCCAGGCTTCGCATCCCCCTCGCCGCCCCATGCATACCACGATATCCCCACCACCAGCCCCCGAAGGATACACGATGACGCCGTCCCGCTGCGCCTGGGAAGCCAACGTTCGAAGCTCCTGCGGTACAATCGGAGCGCCCGAGGCATCACCCAAACGAGCAAGACAATCCCGCTGCTGCGCCATCACGTCGAGAAATGCCGCCAACGACTCCGCCGTCGTCGCCGCTTTGGCCGCCTCACACAACGCATCCATCCTTCGCCGGTATTCTTGCGGCGCTCGTTTCGCCCACGCCCGGACCGTGGCAAGCATCTCCGGGGTCGAACTGGGCTCCCGCGCAGCATAAATATCGATATGCAAATCGTCCGGCAGCGCATGAACTTCATGACGCAACCAGGATCCGTCGAGCCAGCAACGACGCGTCCCCCCATGAGCCGAGGTCGCCACGTCGATGCCACTGCCCCCCCCCTGCGCCGCTCGATGGGCCCGCATCGCGGGGAGCCATATGCGGTTCGCTAACTCACCTTCCGGCAAAATAGGATGCCTTTCGAGCCATACGACGGCCAAACACGCCACCACAATGGCTGCACTCGAACCCAGGCCCAGCTTTCTTCCGTCTTTTCGCAACGACGAAGCATCGAAATAGGGCAAAGGCCCCGTGGGTAAGGCAACGCGCACCTCCGGCGCTTCGAAAACCGCTTCACGTTCCGAATCCGCCACCACATACCGATCCACCGCCGTCACCAGAGCCGGCGCCCCCTCGAGTACGGCATAAGCCCCCGAAATCACGATTTTTCCCGGAGCTTTCGCCTTCATGGGGAAACGATCTCCGCAGGCCCCCCCACCTCCGATACCATCGTCCGCAATACCCCCGGTATCCGCTCCAAACGCTCCACCACCTCGTCGGCATCAGCGCCCATCGTGATCACTTTGACATGAGGCCCCGCATCCATCGTCGCATAAGCCGACAGCCCCCCCCCGCGCATGTCGCGAACGGCCTGCAATACCGCCAACGTCGTCGGCTCGAAGTAAATGACCGCGGGCGCCGCCGCCATCGCCGAGGCATGCATCGCAAGGGCGCTCTGCTCGGCCATTTCACCCACTTCTTTCAAGTCTTTCCGCAATATGGCCTCTTCGATGCGGGGAGCCAACCCATGACAAAAGGCTTTCCACGCCTCAAAGTAAGGGCTCGAAGTCTGCGTATGATTCATCCCCACCGTGGACCCCACGGCTTTCGCCTTATCCGACAAAACCGCCACGACAATACGCAAATCCCAATGCTCCGCAGAAGCCAACGGCTCCGCCGGAAGATAGGTCGTAGAACCCTCGCCCGCGCCAAGACGCACAAATCCGCCATAAAGGCTCCTTGCCGCCGAAGCACTGGATTGCCGGGCCAAATCACTGATACGTGCCCGATCCCACCCAAGCCCAGCCCCCTGCGTCGCAGCTAGCGCAAGCGCCGCAAACGCAGAGGCACTCGACGCCAACCCCGCGGCCGTGGGAAAATCATTGCTCGAAATAACACGCGCCCGAACCGATATCCCCGCGAACCGACGAACCCGATCGAGCAGCTCCACCACCCGTTCTCTGCCTCTGCCTTGCTGGATCACGCCATTGACCTGTATCTCGTCGTCGGTGAGCCATTCATCCCATGTCACCCGGGTGGTCGTCGTCAGAGCTTTCAGCGTCACCGATACGCTGGGAACAGCCGGCATATTGTTTTGCACACTGGCTTTTCCCCAATACTTGGCGAGCGCGATATTGGCATGAGCCCGCGCGGATATGGTGGGATAGGTCATGGATGAGGGGCGCCGTAAGGCGGTAACATGCTGAAATTATTGGTTTTTATTGCTATTTGATCGGGATGCAGACCTGGTTGGCGTCGCAACTGGTACCGATGGGACATAGTCCGCCGGGCCCACAAGGCAAGAGAATCAATTGGTTGGCGGACTTGCCATCCACTCCCTTTCCGCCACTCGAGCCCGCGGTTTCCGCACCGCCTCCAGGCCCGCCAGAACCAGCCGTCGAAACGGCATCGTCGTAATCGAAAAGGTTGGACGCCGGGGTAGCCGTCAAACCAAAGGCAAAAAAGCCGATCGACGGTCCGCCACAGCCACCGCCGCCGCCGCCGCCAGGTCCTCCCGCGCCACCATCGCCACCCTTTCCGCCCGCCGAACCAGACCACGTGGTAGGCTGACCACCGAACCCGCCTCGGCCCCCTTGCCCTCCAGGACCGCCAAATCCACCCATACCCCCGTCTCCACCAGGACCTCGTCGGATCCGGTTGTGCATGATGGTAGGCGCAATGGCTCCGTCCGCGTGAACAAACACGGCAAACGAAGCTCCTCCGGCACCACCCGGAAGTCCTCCCATACCACCGCAAGCGCCCGCTCCGCCCCCACCGCCGGTCGGGCCAAGCTCGTGGGAAGGACAGCCGCCAAAGGGACGATACATGGTTCCCCCTCCTCCGCCACCCCCGCCTCCGGCCATTCCCGCAGTTCCGTTTCCACCGGCTTTCGCGGCTGCCGGTATCCACGAAAATGCCCCGTAGGAGCCGAATATGCTGGAACAACCGTTGCCTCCAAGCCCCCCTTGCCCCGTGGGGCCATCCAAACCGTCTTGCCCGTTGTTGCTTTGGATCGCCGAAGGCCAGCCACTTTCCGTCACATGGCTGCAGGACCAGCCACTATAGGCATCAAAAGTCCAGTCGAACCCGCCCGCGCCCTCCAGTCCGGTCGGAGAGACATATTGGGCCTGGGCACCTTGATAAGAACTGCTGTTATAAGAGGGACAGACGATCCCCCCGCCCGGTTTGGCGCTCGCCGCGCATTGCCCATTGACCCCCCCCGCACCGCCAGCACGAGTCGTCGCCGCACAAGGCCCGTCACGACGCTCCCCATCCCTGCCCTTGCCGCCGTCCAAGGTAAGAGATACCTGACGGCCATAGCCAGCCGCACCCGTACTTCCGCGCCCTCCCCGACCTCCTCTTCCGGCGATGACGACATTATTCTGGATGATCAAACGAGAGCCACAGCTTCTTGCGTATACGGCAATGGTCGCGGCCCCATCGACATCGGAGGCGGGGTTGTCAGGCACATTACGCCCCAAGATATGAAAACCACTGACGATCGTGGTGGATACTCCTTTGCCCAAGCCGACGGCCGTGATGGTTCCCTTCTGGTCTTTGACGGGCAGTTGTCCTCGGACCGTGGTGGGGTGAAGCAAAATATCCCGGCCGAAGAAGTCCGGGGCGTATCCACCGTACATCTTCAGCCCTTCTGTTAGCACGATGTTTTCATCGTAGGTGCCTTCGGCCACCAGGATATATCGTTTCCC
Source organism: Deltaproteobacteria bacterium ADurb.Bin207 (assembly GCA_002070115.1). Taxonomy (GTDB): domain Bacteria; phylum Myxococcota_A; class Polyangia; order Polyangiales; family Polyangiaceae; genus MWCO01. The sequence goes on from MWCO01000038.1 coordinate 52,477, forward strand.
GGAAGCGGGTAGAGCGGTGATCGCCTGCTGGATGGTTCGATAAGGATTGGTCCTCGTTCCCGTTCCCACCGCCGCATTCCCCGCCCACACGAAAAGCGCATGCTCGATGACCCCATCGACCCCATCGCAGTTTTCATCGACAAAGTCTTCGCTAGAAGTCGGAAACTCACCCATATCCGGTTCGTCTTGCGTAAGATTGCCGGCTATGCGACGACACTCGCAGCCGTCCGAAGCGTTTCCGTTGGTGTCGACATATTCATAGGTTTTTCCACCGATGGTTTCTTTCCTGCATTGCATACGACATACAGGCATAGAAGGGGTCGCGTCGCAGACTCCGTTGGCATGATGGATCTGCGAAGACCAATATTTCGTGCAATCGTTATGACAGAATCCACAATGCTCGTTCGTATCGTACTTACCGGTCACGGCATTGACGAATCCTTCATCGATTTTTCCATCGCAATCGTTGTCCGTTCCGTCGCAAATCTCGACGTTATCGCTGATATCGCAGGTGCTCCAGGAGTATAACCCCGAGGATAGGGAGCAGGTTTGCCTACCGATGCAGGTATCGACGAAACAGGAGCGTACGAGCCCGGCATTGTCGTTATTGCAGACGCAAGAGCCGGAAATGGGGACGCATTGGGATTGTCCCAAGTAGGATTGGCATTGATAGCCAGCAGGACAGGCGGTGCCGTAGGGGGAATTTTCATCACAACT
>MWCO01000039.1 GCA_002070115.1 Deltaproteobacteria bacterium ADurb.Bin207
CCCGCCCCTTTCTCCCCACGTCACCACCGGCGGACGCCACGCCTGCGCCTTGCACGACGACGCCACTGTCGAATGCTGGGGCGCCAATGAATTCGAACAAGCCAAGCCCCCCCTCACCCAAGACTTCCACCATGTTTCCGCGGGCGATAACCATACCTGCGGCATTCACAACGACGGCCTATTGGCTTGCTGGGGCAAATCGACGGTCTTCGCCAACGCTCCGTTGACCCGCTTCGTCCAGGTCACCTCGGGAGGTACTTTCAGTTGCGTTCGTGCCGGCAACGGCGCGGTTTCCTGCTTCGGCGAACCTCCCTGGGACCTGTATCATCCTGCCGGAACTTTCACCCATATCGCTGCTGGAAAGGATACCCTCTGCGGAGTCAAGACAGACGGAACTATCGAATGCGTTACGCTTTCCGGCGAAAACCGAGGCTCCCCCCCGGCAGGCTCTTACACCAAAGTGTCCTCGGGCTCCACCGCTTTCTGCGCCTTGAAAACCAGTGGATCGGCCGCATGCTGGTCGCATCTTCCCCTGCAACCTCAACCCTCGGGACCCTTTGCCGATATCACCACTTCCGCTGCCGTGGCTTGCGGCCTCAACAACACCGGCATCGCCTCCTGCTGGACCCATGCCCCTTCTATTCCCCCGCACCGAGAAGACATGGCCCCCGCTTATGCTCTCCGTAGCATCGATACGTCCGACGGCTTCACCTGTGGCATGCGCCCCAGCGAGGAAGTGGTGTGTTGGGGAACGAACCTGGCCGGCCGGACCGCGGTCAATTCCGGCCCCCTGAATCATATCGCCGCAGGCAATACCTTCACTTGCGCCCGCAAAATAAGTGGACGACCCGTTTGTTGGGGCAGCAACCGCTATGGTCGGGCCTTGCCCCCCGGCGGAACCTTCACCAAAATCGCGGCCGGCTATTCGCATGCTTGCGGATTGGCGAGCGATGGCTCCGTGTCGTGCTGGGGAGATAATCAGGGGCCCGTGACCTCCGTGCCGCCCGGCTCCTATAGCGATATCGCCTCCGGAAATGGCTTTTCTTGTGCCATTCGATCGGGACAATTGGTGTGCTGGGGCAATCTCGACAAAACCTTCTCGCTCGATGCAGGCTCCTATTACGCCGTAACCGCAGGGAAAAAGCATGTTTGCGCCCTCGGCCCGGGAGGTCTCGTCTCCTGCTTCGACCAATATGGTTCGGTATCATCGCCTGGCACGCTCTTTACGAGCATCGCCTCCAGCGATGGCTTCACCTGCGGTGTGACCCTCACCAACGCCATTCACTGCTGGGGGACAGCAGCACCCACGCCCCCCTCCATCACCGCCAAACAAGTCACCTGCGGAAGCGCCCATGCCTGCGCCATCAAATCCGACGGCCACGTGGCCTGCTGGGGCGACAATAGCCATGGGCAAAGCTCTCCCCCCAACGCGGTTTTCAAGGATATTTCCGCCTTTTCTTACCGCACTTGCGGGATCCGAGAAGACGGCCACGCGCTGTGCTGGGGCTACGGCGATGCCTCCACGGGAGAAAATATCCCGCCGCTCTGGTAAGCCTTCCCCAACAATTGACCGAGAATACGCCGAAAATACATCCACAATGCATCCAACAATGCATTCAACCGTCGTTCATGAGCCCCGTCGTCGAAGGACCCACAACGACAAACAAGCGAGCAGACTCCAATAAGCATGCTCTTGGGTTTTATGGGCACCAACCCAAGAACAAGCGCAAGCATCCGGCTCTTCGCTATACCCGAACGCCGACGAACCTCCCGTTGGTTTGCGGGCGTCGGTTTCGCTCGCTTCCAGCCCCGCATCCGACGACGATCCGATTTCTGGTTTCGACGAATCCTCGATAGCCACATCGGGTTTCGAGGCTTCCGGTTCAGCCGCATCCGGCTCAGGCTGTTCGACGTCCTCGGTGCCCGCGTCCGGCTCTTCGGGCTCGGGTTGTTGAACGGTCGAGCGGCTCCAGATGAAGCAATGAACAGTGACGAGATTGGAGTAACCGTTGTTGTAGCCAGGCCAATCGTACAGGGCATTGGCGCCGCTATAATTCATGTAGCCGCTGTTTTTGTTGCCGTACGGATCGTTGAAGATCGCCGTATGCTGATCGCTATGGTAGCCGATATCCACGATATAATGGCCCGCGGACGTGATCGAGGTCAGCACGACGAACGGATGCTTGTTATCCACCTCCTTGATGACCTTGTCCCAGTTGGGAGACCAATCCACGCCGGAATCGACACCGTGAAACCCGATGTAGTCCGCCATGTAGCCCTTGGTGTCTTTCCAATCGTTTCTAACGATATACCCATATCCACCGTAGCCAAGATTACCGTTGGGGTCCGGTGAGCCGATGTCGAAAGTTTTCCCGTTGATGGTATAAATCTCGGAAACGTAATTGCCGTAATGGCTCACGTGAGACGAAGGTACATTGACGGTCGTGTCCCAGAAATCGATCACACCGTAATAGGCGAGGGTCATGATGGCGGAAGTGGCATTGCAAGCCCAATGGCCGTTGAAGTGGTTGGGCGTGTCATACACCTGGTGCAAATAGGGGACATCGTCGATTTTTACGGGTTTTTGACGCCATCCGGTGACGGGCGGCGGCACGACGTTCGGACGAGCAGGGCGAAGCAACGCTCGAAGATCTCGATGCGATTTTACCTTCTCGCTCAGGGGTCGAGCCGCGGAAAACGAAGTCGATCCATTCCATGACCGGGCGATGAACGGCTCGGTTTGCGGTGCCGAACGAAATACAATCGTGGTGTCGTTGGGGGAAAGGCGAGTGTCATAACCTTGCACGCCGGGCAACATCCGACGCTCCGTTCCATCGAAACGTACGGTCTGGACCGTGGTCTGGGGAGGTTGACCATCGCCTTTGGGCACTGGCAACTCCGTAAAAATGATGTGTTGCCCATCGGCAAGCCACGATGGTGACGTGCCGCGCCCAAGCCGATGAACCGTTTGCCGCTCGAGGTCCACACAAGATACGTTCCCATCCACGCCGCTGAGCAAAATACGCCGGCCATCCGAAGACCACACAGGACCATACGATGGACCTTGTGCGATCTGCCGTCGTTGGTCGCTTTGCCGATCCAACAACCAGATCGAATCGTCGGAAGCGTTGAAAACAAGCTGTTTCCCATCGGGAGATAAGGCTACCAGGTTGACGTATTGCGGAAGCGTATGACGCGTGACGAATCCGTTATCGTCGATCACCACCGCCTCGTGGCCGAGCGTGAAAGCAACGTGTCCTTGGGCGGAAAAAGAGGGAACGCCCGCGAGGGATGAAGGAGCAGCCAGCGATTGAACGACGCCCGTGGTTGCATCGTATACGGCTGGTTCTTGCAGGAAACCATCCCCGTGAGGATGCAATATCTTGAAACCCAATCGGGTTCCATCGGGCGACCAGGAAAAAGCATGGCCGCTCGAGGGTGAATCGGTCAGCGTCGACAGCATACCCGTACGAAGATCGAGCACTCTCACCCCACGCTCGTCGTCAGCGGACATGGCGAGCAAGTTGCCGTCGGAGGAGAATCCCATCTCCGCGCGCGCGGTCATACCCACGCAAGCGATGGCAACACCCAGGGATAGTGCAGAGCAAGCACGAAGGATTCGAGAAGTCATCGGCATACCACCTTTGGACACGTACAAGCAACTGTCGTGCCATTCATCCAAGACAGGAGGAGACCACGCATGAGCCGAAATGATAAGGCAAAATCCACCGCCCGGGAGATGCAATATCCCAGTGAGATCCGGCAGATCCGCAACGATCTTCGGGGCGAAAGCAAGGCGTAGGGGAGCCATGGCCCGCCTTCAGGCAATGGCCCATGGTCTCGACAGTTGCCGAAGCTCGACGCTCGGGGTATTCCGCGCGTGCATGAATGCTGCCAAGGCAGCAAAGGAGTTCTGCCGTGAACGATGACACCTGCGCTTCGATTAGCGAGTCCGTTGACTTCATCCGCGCCATGATCGCCGCGGACAACGCGTCAGGAAAGTACGGCGGACGCGTGGTGACGCGCTTTCCTCCGGAACCCAACGGATACTTGCATATCGGACATGCCAAGTCCATCTGCCTGAACTTCGGTATCGCCGCCGAAAATCAGGGCGTCTGCCACCTGCGCTTCGACGACACCAATCCCACCACGGAAGATACGGAATACGTCGAGTCCATTCAAAACGACGTTCGCTGGCTCGGCTTCGACTGGGGGCCCCATCTATATCATGCCTCCGACTACTTCCAACAACTCTACGACTTCGCGGTCGAACTCATTCGACGCGGCAAAGCCTATGTGGATAGTTCGACCGAAGAGCAGATCCGACAACGACGGGGAACCATCAATGAACCGGGCACCCCCGGACCGTATCGAGATCGGTCGATCGAGGAAAATATCAATTTATTCGATAGGATGCGACGTGGTGAGTTCGATGACGGCACGCATGTCCTTCGCGCCAAAATCGACCTGGCCGCCACGAATATGAAGATGCGTGACCCGCTGTTGTACCGTATCCGAAAAGGGGCACATCATTATCGCACGGGGGATACTTGGTGCATCTACCCGTTTTATGATTTCGCCCATTGCCTTTCGGATGCCATCGAAAACATCACGCATTCGATTTGCACACTCGAATTCGAGAACAACAGAGAATTATACGATTGGGTGTTGGACAACGTGGGATTGATGCCACCGCGCCCCGAGCAGACGGAATTCGCACGCCTGAACTTGACGTATACCGTCATGAGCAAACGCAAGCTGCTGCGACTCGTGCAAGAAAAGCACGTCAAAGGGTGGGACGACCCGCGTATGCCCACGCTTTCGGGGCTGCGACGGCGTGGTGTTCGTCCCTCGGCCATTCGCGCCTTTTGCCAAGAGATCGGTGTGGCGCGAACCCATAACGTCATCGATTTGGCCCGATTCGAACATATCATCCGCGATGACCTCAACCTCGATGTCCCCCGCGTGATGTGCGTGCTTCGTCCCATCGAGGTGATCATCGACAACTACCCCGAAGATCTCGTCGAGACGTTGGAAGCGCCCTATTATCCGCGTGATGTGCCGCGACAGGGAACGCGCGCCGTCCCGTTCTCCCGTCGCTTGCTGATCGAGCGAGATGATTTCGAGGAAAGTCCGCCCAAAGGGTGGTTCCGTCTCGCTCCCGGCACCGAAGTACGCCTTCGTTACGCCTACATCATTCGGTGTGAACGAGTCGTCAAAGACGATGCGGGGCGAGTCATTCGACTTCATTGCTCCTACGATCCCAACAGCCGGGGAGGGCAGGCGTCGAGCGACAAAAAAGTCAAAGGCACCATCCATTGGGTTTCGGAAAACCACGCGGTTCGGGTGCAAGTACGACTGTACGATCGCCTTTTCGTATCTGAATCACCGGACGCCGAAGATGGTGATTTCGTGCGCGCCTTGAACCCTTCATCGCTGGAAATCGTCGAGGATGCGTGTCTCGAACCCGCCGCTGCCGCGGCGATTGGCACCGAGTTTTCTCATCTCCAATTCGAACGACAAGGTTACTTCTCGCTCGACCCGGATAGCCAACCTCACGCCCTCGTCTTCAACCGTGTCGTAACCCTTCGCGATAGCTGGGGAAAACGACAGGAAAAAGAAACGGTTCCGCAGACTCCCCCGACGAATGCCCCCTCCCCTCGCTCCGCCTCCTCGTCGAAACCAACGACGGCAGAAACGGATGTCGAGCAGGAGCTTTCCGACGATCAAAAAGCCCTTCGCGATCGAATCGTGGCCAAAGGCGTTCCCTCCCGAGAGGCTCGACTCATCGCTTGTCACCCGGGGTTGGCAGAGTTTTTCGAGGATGCTTGCGACGAAGCAAGCGACGCACGGGCGGTTGCCAAGTGGATCGTCAATGAGCTTCTTCGCGAACTCAAAAGCCGCGTGCTTTCAAGCCTTGCTTTCGATGGCAAAGACCTTGGACGCCTCGTTGCACTCGTGACCCAAGGCACGATCACGCATACGGCAGGAAAAGAGGTGTTTGCGGCGATGCTCGCGGGACAAGGCAAACCAGAAGCGATCGTCGGCCAGCGGGGGCTCGAACAAAGCACATCGGCAAGCGACCTTGCCGGTATCATCGATCGGGTGTTGCACGAACATGCTGGGGAAGTCGCCGCTTACCGAGCCGGAAAAGTGGCGCTGATGGGCTTTTTCGTCGGCCTGGTCATGCGAGAAAGCCAGGGCAAAGCCAACCCGTCATCCGTTCGTAGCCTCCTGCAAGCGAAACTCGATGCGTGAGCATCGACGATGGCAAAGGGCAAGCCTTCCGTTTCGACTTCGAAACCGAGCCTGCCCGTTCATTCGATAACTATTTATATTTATTAGAGTTTCTATAAAGCGGTCGCGAGACGAACCAACTCCTCACCGTCGAGGATTCTGCGAACGGCGATGGCGAGCGCGTCGGTCGAATAGGGTTTTTCCAAAAAGTGGATGTTCTCTTCGAGCACGCCGTGATGCACGATGACATCAGCGGTATACCCCGAGGAAAACAGCACTTTCATCGTGGGGAAAAGGGATAATAGTTGGTCCGCGAGCCATCGCCCGTTGTGTTCGGGCAACACCACGTCCGTGAGCAATAGGTCGATCTCACCGTTGTGGCACGAAGCCGCTTCGAGAGCCGATGACACGGATTCGAAAGAAAAAATTCGGTAGCCGAGCTGCGAAAGCACATCGCCCGCAAGTCGTCGTACGCCCTCATCATCTTCCACCAGAAAGATGGTTTCTGTTCCGCCTTTCACGGTGGGAAGGTGGGTGGAGAGCCCCAAGGAAGTCGGCTTGACGTGAAGGGCAGGCAAGTAGACTTTGAAGGTCGTTCCCTGTCCGGGTTCGGAATAAAAAGCGATCGAGCCCCCATGCTGGCGAATCAAACCATGCACCATGGCGAGCCCGAGCCCCGTGCCTTGGCCTGGCGGTTTGGTCGTGAAAAACGGCTCGAAAACCGATGCTTTCACCTCAGGGGTCATGCCGCAACCCGTGTCACTGACCGCCAACATCACGTGGGGGCCCACGGTGGCTTCAGGATGATTCTCACAATAGGTCTTGTCGAGCTGCACGTGGGACGTCTCGAGCGTGAGGGTTCCGCCCTCCGGCATGGCGTCGCGCGCGTTGACCGCGAGATTGATGAGAACTTGTTCGATCTGGTTCGGATCGACCTTCACCGACCAAAGGTTCGCATGCAACACCTTCCGAAGCCGAATGTTTTCGCCGAGAAGACGTTCGAGCAGACGGGAAGCATTGTCGACCAATTCGTTGAGGTCCACGACACGCGGTTCGATGATTTTTTGACGGGATAGGGCGAGCAGGTGACGTGTCAAGTCCGCGGCTTTGCGCCCAGCGGAATGGGCTTCGCGCAATCTTGCAAGACGCGGGTCTCCAGGTTCCAACTGCATCGTCACAAGGTCGAGGTTGCCGAGGATTGCGGTCAGGATGTTATTGAAATCATGAGCGATTCCTCCAGCGAGCCTTCCCAGCGATTCGAGCTTTTGGGATTGTTGAAGCTGCTGGGCCAGCCGCTCTTGTTCAGCCGCGGCAAGACGTTGGGCCGTGATGTCTTCGGAGATTCCGAATCCATGGATGGTTCCGTTCGGGCCGAGTCTTCCCACCCCTGAGGTTCGGATCCAGGCCGAGGTTCCGTCGGCGCGCTGCAGACGATACTCGACTTGATGATTGGTGCCTGGGTGTTGAAAACTCAACGCGATTTCATGTTGCACATGGGCGATATCTTCCGGATGGATTCGCGCCATCAATCCGTCCCAATCGTTGCGCAACGTTCCCTCGGGCAGACGTAAAATCCGGTCGACTTCCAGCGAAATATAGGCGTCCGTGGCCTTGCCCTGGTCGAAGGTAACCCACCAAATCACCACCGGAATCACCGCCATGGCCTCATCGAAACGCTTATGGGCCGCCCGTAAGGCAGCCTCCGCTCGCTTCAATTTCGTGATGTCCTGCCAGGCCGTGACCGCACATTTTCGCCCGTCGATATCGAGTTGGCGCGCCGACGTCAGCCCAAACGAAATCGAACCATCCGCTTTCGTCGTCTGAACTTCTTCCGCTTCGAGATACCCATCCGTCAGCAACTTGGTCTTCAATTCCAAAGCGTTATCCGCGGGAACGATTCCGATTTGTTCCGCGGTTTTGCCGAGAATCTCTTTTTCGTCACGCCTTTGGGACTTGCAGAATTGACGACTCACCTGGATGAATTGGCTGGTCGTCATGTCGATGACCGAAACGACATGCGGGCTTTCCACGAAAAGCTGATTGAGCGCTTGCTCTCTTTTCACTCGCTGGGTGATGTCACGCACGATTTCTAGCGTGGCCGTATCTCGTGACTCCGGGGCGATGCCATTCATCGACCAGTCGAGGAAAAGCGTTCGGTCCCGCACGCAGACCTTCTGCGTACCGCGAAAGATGCGACCCGCTCGCGCTTGCGTCACCGCTTCGGTTCGCCACGAGCCATCTTCGAACTGCAGAAATTGCTCGAGAGGATGGCCGAGGACATCCTGTCGAGACCACTCGAAAAGCTGCTCGGCCATGAGATTCCACCGGGCGATGCGCCCATCGGAACCAATGACGAAAGCCGCGTCAGGCAGTTCATCGAGATCGATGTCGAACCATGATCGCATTGTCTCCCCCGAGCGAGTGAGAGAACCGGATCATAAAGCAAGGAGGATGAAGCGGCTAGGGGTATCACCGAACGATTATTCATTTCGCCCTGCCCGAAACGTTGCTCACCACGTTGCCCGATACAAGAATGCATGTCGTGTTGCTCATGCCGTCGATCGAGCGCTCGCCCGATCGGTTCCCCAGGGGCATGCCCACGCAAGGGAAAGGCAATTGTGCGACATCGCCTCTTAGAAATAAAAACTATGTAATTTCAATTGCTTATGGCAGTCGTGGCGATTGGGGGCAGCCGTAGGGGAGGGGAGGGAATCGACGGCTTCCGCTCCAACTCATAGCTGGTTTTGGGGCACGAAAATCTTGGCCCCACGCGAAGGTACGGTGAAGCGCACGCTGCTATCACCGGCGACCGTCAGCTCATCGGTGGGATCGTCGTCGGGCAAGACGTTGACAAGGACCGTGCCTGGCGCAAAGCCCGTGGGAAGTGGTTGCTCTTTGGGCTGTTGCGTTTGCTCATCGATCACAGTCTGGATGGTCTCTTTGCTTTCTGAGTCATGGGTGTTGATGACGATCAACACGCGCTGGTCGGAGGTGAAGCGTTCGTAGGCAAGGATGCCCGCGGAGTCGTCGTTCCATTGCACGAAGGTGAGATCGCCGCGACGCAGGGGCTCGTAGCGTTTGCGAATGCGGTTGAGTTCCGCGATGAATCGGAACGTTGGGTTCGAGGTATCGTATCGGGAGTTCCAGAGATCCTCGCGGTTGTTGGGATCGTTGCCTCCCTCGAATTGCTGTTCCGTGCCGTAATATAGGCAAGGAATGCCGTCTTCCGTGTACAAAAAAACGAGGGCGGTATGCAGGGCTTCGATACCTTTGTCGCCGATTTTTTTGTCGTAAAGGAAGCGGGCTACATCGTGGTTGTCCAGGAAGTTGACGAGCACTTTGGTGGGCGGCAGTCCGATCCCCAAATCATGAGGCTTGGTTCCGTGGTTGGCTTCGCGCTGATCAAAAAGTTCTTTGAGGGCACTCGTTTTGCCGCCGTGTTTGAATACGGAGTCGAGCACGTACTTCTGAGAGAAATAAAAGACGCTATCGACTTCGTTGTCGAAGGTATAGCTGCCGTTGAGACGATCGTCGCCGCCAAAGCTTTCCCCAAACATGAAAAACTGCTGTTTTCCGAAGCTTGCGGCGTGCTGGCGAATGCGTGGGCAGAAGTCTTGCCAGAATCCGTGCTCGACATGTTTGAGGGTGTCGATGCGAAATCCGTCGAAGTCCACGAGTGTGAGCCAGCGACCATAGGCGAAAAACATCGCGTCTCGAACTTCCTGCCATTCGGTGTTGACGTCCTTCAGACCTCCGGGAAAGTCGCCGTACAGGACCTGATGGCATTGGATGGTTCCCACGTCGTTTTGGCAATAGTCAGGCACCTGTTTGCCGTTGAGCCAGAAGTAGCAGCAATGGTCGCTTCCCCAATTCCAAACGCGGCCGCGACGGTTGTAAGCTTGTGGCAATTGCAGGATGTCATAGCCCGCGTTGGGCGGATAACCGGAGACGGGCGGCATGCGGTTGGTGGCCGCATCGCGGAAAAAAATGATATCCGCAGGTCCGGCTTCTCCAAGGGAGGTTCGAGCCATGACCACCGGTTCTTCGTATTCGGGATCGTATTCCGTCACGTGTTGGATGGGTGTGGTCGGTCGGCCTCCGATGAGTTCTCCTCCTCCCCATACGGCTTCGTCAGGCTGCCCGTTGCCGTTGATATCGTAGAAAAATACTTGACCCACATGGTTGGTGACGATGTCGAGAATGACCTTCAGCCCCCGGGCATGGGCCGCATCCACCATCGAGCGAAGAGCCGCCAGATCCCCAAAATGAGGATTCAACTTCGTCAAATCCTGCGCCCAATACCCATGATACCCGTCGATACCCGCGTCGCTTTCCACGTTCTTGACGATGGGAGAGATCCATAACGTCGTGACCCCAAGGGCTTGAATATAATCGAGTTTGTCTTCGATCCCTTTCCAATCGCCTCCGTGATACTTGGCAGGATCGTAGGGCACGACACCATAATCATTGGAGGGATCGCCATTGGCGAATCGGTCCACCAACACCTGGTAGATGACTTCGTCGCGCCAGTCTTGCACGTAGGTTTTGTGCTGAATCGAGCCTTCCACATCATCGAGATCGAAACAGGCTCCAGCGGCGACGGCAAGCAGCGCGAGGGCGAAGGGAGTGGCGTGGGATAGCTTCAAGTGCGGGTTGTGGCGCTTCATGGTTTTTCCTCGGGCATGAGCCATGGCATCGACGATCCGGGTTGGGTCACGGGTAAGAACTGGAGTTGAACCACCATTCGGCATGCAAGCCGAGGTAGTGTTCCATGCTTCGATGGGAGCGAGGATCTTCCGTGGGATAACTGTCCTTTGCGGCATCGTTGCGGAAGGTGGCGGTATACACTCCGTATAATATGGGGCGCTTATAACCTCCCCACCCCGCGGGTGTGATCATGGGTAGAAAAGACAGCCTCCACGCGGAAGGAACACGGTGCCGCCCGGAATCGTCAAGTACTTTTCGATTCTTGAATTGATAGCTGATCTCCGTTCCCACAGCCGTATGCTCGGTGAGATAGACCTGGGGCCGTGTGACGAAGATGCCTTCCCAGTACTTGTTGGCGGAATACTCCGCGCCCAGGGAGGCATCGAAAAGGCGTGCGTACGCGCCCATCATGATCCCGAAACGGTCGATTTCATAATTGCCGGCGGTGGCGAACAACCATTCGGATGCTTTCGCTTTGCTTTTGGCATCGAGAAGCGAAGGGGTCGCAAGGTCGCCGAAGGCCGCCACGCCGCGCGCATAACGCAAGAATAAATGAACGTGCCCATCCCGTTCGCCAAAACCATACCCGGTGGCCTGCGCTCCCAGCACGAATCCAGTGTCCGTGGGCAATCGATGGGAAGGCCTCACCGTATTGTCCGAGGTCTCGCGTACGCCTTCGGGCAAGTAATGCCCTTCGGCGACCAGCGAGGATTTGAACCCCCGGACAGCTTGGAATCCATTGAAATATTGAGTGATTTTCGTGGAAGCGAGAACGCGCGGACGATCGAGGGTGACCGCCAAATCCGTTCCGAAGTCGTCACGCGAAGGAACCAACCGGGCCTGGTATTGAAAATCCGAATCCAACAATCGATTGGAACCAACATGGGCCTGCACCCGCGTTCCCGAACCGACATCGAGTACGGCCCCAGCACCGACCGTATTGAGATTGTCCAGCGGCCAGAAGTCGAGAAGATAGATGTCATCGCCGCGATACATGCGCGCGCCAGCCCACAAGGTCAGGCCCTTGTCGCCCACGCCCTGCACATCCACGAACATATTGCGCAAGGCCATATGGGATTCCCAGCGACCCGTATAATGGAAGGGGTCCCCGGCGAAAGCCAGGGTGCTTACCACCCGCACCCGCAAATCCTTGTTCTTGTCATCGGGGTACTGGACTTCGCGAAACTCCAGTTCGAGGTAGGGTTCGGAATCGAGACGACTGCCATGGGCCACGAGATTGCCGTATTGCGGTCCACCTCCTCGCAGGTCCGTGGCGGCGCGCACGCGTCCATAAGAGCCGAAATGAAATCCCTCGGACTCTTGTGCCATCGCGGGGGAGGCCGGCACCGTGAGAACACAAGCGAGGGCGAGGATCCGTATCGAACGGCAGGGAGGCATGGGTAAGCATGGTACCAGAGCCCAGGAAAACGTCACGCATAGATGCGTTCCGTTTTGTCATTTGGCTTACGATTTTTGAAATTTCGCTGTGAGGCTCGGCTCATTCGCCGGAGCGGCTGCGAAGGATCCGCGATGCTCGGCCAGCGAGTTTCACTCGTTCGGCCAGCGTGAGGCCGACTTCGTCGGGTGCCACGACGAGAAGCTGGGCGCCAACGCTTACGGCCAGGTCCGTGAGTTCGCTGGAGGATAATTGGGTGGACTCTTCGACCACGATGACCAGCGGGCGCACGGTGGCGACGACCTTGAGCGTGTTTTCCGGGGTTACTTGAACCGGACGAGCGCCTATTTCGATGGCGGCGTCGAGACAGGCAACTCTCGTCATGGCCGAGGGGGCAACCATCACGATGGTGTCATCATGGTCGACGAAAGGCGTTGGTACGCTCGGGCGTACGGGGGGAGTTTTTTCACCCATCGTTGACATCGTATCATAGTTCATGGGGCATATATGCCTGTTTGCAAGGCGAGAGCGACACGCGCTGGGGAGACTCTTGGAGGGTAAAGTCCTTGGGGCTTCCGAGGGAAGGTTGGGTTCGTTGGGTGTTTCGGGTTCGTTGTCTGTACCTCTGAAAGAGCCCTCATGATTTCTCGTATTGGAAAGGACGCGATCAGGGTGTTTCCCATGACCTTGAGGTTGACGGCAACCCCCTGTTGACCCGCCCCTATAAAAATATCTGTAAATACAACTACTTGATAGAATTTTGTCGAATCCTTGGGGCACCATGACCTTCTCCGGGCGCTCGACGAGGTATTCGTTGCGCGCGAAGAGCTTGATTTCCTGTCCAACCAGGATGCGTTGGTGTTTGGTTGAGAGGGTAGTCCGCAAAGGCTCGGGTGGGCCTGCCATGGTAAAGACGCGGTGGCCGTGGCCGTTTTGTGCCCTTTTGTGTGTGCCGTGACCGTTTTTTGTTTGCCGTGGGCTGTGACCGTGGCCGTGAAGTCAGGGCAACATCCGGAACCGTAGGGGCGGGTTTCAAACCCGCCCGCAGTTGCGGATTTTTGTGTGCCGTATGCCATAGCCGTATGCCATAGCCGTAGCGGTGACCGCGACTATGGCCTAGCGATGGCGGTACTTGTTTTTGTTCGTCGTAGGGTGAAGGAAAGGCGCGGCGAGAAATGAGCGGAAGGCCCACACTTGCAAGAGGACTCCGGGTGTGATACATACCCTCGCATGGGCCGAATGGGGACATCCGCGTATTGTCTGTCGGCGGCAGCCCTTCTGGTTGTGACGCAGTCGGTAGGGTGTGGCTCCAACGAGGACAATTCCAACGCCAACTCCGGGAATACGTCGTCTACAGGCGGCTCCGCCGGAGAACTGATGGAAGGCGGCCCGATCGTCCCAGATGCCATGGTCGAGACCACCAACCAGCTTGCCGGTGTCATCCGCGATTTCAGGGATAGTCACCCTGACTTCGAATCGACTACCGGTACCGACAAAGGATTGGTCGAGTTCGAATTAGGGCCCGATCGAAAACCGGTATATGCAGGCGGTGACGGAACGTTGACCACCCACGGAAAAAAGAATTTTGATCAATGGTTTCGCGATGTTCCCGGCGTGAACGAAGGTAAAGACTTCGTGATCACTCTCGAACCTTCCCAGGGCAACGTCTTCACCTACGATAATCAGGAGTTTTTCCCGATTGACGATCAGTTATTCGGAAACGAAGGGCGCAAGCATAATTATCATTTTACCTACGAGATCAATACGTCCTTCGTGTATATGGGAGGAGAGGTGTTTCGGTTTACCGGCGACGACGATCTTTTCGTGTTCATCAATGGTCGGCTGGCGATCGATCTCGGTGGGGTTCATGTCGCCCAATCCAAGCAAGTCGACCTGGACGACAAGGCCGAGGAATTGCAAATTATACCTGGAAATACGTATACGTTAGACTTTTTCTTCGCCGAGCGCCATACCACCGAATCCACGTTTCGAATCGATACGACGATCGGTACGTTCCTGCCCCCTCCCGTCAAGTAAGTCGTTCTTTCCATCAAGAGACGGGTGAAAACACCCATCAAGCCTTTTGATGTTGGTAGGACCGACCCCAGCCCGAAGCCTTTTCCCAGTCACTCGAGGAGTTTCCGGAAACCCCAGACGAAGAAGCGAGCAAACCCAATTTCATCGGAGGTTGGATAGTTACCTTCGAGGTCTATGCCAATTCCTTCTGCGGCCGCGAAGTTCCACGACGACGATGCATGCGCCAAAGCCAATTGCGCCTCTGTTTGTCCTAGAACGATTGGATCGAAATCATCACGGCTCCCATCAGGTGTCGTTGCACTAACCCGCTGAGTTTACCCTTCCCTGACTATCATGGAGGCACCCCCACACGCCACCATTGGCTTCTTCGCGCCAGTGTTGCATCCTACGCTCCGGCCGGGACGGCCCGCGTTGGAGGAGCCACGAGCTTCGACGGTTCGACCTACGATCAAGCCCATCAATCTCCTGAATGACATTCCCTCCTGACCACCAAGCGATGGACGGATTGGGGGAAACCAACGCATCCAAGGATGCCCGTTGTCGGCTCCCCGCGCGAACGCTATGGTGTAACCCATGGGTTACTTGCTCACCTCAAACCTGCGTGCCGGACATCCGGATTTCCTTGATTTACCGTGGGATTATCCGCTCGAACAATGGCAACGGCATACGGAGCGGTGGGTGGATCTGCCCGCCGGCCCCTCTCGACACCCCGTCGTTTTCGTCCACTACGACCTGAACGTCTATGCCCTCAAACAACTCACGGGCAGCGCCGCGGAAAAAGAATACCTCGCCCTGCGCCAGATGCAGGACCTGCGCTTGCCGGTCGTCATGCCCGTCGGACACTCCTCGACCCTGCACGACAATACCGAATATAGCGTCCTCATCACACGCTATCTCGACCACGCCCTGCCCTACCATTCCCTGTTCATGCGTAGCAGTCTCACCCGTTACCGCGACCACCTGCTCGACGCCATGGCGCTGCTGCTCGTTCAACTCCACCTGGCAGGCGTGTTCTGGGGAGATTGCTCCCTGAACAATACCTTGTTCCGTCGCGATGCCGGCAAACTCACGGCCTATCTGGTAGATGCGGAGACGGCCGAGATCCATGCCACCGTCTCCGAGGGGATGCGAAGGCATGACCTGGATATCATGGAGGAAAACGTGCAAGGGGGCCTGCTCGACCTTCACGCCCTGGGAGCGCTACCCCAAGGCATCGATATTCGCGCGGTAGGACCCCATATCCGAAAAACCTATGATGAATTATGGCAGCAGGTGACCTCGGAACAGCTCATTCCCGCCGGCGAGCGTTTTCGCATCCAGGAACGAATACGCCGTCTCAATGACCTGGGCTTTTCCGTCCATGAAATCGAATTGGAACCCTCGGACGGGGGCGCCAACCTGCGGCTTCGCGCTCAGGTCACCGACCGGTATTTTCACCGAAATATGCTGCATTCGCTCACGGGACTCGACCCCGAAGAGCGACAGGCACGCACCATGCTCAATGAAATCCAAGAGCTTAAAGCCGCCATGGCCTCCAGGCAAAAACACAGCGCGACGCTCTCGGCCGTGGCCCACCATTGGCTTCGAGAAACCTACCTCCCTTCCGTGGAACGCCTTCGTCCCCTGATCGATCAGGGCTCCGAACCCGCCGAGCTATACTGCCAACTCCTCGAACATAAGTGGTATTTGTCCGAGCGAGCCAGCAGCGACGTGGGACATGCAACCGCTGCCGACGATTTGCTTTGTCGATGGCGGAACCTGCCCCACGATGTGGCGGGCGTTGCGACCGAAACGGATTCCGGTTCCGAAACGGCCGGGTAGGTTGGGGAATCGTCTGGCGATTATGTGGTAATTATTTGAATTTATTGATAATTATATAATAGCCGGTAGGCTCTTACGCGCGACGGTGGACCGTTTTGTGTGGCGTGAGCTGTGAGCCGTGACCGTGACCGTGACCGTGACCGGTTTGCGTGGGCCGTGGGCCGTGAGCCGTGACCGTGACCGTGGCCGTGGCCGTAGCTGTGGACGTGGACGTGGACGTTTTGTGTGCTTTCCCGTGGCTTAGGACCGTGGCATAGGGCCGCAGTCGTCGGGCTAAGCAAAATGCTTGGGGAAAATGAGGGGATGGCTCAGGCGCTTCGGGCCTATCCACCATGCCCGACGGCCCGCAGCAAAGGCGTTGTCTCAGCGGAAAGCCCCCATAGGGTGATATCCCGCAGCACCGGATGCGCCAACAACGAAGAGGCCATCCGCTCCGCGGCCACCCCCGCCAAATCCCGATTCGAGCGCCATGCATGGTGAATGCTGGCGGTCCAATCCGCCGTCACGACATACGCACATCGCCAAGAAGCGAGGTGAATGGCGAAACGCCAGGCGATGGGATCCATGTCCAGGCGGGCCTCTTCCGCGATATCATCGAGTTTGCCCCGAGCCTTTCGACTCAAGGTTTTTTGCAACGTGGGCCGCCAGGTCGATGCGGGACCTTGTTTGGAAGGATGCAATCCGCCGCCATCCCATCCAGGCCGTCCCACCGCCAAAGCTCCGAATAGCCATCCGGTCAAGTCTTCGTTGTTGAGTTCATCCAGCCACGCCACACCCAGGGCCGCTTGAAACAATAGCCTGGTCAATCCCACAGCTTGATCCATGATAGGAAGTTGGTCGTATCCAGGGGGAAGGAGCAAAGCCGTGGGCGTCGCGGGGATGATTCTTGGTGTAGTCAACGAGGGTACATCGACATATACGTCGCAAGGAATGGCTCCAAACGCCCGGGCAAGACGGTCCACCAGCGCGCGCCGGGGATGGTTCGAGCGAGCCGACAACCGTGCAGCCGACGTCGAAGCAAGGCCGGAAGGGTCGAGACGCAGCAGTTTGGGCGCGGCCTCGTCGAGCACGGCCGCGATCTGCAGCAACGCCCCTTGTCCAGCGGCAGGGATCAGGTGGTTTTCCAGCATGGCACGGTCGAAGGCCATCGGTTGGGGGATAGGTTCCGCCAACGTGCGCGAACGATAGGCGCGCGTTCGTTCCGCGGGACCAATGCCCAGAAAAGCCAGGATTTCGTCAGCCACCAGCGCCTGAGGGCGACGACCGAGGGCTACCAACTCCCGATGCAAGGCCGTCATCGAATGGGCCATCTTTTCCGTGGTTATCGTGGCAGGCTCGACCGAAAAAAGCCAGGAACGCAATTCCGTGGCGGCTTCCTCATGCGCGCCCAGGGTGGCGAGGGTGCCCGAAAGGGAAAGTACGGTCTCGACCCGCGATGGTTCGAGAGCCATGGCTTCTCGCAGTTTTCCAAGGCCTTCCCGTGGCCGCGACAGGCGCAGGGCCTCGAGACGGCCCATTTCCACAAGCCAGGCCGGTTGTTGGGGCAAACCCATGGCCTCGCTCAGGGAAACGATGTTGTTGAGTTGCTGCATGTAGGCGATACACCCTTCGACGGTGGAGGTATCGTGTCGGGTGGAAAGCGCGTGGAAAGCGGAGAGATCCGATCCGGATAGGACGATGGACAGGTTGATCAGGCGGTCCCGCTCGAGGTTGTCTCCCAGGGCTTCGTGGACCAGCGCCAGGCGAGCGACCACGATTTTTCGTTCCGCGGGCTGGAGACGTTCGGCCCGGCTTTCCGCTTCCGCCGCTTTTTGCCGTGCCTCTGCCCATTTCGGTTGCGTATGGGCATGGGCTTCCGCCAGCACGAGCATGGCCTGGAGCTGGTGTGGAGGCTGATTGCTCAAGCCCAAGACGCTTTGCGCGACTTCCGCGGCTTCGAACCAGAGCTGCAGGGCGACACAAGCCTCGGCGAGTTCCAGAAGCGAAGGTACGTGCCCTGGCGCCCGATCCCGTACTTTTCGAAACGCCTCCACGGCTCCGTTGGGATCGTTCAGCACGTCGCGGGCGATTCTTCCCATGGCGCCTCCCACGAGCACCACCTGATCGATATCATGAGCGCTATCGAGGGTTTTTCGTAGCGTATCGGCCAGATGGCCCGCATCCACGCCACGGTCCAACAAGGCGATGAGCCCCTGGCTCGCGTTCGGGTTATCCGGGTCATCGCGCAAGGCATCGACAAATAAGTCGAAGCTACGGCCGGGTTGGTTTTGAAGGGCGAGGGCTTCGGCTGCCGCGGCACGATGGGCGGCGCGGATTTTTGCCTCTGCTTCAATTTTCGCCAAGGCAAGGTGCGCCTCGACCTCGATCTCGTTTTCACCCACGGTTTGCGCGATGCGGAGCAAGCCCCGGGCGGCGGTGAGCGAATGAGGCCATTGTTTCAAACAAGCCCGATAATGACCGAGAGCTTGTCGTGTGGCGGCAGCGTCTTCCTGTTCACCAAGGGCTTCGAGCTTCCAGGCCGCGGCCAGATGCAAAATTCCCGACAAAAAGGAGTCCGCGGCATGAAAAACCGCCAATTGAGCCAGGGAAGACGCTAGTTTACGCCCCCAAGGCCCTTGCACAGGTAGCCCGGTCCACCGAAGAAGCGCTTCGTGAACCGCCAGATCGTGGGGCGCGAGCACCAGGAGTTCCTCGATCGTAGCCAACGCCGTCTCCGTCTTTTCAGCCGCTCCCTCCGCGGCCAGCGTTTCGTAATACAACGCTTCCCATAAGGCCCCCAGCTTCACCTGCGGGTCGGTGGTGACATTCGCCTCATGATGAAGAAGATGGGCCAGTTCTTCCCACCGCTCGAGTTTCCGCAAAGAATGCTCGAGCATTCGCAATGCTGGCATCTGACGCGGATCTTGCTCGACCACGGTCTGCAACAGGGCCGCGGCCTTGGCGTGGTCCCGTTGTCGCTGCTGAAGCTCCGCTAATTGCATGGAATACATGAGTTTTTCGGCATTCGACGACGCTGCGATCCTCTTTTCCAGCACGGGAGTCAATTCGGTGGGCTTGCCCCTTCGCTCCTGCACCCAAACAAGTCGTTCGAAACTAGCCGCATCCGAGGGAACCAGCGCCAACGCCTGCGTCAAGGCCATCAGGGCCGCATCCAGATCATCGAGCCGATCGTCGAAAATCTCCGCTGCTTGAACCAAAAGGCGGCTTCTGGCGTGAGGATGGGACATCTGGGAGGCAAGATCCATCAGCATTTCCGCCGCCTTCCGATGCTCCCCGAGGCTGAGCAAAATCCGTGGAATCTCGATAGGGGGCGCCGGATGCTCCGGATCATGGCGCGCGGCATCACGATACGCCTGCACGGCATCCAGGGGACGATGGAGCTGTTCTTCCAACAATGCGGCCATTTCCATGCAAAGGGAGAAGGCGGCGGGTCCCTTTCGTGTATGCTTGAGCAGCAAACGGAGTTGTTCGACGGCCTGTTCGATGCGCCCGGTCTGCCGATTGACATACCATGCTGCACGCAACGCCAGGGGATCACCAGGACTGCGCGCCAACACACGGCCAATCCATTGCATGGCCGCATCCGCATCGCCGATTTCGTCGGCGGTCAAGTGGGCCGCACGAAGCAGCAACGTTCGCTGCAAAGAGGGGTCTTGTACGATATCCGCCTCCTTCACCAAGGTCTGCACCAGCACATCGACCTGCCCAGCGAGGTTGGCGCATCGCTGCAATCCAAGCAGAGCCGAACGACGACGGTCGTCCAACTCCACGATACGACGATAGGCGTCCATGGCGCGGGTGGGATGGCGCAATTCATCTTCCCAGATGATGGCGACTTTTTCGAGACAGGCGATTCGACGCTCTTTGTCGGTGGCGAGGATGGCTGCTTGCTCGTAAAGGTCGATTCGTTCGCGAGCGCGATGAGTGTGGGCATCGTTGTCCGATGATTGCGGATGGGCGAGAAGGCTAGCCAAGCCATCGAAAGCGTCGGTATTCGAGGAATCACAAGCCCAGGCCGCCCGGTACAAGGATTCGGCCCTTTTGACATCGCGAAGTTTGGTTTCGGCGATACGGGCGGCGCGGACCAAGGCGTCGGCACGCTCTTTTTCGTGGGCGAGCCGCGCGCTTTCCGATGTCCAATACTCCACCCGCTCGTGGTGACGGTTCAGCGCTTGCAACGCGCGGTCGAGACGGTCGCGCGAGGCGCGATCGTCGGCGTCCACGGCAAGGAGTTGGTGGCAATGACGGACCACGCTGTCATGGTCGCCCAAAAGCTCGTAGGTTTCGGAGAGGCGACGATGTTCATGGCATCGTCGCGCCGGGTTTTGCACCAATTCGAGGAGTTTTTCGCGGGCTTCGGTGGCGCCCCGGGGGCGTCCGAGTTCCGCGTGGAGTCTCGCCAATTCCTGCAGCGCGCTTTGTCGGGTGTCCACGGGGGCTTGGGTGCGTTCCGCGGCACGGGCATGCAGCGTGATGGCGAGGTTGGCGTCCTCGAGTTTTTCCGAGGCCAGGCGTCCGGCGGCGTATTCGAGACGTGCGGCTCGGCTGGCGTCCGGCTCGGTGGCGGCTTGCCGGGACCAGGCGTTGACCAACGCTTCCGTGGAACGTTGAAGCCATAGATGTCGCGCATAGGCGTAACGCACCGATGCGTTACCAAAAGCCTGGGCCATGGCGAGTTCGAGGGCCGCGCGGGCGGCGTCATGCTTGCCTGCCGCATTGAGCAGCGCTGCCCGTTCGACATGGAGCCAGGCGGAAAGGGTTGGCTCGGCCGTAAAGGCGGAAGCCATATCCTCCAACACTCCCCCGAGGGCTGGAGCTACACCGGTTTGTACTCGAAACTGGGCCTGAAGCACGCTTTCGCACCCTCGTAACGCGCCGGGATGAGCGGGTTGGATCGAGAGCGCCTGGCGATAAAACGCCTGGGCGTCTTCCAATCTCGAGGCATTTCGATATAATTCCGCGGTTTGTAGGGCCCGGGTCAACCGCTGGGGGTCATCCCTCGCCAGCCGCGCTTGCGTTTGCACCAATTCGAGGGCGGGGCCCAACGGACGTGCGGGAGTGAACCATCGGGCCACGAAAATCGCCGCTTCCACATCGGGCGCCACCTCACAGGCTTTGCGTGCCTGCGCCAACGCCTCGCCTCGATCCCCCGAATAAGCATCCAGCGCCATCGAAAGCTCGACCAACGCTCGGGACAACGCCACGGGGGTTCCGCTGTTTTCGAGAACCTGCGCCCGTCGCGCCAACTCCACGACCAGATCGTCTTGGTGGTCCAACAACCCAGGCGCCTCGGGACGCATGCTGGCTGGCGCTGGACGTGGCACCGAAGGGGGAGATACGGAAGGACTCGGCACCAGCGGTATTTCCGGATCGGTCACCTCGACCAACGCGTCGTCGTCCAACTCGATAGCCGATTCCATCGGCATCCGCATCGTCTGGATGGTGCGACCCGCGGCTACCGGAGGCTGGGAAGGCGTGATCACAGTGGGCATTTTCCCCACGATCGACGGCGGTCTGGGTGTGCCAAGTGCCAACGTTTTGAACGTCTGGGCGGATGATTTGGGATTGGTCTCGAGCCCGTCGTCCCACCCATCTTCATCGGGGGCAGACGATGGCCGTTTCGGGTCTTTGTTTCGTGTGGTCATGGTGGTGGGCCGCAGAATGAAGCGTATCATGATTTACCGGTCGAGGTGGAGAGGGGGAAGCAAGTTGTAGAGGAAAGAAAATACAGGGCGGCTTACCCAGGTCTGCTCGAAGGAAAAAATAGAAATATAGTAATTATTTCAGTAGGTTACAGTATGATCGCGGGATGGGAAGCCGAAAAATACGGTGACGGTGGAAGAAAAACCAATATGAACATGGGTTCAATTAATGATTTGAGGTTTCATTATCCTGATCTAGGGTTCATACGATGAACCGTTCCCCCATCGATGCCCTGGCCGGGTTGCCGAGATGACCGTTCGTACGCGATGGTCGTGCATCGAAGCAAGCGCCCATGGCTCCAAAGGAAACGGCAAGCTTATTCCACGATACGCGTGTATTGGTTATCATCATGAAATTACGTGAAATTTTGTTTCTTGGCGCGATGGCGGCGTTGGTTCCGTTCGCGGTCGGCTGTGAGAATCACGGTGCCAAAGCGGCGCTTCCCTCTGTTGCGTCCGCGCAACCCGTGCCCGTTCGTGTCGTCAAACCCGAGACCCAATCGTTGTCGGGAGAGAGCCGGGTGACGTCCAGCCTTCGATCGAAAAGCGAAGCGATCTTGAGCGCGAAGTATACGGGTACGATCATATTCCTCGAGGTGCAGGTGGGCGATCGGGTCAAAGCCGGTCAAGCACTCGTGCGCCTGGACGCGTCGATGGCGGCGATCGCGTTGCAGAATGCGAAAGCAGCGGACCGTCTTGCCCAGGCGAATCTGGCCAATGCAAAGACGGAACTCGAGCGGGCGAAAGCGCTTCGTGAGCAGGGGGCGCTTTCCGATGCCAATTTCGACAAGCTGAACATGGCGCATGATATTGCGTCGGCACAAGCGGATCAGGCCAAGGCGGCGATTCGGATGGCGAGTCAGCAGATCAGCGATGCGACGATCGTGGCGCCGTTTGCGGGGGTTGTCTCCGCGCGTTTCAGAAATCCCGGTGATACGGTGAGTCTCATGCCGCCCACCCCCGTGCTTTCGCTTGTGGATCCCGACCATCTCGAAGTGAAAATGGCAGTGCCCGAGGCCTTGGTGCCGCGGCTTCGTGTGGGGGATGTGCTGGGGGCCACCGCCAGCCCGTTGGATACGGCGTTTCAGGTTCGTGTCAGCGCGTTGGGGGCGACGGTCGATCCGATGACACGCACGGTGGAAGTATTGGCAGACGTGATGGAGCCGATGGATCCGAACTTGAAGCCAGGAGCGCTTGCGACGGTGGATCTGGCGGGTTCGAAGGTTTTGGCAGGGTTGTATTTGCCGTCGGCAGCGGTTCATAAAGCCGACGGTCAGTCTTTCGTGTATGTGGTGAAGGAAGGAAAATTACAACGAAAACAGGTAGTTATAGCACCGATCCGTCCTGGGACGATCCTTGTCACCGATGGTTTGCGTTCTGACGATCAGGTGGCTCTCGACATGGTGGAACTGGCGGAGGGGCAGACCGTTCGCCCCTTGTCGAACTGACGATCGGAGGCTGTGTTGGATCCTATCAAGCTATTCATTCGCCGACCGATTTTCACCGCGATGCTGCTACTCGCCCTCGTCGTTTTCGGTTTATTTTCCTGGCCGAAGATGGGCGTGGACATGATGCCGGACATGGATATTCCGGTGGTCACGGTGGTTACCGTGCTGCCGGGGGCCGATCCGGAGACCATCGAGAAGGACGTGACGGAACCGTTGGAAGAGGTATTCAACACGCTTCCGGGGCTTCATACGCTCACCTCGGTCAACGTCGAGAACGTATCCCAGATCATCATCCGATTCGATATGGAGCGCGATATCGATGTAGCTGCTCAGGATATTCGGGATCGGGTGCAATCGACGCTGTCCAAGCTGCCGACGGACATTCAGACGCCTTTGATTCAGAAGTTGGATCCCGGGGCGATGCCCATTCTCACCTTGGCGTTCAGTGGTCCGTTGTCGGCGGAGCGGATGTCGAATTTTGCGGAAGATGAACTGAAGCCAGCGCTGCAGCAGATCAACGGCGTGGGGACGGTGACGATTTTCGGTGATCAGCAGAGCGAGGTGCGCATTACGTTGGATCCGACGAGGTTGCGGGCGCATGGGCTCACGCCGTTGGATGCGGTGGGTGCGGTTCGGGCGCAAGATCTCGATTTATCCAGTGGAAGAACCGCCGAATCTCATGTCGAAAGGATTGTGAAACTCAAGGCGGAGGCACGCTCTGTCGAGGAATTGCGGACGCTCGTTTTGTCCAGCCCAATGGGAATCCCCGTGCGGCTTGGCGAGGTGGCGGACGTGACCCAGGGGCCGGCGGAGCCGCGCAGTCTGGCGCGTCTTGGGTCTTCTGCCGCAATTGGCTTGACCGTGACCAAGCAATCGGGGGCCAATACGGTTCAGGTCGTATCCAATATCCTGGCGGGTATTGCGGGGCTTCAGCAGCGTTTGCCCGAAGGCTGTGAATTGCAGGTCGTTCACGACGATTCGAAGTATATTCGAAGTTCCATCACCGCGGTGCAGGAGGACATGGGCATTGGGGGTGTGTTGGCGGTGGTGGTGGTGCTCATTTTTTTGCGCAATTGGCGCTCGACCCTGGTGTCCGCGGTGGCGCTTCCCACCTCGGTCATTGGCACCTTCGCATTCATGCACTTGCTGGGATTTACGTTCAATATCGTTACGATGCTCGCGTTGACGCTGTCGATCGGTCTATTGATCGACGATGCGATCGTGGTCATCGAGAACGTGGTGCGGCATCTGGAAAACGGGGTGCCGCCGATGCGCGCGGCTGCGGAGGGAACGCGTCAGATTGCGATTGCGGTTCTTGCGGTCACCCTTTCGGTGGTGGCCATGTTTCTTCCCGTAGCGTTCATGAGCGGCATTATTGGGCGTGTATTCGTGCAATTTGGGGTCACGGTGGTAGTGGCCGTGATGATTTCTTACGCCGTATCGATGACGTTGACACCGATGATGTCGTCGCGGGTGCTCAGGGAGGAGGGAAGGTTGGATCGGTGGGTTTGGCGTCTGGTGGAGCGCGTAATATCGGCCATGGAACGGGTGTATCGTTCCGTATTGGGGGCGTTGTTGCGCCATCGGGCCTTTACGTTGCTCAGTGCGGTGGCGTTATTGGCGGTATCCGTGTTCATGGCGACGCGGCTCGAGTTTTCTTTCATTCCCAAGCAGGATATGTCGAGTGTGAAGGTGAGTTTGGAGCTTCCGCCGGGCAGTCGGTTGGAAGAAACGGGGCGGCAACTGGCGGATATCGCGGCCATCATCCAGAAGATTCCGGGGGTGCGCTCGACGTTCATCACCGCCGGAGGAGGCGTCAAGGAAGAAGTCAACAAGGGGGATGTGCTCGTCACCTTGGAGCCGATTCGTGAAAGAAGCTATTCGCAACAGGACTTGCAAAAATACCTTCGAGCGACGCTGAAAGCGGTTCCGGGAACGATGATTTCCGTGGTGGATGGCTCTTCGATAGCCGGTGGGCTGGGGCGTCCCCAAGATATCCAATTCGAATTGCGGGGCACGGATTGGGAGGCGGTGCTGGCGGCGGCCACGAAAGTGGAGGCGGCGATGAAAGCGAATCCCATGTTCGTGGATGTGGATATGAGTTATCGCGCGGGAAAGCCGCAGCTCGATGTGCTCGTGGATCGGGAAAGGGCGGCTTCCCTTGGCATTCTCGCGGCTCCCCTCGGTCAGTCGCTGCGCGTGCTGCTCGGAAGAGACAAGGTGGGTGATTTTCGGCAAGGGGGAAGGACTTCGGAGATCAAGGTCATGCTTCCCGACGACGTGCTTGCGGACCCCCTTGCGCTAGGATCCGTGCAAGTTCGCACACTTATGGGTACGTTGGTGGAACTTCGTAACGTGGCCAAGCTGGTGGATGGCACGAGCGCGGGGCAGATCGACCATGGGGCGCAGGTGCGTCAGATTACGATGTTGGCGAACCTTCAGGGAGCGAGTTTGAGCGAGGGAATGCGCTTTTTGAATGAGTTTGCGACCGCGGAGTTTCCGCCTACGGTAAAAACGGGATTCACGGGGATGGGAGGTGAGCTTGGCGATGCGATGAAAGAGTTCGTCATGGCCATTTTCATGGGCGTTATCCTTCTTTACATTATTCTGGCCGCGCAATTCGAGAGCCTCATTCATCCGTTATCCATCATGATGGCTCTTCCGTTGGCGGTGATTGGGGCTTTGGGAGCGCTATTTCTCGTGAATCAGGATATGTCGTTATTCGCGATGATCGGTATGGTCATGCTGCTCGGGCTCGTGGCCAAAAACGGGATTCTTCTCATCGAGTTTACGAATCAGCTTCGCGAAAAAGGCCATGGTGTGCATGAAGCCTTGCTGGAAGCCGGTCCCGTGCGTCTGCGCCCCATTTTGATGACCACGGTAGCGATGATCGCGGGGATGACTCCGGTGGCTTTGGCTCGGGGAGACGGTGCGGAGACGCGGGTGCCGATGGCGATTGCCATCATTGGCGGGCTGATCACGTCGACTTTTCTTACCTTGGGGATTGTACCGGTGGTGTATTCGGTGCTCGACGGGGTGCGGGCTCGGTTGGGAGCGTTGTGGAGCCGCGGAAAAAAAGCAGCAAAAATGCCCGTGGTGGATGCCTCCTCAGCCAAGGTGGATGAAGGAGCGTAAGATGAACGGCAACAAGGCGCCGCGAAAAGCTGGAGGGGCCGCTGCGGTAGCCCCGAAAAAGCCCCCCTCGCTTCGACAAAAAGCCAAAGCGCTTTATCGTCAGGCGATCCTCGATGCCGCGGAACGGATCTTCGCAACCCAGGGGATTCGGGGCGCGCGCATCCAGGACATCGCAAAACTCGCGGGTATGTCCGTCGGAACCGTCTACAACCACTTTGCCCAAAAAGAAGAAATCGTGGTGGCGCTCATCACCGAGAGGGAAAAAGAACTCCGTGAAGCGTTCGCCTGCCAACCACACGATCCCCAAAACTTCACGGAAGCGTTTCGAATCCGCCACGAGCGTGTCATCCAGCTCATCCGAACCCATAAGGACTTTTTTTCTTTCGCGCTCTACGAAGGGATTTTCGAATCCGAACTGGTTCCGTCGGCATCGATGTTCTCCACCCATTCGGCCGATGAGCACGAACGATTCGACAGGGCCATGGAAGATCTGTTGGAGCAGGGGGGACGCGAAGGTGCCGTGGCACCTACCGATGTGGTTCGGCTCAAACGCTATCATGTGGGGGCGATGCGAGGGGTGCTGATGGGGGCGATGAAAGATCCGAGCCGCGATGTAGTCGAAGAAGGCCTGGCGGCGGTCGAGTTATTTTTGCGCGCCGTTCGCCCAAACGCGAAAGGAATCCCCTTGCCGGATATAGTATAACCAATTGTATTTATTCATTTTTATTCTCACCCCTCCCTGCCTGATTGCCAACTCTCCCACGTTGGGCTAACCCAGCGGGCGCCGATCGGCACGTTGTCCTTTCACGTAGTCCTTTGCAGTTTTGGCAGTCACCATGATCAAAAAGACCCTCGGAATCGACATCGGATCCACTTCTTTCAAACTATGCGTGCTGTCGTCGTCGCCAGGCGCTGAGCCTCTCGCCGAGTCTCATGCCATCCTTTCCCACGACGGGGATATCGAAGGCACGTTGGAGCGTTTGCTCGACACGTTGGGTTTCGAGGATACCGACGAGGTCGTGGGGCTGGTGACGGGCAACGAAGGCCGTCATCGCATTGCGTTGCCCGACGTCATTGCGGCGGTGGCCATCGAGTCCGCCCTCGACGCGTTGCAACTTCGTCCTCGCGCCGTGGTTTCCATGGGTGGGGAAGATTTGGTGGTGTATGTGCTCGATGGTCGAGGTCGTATCATCAATACCTACGCGGGAAATAAATGCGCCTCGGGAACGGGGGAGTTCTTCCGTCAGCAGTTGGGGCGGATGAATCTCGAACTCGACGATATCAACGATATTTGTCGTCATGCTTGCGTTCATCCGATCTCCGCTCGTTGTTCGGTGTTCATGAAGTCGGATTGCACGCATCGGCTCAACAAGGGGGAGGCGACGAAAGCGGATGTTGCGCTATCACTGAGTAAGGTGATGGCGGATAAGGTCGGAGAATTTCTGATCAAAGCCAAGCTTGCGCAGGGGCAAGTCGTGCTCATCGGCGGCGTGACGCGAAATGAGCATCTCATTGAATTTATTGGTAAATCTAATCCTTCGATCGAGTTGATCGTGCCTGAGCAGGCCGCGTATTTCGAAGCGTTTGGCGCTGCCTATCTCGCGCGGTTGAAAGGGGCCAAGGTTCCTGCGCGGGACGCTCTTGTTCGCCCGGGTGTTGCCCTGGCTTACAAAACTTTCTCGCCTCTGTCGGAGGCATCGAGTCTGGTTTTTCACGCGCCTTCTCGTCGTGCGGCGTATGATCCGGATGCGGAATATATCCTTGGGGTCGATGGGGGTTCGACGACGACGAAGGTGGCGCTTGTCAACGCGTTGACGCTCGAGATCGTGGCGGAGCATTACGGTCGCACCCATGGTGATCCGGTGGCGGCTCTCAAGCAATGTTTGAGGGAGGTGCGTCGTCAGCTTGGCGATCATAAACCGCGAATACGTCTTGTGGCGACGACAGGTTCTTCGCGTGAATTGCTTGGCGTATTTTTGGAAACCGTGGGTGTATACAACGAAATCATTGCCCACACGGTGGGCACGACTTTTTTTCAGAAAGATGTGGATACCATATTCGAGATTGGCGGGCAGGATGCCAAGTATGTGTTGATCAACAACGGTGTACCCATCGATTATGCGATGAACGAAGCATGTTCGGCGGGGACCGGTTCCTTTCTCGAGGAATCCGCGGCGGGCGATCTCAACATCCATAGCGCTTCGGAGATTGGTCCCATCGCTCTTCGCGCCGCGGCGCCTTTGAAGTTCGGTGAGCATTGTTCGGCGTTCATCAACTCGGATATTCGAAAAGCCATTCAGCAAGGCGCTCCCCGCGAGGATATCGTGGCAGGGCTCGTCTTTTCCATCGTGGCCAACTATCTGAATCGCGTCGTGGGCAATCGAAGCGTGGGCAGCCATATCGTGTTGCAAGGGGGCGTCGCCAAAAACCCCGCGGTTCCCCTGGCGTTTGCGCAAATGACCGGCAAATCGATCACGGTTCCCCCCGACCCGGAACTGATGGGATGTTTCGGTGTGGCGCGACTCGTGCTCCAAAAACACGACGAGGGCCTCGTCGACAAGGGCGAATTCGATATCGACGCGCTCATCGACAAGCCCATCGCGTATGGAAAAGACTTCGTGTGCAAGTCCTGCGACAATCTATGCACCGTCCGCAGGCTGGTGGTGGGGGCGCGTCGTTATCCTTTTGGGGGTCGCTGTTCGCTATATACCAACCAGCGTAAAAAGCGGACGATCCACGAAGAAAAGGTCGTGGACTACACGCAAATTCGTACGCGGATGCTCTTCGAGGACTTTGCTCCCAAGCCCGATTCGCTACGTCTTCGCACCACGCGTGTGGTCGGGGTGCCGATGGCGTTCACGGTCCATTCCCTTTGGCCCTTTTATTCGTGGTTTTTTCATACCTTGGGGGTTCGGATCGTCACCTCCACGCGCATCGTTCCCGAGGGCATCGCGAAGCAGGAGAGCAACTATTGTTTTCCCACGGAGATCGCGCATGGGGCGATTCAGGATGTGCTCAACCAAGGGGTGGACTTCATCTTTTTGCCACATTTCCGCGATATGCCCAGCACCGAGGACGTACACGCTTGCGTGTGTCCGTTGACCCAGGGGCTTCCGTATTTTGCCAGGCAAGCGTTTGGGTTGGCTGACGAGATGGTGTTGCGGCCGGTATTGAGCCTGAAAGATGGGTTTGAGGCGAGCCGCGGCGCGTTCGAGAACGTGGCTGTGCAACTTGGGTTTACGCGGGAGGAAGGCAGTCGCGCCTACGACAAGGGAATCGAAGAGTATCGTCGATTTCTCGATGCTTATCGTACACTTGGGAAAGAGGTGTTGCGTGAGGTGCAGAGCAACCCGGATCGGGTATTCATTGCGCTGCTCGGGCGGCCCTACAATGCGTTTACGCGCGACGCGAACATGGGGATTCCACGGAAGTTCACGTCGCAAGGGGTGACCATCTTGCCCTTTGACATGATTTATTCCGAGGAGGGGGAGATTCCGCCGAACAATTATTGGTATTACGGGCAGCAAAATATGCGGGCGGTGCAGCAAGTCAAACGGGTGGAGAACCTGTATTTGGCTTGGATTTCGAATTTTTCCTGTGCGCCGGACTCGTTTTTATTGCATTATGTGCGATGGATGATGGGGCAAAAGCCCTATCTCGTGCTGGAAATTGACTCTCATACCGCGGACGCGGGCCTCGACACCCGGATCGAAGCGTTCCTCGATATCGTGGAAAGCTATCGCCGCCACGTCACCCCGGATGACGAGAAACCCTTTGAGCGACGGTATTCCATTGCGATCAAACAGGAGTATTGTGATGTGGTGGATCGCAAAACGGGCAAACGCTACGACATTCGCGATCCGAACGTCCACCTGGTATGGCCGTCGATGGGGGATTTATCGACGGAAGCGATGGATGTGGTGGCTCGACGTCAGGGGATTCTGTCGACTCATTTGCCGTTGCCGGACGTGTATTCGACGCAGCTTGCGCGCAATGTGGCGTCTGGAAAGGAGTGTATTCCCGCGTTGTTGGTGCTCGGTTCGGTATTGAAGTTTTTCCAGGAGCATCCGCCCAATCAGGATGACGGAATTTACGTTGTATTCGTTCCTTCGACGCTAGGTCCTTGTCGTACGGGGCAGTACCACGTATTTTTCGATCGGTTGTTCGAGGAGATGGGTTGGGAGAACGTGGTGCTTTTGGTGGCGAATTCGGAGAATTCCTATCGAGAGATGGGGGCGACGTTCAACCAGGACGTTTGGCGCGCGCTCGTTTTGGGGGATACGTTTACGGATATTCGCACGTCGTTACGGCTATTGGCGAAGGATCCCATCGATGCGATGGTGGTGTTTTCGGCGGTATGGCGCGATGTGATGAAGGCGTTATTGGCGGGGCCGAAGCAGCTCGATCGGGAGTTGAAACGCTCCGCGGAGCGATTGGCTCGAATTCCGCGCAAGGCGGAACTGCAAGATCTTCCTAAAGTATTGATTGTAGGCGAGATTTACGTGCGTCGGGACAATTTCTCCGTGGACGAAGTTTCGGAAATGCTGATGGCGAAAGGCATTTATCCGAAAGTGACGGGGGTGACGGAGTGGTTCCATTACACGGATTACGCGCGAAAGTTCATCATGGAGGGGGAGCGGAAGAAGAAGGGATGGTTGCGCACGTTGCGCGATGGCGGGGTGAAAGACGAGGCGGTGTATTTGGTGGAGAAGGTGTGGAAGGAGCATGTGGAGAGCAAGATGCTCGACGTGCTTCGTCCGACGGGATTGGTTCCCGACGTGCCGCATGACATGGATGAAATCATTGGCAAAGGGCGCGAGCATTTCGTGGATCCGGAGATGGAGAGCGAGGCGACGGTATCGCCTGCGGTGGGGGCGGCGGCCATGCAAGAGGGCTATTCGGGGGTGGCGATTATAGCGCCGTTCGGCTGCCTTCCGGGACGGTTGATCGAAGGTGTATATGCGCCGTGGGCGAAGGCGCGGGGCTATCCCGTGCTTGCGTTGGAAAACGACGGTCAGCCTTATCCGCCCAACATCGTATCGCGAATCGAAGTGTTTGCGCATCATGTCAAGCGTTTCAATGCGACCGAGCCGTCGCCGAAAAAGCCGTCGTGGCGCGTGTTGGCGGAACAAGTGCAGCGATTGACGAACTGGAATTGATGGTGGGAGGAATCCATGAACGACGTGTCTAGCCACGAACCGATTGTTCCGAGCACGCCCGAGGGGCAGGTGCTTCAGCAGAAACATGGTCGCAAGGTGGCGCGGATCGCGGAGCAACTACGGACCCGTCGAAGCACGGCTCCCTTGTCCCGGCAGAAAAGGACCGTTTCCCATCAAGTGCCCAAAGTCCATGATAAGAAGCATACGGATGAGAAGATCGATCTTCTCGATTTGGATGAGATCATCGAAGTGGATGTGAAGCGACGGATTTGCATTGCGGAACCGGGGGTACCGTTTTGCAAGATTGTCGAGAAAACACTGCCGTTGGGGTTGGTTCCGATCGTGGTGCCGGAGTTGAAAACGATCACGGTGGGCGGGGCGGTAGCGGGCTGCTCCATCGAATCGATGTCGTTTCAATACGGTGGATTCCACGATACCTGTGTCGAATACGAAATCATCACGGCGCAAGGAGATACGCTGGTTTGCACGCCCGACAACGAGCATTCCCTCGTTTTTCAAATGATGCATGGGTCTTTCGGGACGGTGGGCATTTTGTCTCGATTGGTATTCAAGCTCATCGAAGCCAAGCCCTACGTTCATCTTCGCCATGAGAAACACGCGACGATCGATAGCTATTTGGCTTCGATCAAGCGTCATTTCGAGCTGCAAGACGTTGCTTTCATGGACGGTATCATTCATTCCAATACGCAGCTTTCGCTTTGTGTCGGGGATTTCGTGGACGAGGCGCCTTATACGAATCGCTACGATTGGCTGAAAATTTATTATAAGAGCACGGCGGAACGCATCGAGGATTATTTCGAGACACCGTATTACTTTTATCGGTATGATCAGGGCGTGACGAACGTACACCCCAAGTCGTTTTTGGGGCGGCTGTTGATCGGCAAATTCCTGGGGTCTTCGGAGGTTCTTCGCATTGCGGAAAAGGCACGGTGGCTTTTGCTCGATGATAAACGTCCCGATGTGACGGTAGACACCTTCCTGCCCTTTTCTCGTTTGAAGGAATTTTTGCAGTGGTATGAGAAGGATTGCGGGCATTATCCGTTATGGTGCGTGCCCTATCGTCGTGTGCATGATTATGAATGGCTTACGGATGAGTTTTGGAAGGGGTTCGGCGATGAATTGATGGTGGATATTGCGGTGTATGGGATGCGGCAGCGAGGGGATACGAATTATTATCGATTGCTCGAGACGAAGCTGCAGGAGCTGAACGGGGTCAAGACCTTGATTTCGTACAATTATTATCCGGAAGAGGAGTTTTGGAGCATTTTTCACCGTAAGAACTTCGAGACGGTGAAGGCAAAGACGGATCCGAACAATATTTTCAGGAACTTATATGAGAAGACCTGTCAGGCGTCGATGGGGCGGTAGCTGACAGATTCCCTCCTTGTTCTTGCATGGGAGAGGGATACGAGCGGAGAATCCTCTGGATCCTGCTATTGACCTGGTCCTTGACTTCATTGGGGTGACCGTGAGCGATTTCCGTGCGCCGTGACGGTGGCCGTGACCGTGGCCGTGAAGGAAAGGCCCGGGGAAAAATGAGGGAATGGCTCAGCATTTCCACCCCAGCCGGATTGCGTTGCTGCCCGGTTGGGTCTGCCGTGACCGTGACTGTGACCGTGACCGATTTTGTGTGCCGTGCGCCGTGGCCGATTTTGTGTGCCGTGGGCCGTAACCGATTTGCGTGTGGTGTGACCGGCTCA
This sequence comes from Deltaproteobacteria bacterium ADurb.Bin207, assembly GCA_002070115.1. GTDB lineage: Bacteria > Myxococcota_A > Polyangia > Polyangiales > Polyangiaceae > MWCO01. The sequence continues at coordinate 33,364 of MWCO01000039.1, forward strand.
GGGCTCGACAGGCTGGCCGGCCCGTGGAGGTACGCGGCATGCTTATTTGCGGTACTTCCATTTCCACTTGGTGGCATTGGCGGTCATATAGCCGTAGTATTGGCCGTCGGTGGAGTTGTTTGCATGCAGAGTGATTCCGCGATAGGTGCCGGACTTGAAGGAATCATACCAGGATGAGGGCAGAGGTATCCATTTGCCTTCTCCGCGTTCGAAGTCGACTTTGAGGTCTTTGTCGATACCGGGGAATGTAGCGGGCTTGGAAGCATGGCCGTGGACGCCGATGCGGGCTGTTCCGCCGGCGAAGTAATACCAATGGGCGGCATAAAGGTAGACCGAGATTTCGACGACGGTAGCTCCGGCAAGGTCGGAGAACATGGCGTCGGGAGCGCCGATGGCGGATTTTAGCACTCCCAGCTCACCCACATAGCATCCTTGATAGTTTTTGCTTGCGTCGTAGGTGTACCATTCTCCGGAGCCGAGGTAGCTCTGGTCCCATTTTCGGGCTACTTCGCCGGATTCATATTCGCATTTTCCTTGGACGCAAGGTCCGGAGCAGGCGCGTCCGCAGGTTCCACAATGGTTGGGATTGGTGGCAAGGGTGGTTTCGCAGCCGTTTTCGCTTTTGTGATCGCAGTCTCCGAAGCCATCGAGGCAGCCGTCCAGCTCGCATTTTCCCCCGTTGCATATTGCGTAACCATTGGAAATATTACATTTATTTTCGCATTCGCCACAATGATCGGGATTTTGATTCAGGTCTGTTTCGCAACCGTTATCGTTGATTCCATCGCAATCATCCCATCCCGGATCACAAGCCAGGATGGCGCATTGGCCGGCGGAGCAGTGGGTGGAGGCGTGGGGCAAGGAGCAGGTGCAGCCGCATTGGTTTTCGATGCCGCCACCGCCGCAGGTTTCGGGGGGAGTGCAGGACCCGCAGTTTTCTTCTCCGCATCCGGTTTGGATGGTGCCGCAGGAAGCGCCGAGTTGGGCGCAGGTTTTGGGGGTGCAGCCACATTCGTTGGGAATGCCGCCACCGCCGCAAACCAGGGGTTTTTCGCAATCTCCACAAGAAACGACGGAATTGCAGCCATCGGAGGCCAGGCCGCAGGAGATGCCGAGTTGGGCGCATGATTTGGGTTGGCATTCGCCTACGCCGCAGAGGTTGGGACCGCCGCCGCCGCAATGCTGTCCTTGCGCACACGTACCGCAATCGATAGTACCCCCGCAACCGTCGAGGGCTTTTCCGCATTGCAGGCCGAGCTGGATGCAAGTTTTGGGGGAACAACCGCAGACGTTGGGCTCATGGTTGGCGCCGCAGGTTTGAGGTTCCATGCACCCGCCGCAATCGATGGCTTGGGAGCAATCATCGGATATCCAGCCGCATTGCGCATCTTTTTGAAGGCATGTTTTGGGAATACAAGCTTTCGTTCCGCAGCGGTAGGGGCCCGCGCCGCCGCAGACAAGACCGGATTCGCATTCGCCGCAATCGATGGTTGCGCCACAGCCATCAGGCAGCGTGCCACATTGCGCGTTTTGCTCCTCGCAGGTAGTGGGAACACAGGAATCCGGGAAAGAAGAGGCGGTATCGTCGGCGGCCTCCTGACCGGCATCATGTTTGCTGGGGGCATTGAAGGCGAAGGAGTCACCGTCAGGCGTTTCACAGCCAATCAGCCAAGCCGAGCAGGTAACCAAGGCTAGGAGATACGAGGCTGACAGATTTTTATCACGGACGGAATTGTTGGTTGAACGGATCAAAATGCCCACCAAAAGTTGAGAAGCAAACGATATACCACGAACGATATTCGCTATATTCTAGCGGAGTGGTAAGTGAAAAGAAGCCGTGGTTCGAATAATAGGATCGGTGGGATCACATAGGGGGGATCTGAGAGGTCCGTGTCTGTGAAAGGGCGGGGATCAGAGCATATCGCCGCGGATTGCTTCTTGGATGGCTTGTTTGATGGCGCGCTGGTCGAAGCCGACAAGGATTTTCCCGCGAATATCGAGGACGGGAATGGTTCCTTTTTGGGGATATCCGGCTTTATGTAGTTTTTCGTTCATTTCTTTTTGTGCGCGCGGGTCTTTTTCGATGTCTTTGGAGATCACCGTGACGCCTTGGGAACGGAGGTAGGTTTCGGCGCTACGGCAGGCGCTACACCAGGAAGCCATATAGACGATGGCGGACAATTGGGCGGAGGAAGGGGCCGCGGGGGCAGGTGTGGGCGCTGATTGAGAGGCAAAAGGCGTGAGGGCAGCGATGGCTTTGCTTCGACGTTGTTGCGCGATGAGTTCCCAACTGCTGCGGGGCAAGGAGTGGACCGGATAGGTCCCATCGGCGTTTTTCGTACGAAGATCAGCTACATACAGCATTTCTCCGTGTCCATATTGGAGTGTGACGACCCGCACGTTTTCCCTGGCATTTTCGGGGACGTCGGCGGGTTTTTGCACGACGTGGTGGTCGCCTTTTTCATCGATCCAGGTAAGCAATACATCCGGCGTATCGTCGCGCAATTCGAGGGCGGGCAAGTCCTGCGATACGGGCCGCGTGCCATCGTCGTGGTTTCGCTCGCAACCGGAGCAACCCGCGCTTGCGACGCCGTAGGATACGAGGGCGATTCCCACAAAGCGCCATTTCCACCGTCCACGATTCAAATACGTTCTCCCATGCTCATGAGGTGAGTTCGTCGCCGAGTTCGGACCATTCTTTCATGAAGTAGGCGAGGTCCGTTTCGATCTTTTGTTGCTGAGCGGTCCACTTGGCAAGTTTTTCCCAATCGTCGCCTGCCTCCATCATGGCTCGCTGAATGCGTGCGAGGTCTTTTTCAGCCTGATCGATCAACTCTTCGAGTTCGCGAAAGCGTCGTTCTTTGCGCTGTTGGGCTCGTGAAGCGGCTTTGTTGGCTTCGAAGTGGGCGCGACGCTGCGCGCGGTCCTCGGTGTCGGCCGGGCAAGAGGCGGCAGGATCCACTGGGGTCTGCACGTCGAGCTGGCCGTAGCCGCCGGGGAAGACCTCGATGCCATCGGTGCGAAAGGCGAGAACCCGTGAGCTGACGTTTTCGAGAAAGCGCCGGTCGTGGGAGACGAGCACGACGGTACCTTCGAAGTGGATCAGGGCTTCTTCGAGGATTTCGGCGGCGAAGATATCGAGATGATTGGTGGGTTCGTCGAGAAAAAGGACATTGCGTGGTTCGAGCAGGAGTTTGGCGAGGGCGAGGCGGCTACGTTCTCCGCCGGACATGCTTGCCACTTTTTGGAAGGGCTGGTCCCCCCAGAATCGAAAACGCGACAGGTAGGCTCGGGTCACGTCTTCATTCATATCCCCCCGGACCGAGCGGATTTCGTCGATGGCGCTATGGCTCAGCTCGAGGGAGCCGAGGTGTTGGTCGAATATTCCGGGAAAGACGTTGGCGCCCACCTTAACCGTGCCGTCGTCTTCTGGTTTGCCGGTGCCGGCCAGCAGGTTGAGCAATGTGGTTTTTCCGCAGCCATTGGGGCCAACGATGGCCAGGCGCTCGCCTCGTCGCACGAGCAAATCGAGGTTATGGAACAAGCGGATGCCGCCGCGGCGGGCGCCCAGGCCGGTGGCTTGCAGGACGATATCTCCGGAGCGAGGGGCGGGGGAGAAGCGGAATTGGACGCGTTGGGCGACTTGCCAGACATCTTCGGGGCGCTCGAGTTTTTCGAGTTTTTCGAGCATTCGTCGACGGCTTTGGGCTTGTTTGGTTTTTTGGCCGGCGATGTTTTTTCGGATGAATTCCTCGGTCTTGTCGATCATGGCCTGCTGGCGTTCGCGCAAGGCCTCTTCCCGTTCGAGGATTTCTTTGCGAGCGATGGCGTAATCGGTATACGTAAGTGGATAGCTTCGGAAGGTTTTGTGACCGAGTTCGAGGGTATGGGGACAGACGTTATCGAGAAAAGCGCGGTCGTGGGATACGACGAGAACAGCGCCGGGATACTCGGTGAGATGGGATTCCAGCCAGGAGATGGTGTCGAGGTCCAGGTGATTGGTCGGTTCGTCGAGCATGAGCAAGTCGGGCCGTTGAGCCAGAACGATGCCGAGGTGCAGTCTTCCTCGCTCTCCACCGGACAAGGAGGCCACGGGGCGTTGCAACGCGCGGTTATCGAAGCCGAGGTGTTGCGCGATCATTTGGATTCGACGCTCCAACTCATCGCCCTGGGCCAATTGGTATTGTTCTTCGAGTCGGGAGAGTCGAGTCAGGTCGGTGGGTTCGCCGCTGGCGGCCAATTCACGGGCACGGTCGAGTTCGGCGCGGATGGCGAGCACCTGTTGGAAGCTGGACAACAGGGCATCGAGGACCGTACCTTCGGTGCCGAGTTCATGGGACTGCCGATAGAACCCCACCGTGGCTTCCTTGCGAATCACCACCGTGCCGTCGTCCGCCGTCAGCTCTCCCGCGATTATCCGTAAAAGGGTAGTTTTCCCGGCGCCATTGGGGGCGACGAGGGCGGCTCGCTCACCGGCGTTTAGACGAAAGGATACGTCGCGAAACAGGCGTTCCGCCCCGTATCCGAACGCAATATCCGTGACTTGGAGCAAAGACATGATGCAATCGTCTGTCCATACTGGTTTGGACCGCCTTTTCGCAAGTTGGTATCCGATGGGGTCGACGGCGGTCAAGGGGCCAGGCATGGGATCAGGAAGAAATAACTACTTGATATTATTGAATTAATTTAGGAATCGTCGATGGGGATTCCGAGTGACCAGGGTTCACCGACCTGGAAGTAGACGGGGTTCGCGGATTGCATCCAGGCGACGAAACGGCGGATTCCTTCTTCGAGATCGATGCGAGGGGACCAACCCAATTGTTGTTCGGCTCGTTGTGTGCAGGCGAAGGTGGTGGGGACATCTCCTTTTTGTTCTTCTGCATGGCGGATGATTGCCTGGGTTTGCATGACACGTTCGATGGTGGAGACCAATTCGTTGACGGAGAAGGGTTTTCCGGCGCCGAGGTTATAGACGTGAAAGCCGGAAGGGGCGTGCATGGCGGCGAGGAATCCTTCGACGGTATCTTGCACGTACGTGAAGTCTCGGGAGAAGGTGCCATCGCCAAAGACGGTGATCGGTTGATGGGCGAGCATGGCCCGCACGAACCGGCTGATGGCGAGATCGGGGCGTTGTCTTGGGCCGTAGACGGTAAAGAGTCTGCAAACGGTGATGGTGACGGGGTGTACGGCGGCATGGGCGGCGGCGAGTAGTTCCATGGCGCGTTTGGTGGCCGCGTAGGGGCTTTGGGGGATATCGGAGGCGTGTTCTTCGCGAAAGGGCGTGGGTTGGTCTTTGCCGTATACGCTAGAGGAGCCGGCGAGAATCAATCGTTTCACGCCATGCCGTAAGGAGGCGGAGAGAATGGTTTGGGTAGCGTCGACATTGAGCCGGACGTAGGTCATGGGGCGTTCGATGGAGGGGCGGACGCCCGCGGTGGCGGCCAGGTGGAACAAGGTATTCGGTTGAAATTGAGCGAGGGAATCGGATAGGGCGTTGGCATCGCAAAGGTCGATGCTCGACAAGGTGAAGTGGGGGTGATGCAGCACGTCGGCGAGGTTGGCGAGCTTGACGGGCGCTGGGTAGAAGGGATCGAAGTTATCGATACACAACACGTGATGGTCGTCGGAAAGGAGGCGTTCGACGAGGTGTGAGCCGATGAAACCGGCGCCGCCGGTGACTGCGATGCGCATAGGGGAGGCATAATCGGTTGCAGGCGGATGGGGAACCCGGGAAAAGGGGAGGGTGTTGGCAACGGGAGTTATCGTGATACTGTCAGAAGCTCTCATTTTTCCTGAATGGGAAAGAGTTGCGAGCTGAGAATTTCTGGATCTTGATTTTGGCTCGATCCTTGACCCCCTTTGGGCCACCGCCAACAGTTGCCCTGAGCTACTAAACATGGGGCTGGCGCACTGCGGTGAACAACATGGGATGACCGTGATCGTTTCTCGTGGGCCGTGACCGTGACCGTGATCGTGACCGTGCAGGAAAGGCTTGGGGAAAATGAGGGGACGGCTCAGATCGTGATAGACTCAAAGGGAGCCAATGGATTTCTGAAGGAGGGCCCCACCATGTGTCGATGGCTTTTGGTACGGCTTGCCGCAATGTTGCCCGTCGTGTTGTCGTGGGGTTGTGCACGGGGGGAATCGGTGGAGCAAGGACGAGGGGATAGTGGGTCGGATGCTTCTACGGATGGGGAGCAGAAGGAGGCATCGGAGTCGGATGGATCGTCGCATGTTTGTGATGGAGTGGTATGCGATGATCCGCCGAAAAACACGTGTGCGGACGCGCAGCATTTGACGGTATACGATACGATTGGGGTTTGTGACGAGGCGGGGTGTCATTATGCGTTCCACGTGGAGGAGTGTCTGAGAGGGTGTCAGAACGATGGGTGTGTGGGTGAGCCTTGTGTTGGGGTTAAGTGTGACAAGCCCCCTGACAACGAATGTGCGGATGAGCATCATTTGACGGTATTCGAAGTACCGGGTCGTTGTGAGGAGGGGCAATGCATTTACGATAAGCACGAGCAGTATTGTGCGAATGGTTGTGAAGGCGGGGGGTGCCAGGGGGATCCGTGTGCGGGGGTGAGTTGTCTTACGCCTCCCGCGAATTATTGTACGGACGCGGATCATTTGGAGGCGTTTGATGGGGTGGGCACGTGTGAAGGGGGAGTGTGTGGATACGGCCATCACAATGAGTATTGTGAGCATGGTTGTTCGGCGGGAGCGTGTAAGGGGGATCCATGTGCGGGGGTGAGTTGTCTAACGCCGCCATCGAATTATTGTTTGACGCAAGATACGCTCAGGCGTTTTTCGGATTCGGGGCAGTGTTCGAATGGCAGTTGTGTCTACGCGAGCACGGATATCCATTGTCCCTTCGGCTGTAGTCAAGGAGCCTGTCGCGAATGCCTGGGGTCGACCGATTGTGGAGCGGGGCGGTGGTGCCATGATGGAAACTGCGAGCCGTGCCATACGGATCAACATTGTGGAGCGAGCTGTGTGGATTGCACCACGCAAATACCGGCGAAAAAATGTGATGCAGTGGGATCGAGTTGTATTGAATGTGTGAGTGACGCGGATTGTGGAAGCGGCAAGTGGTGTGACAACCATGTTTGCGCGGTGTGCAACACCGCGGCGCATTGCGGAAGCCAGTGTGTGGCCTGTTCTGGAGCGACGCCCGAGTGTGATGGTTCGGCTTGTTATTGCCCGTCCGGAACCTGTGTTACCTGTCCGACGTCAGCGCTGATTGGCGCGTGGGATTCGGGCGACGATGGTTGGAGTTGGGATGGGTTATGGAGGCGTGACAAGGGCTATCTGCTGGCTGGCTCGACCACGAAATATTCGAGCAATTACACGCAGAACCTCACGTTCGGCTCCGATGTCGATCTATCGGCGTGTGGGTCGGCCTCGTTGAGTTTCATGATTCGTCTTGATGACGATCCGAATTTTAGTCCGTCCTCGGACAAGTCAGAGCGGCTGTATGTGCAATGCTCTGGGGATGGTGGAAATCAATGGCAGAATCTTTTGCCCGATAGTTGGCCGTCGAAGCAATCAGCCTGTGCCACGAGTTATTGTAGTGGTGGGAATGGTTCCTCGCGTTCGTTTCCGTGGACGTCACAACGTGTGACGTTACCGTCATCATGTCGGACGGCGACGGTACGGTTTCGGTTTCAGGCGAAGGGGGCGAATGTGTGGCGATTGATGGATCCGGGCTGGTGGCTTGATTCAGTTGTGGTGAACTGATACGGAAGGGAAGAGGATGGACGGCAAGCGATGAGGATGGTGTGGTAGCGGCAGTTGTGTTGGTGGGGTGACGCGGGTCCAGTGTGGAGTGAGAATCGAGTCGAATGATGGGTATTGTATGAAAGGGTCGTCATCGCCACCTCCGGGGTCATCGACGGAGCCGCAAGGGTTTGGTGTCGAGGAGCCGACGTCGGACGCGGAGATTTCGGTGACGATCGACCCTGATGAAATAGCGGCGTTTTCGAGGGAGGCGGCGACTGCCACGAGGGTGGATGAAGAAATCGACACACGTGCCAAGCGGTCGGTTCTCGTGGGGAGTGATAGGCCACCGGCGTTGGAATCGTCGGCGCCGGAGCAGGGGTACGGTTCGAGCAGCAGGCCATCCCGATTTGTGGATCGGTATGAACTCATTGGTTTGTTGGGGGTTGGGGGCATGGGTTCCGTGTATCGGGTTCGGGACCTGATTCTGCAGGAAGAGGTGGCGTTGAAGATCCTTCGCAAGGATTTGGCGGAGGTAGCATCCGCGGTGGAACGTTTTCGCAGTGAGGTTCGTCTCACGCGACGGATCACGCATCCCAATGTGGTTCGAATCCACGATATTGGGGAGCATCGGGGTGAGCATTTTTATACGATGGAATGCATCGTTGGCGACCCGCTTTCCGCAGCCATGGGCAAGGGGGCAGCGATGGATGTGGTTCGCGCGTATGAGTATGGGGTGCAGATTGCGGAGGGGTTGGCCGCGGTTCATCAAGCCAACGTGGTTCATCGTGATCTGAAGCCGGATAACTTGATGGTATCGCGCGAGGGGCGTGTGGTGATCACGGATTTTGGCGTTGCGGTGTTGCGCGATGGTCCTTCGGTGGATGTGCTTCCGCTTCGGGGGGCGGGCACGCCTCGATACATGGCGCCTGAGCAGCTCGAGGGACGGTCTCTGACGGAGAAGACCGATCTATATGCGCTGGGCTTGATTTTGTTCGAATTGTTGACGGGTGACATTCCATGGCCGAAAGAAGATCCGAACGCTTTGGATGTGGCGCGTCTTTCCGTGCCGGCGTCGTCTATTCACACGATCAATCCGCGGGTTCCCGAATCGTTGGGGCGAGTGGTGCTCGCGTTGCTCGAGAGGGATCCTGGGGGGCGTCCGGATAGCGCGCTTGCTCTTGTCGAGATGTTGAAGCAAGTGCGGGGGGAGATAGGCGAACAACAGGTGGCAGGGGCGGAGCATGGGCTACAGCAGCAGAAGCAATGGCCGACGATCGCGACCACCAACACGCCGCATTTGCGGTCCGTTGGAGTGATGGCCTTTCGAAACCTCGGGGATCCGAAAGACAACTATATTGCGGAAGCGCTTTCGATGGCGATTGTGGACAGGCTCGTGGTCTGTCCTACGGTGCGGGTGGCAAAACGTTTTGCGTTACAGGGGCCTGACAATGCGGATGTGCAGTTCATCGGGCGGCAGGCAGGGGTCGATGTCGTCGTGGAAGGCACGCTATCCAAACGAGCGTCGGGAGCGATGGCGGTGACGGCGCGGGTCGTGGAGGTCGAGCGAGGTTTCGTTCTGTGGGCGCAGCGATTTCAAAGCAGTGCTGCGGATCTTTTCGACTTGCAGGCGAAGCTTTCCGCAAGTTTGGCAGAAGTCTTGACGCTCGAGGAGCATAGTCATCGCGGGGGCAGTGGTCCGGCGGATCGGGAGAATGTCGATTCGTTTTTGAGAGCGCAACACGCGCTGGGGGAGTGGACTTCGCATGGGTGTGAAACTGCCGTGCATTTGTTGGAAAACGCGCATCAGATCAGTCCGCGGGATCCTTTGTTGATGGCTTGGTTGGCGCTGGCGAGATTTCGTTCGTGGTACTTGCTCGTTCACGCTTCCGAAGGTGTGGCCACGGAGGGGCTTCGACTTTCGAGGTTGGCATTGGACATCAATGAGAATCTCGGCGAAGCGCACCTGGGGCTCAGTATCTATGCGTTATATAACGCAAATTGGATCGTGGCGGCGCGGCGTGCGGAGGAGGCGATTCGTTGTAACCCGGCTCTTTCCGAGGCGCATTGGATCATCGGCGTTTTGCATTGTGCCGCCAATCGCGTGGAACAAGGGCTCGGGATGATCGATTTAGCGCTTCGCTTGGAGCCTCGCAACTTGGCGGCCTTATGGGATGCGGCTTACGTAGAGGCCCTTTGTGGACATAGGGCTCGTGCGGCTGAGTATTTGGATAAGGCCGATCAAGTGTATTTGAATCATCCAGAGACATTGCTTGCGCGTATCCGTATTGGGCTATGGATGAAGGAGCGCATGATGATTGCGTGGGCGCGCGAGAACATGGCCTCGGTGGATGGTGTGGCCACGGCCTTTCAATCCGCGGCGATTCGTATGTTCCTCGAACCGGAGCCCGATGAGGAAGTGGGCACCCTGACCGCGCTTGCGGCAGGTGAGGACACGCCTTTGGCAGCTCGTGCTCGCATCATGCAGCTCGTTGCCGAGCGCATGGCCATTGGCGGCATGGTCGATGATGCCTGGAGCGCACTTCGTGCAGCATCGGCTCATGCCATCGACGCCATTTGGTTCATGCGTTGTCCGGTGCTCGAGCGCATGGCCTCGATGCCTGCCTTCCTTTCTTTACGGTCGCATATTGCCGCACGAGCGGCCCAGGTCTTCGAGGCTCCCTAGCGCGTGGCGGGGAGGTATACTGCCCCGGCGACCGCGAACACTCGGTCGTTCGAGTTAGGTGTCATCATGAAGTCAGATTATGCGGACCTTTTGGTTCTTGGAGCTTCCGCCGCCGGGCTCAAGTGTGCAGCTCGCTATCGGCGTCTTTGCCCTACCGCACGAATTGTCGTTTTGGATGCGCAGGAGGAAATCTCCGTGGGAGCCTGCGGGCTGCCGTATGTGATCTCCGGCGATATCGACGATCCGGACGCGTTGCGTCAGACGCCATTCGATGTGTTGCGTGATGAACATTACTTTCGCGTTTATAAAAGGATTGAGGTGAGCACGGGGATTCGGGCCGAAAGCATCGACACGAAGCAGCGTGAGGTTCGGGCTTTGCGTCTTGCGGATGGATCAAACGTGTCTTTTCGTTACGAGCGCCTGTTGTTGGCGATGGGGGCGGCTCCGAAATCGCTTGCGGGCGTGCGTGTAGGAAGCGAACGGGTGCGGTTTGTGAAAACGATGGACGATGCGCGAACGATTCGTGCCTTGCTCGAAAAAGGAAAAGTCGAGTCGGCGGCGATCGTGGGAGCGGGTTTCATTGGTTGCGAGATGGCAGAAGCCTTTCGTTCGATGTGGGGATGCGAGGTCACGCTCATCGAAGCCGCGGACCAGATTCTTCCGGGCATGTTGGATGCCGATTTGGCATCGGTGGTGCAGCGAGAGCTTGAATCCAACTCGGTGCGCGTGTTGTTGCGTTCCGCGGTCCTGGGGATCGAGGAAGGGCAAGGCGTCACGATTCGATTGCCGCAGGAGTCCATCGAGGTGGATTTGGTGGTGGTAGGCATTGGGGTTTCGCCTCGAACGGAGCTTGCGTTGGAAGCGGGAATCGAGGTTGGCTCCTGCGGGGGCATTGTGGTCGACGAACGGATGCGCACGAACGTACCGAATGTCTATGCGGCTGGCGATTGTGTGGAATGTCGTTCGGTGGTGACGGGTCGGGCCATGCTTGCCACGTTGGGGTCGTTGGCGAATCGACAAGGGCGCGTGGCTGCCGATCACATGGCGGGCAAGGTCAGCCGTTTTGGCCCGGTGGCGAGGAGCGCCGTAGTCAAGGTGATGGATGTGCATGCGGCCGCGACGGGAATGACGCATGGGGAAGCCGTGCGTGCGGGAATGCGTGTATGCAGTGTTTGGGGGACCTTTGGCGATCGGGCCCATTATTATCCCGACGAGCAGCGGTGGTTTGGGCGCATGGTATGGGAGCGTGCCACAAGCAGATTGGTTGGATTGCAAGTGGTGGGGCGAGGCGATGTAACAAGGTCCGTCGACGTATTTTCCAGTGTGTTGTTACGAGGAGGGCAGGTGGCGGACCTGTTGGACTTGGAGTTTGCCTATGCGCCGCCTTTTGCTTCGGCACTCGATCCTCTTCATCATCTTGCGGCCATGGCGATGGCGCACGAGCAGGATGGGATCGAGGCTTTGGGGCCTGAGGAGCCCGTGATCGGAACATGCGTCGACCTTCGGAGCGTGAACGAATCCAAAGCTGCCCCGAGTGAAGAAGCGGCCATGCACGTGCCGATGCAGGAACTTTGGGAGCGTGAGGCGGAACTTCCCGAGGGGGATTTGAGCTTATTGTGTGAGAGGGGGCCGCGGTCGATGGATGCCGTTCGGGGGCTGGTTGGGAAACGGGCGGCTCGCGTGGTGTATCTGGCGGGAGGCCAGGGGTTCAGATCGAAAAAATTATGATTTAATTCAATATGTTACAATTATAATGCCGCTCTGCGCCGTGGCAGGGGGATCGAGCGGAGGGTGGTTCCAATCGATGCATTGCGCGCGTGGGAAGGCAAATAGGTCGCGGAAGCACGGGTAGGGATGCGGCGGCGATTGGACGATGCGCCAAAGCCACCCGAGTGGTGCAGCGGGCCCATGCGTGGGCTTGGATGGACGGCAAAGGACATAGGAGTTGACACGTTCGTGCGAACGGTCCACACGAGAGCACCAAGCGTAAGAGAGCGTCGATTGTCGAAGCTATTTCCCCTATTTCTGAGTCTTGCAAACGCCCCCGTGCTGGTGGTTGGCGCGGGGAAGATTGCGAAACACAAGGCCCAATCGCTTCTGCGGTGCGACGCCCTCGTGACGATGGTGGCACCGGATGCGTGCGAAGAGGTCAGGGCGATGGCACTGGCCGGCAAAGTCGTTTTTTATGCGCGCGCCTTTCGTGAGCAAGATGTGGACGGCAAGCGTCTTGTCATTGCGGCGACGGGAGATGCGACGATCAATGAAACGGTGATGCGTCGTTGTCGGGCGTTGGGCGTATGGGTCAATGTCGTGGACGATCCGTCGCGGTGCGATTTTCATATTCCGGCCGTGGTGGAGCGCGGGAAGGTTCAAGTGGCGATCTCGACAGGGGGGGCATCTCCCGCGCTGTCACGGATGTTGAAAGAGCAACTTGGCGGGCATCTCGAGCCTTCGTTGGGCGCGTATGTGGAATTGGTGGAGCAAGCCCGAGGACGAATCAAGCAGCTCATGTCGGACCGGGGATATGAAGAGCGTCGGATGGCGAATGAAGCGGTGTTGGCGGCGGGGGCTCGCGAGCGACTGGCGGCGGGAGATGAGCAGGGAGCGAGACGATTGATCGATGAGGTAGTGGAGGAGATCCGAGTTCAGAAGGTGGAAGGATGAGTGAGCGTGAAGTACTTGGTGTGGTCCACCTTGTGGGTGCGGGGCCGGGAGCGGCCGATCTCATCACGGTGCGTGGTCATCGTCTCGTGATGTCCTGTGATGCGTTGGTTTATGACCATCTTGTGGCGGCAGAACTCGTGGAGGCGAGTCAGGCGAAGCTGAAGATTTACGTGGGCAAGGTAGCGGGGCAACACGCCATGCCACAGGCAAAAATCAATGCATTGCTTGTGGACTTGGCGACTCGTCGAGGAGGTCCATCGCAAATCGTTCGGTTGAAAGGGGGCGATCCATTCGTATTCGGGCGAGGAGGAGAAGAGGCGTTTGCGTGTTTGGAGCGTGGGATTCCCTTTTCCGTGGTGCCGGGGGTAAGTTCGGGAATTGCGGCTCCCGCGGCCGTGGGGGTGCCGCTTACGCACAGGGATTTTACTCGGGGAGTCATGTTCATCACGGGTCATGCGAGGGGCGATGGGGATTTGGATTTGCCGTGGGAAGCATTGGTAAGCTCGCGATTTACGCTGGTATTTTTCATGGGCGTGTCGACCATCGAGCGAATTGCCTCCGAGCTGATAGGGCATGGTTTGGATGCCAGCACGCCCGCGTTGGTAGTTCAGGAAGCGACGACTCCCTCGCAACGGCACGTCACGGCGGAGCTTTCCGATGTGGCCAATGCGGTTCGAATCGCGGAAATCAAAGCTCCAGCATTGTTGATTGTCGGGCAGGTGGCGGGGTTAGCACCGCAACTCGAGGGCAGGCGCTTGCCTTATGCTCCCTCGAAACCGTCGAGCCATCGGCTCTGAGCGGATTGCCATACCGTTCGACATCAGTTTTTTGGCAGCCTGGTCGTTTGCTCCCGCGGTTTCGGGACGAAAGATGTTCCGGCAGGGTCTCGTGATGGCGTGATGAATTACGTTCGATCGTGTCGTTTGGTCATGATCGGTCGGTTGGGTCTTGAGATCGACGAGCATCCATCGCATGCATGAAGGATGAGTATTGAATCCGAGCGGCTGGAGGACGAGCTTCGGTTCATCGTTTGTGCATTTCGGGAAGGATTGTTGTGGCAACGAACGTGTGGGGCGAGTGGATTGCCTGCGGCCCCACCATCAAGAAAAAACACGGCTCCGGCGTTCGATGCACCGATTCGCAACGAGCAGCAAGGGAAGGCGTCCGGCGGCGTCGAATCGTCGAAGGGCTCGTCTTCGTCGATCGATTCGTCTCCGGCTTTGCCTGTTGCGGATCGACTGAACTTATCCGTGGAGCAGCGGCTGGCGAGACTGAGCGATGTGGCGACTCAGATCAAGACCTGCGAGCGGTGTGGTCTGTGCCGGGGTCGAAAAAATGTCGTGTACGGGACGGGGGCCATCGATGTGGACATCATGATCGTGGGAGAAGGGCCTGGGGTTGAGGAAGACCTGCAAGGGATTCCTTTCGTGGGCAAAGCGGGCCAGCTTCTCGACAAGATGCTCGCGGCGATGGGGTATGCGCGATCCCAAGTGTACATAGGAAATGTGGTGAAGTGTCGACCGCCCAACAATCGGGTTCCGGAAGACGATGAGATTGGAGCGTGCATGCCGTACCTTCGTGAACAAGTGGAGTTGGTGCAGCCCAAGGTCATGGTGGCGATGGGCGGGACGGCGGTGCGTGGATTATTTGGGTTGGGGGGCATCACGCGGGTGCGGGGCCGATGGAAGCTGTATCAAGGAAAAATCCCTGTGATGCCGACATTTCATCCGGCGTATTTGCTTCGCAATGAGTCTGCGAAGCGTGAGGTCTGGGACGATCTGAAACAGGTCCTTCGTCATTTGAATCGTGAAGTACCCAAGCGGGAAAAGTGATAGCAGGGCGGAGGAATGTACGGTTCGAGCGTACCGTGATCATTCATTTTCGTAGGGGGGAAGCGGGTATCGCGAGGCCTTTGCGATGGAATTCAAGTCGATGGATCGCCGCCTTTTGCGTAAAGCTGTTCGATGGTGGAAGCGTATCGTTTGGCGATGACGTTGCGTTTGATTTTTCCGGTGGGGGTCAATTCGCCACTGGCGATGGAAAACTGATCGGCAAGCAGAGCGAAGTCTTTGATGGTCTCGTATCGTGCGAGCCGATGGTTGATGCTGTCGATATCGAGTTGAATCATCGCTCGAACCTCAGGGTCCATCACGAGGCTATCGGGGTCACTTGGACGCCCGTTTTCCGCGGCCCATCGGGTCAAGGCCTGATGATTGAGGGAAATCAATGCGGTGAGGTATCGTTGGCCGTCGCCAATGACCACGCCGTGGGCGATCCATGGTGATTGGCGGAGAAAGTTTTCGATGTTTTGCGGGGCGACATTTTTGCCTGCCGCGGTGATGATCAGATCTTTTTTTCGATCGGTAATTTTCAGCATTCCATCGGCATCGATGTAGCCAATATCACCCGTATGAAGCCAGCCTTCCTCGTGGAATGCTTCCGCGGTGGCCTCGGGGTCGTTCCAATAGCCTTTCATCAAGTTGTCGCCGCGCAACAGAATTTCTCCATCGTCGGCGATTCGATTTTTGACACCGTTGAGGGGGGGGCCCACGGTGCCGAATTTGGAGCGATAAGGACGATTGATATTGGATGCGCCGGTAGTTTCGGTAAGCCCGTAGCCTTCGAGGATGGTGATACCGATGGCTTCGAACCATTCGGCAAGCTCGGCGGCCAACGGGGCGCCGCCGGAGATGGCAAATCGGAGTCCTTTTCCGAAGCGCGAGCGAATACGTGACAACACGAGTTTGTCGGCGTATCGATGCTCGATGACGAGAGGAAGGCTAGGGGTAATTCCTTTGCGTCGGAGTTTCGCCGTGCGATGCCCCACATCCAACGCCCAGCGATAGAGGCGCTCTTTGACTTTGCCTTCCTCGCGGGCTTTCTTTTCCGTCACGGCATAGTATTTCTCGAAGACGCGCGGAACGGAGCCAAAAAAGGTGGGATTGATTTCCGCAGCGTTATCCACCGCGCGCAGCATGTTTTCCGCAAACGAGATCACGCCGCCGATCTCGTAGTGCATCACATACAACAGCTTGCCCATGATGTGGGCAAGAGGAAGAAATAGCAGTTGCTCGTCGCGAGAAGAGACTTCGAGCGTTTCACGGGCCGTACGAATTTCAAAGGCGAAGTTGGCATGCGTCAACATCACGCCCTTGGGACGCCCCACCGCGCCAGCCGTGTAAACGATACTGGCCAGGTCATCGCCCGATACGTTGCTGATACGTTCATCGAGTTGCCTGGCTTTTTCCGGATCGTCGAGCAGGGTTTCACCCAGGGAAACGAAGTCCGCAAGGACCTGCGAAGGGACGTGAACGAGTTGGGAAACCTCGAAACAAGTCAACGAGCGCTGGCTTTCGTGATGAGGGATGTCGCGCAAGGACTGGCAGTCGAAAACGACGATGGCTTTGAGTTGAGCGAGTACGGTGGAAGCGGGGCGCGTGGTGAGTGTTTCGAACTGCTGTGGGTTTTCGACGAAAATCACGGTTGAACCGCTGTTTTCGATGATGTAGGCGGTTTCTTCCGCGGTGAGCGTGGGGTAGACGGGGACACAAACCGCGCCTGCCATGAGAATTGCCAAGTCGGCGACGACCCATTCTTCGCGTGTGGTGGACAGGATGGCGACCCTGTCGCCCCGTTGCACGCCTGCTTCGATCAATGCCGCGGCGATGGCACGACTGCGACGATTCCACTCGTCCCATGTGGTGGTGGTCCAACGCCCGTGGCGTTTGGAACGAAGCGCGGGGCGATGGCCGCCCATGCGAAGTTGGGATGCAAACAGCTCGGTAATGGTGGACGTCATGCTCCTCTCAGGGTACTGCTCGCCAGTGCCAGGACAGCGGTGCGGAAGTGGGCCCTCGTGACTCCACGATACTCAGGATTGTTCACGACAGCTAGGGGGAATAAGCCGCGGTGTGGAGAGTCGAGGGGACGGCTATGTCGAAGCGTCAAGGTGATGGCCCGTGGATCATGGCAGGCAAAGGAGGGAGATTTGGGGTTAGAGGAAAAGGTGGGTAGAAGCATTCCCGCGTGGGACTAAAAGATGTAACTATTTGAAATAATTGAATAATATTATGAAATGGGGGCGTGGATTGGAGGGTGAGGGGAGCGGTGGTGGGAAGGATGGGAAGAGCCTGGTCTGACGAAAGTTTTCGCCGAGACGAATCAATCCACCCCGGTGTCGAAAGGCTCGAGTTTTACGCCCGGTGCTTGGGTGGCTGGAAGGTCAATCGCCGCAACTTGCCCCCATCCCAGGTAACGACTTCCTTGTCGCGGTAGTTTCCACCTACCGTGGCGAAGACCATAGCGCCGGATCGATACGAGCGACGAGCATGGATATGCCCGCTCATTGCCAGCCGTGCGCGAGAATCTCCGAGCAGGAGAGTACCGTAGCAATCGCTTCCCAGAAACGCGTTGGTGAATCTCCAGTGCTTGGGAACCAGCCATCGAGGCCGGTGGAGCAACCGACGCGTGGGCAGGTGATGGGTGCAGCAAATCGCGGTTGCCGTTTGGGGAATCATGGCGAGGTGGGTCTCGAGCTTGCGCGCCGTGAACTCAGTGAAACGAGCGTCTGTATAGTCCCAACGGACATGCTCAGCGTCGGCCCAGCCCGTGTTCAGGCTCGGACAGTACTTCCGCTCATAGTCCCCGGCGTCGACCCCGATTTCGTCGCGGAACGAGCCGTCGTACCAACCGATGGTCCCCACGATGGCGAGGGGACCCAACAGCAGCGGAGCCTCCTCGAGGGCATGAAAACCGTTGGCCGCGAAGTCCTTGGCGGTTTCGGCGAGGCGGTCCCAGGAGTTCTCACCCTCCGGGACCCAGATGTCGTGGTTGCCGGCTACCCCGCATTTTGGCCCAGGGAATTGGCCGAACATCTCCAGACAGGTGCGGAACGTGTGCGGGTCGGAACCGACGTCGCCCAACACACAGAGAACGTCGTCCGGGCGAGCAGTGCGCACCAAGTGCTCGGCGAGTCGCTCGGTCGCCGCATCTCCCCCAGCGTCGAGGCCGTAGTGGAGGTCCGAAATGAACAAAATCCTTGGCATCCGACGTTCTCCGAGCTGAAGCTGGAGCCTGCAAGAGGTTGGACGGTGCGGCAACCTCGATCTGACGGGTACGGATCTCATGAGACATGGGTGTCCTTGTCCTACACCGACCATCCCATTTGACGGCAATACGGCCGGACATACGAGGTGTTCAGGACGCCGTCTTGTAGGATGGGAAGATGGCTGTAAAGTACACCGCGCAACAAGGTGCCGAGATTCCGCGTTTGGCACAGCAGCTAGGGCCAATGGAAGCTGTAAAACGCAAAGGGGTGCTCCGGGGACAGGGACGGCATGGCGATGTCTGGAAAATAATAGAGCAAAACTCGCGAAATCCCCAGAGCCACAAAAACCTGCGGCATCGGAGCTTTCCAAACGACTTGCCGGCAAAAAGCCGCCCGCTCGTACACCCCATCCGAAAAAGCGGCGGCTTGGGATGGTAGAAACACGTAGGAAAACAAGTGTTTAGCACTTTTCCTTCTACGAATGGGCTCGCGTCCACGAAAGTGCCATGCAGCAAAAGCACCTCTCGGATCCCCTCGCCGACCAGACCCCTGCCATAAACGACCGCGATGCCCTGGTCTTGGCCGAGTGGAACAAGCATCCCGGATCGGGACCCAGCCAGATCCGCAACCAGCTTCGACGCGCTGGCGTCAAGATATCCGTTTGTATGGGACTGGAAAACAACGGCGATGTGTTGCCATAGGTCAAGCGCAAGCAGCGCTATGACCAGCGCTACAGGGCTATTCGTCCTAACCAATTGGGCCCTAAGGGTTTTCTGCAAAGACTTATTCACAAGCAGAAGAGCAGCGTGCTTTCTATCGCCGATGACTTTTCCCTTTATATTCGAAGAGTTGCCTTGTGGACGGAGCAGTGCTTCGAAGCCGTGGTCGAATGCTTCGAGCAAGCAGTTATTGGTCATGGCGAGCCTGAAGCCGTCATGAGCGGTGGGGGAGTGGCCTTTGGGGCATGGCGTGGTGTGAGCCGTTTTTCCTCGTCTATTCGAGGAAATGGGCGCCGTTCACCTCATCGCGAAGGTGTCCCAACACAGCGGTTCCCGATGGCATCGGTGAACCCCTCCTGGGACCGCGGGCGTCTCGCCCGCATGGTCTCCATCGTCATCCGCTCTGCTGCATCGCCAGTTTTTTTGCGCGCAACGAGCCCTGCCTGGAGCGGATTGGACTCGATGTAGTCGATGACCGCACACAAGTGGGCATCGTCACGAATATGGCGATCGTGGTAGTCAGGGTGCCAGACCGTACCTTCTCGCTGAAGGTGTCTGTTGATGGCTTTGGCGGTGAACGATTTCCAACTGTGTACGATGTCCCCCAAGGGGAACTTGTCGAACGTTTCGATGAGCACATGGACATGGTTGGGCATTACAGGTAGCTACGGCTGTGCCAGGCTTTGTGCGGGCGAGACGCCCGCGGTCGTGCGAGAGGCATGGTGCGCAGCGGGCTGGCCCCGCTGGCCAACCGGAAGGCG
>MWCO01000040.1 GCA_002070115.1 Deltaproteobacteria bacterium ADurb.Bin207
CGTCGCGGCCCCATCTTGCCCGCACGCCTGCGAAGCATCGCGGGACAGTCCTTCGCCTTCATCCCTCATCGGTTCCTGCGCGAAGGATTCTTCTGCTCGCTCAGCGCAGAGCAACTGCGACTGTACGTGTTTTTGGTGCTTGCTGCGGACCGCGATGGCATGAGCTTTTATCACCAGGACCGCATCTGCTCGACCTTGGAAGTCGGTCTCGACGACTACCTCGAGGCTCGCCATGGTCTTTTAGCAAAAGACCTCGTGGCTTTCGATGGTACCCACTTCCAGGTCCTGTCTTTACCCGCACAGCCGGTCTGGCCGCACCGTCAGCCACTGGTCAGCCGCGAAGACTTCGAATCCAATGACCCTGCCACAGTACGCCAAATCATTCGCGACTCCTTGTCCTCCTGCAAGCGTTGACTTGGCGATTGACCCGCGGGCATCCCCACGACCACCGACCCGACTCCCTGTCTCCCCGAAGCACACGAAGCAAAAGGACCGAAGAAGATTCAAGAAGATGGATCGGACAAATTGTCCTTTTTGTTGCCCAGACACGTCCTGTCAGCAAAGTCTGCCACCCATTCCCGGCGCCATAGCGGCTGTCAACCGGTCCCCGATGCCCCGGAGTTGCAGAATCAACCGGGCCAATTCTCCTTGTTGCAAACATCCACCTCACGTGGGGGGCCCGTTCTTATGGATCCCTTTGTCTCCAACAGCTCTTGCAGGGGACCCTTTCGTATTGGATTTGGGGCTCCCGTGGGGTTGGTGATGACGACCCAAACTTCCTCAGCTCGCATCCCTTTCCAATTCAGGAAAAAAAGAGATGATCTGTCAGGCGGCCTCGACAACGGCGGCTAGAGCCTTCAAGGGAGCAAGTTGTTCGTGGCTCACTTCGAGTCGGAGTAGGAGCAACTCTTTGCCTGTTCGTTCAAGAGACTCCCGCTCTATGACGATGCAAAGGATATCAACGCTATACCTATCCGGATCGAGTATAGCAGTATGGTTTATCATTATATTATAGCAATAGATACAATTAGTTAAGTTGTCATATCATCCATCGAATATACGAAAATGGATATACACCTATCGCCAACATCAAGCGCAACACTTCGAATCGGCCCGGTCGGCACAAATTGGTGGCTTCGCTGAGTTAGCATCCCTGTGGCTATCCGATCGCCTGTGCCCTCGGAGTCGGCGCGATGATCTTGCGTTTCTTCCCTAAACTATCGAATCGCGCACCAAGCCTCGCGATAGTGGATGGGTACCTCTATCGGCTCTTGCCCCTTACTCGTTCGAAAAGCATCATTGGGGGCACCCTCCGGCTCGGCCAGGCGCATAATATCGCGCTATCCGATGGAATGGGCGTGGTTGATAAGGGCTAATCGTCGCGGCCGGGGAGGGGAGAGAACGACGCCCGGCCATCGAACAAGCTGGGCATCCGACGTGCGCCCAGGGGTTGCCATCCCGGCGCGATCGTTTTCGGAACACGGCATTTCCGATCTATGCTCAAGTCACTCTCGTGAGTGAGCAACTCGATCTTTTCGGACACGAGCTGGTTTTGCAGGCGAAGCCCGCGCCGACTGCGCCCGAGCAAACTCCTCCATCCGCGCCGACCGAGAGCCTTGCAGACCAGATGGATCTATTCGGCGATCGCTGGCAACGCGCGACAGCCGCGCATAAAGCCCTGGA
The DNA here is from genome assembly GCA_002070115.1 of Deltaproteobacteria bacterium ADurb.Bin207. GTDB lineage: Bacteria > Myxococcota_A > Polyangia > Polyangiales > Polyangiaceae > MWCO01. Next base: position 1,684 of record MWCO01000040.1, read on the forward strand.
GCGCTTCGATCTCGAGGCCGCTGTCGAGGCGCTTCGTGAAGCCGTGTCGCTCTACCCCGGCGATGCGACCCTGCTCGAACGCGCCAACATCGTGGCGAAGGTTGCTGCGGCACTGCGTTCGGCGCGTCGCAAAACGAAGTCGATGGCGTGGGCGCTTGCGCTCATCGAGCCCAAGATCCCGGCTTTCTTGGCGGACGATTGGCACCGTCGGTTGGCCGAGGTGATGGAAGAGGAAGCCGGGGCAGGCGCAATTCTCGAGGGGATCTCGGCTGGATTCCATTGGCTGGAGGCAGGTGATCCCGCCCGCGCCGAACAGTCGTTGCGTGCGACCCTCGACCGGGAGCCATCGAATTGCCGAGCCCGCGGTCATCTCGGCGATGCCCTGTTCCAGCAAGGGCGCGTGCATGAAGCCCGCTTGGCCTACCGAGACGCGCTCTCGATGGAACCTGCCGACGTGGCGATCGCCAGCGCGGCCGATGAGGCGGTTCGCGAATTGCCTTCGCAGGCCAGCGACGAGTTCGAACTTCCCGGCGCACCTGTCGAATGGGCTGCGGCCGTGGGGTTGATCGAACGGGTGTTCCTTCCTCCCGCGAGCGTGCCCGAGGAGTGGCTCGCCCCCGACACGCTGGCGGCATTAGCACCGGGTCTGCGCTTCTACCGCTGGCTGGTGGCAGAAAAGTTTGCGCGCGATGATGCGCGGCGAATCGCGTGCCGTCGGGCCATGAAGGCTTTGAGCCCACGTTTGCTCAAAGAACTGCTCGATCGCCGAGGCTGAACGCGAATCGTCGGGCAGCGCCCAAGGAATGGAACGGGAGCATGAGATACAAGCTCAGGTTGCCGTTGTCGCCAAAGCGAAGGGGGATTCCCTGATGGTGTCCTTTTCCACCAACAGAAATGAGGAAAGGAATTTCCCGGTTGGATCCCCTCATTTTTGCCGAATTCGAAAGGGTTACGAGCTGGGGTTTTCTCTATCTTGATTTTGGCTTGGTCCTTGACCTCCCTTGGCCACTGCCAACAGTTGCTCTGAGCTACGTAACATTGGACTGGCGCACTGTGGTGATCAACATGGGGCGACCGTAACTGTTTTTGTGTGCCATGCGCCGTGACCGTTATCGTGGGCCGTGATCGTGAAGGAAAGGCTCGGCGAAAAATAAGGGGATAGCCAGGGCAACAACCGGAACCGTAGGGGCGGGTTTCAAACCCGCCCGGACATGCGCGATTGGCGAGATATTGAAATCCCCCAGGAAAAATGAGTGGATGGCTCAAATGAAAGGTCAGTCCGGTAGTTGCGGCGAGATTTGATTAATCTATATATTTCAATAGCTTACAAGTGCATCCTGTTCCGTGGTGGAGGTCATGGCTTCGCCGGCTTGCCCTTTGGGGTCACCGCTTTCGACTTCGTTTGGGTCGTCGGCGGCTTCTTGGCACCTGCTGTCGACTTGCTTGTTGTCGACTTGCTTGTTGTCGACTTGCTTGTTGTCGACTTGCCTGCCGTCGACTTGCTTTCCGCTGACTTGCTTGCTGTCGACTTGTTTTCCGCTGACTTGCCTGCTGTCGACTTGCCTGCTGTCGACTTGCTTGCTGTCGACTTGCTTGCTGTCGACTTGCTTGCTGTCGACTTGCTTTCCGCTGACTTGCCTGCTGTCGACGACCCGCGTTTTGCGGCCTTTGCCGGTGTCGTGGACTCTATGGGGGATTTCGTGGCACGGTGAGCCCGGGGCGCCTTCTTTGGCGAGGCTTCGACCGCGGGCGCATCGGTGGACACGCCCATCTCCAGGCCAAACAGCTCGGAGAGGCCATCGTCGGTCAGGATTTTGTCCTGGGACGGCCCCTGCTTCGTGAGCGGCAGCCCCTTGCCGGCGTTGGCGATGAGGTCCTTTTCAGCGACCTTGCGGAGCGTGAAGAGTAGCTCGGGTTGCTCGTCGAGCCGCGCGCCGATGCCGTAAAGCACCGCGGCCACATGCTTGCACATCGAGGCCCAGTCCGGGCAACTGCACGAGAATTCGATCTCGGCGGGCGCGGGAAAAAGACCGGTTTCTTGCCGACAGAGGCGCTCCATCACCCCCTTGGAAAAACGACCCTGGAGCAATTCGACCAACGAATCGATCGCTCCGGCGCAGTCGGTGCAGATCGAGGTCCAGCGCGCTTTGGGCACGGCCGACACCTTGACGGTTACCTTGTAGACTCTTGTCCCGCTCACCCTCGCGGTGACCTCGCCGGGAGCGATCTGTAGATCCACGACCGAGCCGTTGCGCACGTAGGCCCGCCCACGCGGCAAGCGATTCGAGTAATCGCTGTAGCGCTCGAGGTTATCGCACCACGCCTTTCCCCAAAACGTGTGGGTGATGGTACGCCCAGCGATCACCACCGGCGAGACGGGATGCCCTTTTTTCTTGAGTTTTTGCATCTCTCGCTCGGCCTTTAGACGCCGCTGTGCGACGGACACGTAAGGACGGAAACCATAGTCGTTGTAATAACCCATGCTTCACTCCTTGATCGCGGCGTTGAGATCGAGCGCAACGAGTCTCAATAGCTCTTCGTCCTTCATCTCGGTAAGATTCAATTCCGCGCCGCCTTCGAGCAATTCTTGCGAGAGCTGCTTTTTCGATTCGATGAGTTCGTCGATTTTCTCCTCGACCGTGCCCCGGCAGACGAATTTATGAACCAGCACGTTTTTCGTTTGCCCGATGCGAAATGCGCGATCCGTGGCCTGATTCTCGACCGCCGGATTCCACCAGCGGTCGAAGTGGATCACATGCGAGGCCGCAGTGAGGTTCAGGCCCGACCCGCCAGCCTTGAGCGACAGCACGAAAAACGGCGTCGCCTCGTCCTCCTGAAAGCGCTTGACCAAGTCCTTGCGCTTTTTGACCTCGGTTTCGCCGTGGAGCACGAGTCCCGGACGACCGAATACACCGCCCAAAAACGAAGCAAGGGGCGCGGTCACCTCACGGAACTGAGTGAAAACAAGCACCTTTTCCTGCTTGGCGGCAATCACCTCGCCAAGCTCCCGCAGGCGCGCCCACTTGCCGCTATCGTCCTCGGCCCACGCGCCGTCGCCCAACCACTGCGAGGGGTGGTTGCAGATCTGCTTGAAACGCATCAGAAAAGCGAGAACTAGGCCCCGACGCTTCATCCCCTCGACGTCGTCGAGTTGCTCGGTCAGCTCCTTGACCGCTTGTTGATAGAGCGCCGCTTGCCTGCGGCTGAGCTGGCAGAACGCCTTGACCTCGGTCTTGTCGGGCAAGTCGGCAATGACGTTCCGGTCGGCCTTGAGCCGTCGCAGGATGTAGGGCCGCACGAGGTCGCGAAGGGGGCCGTAGGGGTTGGGTTTGTCCGCCAGCCGCTTCGTGTAACCCGTGAATTCCTTGGCCGAACCGAGCAGGCCCGGGTTGATGAAGTCGAAGATGGACCACAGATCGCCGAGCCGATTCTCGATCGGGGTGCCGGTAAGCGCAATGCGCGCCCGCGCCTCGAGCTTTTTCGCGATTCGTGTCTGCTTGGCGTTCGGATTCTTGATGGCCTGGGCCTCGTCCAGCACGACCAGACGCCATTTCGTCGCCACCATCCACGGGATGCGCAGCAGCGAACCGTAGCTCGTGATCACGAGGTCGATGTCCTGGAGACGCGCGGAGTCGATGGACTTCAACTCCTCGACGGCCATGGCCGAGGTGTGCGCGATCATCGCCTTCAAACTCGGTGCGAAGCGCTCGATTTCGGCCGCCCAATTGGCGAGCAGCGATGCCGGAGCCACCAAAAGGCTTGGTTGTCGAAAATCACCCTGCGTTTTGCGCAGCACGAGCAAAAGCGAGAGCACCTGGATGGTCTTGCCAAGACCCATATCGTCGGCCAGACATGCGCCAAGTCCCAGGTGCGACAGCAGATGCAGCCACCGAACTCCAACATTCTGGTACGGGCGCAACGTGCCATGAAGTTCGCGGCCGGGATTGACCTTCGCGAGCATGTCGGGGGAGCGCAATCCCTTGAGAGTTTCGGCAAGCCAGGGGCCGGCCACTACCCTGGACCAGCCAACATCGGCGTCGGCTGTCGACTCCTCCTTGCCGACATGCGCTCCGGCGAGCATACGCATCGCTTCGGCGAACGACAGACCGCCGTCGGTCGCGAGCCGTTCGGCCTCCCGAAACCTGCCCATCATCCGCTCGAGCCGGTCGCGGTCGACCTCGACCCACTGGCCTCGGATGAGAGCGAGTCCGTTCGCGCCAGCCAGGATGTCCTTCACCTCGGCCTGGCTGAGCTTCTGACCATCGAGCGTGACTTCCATGTGAAAGTCGAGCAGCGCATCCGTGCCAAGCACAGATGGATTCTTTGCTCCGACGGTGGCGGTCACCTGAGGTCTCGACGGTCGTCCCGAGCGCCAGTGGGCTGGCATGCGAACCACGACCCCCGCTCGCTCCAACTCTGCGATATCATTGAGAAATCGGAAAGCCTCTCGGGGCGACCAGCGAAGCGGGTGGAAGATCTCGCCGGCATCGACCATCTGTTTGAGCCAGGCGCAGCGTTCGGCGGCGCGTTGGACCGGCAGAAGGAGCGACAGGAGCTTTTCCTTGTTGGCGGCTCCGGCGTACTCGCGAAGAGCCTGGCCGAGCGGCAGGTGCTGCGCCTTTCCGTGCCCCGAGAGCCGATGGGTGTAGGTCGCCAAAAAAGCGAACGGTGCCTGCTCATCCTTACGGTTCTCGGCGAGATTGAAGTGGACGCGACCCACGACGTTCCAGGCGGGGTTCAGCCGCTTCAGAAAGTCCGGTAACGCGAGTTTCGATCGGGCATACTCCGTGGCGAAGGCTTTGCCGGTTTCGGCCCACAGGCTCCGAAGAACCTCGACCGTCAGGTATTCAGCGCCGGGCATCAAAGGCGATGCGGCGGCAAGCGAATCCAATTCATCCGGCGGTGGGGGAAGATCGGTCTCGCGCTCGTCGGTGTCGGGTCTCGTGCAGAGCGCGGTCACAAACCGGCTACCGAATTCGCGCCAATAGGCGAACGCGGGAGGTAGGGCCTGACCGACCACGGCCGCACCGAGATGCCAAAGACCGTGGCCGCTGCCGCGTTCGAACGCCTCACGAATCCTTGTTGCGAGCACGGGGTCGAGCGCCGGAACGTCGTCCTGCGACACGAGTATAAGACGACCGAGGGGTGTGAGCGCCGGGGTGAGGTGGATATCGGCCTCGGTGGCGCTCATGAAGGATTGTCTCCCCGTTTGCCTTTGATCGTCGCCTGCCCGAGGAGGCGTGGCTTCTGGCGTTGCGGTCTGACGCGGCCTCGGACGGCTTTCGGTCGAGCCGTTCGAGCATGAAATGCTGGCTCGCCGTGTCGAGCAAGGCAAATGCGGAGGTTGTTGTGAGGGGTTTTGTCCATCCGGATGTGGACCTTCTTCTCGGTGCCGTTTTGTTCTGGCCTCATGAATTCATGGCCGGGATGCCGTAGCCACGCGGGTATACGTTGATGGGCTGATTGGGGTCAACGCCGACATGGTTGGCTTTGTCGGCCTCACGAACGGCGAGGGAAGAACTCTTCTGCGTGTCGCCCCCAATTCCACATCCGCCCCGGTCACCACGCCGCGATACACATGGGCCAGCCTCACAACAACATCTTCAGCCTCTTTGTACCCTTGCCGTCTTGGCAACACCCTGCTTCCTCTAGGCCCTTCCCAACATAATATTCCGCTTATATATCCACTACTTATGAATATATAGGGCAAGCCGCATCCCAGCCGTGAATTACCGGGGCTTGCCACTACACTTCGCGGCCCGATGAAGTACAACCAACTGCCGTATTCTTCGAGGCAACCCAGAATAACAAAGGTCGGATAGCATGCCAGCAGGTGCGGAACAGCGCTATGACGTCGTGGTGATCGGTTCGGGCCCGGGGGGAGAAGGCGCCGCCATGAAATGCGCCAAAGGAGGCTTGAACGTCTGCATGGTCGAACGTCGGCCCTTGGTCGGCGGAGCCTGCACCCATGACGCCACCATTCCTTCCAAAACCCTTCGCCAGGTCATTCAAAGCCTCGTCGAACGCAAGCGCATTCCTTTTCGCGGCACGATCTCGCCCATGCCTTCCTTTCCCGACCTGACGCGCGCCGCCGCTTCGGTCATCGAACGTCAAGTCGAATTGCGACAAGGCTTCTACGATCGCAATCGTGTGCCGGTGTTGCACGGAACCGCTCGCTTCGTCGACCCTCACACCCTTCATGTCGAAGGTGCGGATGGCGTGCAGGTCGTGCAAGCCAACGCCTTCGTCATCGCCACCGGTTCCCGTCCCTATCATCCCACCGATGTCCCCTTCGATCATCCCCGCGTCTACGATGCGGAGAGTATTTTAGGGCTATCGAGAACTCCCGAGTCGGTAACCGTGTACGGAGCGGGCGTGATCGGCTGCGAGTATGCATCGATCTGTCGCAACCTCGGCGTCAAGGTCAACCTCATCAACACGAGAAGCAAACTGCTTACATTTCTCGACGATGAGATCATCGATGCTCTCAGTTATCACTTGAGTGACCAAGGAGTCGTCATTCGCCACGGCGAGCAAGCGCAACGAGTCGAGTTGCTCGACGACCACGTGATCATGCATCTCGAGAGCGGAAAGCGAATCAAGTCGGATATTTTGCTTTGGGCCAACGGACGCACGGGCAACACCTCCGAGCTTGGTTTGGAAAAGATTGGGTTGGTGCCTGACGAACGGGGGAACCTCAAGGTCGATGATGCGTACCGGACGAGTGTCGAGCATGTGTACGCCGTGGGCGATGTGGTGGGCTTTCCGAGCCTGGCGTCAGCCGCGTACGATCAGGGGCGAATGGCGGGTACGCATATCGTGGAGGGACGGCTGGATGCGCGTCTTGCGCGCAATATCCCGACGGGAATTTATACGACGCCGGAGGTGAGCAGCTTGGGAAGAACGGAAAAGGAGCTTACCTTGGCGAAGATACCGTTCGAGGTGGGGCGTGCGCATTTTCGTCACCTGGCGCGCGCGCAAATCACGGGGCAGACCGTGGGAATGCTAAAATTGCTATTTCATCAGCAAACCTTGGAGCTTTTGGGAATTCACGCCTTCGGCGATCAAGCCAGCGAGATCATTCATATCGGCCAGGCCATCATGGCGCAGGAAGGAAGCGCTAATACCGTCGCCTACTTCGTCAACACGACCTTCAACTATCCAACGATGGCCGAAGCGTATCGTGTGGCAGCGCTCAACGGGATGAACCGGTTGTCCTGACCTGAAATTTCATTTGTCATTTCCTAAGGATATGCCATCTGTAGGCCAATGAATTCGTGGTTGCCGAGGCCGCCGTGTACTTGACGAGCTTGATGCATCGAGATGACCTTTTCGATATCACGTTGCGGTGGTTGAACAACGTCCCGCGACAGGAAGATGGTCGTCGGCTGTCGGAGATTTTTTTGTTCGAAAGCGCGGTGTCTGCGCCGATCGTGCAAGACATCATGCTTGGATTGTTTGCCAAGCTGTTTGGAGAGCGTCTTTCTGTCGAGCGCGTGCAGTACAAGGATTTGTTACGTTCGCGACTCATTCAAGGCATCCCGCGGTACACACCGCGAATGCAAGAACTCGTGACGGCATACCAGAAGAGTCCCGAGGAGTTTTTCCCCGGAATGCCCGTGGATGCGATGCTTCTTTCCACACCCACGCGTAGCTTGGTCGCCCTGAGCCGTATCAAACGCCCCACCCGCGTGGCAGAGAAAGCCTCGTTTCGATTGTCCGATGCTCTCGCGGATCGGGTGCGCCAGGAAGCGGAAGTCTTCGCATCCGCCCGTGCGTTTGCGCGCGGTGTTGCCTTGCAACACCTCATCAGCAGCGAAACGCAAATGAAAGAGGACTTCGTCGCCGCCGAACATGTCGTGGCCGGAGCTTTCAAAGATGGCTCCGTCGTGTTTTCCCGCGAACAACTCACCATCAATGATGCCATCGGTTTCAAAGTGGTCGGTGATGAAGGAGAACTATCCTTCGCGGAACACCTGTTCGCGGAAGAACCAGGCATCACCATCGTCGAGCGAGAGGAACACCGGGGCCATTACAACGCCACCAATCTTCTTCTGGATATCGACCTTCCTCCGATTGGAAAAATCATCGACGAAAACGCGCATCGCGATTGGCATCAGGCGGCGCACCGAGGCCTCGATCCGGCTTCTGCTCCCCGACGCTTCGCCGAATATGTCGAATCGGGCGCCCGCACCATACGGACCGAAGTCATTCTCACTACCTATCCCGAACTCATCGAATCCGAACTCGGTCGCTCGTTGCACGAATTGCGCATCCTTCGCTTGCGCGATCGCCAATCCTACTCCGGTCAGATCGCGCAAAATGCCCGCTATCTCATCGAATACTTGCTCGCCCTGGCCTACTCACCCTCCGTCGAAGTCGGTGAATTGCCCATCAAACTCTGGGGACGATACCTGCCTGATACCGTCCTTACCGCTGTCGGATACCTTTACGGTATTCGACAAAACGGTTTGCTAAGGTGGTTCCTTCCAGACTGAACCGCAACCCTGGCGGAAGGGCCCCGCCTGCTCCATACATCGCCCTGTCTTACCTCGAGCCTACGATTATTTCCCACGGAGGAATCATGTTCGCCGACCCCACCACACGCCTGCCTGACGTCGACCCCGTCCAGACTTCGGAATGGATGGATTCGATCGCCGAGGTGGCGAAGACCCAAGGACACGTCCGCGCACGGTACCTGGCGAGCAAGTTGCTCGAACACGCTCGCTCGCTCGGAGTCCAATTACCCGTGCTCGTGCAAACCCCCTACATCAATACCATCAACCCATCCGAAGAACCTCCCTATCCAGGCGATGAAAAGATCGAGAAACGAATTCGACGTTTGATCCGATGGAACGCGGCCGTCATGGTCGTGCGCGCCAACAGGCGTTTTCATGGGATCGGCGGGCATCTCGCCACCTATGCCTCCGCCGCCAGCCTGTACGAAACGGGGTTCAATCACTTCTTCCGAGGCCGGGAATTCCCCGAAGGTCACGACCAGATCCTGTTTCAAGGACATGCCGCTCCCGGCATCTACGCTCGCGCCTATCTCGAAGGTCGTCTCACCGAAGGCCACCTCGACCGATTTCGTCGTGAACAATGGCTCGGACACGGCCTGTCTTCCTATCCGCACCCACGATTGATGCCGAAGTTCTGGGAATATCCAACCGTATCGATGGGTCTGGGCCCTCTTTTCGCCATCTACCAAGCGCGCTTCAATCGCTACCTCGAAGCGCGGGGAATGGCAAAAACATCGGGAAATCGCGTATTTGCATTCCTCGGGGACGGGGAAATGGACGAGCCGGAATCGCTGGGTGCCCTGTCCCTCGCGAGCCGAGACAAACTCGACAACTTGATCTTCGTCATCAACTGCAACCTTCAGCGCCTCGATGGACCCGTGCGCGGCAATGGCAAGATCATCCAGGAACTCGAAACTGTCTTCCGCGGCGCCGGATGGAACGTCATCAAAGTGATCTGGGGTAGGGAATGGGATGCTCTTCTCGAACGAGACCCGGATCAAATCCTCGTGCAGCGAATGAACGAGATCGTCGATGGCCAATTCCAAAAATACTCCATCGAGTCGGGAGACTTCATTCGCGCGGACTTCTTTGGCAAAGACCCACGCTTGCTGGAACTGGTCAAACATCTTTCCGATGACGATATTCGCCGGTTGCGACGGGGTGGTCACGATATGCGAAAAGTGTACGCGGCCTTCCATGCAGCGGTGCAGCATCAAGGCGCTCCCACCGTCATCCTCGCCCATACGGTCAAAGGATGGACCCTTGGGCCCGGTGTCGAGGCCAAGAACGTCACCCATCAGCAGAAAAAACTCGACGAAGACGAGTTGCGAGCCTTCCGAAATCGTCTCGAACTCGATATCCCCGACCGGCAGCTCAAAGACCCGCCTTTCTTCCATCCAGGCATGGATAGCGAAGAGGTGCAATACATGCTCGAACGGCGACGGGCGCTTGGCGGGTTCATTCCCCAGCGCGCGGCTCGTGCCTATTCCTTGCCCATGCCCGATGAGCAAAAGGATCCGTTCGAGGAATTTTTCGCGGGCTCCAAGGCGGAAGTGTCCACCACCATGGCCTTCGCGCGGATGTTTTCCAAACTGCTCCGTGACAAGGGCATTGGCAAGCATGTGGTGCCGATCATTCCCGATGAAGCCCGAACGTTCGGCATGGATCCACTGTTCAGCCAGATCGGTATCTACGCCGCCCACGGACAGGCGTATGAACCCGTCGATGCCGGTTTGATGCTCAAGTATCGGGAAAGCGCCACCGGCCAGCTTCTCGAAGAAGGCATCACCGAGGCCGGATCGGTAGCCTCGTTCACCGCGGCCTCCACGTCCTACGCTACCCACGGCGTGCCTATGATCCCGTTTTATATGTTCTATTCCATGTTCGGCTTCCAACGCACCGGAGACCAGATGTGGGCTCTGGGTGATATCCGCGCTCGTGGATTTCTCATGGGAGGAACAGCCGGACGCACCACGCTGATGGGGGAGGGATTGCAACATGCCGACGGTCACAGCCATCTGTTGGCTTCCACGATCCCCGCCATACGCTCCTACGATCCCGCCTGGGCTTATGAACTTGCGGTCATCGTGCGGCACGGGCTTCAAGAAATGTTCGTGGAACAAAAAGACGAGATCTTTTATATCACGATCCACAACGAAGCCTACGAGATGCCCCCGATGCCCGAAGGCGTGCAAGAAGGCATCATTCGTGGTCTGTATAGATTCCGTCCCGCGGCGGAACCGCGAACGCACCGGGCGCAAATTCTCGCCAGTGGGCCCATCATGCGAGAGGCCCTTCGCGCACAGCAGATCCTGGCGGAAAAGTATGACGTGGCAGCGGATGTGTGGAGCGCCACGAGCTATCTTGCCTTGAGAAGGGAAGCGCTGGAAATAGAACGCTGGAACCGTCATCATCCCGATCAACCCGCGCGCGTTTCCTATGTCGCCTCGTTGCTCGATGCCACCGAAGGTCCGGTGATTTGCGTTTCGGATTGGATGAAAGCCGTCCCCGATCAAATCGCCCGCTGGGTGCGACCTCCCTTCGTTTCTTTGGGCACCGATGGCTTCGGCATGAGCGATACCCGTGAGGTCATGCGAAGACACTTCGAAATCGATGCGGGATCCATCATCATCGCAACTCTGCACCAACTCTTCAATCAAGGAGCCGTGAGCGCGCAGGTGGTTCGCCAGGCGATGGAAGAGCTGGAATACGATCCGGAAAAACTCGATCCGATGAGTCTCTGATCCCATGGCGGGAAGCGGCGGTTCGTGTTGCGCCTTGGCGACACCCGACGTAGATCCAAGAGGAGTTCATGGTTGGCAAAAGCAAGTGGGTAGCGCTCTTTTTCGCATCGATGATGCTTGTGCATTGTGGCGCGAACGACCCGGCGCCGCCTCGCAGTCATCCAACACCGGTGGACGATGCCGGCTCGGAAGCTGGCTATCCCGAAGGACCTTATGGGGTTTCCAACGGCCAGGTGATCGCGAACTTATCCTGGGAAGGTTGGCGAGAGCCGAAGCAAAGCGGTTTCGAACCGTCTGCCTTCGAGAGAATCTCGCTCGGTGACTTCTTCGATCCGGATGGAGAAAAAGGGTTTCGAGCGATCTTCGTCAACGCTTCGGCAAGATGGTGCAGCATCTGCAAAATGGAGCAGCGTCATATTCGCGAAAAACGCGATGTCTGGGGACCTCGGGGTGTCGTGTTCCTCGAAACCTTGTTCGAGAATACGGGCTCGGGTCCTGCCACGCCTTCCGATCTCGTGGCTTGGGGAAATACCTATCAAATCGATTGGATCCTCGTTCTCGATCCAACCAATAAATTGAGTTCCTTTTTCGATCGATCCGCAAGTCCGATGAATATGATCATCGATGCACGCACGATGGTGATTCGCGACATCATCACCGGTATGCCCGATGAATCCTGGTGGGCCCACCACCTCGAACCCCTGGTAACTCCGTGACCCATGATTTCGTGGAGAAAAAACATGCAAAAGCGTGTGAATCCAAGGCCCTATCGTTTCGGTACGGGGATGCTCGCACTCGTGTTGGCTAGTGGATGGCTCGCTTGCGGTGCCCCGGCAGTGTCGGGCAAAGACCCCGGGGTAGGGGAGTCCACAAGCCAAACACAGTCTTCCGATTCCGCTGCGAATTCCGCGGCGAAACCCAAGGCCGCTTCGAAAAAAATCGCGGATTTTTCCCTGGAAACCGTCGATGGCAAAACGGTCTCCTTATCCGATTATGTGGGAAACAACGTGGTCATGCTCGACTTTTGGGCGACATGGTGCGAACCGTGTCTCGCGGCGATGCCCCATCTCAACGAGATCTATCGAAGGCATAAAAGCGAAGGTTTCGTGTTGCTGAGCATTTCGATGGACGGTCCGGATACGGTTGCCGAAGTACGAGCCTATTGCCAACGCCATAAGTTGGCCTTTCCCGTGCTGCTCGATGAAGAGTCCCGTGCCGTATCGCTGTATAACCCCAAACGCTCCGCCCCCTTCAGCGTGTTGATTGCCAAAGACGGCACCATCTTGCACAAAAGAGATGGTTATCAAGCCGGGGATGAATCCGCCATCGAAGCGGAAATCGTCGAAGCCCTCGGTCAATGAGGGCACGATGCTCATGCCGACTTTCGTACGCGTCGGATAACGGCTTGCATCGCACTCATCAACAATAACGCTACCATGCCAACCAATACCCCCATCAGCCCTTGTAGTAACGGCTCGAGGATCGGTGCGAACACCGTTCCCAACGAGTCTTTGGCGAATTGCACGAAAGAATGCACGGCAGAAATACCGTGGACAATGATTCCTCCCCCCACCAAAAACATCGCGGCCGTGCCCACGATGGTCAACGTCTTCATCAAGTAGGGCGCGAGCCGCAATACGGTGAAACCAATCCAGCGTACCGCCCCAAGCACAACTCCTTCTCCGGTTCGTTCACTCAAGTAGCGCCCTGCATCATCCAGTTTTACAATCACGGCCACCACACCATACACACCCACCGTCATCAATACCGCCACACCCGAGAGAACCGACAAACTCGTCCATATGCTCGCGTCCGCGACCGTGCCCATGGTGATGACGACAATTTCCGCGGATAGCACGAAGTCGGTTCGAATGGCCCCTTTGATTTTGGCCTTTTCCATGGCCGTGATGTCTTGGGATAGAGACAGACGGCTTTGCATTCGTTCGATGGGGGAAGGCTTGTCTTGTTGGCGCGACAGGAATTGATGAGCAATTTTCTCGGCACCTTCGAAGCAGAGGAAAGTTCCCCCCGCCATCAAAAGGGGCGAGATGAGCCATGGTGCCACCCATTGAATCAACAAGGCCGCGGGTACCAATATCGCCTTGTTTTTGAGGGATCCTTTCGCGACCGCCCACACGACCGGAAGTTCCCGATCCGCACGAACTCCCGATACTTGCTCGGCGTTGAGCGCTAGATCATCCCCAAGAACTCCCGTGCTTTTTTTTGCAGCTACCTTCGTAAGAAGGGCAACGTCATCGAGAACCGTCGAGATATCGTCGAGTAACGCAAGAAGGCTTGTTGCCATGCCAAGCCCATGCACCCGTGAGCACCGGACTGCAAGTCTGCGGCTCGCCTGATTCAGAGACCAGCCACGATTTGGAATTTGTCTCCCATCACGAGCAGCTCCAATCGGTTTTCCGCCACGATGCGTCGCCACTCGTCTTTGTCTTCATGCCCTGGAATCTTGAAACTGGCGGAATAGGTGTAGTCCACAAATAAACGGTCCGACTCCTTGGACCAAAGGACGCGTCGATATCGAATTTCGTAACGAATTGCCTTGGATTCACGAAATTCTTTCATCAGAAACGCTTTCAATCCCTCGAAATCCATGTCGTCGGAAGCATCCACATTGCCCCCGTCTTCATAGTATTGAGAGCTGACCATGGATAAGATTTTGCCTACGTCACGACGTTCCACGGCCTTTCGATAGGCCTCGCAAAACGAGATGACGCGACGATTGTCCTCGGTGTCTTCGACGTCGGTGTTGGGAATGTAATTTTTGGTGCAGCCGACCAAAAGCAGCAGCAAAAACGCGGCGATGGAAAACAAGGGACGGGTGGTCATGATGATGCGGCGTCAACAGTCCAAACGGTCTAATGATTCCTGGGAATGTGGCTACGATGCCGTCAGTTGCGCAAAAGCGCAAGGAGCACGTCGGGCCGTTTGCAATTTCCGGCGAACAAGGAATAATCTGTAACAGTGACCGCCGAATACCCCGTGCTCGTAGTAGATGACGACAACGTCAGTCGTCGTGTCATCGAAAACGTGCTTCGACACGCGGGGATTGCGGCCGTGAGCGTGGCCGGGGGCAACGAGGCGTTGTTTTGGCTCGAGACCAACAAAACATCGCTGGTTTTGCTGGATCTGATCATGCCTCCCCCCGACGGTTACCAGGTACTTTCCGAATTACGCGCGCACGAAAATGGAGCGGATATTCCGGTCGTCGTGTTGACGGGTGTGGCTTCCGACGAAGAAGTCAGTCGGGCTTTTGAAGCCGGGGCGGATGATTTCGTCCGTAAGCCATTTCGAGCAGCGGAACTGGTCGCGCGCATCCGTGGACAACTTCGCCTGCGGTCCTATATCGAGGCCCTCGCGCAAAAAGAAAAAGATGCGCAAGTCGTTCTCGAACTCACCCAGGCCCTCGCCTCTTCCCTGGATTTTCGACAAATCCTGTTCACCGTCGTGCAACGCGTGGCGGATGTGGCCCGCGTGAATCGTTGCAGCATCGTGTTGGTGCAAGGGGATGTCGGACAAGTCGCTGCCACCAGCGACAATGAAGACTTGTTCAATCTTTCGATACAACTAGATCGTTACCCCGAGATTCGAAAGGTTGTGGATTCCGGAAAGCCGCTGATCATCGAGAACGTAACCACACATCCGCTGTTGGAAGTGGTGCGTGACAAACTGCCGGTCAGCGAACTCACCTCCCTGGTTCTCGTACCCATCGGTTATGAAGGAACGTCAATGGGCGTGCTCGTTCTTCGTGCGGCCGCGCGTATCCACTTGGGCGACCACGAGATGAATATCGCCCAGACCGTGGCCAACGCCACAGCCATTGCGCTTCGTAACGCCCATGTGATCAAAAACCTGCAGGATCAAACGGAGCAGGTGTCCCATGCCCGCGTGAAAGCAGAGCGTCGCCTCCAAATGCTCAAACGATACGCGGCGTTTTTTGAGGCAGGCGCCGATGGCGTCATCGTGACCGACCTGGATGGACAAATCTTGTTCACCAATGCCCGTGCCCGTTCGATTACCGGTTTTTCGGAAACTGCCCTGCGGGGAAGGAAAGTAGATGAATTGGTCACGGAGGTCGACCGTCCTCGAATGAGCGAAGTCCAAGCGGGATTCGCGAAAGGAAGCTTTCTGCAAAGTGTCGACGTTCAGGTGCAGCGCTCCGATGGGCAACAGGTGGTGCTGAGTATCAATTTCAGCGGAGTCCTACGGGAAGAAGGCGCCGTGTTGATGAGCTTCCGCGATGTAACCCCCGAACGCACGGTCGAAGCGCAACTGCGTCAGACCAAAGACTTTCTCGAACGTGTCATCGATAGCTCCGCAAACGCGATCATTTCGATTGATATGCATGGCCGGGTGCAGCTTTTCAATCGCGCTGCCGAACGCTGCCTCGGAAGAACCGCCGATCAGATGATTGGACGCGCTCATATATTCGACTTTTTCCCCAAAGAAGAAGCCGAAGCCATCGTGCGCATGCTGCAGCAAGGCGAGGAAGGCGCAAGTATTTCCGATCATTCGGCCCAAGTGATCGTCGACTCCGGAGAACTTGCCCCCGTTACCTCTTCGGCTGCGCTCATTCACGACGACGGACAACGAATCGGTGCCGTGGTTATTTTGACGGACCTGCGAGATAGGCTCCGAATGGAAGCTCAATTGGCAGCGGCCCAGGAGGAACTCGAGTCGCGGGAACGGCAAGCCATCATCGCCGAACTCGCCGGCGCCGCAGCCCACGAACTCAACCAACCTCTCACCTCTGTCATGGGTTATGCCGAACTTTTGAAAAGAAAGTTCCAACATGATTCCTCTGCCCTTTCCGCCGTGGACGTCATCATGAGCGAAGCGGAAAGAATGGCCGAAATCGTAAGGAAAATCGGGAAAATTACCCGATACGAAACCAAATCCTACGTCGGGGCCGCCAAAATCCTCGACCTCGACCGTGCTAGTGACGGCGTGTCGCTCGACGACGAACGTGGAGATGACGGAACGCATGCGTAGAACCGTTTCCGATACCCAAGACCTGCTCCCCTTTTACGAATCGGCTCCACCGTCGGCCGATCGAGCGTCCAGACCCATCGCCAGCCGCTTGCTGCAATGTCTCAATCAACTGCCGTCTTCCTTGCCCCTCGCCGAAGCGCTGTCGATGATGGTCCATGTCCTCCACGAGGCGCTGCCGCAATATGCTTTTGCCCTTCGTATCCCCGCGCATAATCTCATGCCCCCCGTGTTGTTCGCGCTGCCCGAGGACGCCGCCTGGTCCGATGATCCATGGGATCCGAACCTGTTGCTTTTTCCCATGTTCGCTCATGAACGTTGCTTCCCCATCCCCGTACGCTCCCATACTGCCTATTTTCACTGCGCTTCCGACGATCCAAGCCTCGAGGCGGCGGAGTCCGATTTCGTTCGAAGCCTGATGGAATGCGCCGAAATGCTGCTTGCGGCCATCCGACTCTTCGATGCCTGTCACGCCATCGCCCAACACGAAGAAAAACTCAAAGCCATGCATCGATCGTTGCGCCAAAGCAATAAGCTTGCCGCCTTGGGGGAGGCTTCGACCGGACTCATGCACGAGTTGTCGAATCCGCTGACCACGATCATGACGTACACCGACTATCTCAAACAAAAAGCGAATCAGCGAGGCGATGGCGAAGATGCCGAAAGGCTTCGACGTGTCGGGGAGGCCGCCGCATTCGTTCTTACCTTCACGCGTGCCTTTCTGTCCTACGCCCGACCGGATGATGAATTGGCTCGCTCCGTGCCCGTGGCCCAAGCGATCGAACAATCAGTGCTGTTCTGTAAGCATTGGATCGATAGCGCCAACGTGAACGTCACCGTCGATGTCGAAGCAACCCCCTGCGTTCACATCGGCCAAACCCAACTCGTTCAAGTGCTGGTCAACCTCGTGGCCAATGCTTGTCAAGCCATGGCCCCGAAAGGCGGAAACCTAACCATTTCCGCCACCACGCTCCCTAGCGATGGCATGGTGCGCATTCGTGTCGAAGACACCGGTCCGGGAATCGATCCGGATATCGTTCATCGCCTGTTCGACCTGTTATTTACGACAAAAAACAAGGAACAGGGCTCCGGTGTCGGCCTCAGCATCGTCCATGACATCGTGACGAAATCCAAAGGCTCGATCGCCGTCGATTCGACACCCGGCCACGGCACCTCGTTCATCGTCATGCTTCCGATCTCGCCGGAGTACTCATGCCCACCATCGCCAACGATGCCTCCGTCGTCGTATTGACGGGCGCGGGAATCTCCGTCGCTAGCGGTTTGGCTCCCTTCCGTGGCCCGGGAGGGCTGTGGAATGATCACGACATCGAAAAGTACGTGACCGCCTCCGCATGGCGCCAAACTCCCGAAATCGTTATGGAATTCCTTGCTTCCATGCGCTCGACCGCACGAGCCTCTCAGCCCAATGAGGCTCATTTCGCCCTTGCACGAGCGGAACGTGCAAGAACGCAGGGGGCCCGCTTCGATGTCATTACCCAAAATATCGATGCTCTGCATAGCCGCGCGGGAAGTCGGAACGTTCATGAAATTCACGGGTCTTTGGAAATCGATCGGTGTGAGGCTTGCGAGCAACAATACCCCGTGGACTCCGTGAAACGATGCGTATGCGGCGGTAGCATCAGACCCCATATCGTGTTGTTCGGTGAGATGCTCCCCGAAGATGTGCTGATGGCATCGCAACGCGCCCTTCGGTCCTGCGACACGTTCGTGGCGGTGGGAACATCGGGAATCGTATGGCCCGCGGCTGGATTTGTGTTGGAAGCACGTGCAGCGGGAGCCCACTGCATCAACGTCAATCTCGAACCCTCGGGAAACCCTTCCTTTCATGAGGAATTGATCGGTCCTGCGGAACAAATCCTGCCACGTCTCTTCGGAGTAGAAGTCTAAAACTGGGCCCGCCACTCCAGCAACGCCCCACCAGGAACGACCCCAATCGTTGGCGCAGGCCTCAACTCCGGAGGAAGCTCCCGCTTGCGAACGTGCTTGCGCTCCGGAACGAACGTCCATTGCGCATGCGCAATACCTCCCGCCGCCGTCAATACCCACGCCGCAAAAGCCACGTGATTGATCGTTTTCGTCGTGGATACTCGCTCGTTCAAGGCAATCGGATCCACATTGGGCTCCGTGCCCTTGGACTGAAGATTCTGCACAACCGCACTCGTGACTACCGTGGTGGTGGCCAACGCCGTCTCCGTAACCAATAACGTCCACGCAAGCGCCGTCTGATCGTTTTGAAATTGCCCCACACCAAAAGGAAGCGCCGCCAACCACCGAGAATGATGCTCCGTATGCGTTTCTTGTTGCGCGATCTTTTCGAGAGCCGCTACCCGTTCGCGTTCCCGCTCCCGTCGCTCGTGCTCTCGTTGCAATCGAAGCTGCTCCTGACGCGCTTTTTCTTGCGCTTTGCTCTCCAATTCCTGACGAATCCGTCCTCGAACATCGGTAAATCGATCGAGGACGATTCCGGGAAATACTACCGGGTCAGGATAAGCACTGGGATTGGTACGCAGAATGGTTTCGATTTCATGATCGGCTTCCGCAAGACGACCGATGGCCAACAGGCTAGCCGCTCGATAGATTCGCGCTTGCTCGATGAGCTGTGGCGAAGTGAGAGGATCGTCGCTGTTGCTGTCGAGCATCTGCGCAAAACGTTCGGCCGCTTCCTCATACCTTCCCACGCTGTAGGAGTTGCGTCCTTTCTCAAACTCCGATAGCTCGTCAGCAAGCGACACTCGTCCCCCTAGCAGCACCACGGCCACCACGAGCAACGCGATTCGAAGCTGGAAAGACGAGCGCATGCGTAAGCTGACTGTCTTTGCCACGGTAGCCCAATGCTTACCGAGGATCGAGTGCGGAGACCGCCACCGACTGACCAGCTCGTAGCTTAATGGACTTTGCTCCAGGAGGGATCCCCGAACCTGAAATGAAACAATTCACAAACTGATCCACCGTCGCCATCCCGATCGTGACCGTTTCCCCCGTCTTGACGCTTTTGCCAATTCCTGGGCAGTCCAGTAGCGCATCCGCGGGCCCCCCCACCAAGGAAAGACGCGCATCCCGGTATTGTACGGTCCCGTTCACCACTTGAGCACCCTCACCCGCTACAACATCCACGTGTACGGTTCTCGGTAAACAACACGGATCCCCCGAGGGCGTGCTGAATACCAGCGTGTGCCGCCCAATTAGCAAGTTTTGGGTGATTCCAAAACCCACTTTGATCGGCGCGCTGCCATCGATGCTGACCAATGCACTGCCCGGCGAAGCCACGATGGTCACAGCCCGTTCCGCCTTGGGAACCGACGAAAGGATCGGTCGTACACTTGCGCGGATCGCCGGAAGCTTGAACGACGACACCACCGCAACCGGAGATGCCGTCGGAGAAGCCGTGGGACGAAGACGAATGGAGGCGGTATGAGCCGGTAAATATGGCTTTTCTGGGATACCCAGCGGCGGTGGCTTGCTTAGGACCATCAACAATACCGTCGCTACCGCCCCAATCAACGCCAACAATGCGCCACGCTTCGCCCTGGCCAACCAACGTTGACGCCTTACCCCAGTCGCCAATTGCGTCAGTTGACCAAGCAACTCCTGATCGTCGGGGGAGTAGGCCACCGCACGATTCAAATCCGCCGCGGCCCCCGCCGTGTCTCCCTCCTGCCTTGCTCGATCCGCTCGTGCTACGAGGTTTTCCACAAGACGCGGTACGAAAGAGGCGCGGTATGAGTCAGGTGCGGAAAAATATGCATAGATTTCCGCTCGGGGATCTCGAATCCCCACCTGCTCGAGCTGCTGACGCATCGACTCGCCAAACGTTCGAATGTCATCCCATCGCTGCGATGGTTCCTTGGCGATCGCTTTCGCGACGATATGAGCCCACCGACTGCCAATCGTGGGCCGCTCCCGGTCCAGCGCGGGAAAATTCCCATCCAATACCTTGCGAAGCACCTGCGCCGGATTCTTCCCCTCGAAAGGAAGATGCCCCACCATGCATTCATAGACCAATACACCAAGCCCAAAAATATCCGTCCTCACATCCACCCCACCACCCTCGATCTGCTCGGGCGCCATGTGAGCCGGAGACCCCAATACTTGACCCGTCGATGTCACCCCCTGCGCATCGATGACTTTCGCTATGCCAAAATCCGTGAGCTTGACGACCGCGATCTTCCGCGAGTCGTCCAACTCCACCAATACATTCTCCGGTTTGACATCCCGGTGAATGATCCCCTTGTCATGCGCATGCCCAAGCGCATCGCAAAGCAATACCCCAAAACATGCCCCGATCTCCGCGGGTACCTCCGCATGCTCGCGAAGAAGCGCACGCAACGATGGCCCCCGCACCAATTGCGCCACGAGAAATCGCTCGTCGTCGTTTTCATCAGATACATCGTATATCTCAACGATCCCCTGATGACGAAGCTGCGCGACCGCTCGCGCCTCCGTCACAAACCGCGCCGCAGCTTCTCGATTCTCCCGCAAATGCGGATGCATCAGCTTGACCGCTACCTCCCGATCAAGCCGAAGATCGATCGCCCGATATACCGTCGCCATGCCACCATGACCAATCTCATCCAGCAATCGGTACTTCACCAACTCCGGAGCCGCCGACGGTACAATACTCATCGCCTCTCCTTATCAGCGGCGACGCACACTTTCGAACGGGTCCTCCGGTGTCGATTGGAATCGGCCTGGGCTTCCATGACGATGCTTGGGCAGGATGCCACATCCATGGCCCGTGTGGTTCGAGAACGAGCCGCAATCTCACACCACTGGCTCGAAGATTCAATGGCCCGAACACCACAGGCAATGCCTTCGAATCTCCGCGATAATAAATATATTTGTAATATCAATAGGTTACAGTTGTTTGGACAAGACCCCCGCACCCGCTCAACGCTCCTTTGATGATTTCTCCGCCGCGGTGCGGCCAAGCCGTCAATGGTCATTGATGGCTAGCCGTCGGTTGACTCGCCCTCCTCGCTCGTGCGCCTTACCCCCCTTACGGTGGTCGAGAAGGAGATTTCGAAGGCTTACGAGACCTCGACGAACGAACAGGATTGTCCGTCCGTGGTGTCGGCCGCGCACCACTTGGGCGTGCAGGAGAATTGTCCAACATCGGAGGCGGAATCGTCGAGCGCGCACGCACGACCTGCCCTTCCGAAATCACCTCGACCCCAAGAACTCGACAACGCCTTGCCAAGGCATCGAGAGAAACCGTCGGGCTTAGCAATAATCCCGCAGGGGGCGATGGATCGATGAAACACTCGGCCGTCTGTTTTCGTGAGCGAAGCATCTCGCGCACGTCCGGATCGTCGCACCATAAAAAGCCAGAAGCTGCCACGAATGTGATTCGTCCCACAACGACACTGAGCTGGTCGAGGGCTTTTGCGACCGTGATGCTTGGGTCGACCAAAGCGGAAATGGTGGCCCGAATGACTTCACCATCGACACCGGAAGCCAACGCTCTCGAAATGGCGGCGTTGGTGATCTCGACTTCCAGCGTATCATCCACCTTGCCCACCTCACAGAACGGATAGAGCGTCAATACCGAACCCACGGCTGCCTCGGAGCCAATACGAAGCACCGTCTCCTGCATGAACGCAGTGCTCGACGACTCTGCTTGCGGCACGTTTCCCTGAAAGTAGGCTCTACCCCGTGGTGTGATGCGCACCAACGGCGGTGCATCCACCACATCATGGTCCGTATCGGCTTCCCCCACATCCAAAATGCCCAACGCGGGAAGGGATTCGAGCACGATTGTTTGCGCGATATCCGTGGGCAAAGGCGGTTCCAAGCCGACACGCAACGCCCAGCGTCGAAGCAGCCGAGTTACCCCCGGTGTCCGCGGATCGCTGCGAACCCAATCCGCGATCGCTTCGAAGGGAAGCCAGCGCCCCTCCGCCAAGTCCTCCAATGCATCGAGTACGATTTCTCGAACGATGCGCACAGGACTGGAGTCCCGAGCGTCGGGAGGCAACCGAAGAACTTCCGGTTCCGGTCGACCCTCATCCCAAGCTCCTCCCTGACGCCATACCCGAAACAATGCCAAGCCCAACTCCGATAAACTCCAGGCTCCGGGAGGGGTCGCCCGCGACAACGAAGACCCCTCCCACAGTCCAAGGGCACGGCTCAACGCGACAAGCAACGCCACGGTTTGGAAATCACGGCCGAATCGTTGGGAAAGGCGAAGGAGCAAAGAACGCGGAGTCCCCGCGGTTTCTCGAACTTCCGTGCCCCCTTCGCGCGCAGCCATCGCTAGCGCAATGGCGATGGGAGACGGATCCAAAGCAAATCGCGCCCGGCGTGGCTCATGATCCCCATCGAGCACGAACGCACGTATCTGCGCACGCTTGCTTTTCCTCGAAGACACATCTTCCGCACCAATGATGGCAGCGACCTCCGTCGGAATGATGTGACGGTTGGGATGCACCGGAATCAACATCCCCCTGCGCTCGAGAGAGAAACTTACACCACGCCGGGAAGGGGCCGCTCCCGTTGCGTTTCGCAATCGCAAGGGCTCCCTCTCCAAATCGAGTAATTCTTCCGTATCGACCTCACATCCCTCCTGATACACGGAATCGAGCAATCGACGTTCCGTGGACGATAGCGTGGCGATTTCTCGCGCCAATGCTTCAGGATTCGACAGCACGCTCCACGCCTCTTCCAGAGGCAAAGCAATCGGATGAGTCGCGGGACGTCCGGCATAATGGGAAGCAATCGCCGCTTGCGTCTCCGCGCTGCTTTGCGCAAGCAACGCGCGAATTCCTCTCGGATCCTCCCCCTCCCACATCGGCAGTTGCACCAAATAGGCCGGCGGAAGAACCAACTCGATACAATTGCTTTCATGCATTCGAGCAAATACCAACCCCCGAGCCGCTAGGGGCTCGAGCGTCGGTGGCACCACGCGAACTTGCAGCACGCCCCCTGCTTCCACCAAACGACGTAACAGTTGCGCTGGAGCCGTTCCCAATCGCGACGTATCTCGTAATTCAACCATCGTTACGAGTTTTCGCGCCATTTGCATGGGACCGTCCGCCCGTAGATTCCGGTCGATGGACGCCCCTATGCGCTGCGCCAACGACTCGAGTTCCGCCTTGGGTAGCGAACGCAGTACGTCGATGAGGCGTGTCGGGTTTTGCCGCGGTGTTCCTTTCTTTTTCACTTCACGCATGATTACGGCCCCTGAGCCGAGAAGTCCCGAATATCTCTATCCGTCCAAGAAGTTTTCATCACGAAGGCAATGGCCCATGATGCGTCCTACCCCCGTCGGCGCATGATGCCTCTGCCTCCGGACTCTTTCCTCCCATTTCGGATACTATGCATCGGTCGAGGTTACAACGATGGACTCCCTTTGCCTACCACCACCTTCAACGCCTTTGGACTGCTGGGGTTCGTCCGTGGTTGCGCGCTTTCGTGGGTTGTGAGAACACGACACCATGATCCTGCGTGATCCCGTCCACGGTTTGATCGCTTTCGAGTCCGACGAGGAGCGAATCATCGAAAATCTCCTCGAAACCCGTGAAGTGCAGCGATTGCGACGAATTCGCCAGCTTGGTTTCACTTCCCTGGCTTATCCAGGTGCCGAGCATACTCGATTCGCCCACGCCATCGGTACGGCTCACGTCATGAAAAGACTGATCCAGCGATTGCGAGACCTGCAAGGTTCCTTGCCGCCAGAACATCGAATCTGTCGTGCCCGTGCGAAAGATGCCCTCGCCGCAGCCTTGTTGCATGATCTCGGTCACGGCCCCTTGTCCCATCTATTCGAAGATGCCCTTCCTCACTCCGATCCTCATGAAATCTGGACGGAACGCATCATCCTCGATCCCGGTTCCGAGGTTCACGCCGTATTGGCGAAACATGATCCGAATATGCCCTCGCGTGTCGCCGAACTCATCGCTGGACGTCATGAACTCCCTTACCTTGCCAGAGCCGTCAGCGGCACCTTCGATGTCGACCGTTGCGACTATTTGCTGCGAGATGCTCATGCCACCGGAGTTCGCTACGGTAATTTCGATCTCGATTGGCTCCATCGAAGCTTACGTTTCGCCCCCTTCGATGCACATGCAGCTCCTCCCGCGCTGGCCATCGATGGAGTCAAAGGAGTCGCGGCGATTGAGTCTTTCGTCCTGGCTCGCCTGTTCATGTTCCAACAAGTGTACTTTCACAAAGCCACGAGAGCCGCGGAATGGATGGTTCGTGCGGCCCTTTCTCTCGCCGTGCAGCTTCTGGCAAAAGGGGTGGACTTGCCTTCCACTCCACCGGCCTTTCGGTCCGCCGCCGAAGGCCGTTGCCTTTCGATCGACGAATACTTGGAACTCGACGATGGTGTGCTGACAGCAACGTTGCACGCTTGGGAAAGCTGTGATGACCCGAGCCTTGCGGACTTATGCCAGCGTCTTCGTTCACGACGCCTTTTCAAGACCATCGAGTTTGTGGGAGAAGAGAGCAAAAACCCCGCGTTGCAGCAGCATTTATTGCTTCAGGCAAAACGAGCCACCGAGCGCGCGGGATTGGATCCCGCCGTGTATTGCGGCCTCGATGTGGCTTCCGATGTCCCGTTCAATGACGCTAGCGACAATCTCGTTGTTGTCTTTTCCAAAGGTACTTCACGTCGCCCTGCCGAGGTCTCCTTTTTGCTGAGCCGCCTGGATGGAGAGGAAATGCGAAGAGAACGTTTGATCGTGGCTCCCGAGGTACGCGAACAAGTTCTTCGAATGGCGAATCTCGACTGATGAATCGACTCCACGCTCTATGTTGTTTTTCGGTTTGCTTTTCCGCGAGCACGGGCTGCTTCGCCGATGGCGCCTGGGGACGGCTCAAAGGTGACCTCGCCATCCAAGGCGATCTTGGAATGGTTTACGATGGTTCCCACCCGGGAGTCATGGGAGCCGTTGCGATTCGTTATCTCCAATCCGCCGGTGCGTACGCCACATGGATGATGCCAGTGAGCAAAGATGCCGACTTCGAACGAATTGGCTCCGTCGGCGTGGAACTACGCCCTCTATTTCTCCCGCGCCTGTTGAAAGATTGGCAAGGCACCAGCCCCCGACTCAACCTGTGGATCGATAGCTTCTCCATTCGAATGGGAACCGCCTTCGCCCATCAAGGACCCTATGCCCAAGGTCCAGGTTTCGAAACCGGTGTCGGGATGGGAATTCCTATTCTTCCGCAAGCGCAAGGCCCGTGGATCGGCTTGTCGGGACTGTGGCGCTGGTCCCAAGACGCCATGCATACCCGGCAAAATAGCGACTTTGTATGCACCATGACCTTGGGTTGGCAAACGATCCTCTATTCCGGTTTGGTCGATTGGAAAGACACTAGAACCCCATGAACTCGATTCGATCCTCTCTCGAAATCGCGTGGCATGAGGCGTTGCACGATCTCGATCCTGCGCATCTCGTTGCCCAACACCTGAAGACCCTCGATCTCGGCTCGGTACTCGTCATCGCCGTGGGAAAAGCAGCACCAGCCATGGCGCAAGGAGCCCTGCAAATACTCGACCCCAAAACGAATTACCTCGTCATCACCACCGATGGCACCGATACCTCCCGTCTGCCCAACCAAGAACAAATCCTTTTCGCAGCGCACCCCATTCCCGATCCTCGTTCGATGCACGCCGCCACAAGCGCACTCCAGCTCGCACAACAATCGCAGAAAGACTCCCTGTTGCTGCTCGTCTCCGGCGGAGCTTCCGCCCTGTTGTGCGCGCCAAATCACATCTCCTTGGAAATGAAACGTCGCGTGACGGGTGGACTGATGCGAAGCGGCGCGAATATCCAAGAACTCAATACCGTGCGAAGACATCTGAGCACCGTAAAAGGCGGCGGTCTCGCTCGAGCGTTCCCAAGACGAGTCCATAATGTCATCCTCAGTGATGTCATCGGGGGATTGCCTCATGATATCGGTTCCGGTCCTGGTGTTGCGGACCCCACGACCTTGCGCGATGCCCACGCAATCGCCGAAAAATACCTCGAACCCTCGCTGCAAGAGCCATGTAAACAGGCTTTTCGAGAAACTCTCGAGCCCTCCGATGACGTGCTCGATCGAGTCACCGCCGAAATCGTTGCGGCACCCAAGGACCTCGCCAATGGCTTCGTAGCCAAACTTCGACAACAAGGATGGGATGCGCACGGGCATCCTTCGCAATCTCTGAGCGCGGAGCAATTGGCCGGATGGCTGGTGAACACTGCATATACCCTTTCCCCCGGACAAGGATCGGTGATGGCTTGCGAGCCAACCTTGTCGGTTCCCCAAAATGCAGGACGGGGCGGACGCGCCGGATGGGTCGCTCTTCGAACGCTTCAATCACTACCCGATGATGTGATCGTATGGGCCGCCGCTTCCGACGGCGTCGATGGCAACAGCGATCACGCCGGTGCCTGCGTCGGCGGAGCTGATAAGACGCGCATCGATACAACCTGGGTCGACCTATGCCTGGAACGTCGTGATGATGCTACGGCTCATCAACGCCTCGGTACCGCCCTCGAGGGAAAGCCCACGGGTGCGAATTACACCGATATTTATGGGGTTTTTCGTCTACGGTGACGGTGCGCCCGCGGACTCGTCGCCGAGAAGCCTGCGAACTTCGACCGCAATCGCACAGTTGTTCGATTGACGCTGAACCGCGATCCGCGTGGTTGCCGAATCGGTAGTGATACCAACTTTGGAAACGATTTCCGTGCGGACTCGAAATAGAAGTTTTTTCGAAACCAGATCCCAAGCAAAAACTCTCACCGGATGCGGCACCGCTTGCAAAGACTCCGAATACGTCCCCGCGTCCGGAACCTCCGTAGCGGCCAAATCCGTGTTTTCGTCGAGGACGAGCAAAAAGTATTGAGCCCGAACGAGCAAGTCGATGGCGAGAGGAATGTCTTCCTGAACCGCGCTATCGAAGTCCCGTTCGAGCAAACGTAAGCGCATGTCATTGCTCGCTTCGCGGACGTCGTTGACCCAGGAATCGGATAGCACGCGCGCGGCGCGGTAAGCGACACGAAGGTTATAGGGTTGAGCAGGTTCCGAGCAGTGGAAAACTTCGTTGCAGTGCTGTCCTGGTGGACATTCCTGGTTTTTTTTGCACGCAGGGCCTTTGAAAGGATCAGGGTTGGGAAAGGTCGTAAAACAAGAGGTAAACCCATCGCGTAACGATTCGAGAGCCGCGCGACGCAACGACTCTTGTTGCTTGGCGTCGTCGATATAAAGTCGCAAATAGGTTCCGGGTTTCGACCGGAAAGGGGAGGATTTGGCTTCCGCTGAGATGGAGTCACCGGCATACGGTCCGGCCGCTTCCATGATCCAAACTTCCAATTGATCGCGCACGGGGTTGTAACGAGGACCCAACTCGGCGTCGACGGCGCGTTGGCGAGACAAAAGACGATTGCGCCAAGATTCGAGTTCGTTTTGATCGATTTTCCAATAGATGATCGCCCATCCAGCGAGGATGACGAACATCCACAGAAAAAATCGGGGAGGGATGCGAGGGAATTCAGCTCTGCGCTTTCGGCCTTCTTGGATGGCCGAGAGCCCTCGGGACGTAGGCTCCTCAGAGGTTTTCATGCGCGAGATGAACGGAGAGCGGGGTCAGTGCTCGCCGCCTTTTTTGGTCTTCGGCAATTGTCCGACCATGAAAGAGACGTTGGGATAACCAGCGAACGCCGCGGTTTGGAAGACGGACTTGACGACGAGAGCGGAGACGCGGTGATCGACTTGCATGACGACAACACCAGGACTCTCCGCTTTCGGATTGAGTTGCTTCCACAATTCCCTTTTGTTTTTCAGGATGTTGTGAAGATCGTCGATCTTTTGCAGACGACCGGAATCCTCGATCGGGCGTGTGGAACCAGCGGGTGAACCATCCACGAGAATATTGGTGCCGGTGATGGCGACGACGGGAGCATCGATCATGTCGAGGGTGTTTTCGGCGCTGGGCAGTTTGGTGTTTTTATCCACCGGGATTTCGCCGCTAGCGGAGAAAGACATGAGGAGGAAGAGAACCACGACGACAAAAAAGTCGATCAGTGGAATCAATGCGAGGCTGGTGTTGACAGAGCGTGCTCCACCCCCGGAGACCTTGTTTTGCACGAACCTGAGCGGGACCTTGTGCATGAGCCGGCGTCCCGGCTTCTGAATCATTGAGTGTTCGAATTTGCGTTTTCCTCTAGCCATGGGTCCCTCCCTTTCAACGTGCCGAGAAAGTCACTTGGAATGCGTTGATTTCCGCGCCTTTGTAGGTACGTTTCAGGGTGTAGATCGCGTCGATGACAGCGATGATGTCAGAGAAGGGGGCCCGGTTGTCGACAGAAATGATGGCCTGATCGACCTTGCGATCGTTGTCGTTCTGATGACTCCCGTACTCTTTCCACTGTTTGGCAATTTCCGTGGCGAGGTCCGGGTACCGCATGACCGTTTCCGTTCCCAATGTGATGGGCTGACCTTTTCGAGGCACCTCGGACGTGGCATGGACGGTAGCGCCCGATTTCCAGATGAGAACGAAACGATCGTCTTGTTTCATCTCCACCGTGAGCATTTTTTCAGGCTCGACTTTTTCGACTTCTTCGTCGGTCCTGGGCGGGCCAGGGACTTGGGCGTTGGCCTCGATCCGCGCCATTTGCGACCAGACGGCGGTCATGATCAGAAATAGGACGCAGACAACGAACAAGTCGATCATGGGAATCAAGTTGAGTTCCGAATCGACCGAACGCCTTCCGCTTTTGCCGCCACTGTCGACGCTTACACCACCCATGGTCTCCTCCTGCTTGCTAGCCGTACATCGAACGTCGGAAGTCGACTACGCTTGCGGAACTCCCTGGAGATTGACTTTCTGCCGGTTGGCGATCACCAAGTTGAGAACCTGGACCGTCGCCTCGTTGATGTCGTCCTCGAGCTGCTGCGTCTTGCCGTTCAACAAGGCAAAGCCAATGAGCGAGATAAGAGCAACCATCAGACCGAACGCCGTGCAGTTCATGGCCTCTGAAATGCCTTCCGCAAGGATTCTCGCCTTTTGGCTAGGATCGACCGACTCCCCACCGACGGCACCGAACGCCTTGATGAGACCCGTGATGGTTCCCAACAGACCAGACAACATGGCGAGGTTTGCAAGAAGAGCAAGGTAACCCGTGCGGGTCGTGATGCGGGGAAGCTCGCGAAGGGCTGCTTCGTCCATCGCCGCCTGAACTTCTTCGTCAGGTCGATTTACCTTGACGAGACCCGCCTGGACGATCCTAGCCATCGGCGCATTCGCGGCCGAGCACATTTTGATCGCTTTGGCTATGTCACCCGCCAAGATGCACTTCTGCATCGATGCCAAAAACATGTTCTTGTTGATCGAAGACTGGGAATACAGAACGATCGCACGCTCCACGATGATCCCGATCGCAACGATCGACCAGAACGTGATCGGATACATTCCCCAGCCGCCGTCTTGATAGCTCTTCCAAAGACCACTCATCTGACCTTCCTCCTCGGGTGCCTCTTTCTGTGCACTCTATGCATGTTTGCCTCGCCATGATGATCGAGGGCAAACCACTCGAACTCATATTGTCAAATCCGACCGCTTAAAAGCATCACGCCATCGTGCGCGCGTAACTCACCTCGTTGTTGTTGGAGTTCCAACTTCCGTGAAACATTGAATCGCAAGATAGAACAACGAACGCAAAGTGAGCCGTTTCGAAAAACTCGGGAGATATTGCAAGGACCGTGAGCAAGTCGTCAAGAGTAATGTCGTGTTTTGTTGGTTCTTCGCGTGAGAATAAAAAGTTACACAAAAAACCTGTCCACATGCCCGGCTTCCACCCGACCACCACGGTTCACCCCCCCCTATACAAGGTGTTTGACGCCCCGTCCAAACCTTCGTGCATTCCCCCGCACCTCACGCTTGCGTTGTCCAACTCCACCCGTCTATAGTCTCCCCTCATCGGTGGAGGCATCTCATCGGTTTGCCCCTCGCACATCACGCGCCCCGTGGCGAGATGATGCTTTCGCACGATGACCTAGAAAGGAGCCTTGAGGAATGCGTCTTGTGCTGATGTTGGCAGCCTTGCAGGAAGCCTCGGCAGGTGGCGGAGAAATCGGTTTCATGGAGGCCTATAAAAAGTCTCCCTGGTTCCTCACCATGAATATGGTGGTGTCCGTCGTTGTCATCTCTATCATTGCGGAGCGCTTTCTGTATCAACTCACCAAGTATCGCGTGAACTCGAAAGAGTTTTTCTCGCAAGTCAAAAAATTGGTGACCGGTAACAATATCGATCGCGCCATCAAATTGTGTGAGGCCAGCGATTACCCAATCCTCCAACTCGTCAAGGCAGGGCTCACCCACGCCAACAAAACCCCAGACGAAATCGATGCCGCTTTGAGTGAGCGTTTCTCCGAACTCAAACCCGCCATCGAACGTCGCATCGGCTCTCTATGGTCTCTCGCCAACATCGCCACCCTCATCGGCCTGCTCGGCACCGTGACCGGTCTGATTGCCACGTTCGCCGCCGTCTCCGCACAAGGCCTCAGCCAAGCCGAAAAACAGCGCTTGCTGTCGCTCGGTATCGCGGAAGCCATGTGGAATACCGCATTCGGCCTCGGTATCGCCGTGGCCTGCATGATCGCTCACCTTATCCTTAGTCAACGCGCGAAAAAACTCGCGCACGAATTGGAAGCGACGATGGAGAAGGTTTTCAACCTCTTGGCCATTACTAACAAGCCCACCGGTTACTAACGGCTTCACGGAGTTCTGCCGATGGCCAAGTCATCGCTCTCAGCCTCGCAGCGTTCCAAAATTCGGCGCCTCGCTACGCCCAAAGAGCAAAGCCCGGAAGACGAAGGCGGAGAACTCAACATCATTCCCTTCCTCGACATCATCGTCAATATCCTCATCTTCGTGCTCGCCACCGTCGCCATCACGTTCACCGCGACCATCGAAACCACACCACCTTCCAGTGGTGGAAAAGGACCGCGGATCATCTCCGAATCCAAATCCCTCAACCTGACGGTGCTCATTACAAATGACGGCATCTCCTTCAAAGCCGCCGGCGGTTCTGTCGCTCCTGGCTGCGAAGGCATCGGTCCAGGAATCACCATCCCCGCTATCGGCGCAGACCCCGACGGCCAGCCCGTGCTCGATTACGATGCCGTGACCCGCTGCGCAAAACGCCTGAAAGATCAGTCTCCGGACTTCAAAGACGAAACCCAGATCCGGATCACTGCGAGCAACAACATCAGTTATCGAAAACTCATTGGGACCATCGACGCCGTCCGCGGTTCGGAACCCAATAAAACTGACCTCTTTCCGGACGTGCTTTTCGCCGTCCCACGCTGATTGGAGCTGCCAAGGATGACACCCCCCGCAGCCGCACAGCCCTCCGTAGGCGGTTCCGTCGCCCAGTACAAAGCTGAGCTTCGGAAAGCCAAACGACGCAACGAGCGCGACCACGAGATCGACTTCCTCAACATCACCGCGATGTTGGATATGATGACAATCATACTCGTGTTCCTGCTCAAAAATATGGCAAGTTCGAGCGCCTCCATCCCTCAGTCCAAAGACCTCACCTTGCCAGCCGCCTTCCTGCAAACCGAGCCCCACGAGGAAGGTGTCGCGGTCATCGTCACCAAATCACAAATCCTTGTCGGTGATAATCCTCAACCTGTCGTCCAACACTGGTCCCGCGAATCCGTCGCCCAATCGGGCCTCGATGCCATCTACAAAAAAAGCGGTATCAATGATCTGCACATCGTGCCTCTCGCTGAATCGCTTCTGCACGTTCGAGAAATCGACAATCGGATCCGCAACGAAAGAAAATCAGGATCCGGCACCTCCGAGGCCATCGTCATTGTCGACGAAACCACTCCCTATCGCTTGCTCATCGAAGTGCTTTATACTCTCGGCGCGTCGAGCTTCGGCAAGTATCACCTCATGGTATTGTCCACCAAAAAATCCGCAGACGGATAGCCGGTTGATTTTTCCGCCACTCGCATGGTACGGCCCGCGCTGAACCCCGTGCCTCTGTTTGCTCGCTTACTCATCTTCGTCTCATCATGATCGAAATCGCTTCCATCCTCGGCGCAGGGGCGCTCGCTCTCGGAGTGGCGATCATACTCGCTCTACCATTGCTCTCTCGAGCTACTCGGCTGCGTCTCATTACCTCATCGTACGCCCCCGCCTATGCAACGATCCGTAACTACCTGCGCGTCTTCGATCGCTCCGTGCTGGCTCTCACCGCGCTCGTCGTATTCGCGATCGGCGTCGGTGTCGGCGTCGTGCGCTCCCATCAACCCGAAGACCCAATCTCATCACCCCTCAGCCTCGCCAGTTCGATGGCGCTCGCCACGGCCCTCGGAGCCCTGTGCAGCTCCTTGGCCGTCCATATCAATGCCATCGCCA
The DNA here is from genome assembly GCA_002070115.1 of Deltaproteobacteria bacterium ADurb.Bin207. Taxonomy (GTDB): domain Bacteria; phylum Myxococcota_A; class Polyangia; order Polyangiales; family Polyangiaceae; genus MWCO01. The sequence continues at coordinate 34,335 of MWCO01000040.1, forward strand.
GCGTACGCGGCGCCTGTCGCCTGGCTGACTTCTCCAAACACAGCGCATCGGCTGGCTTGCTCGTCGGTATCCGTTGGGCCGGAGCTGCTTCTGTGGCGTCGATGGCCATCGTGATGCTTTGTCCCTCCGTGCTGATGACGATAACTTGTCTGTTCGTCTCCGACCAGCAATGCGTACCCCTCCTCATCCACCTGCTGCCATGCTTCGCTCTGGGAACCGTTTTCCCTTCTATCGTCTCCCATTTCATCGGTGGGGTATTCGTCAGCGCTTGTGCATCCCTACCCAATCACCGAAATACATTCTCTACGATCCCCACCCATCTCACCGTGCCCGCTACACGCGTGGCCGATACCGTGTCCACCACCGTGATGCTCAGTGTTGCCGTAACCATTGTCGCTCATGACTCCTCGGGCTTGGCTCCGTCGTTGATGTTCGCCCCGTTTCTCGTGGTGACACTCGGATTGGTGGTGACGTGCATTGCCCTATGGATCGTGCGTTCGGATACGACCGAATCGGGCACCAGCGCAATCGCACGCGGCTTGTGGGGACTCATCGTGCTTGTCGCGGGCGTTTTCGCGGGGGCGTCGCATTGGCTCTTCGGATCGCAAGGGTGGCGCGTGGCCGCCGCTTGCGCCCTGGGATTGACCGGTTCTGCCGTGACGCTTTTCGTCGGACGATGGCGAGCACAGCACAAACATCATGAGCGAGCGGCTGCTACATGGGCGAACGATATGCTTACCGCTGCCGCCATCGGCGCGGTGATTGCCACCGTGGCCATCGTCGGTGATGTCCTTGGTCGAGATCAAACCACGTTGCCATGGACCGGAATCACCCTTGGGTTTGCGGCTTTGGCGTTCATCGCCACCGCGCCCTACGGCTTGGCGATTGGAAATATGGAAAGCATCGTCGGTGGGCATCGTGCGAATCACGCAGAGCCGCAGAACATGCCGACGACATTGAGCTCCTGTGCCGATACGGCATTCGGAGTCACGACACATGCAGCGGGTGGTTTTGCTCTCGCGGTGTGGATGACCAGCGTGGCGATTTTTCGAAAAACAGAATTAATACAAGAGGATTGGGGCTACGCGGTGGGGCTGAGCGCGGCGGCTTTTGTCGGAATGGTATTCGTCGTCGCCCTCGTGGCAGTGTCGCTGCGCGCCTTGGCCGCCACCTCTTGCGTCGCTCTCGCGGGTAGTTCACCGTCGGATGACTCCCGAAGGGTCGACGCCTCCCTCCAAGAAGCTACGCGACAAGGAATTCCATGGATGCTCATGGTGACGATCGTCCCGGCGCTTGTCTGGGCGGCGTTACGTTGGGGGGCTCGACCCGCTTTGGTGGCTGCATCGACGTTGTCGGCGATCCTCGGAGCATCGATGCTCGGACTCGTCGTTTCTCTCGGAACATCGTTTTCGGGGATACGACGGAATATGGCTTCAGGACCGAAGGGGCCCGTTGATAAGCCTGTTGACGTCGACGAAAAATGGACCAACAATGGTCCTGTTGATGCTCTGAACGGGGGTGATTTGTTAGGGACATCCCTTCAAACCCTGGTCGGGCCTTGTATCCACGCTTCCGTGAAGTTGCTCGCCGCGGCGGCGTTGGCGCTTGCAGCGCATCTATTCTGAAACCAAACAGCCCGTTTCCGAGCTTGATGGACGGGCTCTCCCCCGCACGGGAGGCTTATGTTGTCGTCTCTTTCGGATGCTCTATCCACTCTAAGCGACCGCGGTTTGCGTCGCCTTCTCGGTGCTCGAACGTTCCTTCGGGGGCTCGATTATGCCCGCCGCAAAGTGGTCGAAGGCGTCGACGTCGGCGAGATGATCGCCACCGGACGCGTTCGTGGTTCGGACGCTGAACCTTACGTGGTCAACGTGGAACTTACGCCTTCGGGAATTCAATCGAATTGCACCTGTCCTGCTTTTGCAAAAGCAGGTCAACACTGCAAACACGTGGCGGCATTGCTCATTACCGTTCGTGATCAGGCGCGCGGCGCCATGCCGCGAAGGCCCGCTCCTCCCGCACCCCAACCCGTTGCCGCACTACCTTCCGCGGAAGGAAAGGTGCGCCGTCGTGACAAACGACGACGTCCTACCGCCATTCATGTTCTGCCTCCCCAATTCGGTGCGGTACCCGAACCGGATGCCGTGGCGAGCGCCACCGGTATCGGGGCTTGGCTACCTCCAGGAAAACAAACAAGCCCTCGACCCCTCGAATACCGGATCCACGTTCGACAAGGAGCCGTGACGATCACGGTGCTGGATACGGATGCGCGCGTCCCTCTGCTGCCCTCTCAAGCTCTCGCTTGGCAAGCCATCCAACCAAGTCCGGATTACGCACCTTTGCGGTTGTTGGCCCGACTCGAAAGCGGCAATCCCCGTCACCCCGCCGTCGACGTGCGCGGCGAAGACGTCGCCGAATTGTTGCCGCTTCTTCGTGAACGACGCGTGCTGCTCGAGCCAGCTCTCATGCAACTTCGTTTCGTCGATGATCCGCTGGTGCCCCGTTTCGATCTCGAACTGGCTGGAAACGATGCCCTCGTCGTGAAAGTAAGCTTCGAACGAGCCAGCGACAAACGAAGATTCGCCCTGTCTCAAGGCGGTTGGTTCGAAGGAGCCCCCGGTTGGCAAATCGATACGTCGGCTGGGACGGCTCATCCCCTGCATCGTCGAGTCTCCCCTGCCGTCTTACGACGTCTGCTTCGTTCTCCTACCATCGCAGAACCAATAGCCAATGTGGCGGATCTGATCATGACCGGACTGCCGCGTATCGCTTCCGAAGTTGGAGCTGAATTGCCAGACCTCGATGGCGTAGCGCAGGTTGTCGATCTGGAACCGTCGTTTCGAATTCATGCGCAAGGCGATCTGGTGGGCGCGGAAGTGTTTTTGTATGCGAGCTATGGGGAAATCGAAAATCCCTTGCGCGCTTCGGGGCTTGGTCCACCCGTATTGATTCAGCCGCCCAGTGCGGAAACGCAAGGTCGAATCCGCTGCATTCGTGCCGATATTCCCGCACAACAAGAAGCGGTTCAGAAACTCCTCGAACTCGGGCTGACACCTCATGAGTCTGGCGATCACTTCGTGGCCAAAGGCGATAGGGCAACGGAATTCTGGTCCGAAGGCCTTGGAGCTTTGCCAGAAACGTGGAGTCTGTACGTACCAGATGACCTTGTGGATACCCAGGTGCGCACGGCGCATATCACACCCTTCGGGCGAATATCGTCCGGAGTCGATTGGTTGTCTGTCAAACTCGGTTTCGAAGCGGAAGGGGTAGGGGTATCACGTGAGGAAATCGCGCGATGCTTAGCCACGGGACAGAAGTATGTGAAAATGGAAGATGGCTCGTTCGCCTATATCAATCGCGAACAGATTCAAGCGGTGCTGGACCGGGAAATCGAGCTGATGACCGCTGCAAAAGGCGGCAAGCTCCCTCTTGCACAAGCCGGACGAGTCAAAGAACTCGAAGAACTACTCAACTCGTTTGGAAAGTGTACTTCGACCCCCGCCACCAAAAAAATGTTCGAGCGTCTAGCCGGCATCGATTCGATCGCTGTCGTGCGGAAACCTCGAACACTCAAAGCGAAATTGCGACCGTACCAGGAACTTGGCATCTCCTGGCTCAAGTTCATTCACGACATCGCATCCGGAGGCGTTCTCGCCGATGACATGGGGTTGGGAAAAACCCTGCAAACCATCGCCCTGTTTTTGCTCGTCAAAACCGAAAAAAATGCGATTTCCTGCCTCGTGGTCGCCCCCACCAGCGTCGTGGGTAACTGGGAACGCGAAATCAATCGCTTCGCGCCAACTCTCAAAGTGATGGTGTGGCACGGTGCCGAACGCAAACAACAAGAAGAAGAACTCAGAACCTCGGAAGTAGTGATCACGAGCTATGCGCTGCTTCGACGCGATGCCGATCTACTGCAGTCCCTCGATTTCACATACTGCGTACTCGATGAAGCCCAGCACATCAAAAACCCACTGAGTGCAACCGCGCAAGCCGCAAAACGAATCAAGGCGAGTCGTCGGTTGGCGCTCACCGGCACGCCCATCGAGAATCGCTTGTCCGAAATCTGGTCGATCTTCGATTTCGTGAGCCCAGGACTGCTCGGACCCTTGGGCAAGTTCGAAGAAAAATTCAGCCGGCCCATCGATCAAGGAGACTCAAAAGCAGCCGCGCGCCTTCGTGCCATCATCCATCCGTTCATTTTGCGAAGAACGAAACTCGAGGTGGCGCAAGATCTCCCCGAGAAAATCGAAATGGATCGAATCTGCGAACTGGCGGGAGACCAACGAACCATCTACTTGCAAGTCGCTCAAGAAGTTCGCGCGCAAGTGCTCGGCGAAGTGGAGCGACAAGGATTGGCCAAGAGCCAGATTCATATCCTCGCCGGTTTGACTCGATTGCGACAAGCAGCCTGCGATCCGCGATTGCTCGGACTGCCACGACAATTCACCGACGAGGACTCCGGAAAACTCATGGCATTGCGCGAACTCGTGGAAGAATGCGTGGCCGGTGGTCATAAGGTTCTCGTCTTCTCTCAATTCGTGTCCATGCTCCACCTGATCCGAAAAGTGCTCGATGGCGATGCCGTGAAATATGAGTACCTCGATGGATCGACCAAAGACCGCAGCGCCGCGGTAGAACGCTTTCAAATGGATCCCACCATCTCCGTGTTCCTCATCAGCTTGAAAGCAGGGGGAACAGGCTTGAACTTGACCGCCGCCGATACCGTTATCCACTTCGATCCATGGTGGAACCCAGCCGTCGAAGACCAGGCTACGGATCGCGCTCATAGAATCGGACAGACCCGCGTGGTGACAACTTATCGCTTGATGGCGGAAGGAACCATCGAAGAAAAAATCCTTCAACTCAAAGCCAAGAAGCGAGAATTGGTGTCTGCCGTGCTCAGCGAAGATGAAGGCGGCGCGAAAAAACTCACTCGCGCCGATGTCGAAGAACTGTTTGCCGTAGATGGCTGAACGCCATCGCGAACGAGCCATCCCTGCCATCATTCGAATAATCGCTGCCCGTTTGGGAGGTCATCGACCCGTGGGAACCGTAGCGATCCCCCTTGCCACAGACCCCTGCCTTTCGTCCCTTCAGCCTTGGCATGCACCTGCCCGTTGGCGCAAGGATGCTCCCCAAGCGCCTGCCCCAAAAATCATGGCCGAATCGATGAAAATAAAGCGCAATGATTGACCGCACTCAACGACCTGAGAGGCCAATCACTCCACCATCCTCGAAGATGGCAGCCCGCCGCAGTGAAGCGCAACCGCTAGAATAGACAGGTGCCAAATGCCCAGATTCCGTCGCAATCAGCGCCGGGCTCACTCTGGGTTCCGGTATAGGCCATAGAACCGCCGGTGCCGCCTCCCGCGCCGCCACCACCGCCACCGCCGCCGCCCCCTCCTCCTCCGCCACCGCCGGTCCCCGCATATCCTCCCGTGCCGGCATAACCACCCGTTCCAGCGTAGCCACCCGTTCCAGCAGTTCCTCCTGAACCTGCCGTTCCCGCTGTGCCCGCCGTTCCCGCTGTGCCCGCAGTCCCTCCTGAGCCTGCCGTACCGCCCGAGCCCGCCGTGCCCCCACTACCGCCCGTATTGCTGTCGGCCTCGTCAGCCGCATCCGTCGTTCCTCCCGTGCCCGGATTCGTATCCAGATCCGCTTCCGGTGATGCGCACGCTAGAGGAAATACAGAGCCAGCAAGCACCACACCGCAGGCGATCATAAGCAATTGCTTGAATCCAAGAGAACGTTTCATCGATGCACTTCTCCTACGGAGTTCTTGCCAACTGAAACACAATCCAATTCGACTCACATCGGAACCTACCACAGCCACGAATATCTGCAAATAGACCGGTCATGGACGACGAGAATTCAACACAAAGAAATTTCGTCTTCTCATGAATGCACAAAACCAATGGATTTACTTGGGCTTACAGTCGATTCCCGGAGTTGCCTTGAGAAAAACATTGACAAGAGTACACGAAGGGCCGCCATCGGTGTCTTCGATCACGCCACAAACTCCAAAAGTCTCGTCGGCACAACACCCCTCGAAATTCCCCAGCGGTAATCCCCAAATCGTGCATTTAAGGTTACAGCACTCCTTGCCCCCACATTGTTCGCCCGGCGACGGACAAGAGGATGTGGTGCCACCGCTCCCCCCCGTAGCTCCTCCAGTGCCTCCTGTGGCTCCCCCAGTTCCCCCCGTGGCTCCTCCAGTTCCCCCCGTGGCTCCTCCGCTTCCTCCGCTAGCTCCCGTGCCGCCTTCCCCCCCGCTCGACGCCCCAGCTCCCGCCATTCCACCGCCCTCCGACGTGGCATCCCCCTCCGTGCCTCCTGTTCCGCCGACCCCATGGCCCGCTTTCCCCGCGGAACCCTCCGCCGAGGCGTCTTCGTCGATAAGGGGAGGCAATTCATCCGTGTCATGAACAGAGCGGGCGCAGTTGGATACAACCCCAAACAGGCCCAACGCACCGCAAAGCGCAATCCTGCCCATACCTCGCCACATGGTAACTAGTGTAAAGGCTCGCGCATCGACGTTCAAGCCAAGGCTCTCAAAGCAAACGTCGCGGACCTTGCAGCGTGGTCCCAGAAAAGCGTCGCAGAGAGACGTTCATCAGAAGCCCGAGACCGATGAGGATGGTGATGACGGAAGATCCGCCATAAGAAAACAAGGGCAGCGTAACACCTACGACGGGAAGCAAGCCGAGCACCATGCCGAGGTTGAAGATCGTATGCCAGAAAAGCATGGCGCCGACTCCCACGGCCAGAACCGCGCCAAAACGGTCTCGGGCCTGGGCCGCGATGCGAACGGACCAGAGGATGAGAAAGGCATAAAGGCCGATGAGAACCATGCATCCGAGAAATCCCCAGTCCTCGGCAAAAACAGGGAACGGAAAGTCAGTGTATTGGTCGGGTAGGAATAGATATTGGTTTTGCGTGCCTTTCATATAGCCCTGACCAAAGAAACCCCCGTTTCCGATGGCAATTCGCGCATGATGAGCGTGCCAACCCACGCCGCGGATATCGGCTTCGGGATTCAAAAAAGCGGTGATTCGCCCCCGTTGGTAGTCCTTCAGGCCGTAGTTCCACATGAGGATTGCCACCGAAGACACCGAGACGATGCTGAACAACGACGTTTTCCAATGGATGCGAGTCAACACGAGGATGGAACCGAAGATGAGGGCAAGAATGATGGAGGTTCCAAGATCGGGTTGCTGTTGCACGAGAACCACAGGCAACAAGGTCAGCAACGTGGGGACGATGAGATCGCGCAACGTTCGCGCTTCGGACTTCGGATCGGTGTGAAGGTACTTGGCCAAGGCGATCGTGAGCGCGAGCTTCATGAATTCGCTTGGCTGAAAGCTGAAGGAACCTATCGGTATCCAGCGGGCCGAGCCTCGGATGTCTTTGCCCAAAATGAGCACGATGATGAGCAGCAACACACCAACCGCATAGATGACGTAACCGGCTTGCTCGAGAAAACGGTAATCGAGGGATGCCACGATGACCGCGAGAATGCCCCCAGCCACGAGCCAATACACCTGGTTGAGATATAGTTCGCTTCTCGAGGCACCATAGACGCTCGTGGCGCTGTACAGGTTGACGATTCCCACGACGGCGATGAGCGCCGCACAGATGAACAGGGGCCAATCGAATTGGTCTTTCGTGCGCAGTCCCTGATTGCCAAGGTGAAGGTTCATGGGGCTCCCGCACCAGACCTGGTATCCGTGCTGGATTTAGCCGCACGATCAGCCTTCTGTTGCTCGAAAGCACGCGCCACCTGAAACACGACAGGGGCGGCGTACTTACCTCCCGCTCCGCCGTGCTCGATGAGCACCGCAAGAGATATCTCGGGCGCCGCGGCCGGAGCATAGCCCGTGAACCATGCGTGATCTCGATTGAAATACCATATCTTGGTGTCCTCACCAGCTCGTACGGTTCGATGAGAAACCTGTGCCGTACCCGTTTTCCCGGCTACATCAATGCCAGGCAATCGCTCGCGATAGGCCGTTCCCCGATCGGAATTGACGACCTCCCAAAGCGCTCGTTTGATCAGAGTCAGATCTTCCGAACGCGCGGCGACACGACGACGTACCCTAGGCGAAAAATCCTGAACGATCGTTCCGTCGGCGGTTTCCACGGCTCGAACGATCTGAGGCTCATACAGCGTGCCACCGTTGGCGAGAGCCGCATACGCGAGAGCGAGTTGCAGAACGGATACGGTAGTGGCTCCTTGACCGATGGCGGCGTTGAGCGTGAATCCTTGCCGGAACTGACGGTAATGCTGCGCATACCAAGCGCGCGTGGGCATTCGCCCCGCAGCTTCCGGATTCGTTCCTAGACCTGTTTTTTGACCAAATCCGAATTCGAGCCCGATTTTGGCAATGCGATCCATGCCAATTCGCTCACCGAGTTGATAATAATAAACGTTGCACGATTCCACGATGGACTTGTGAAGGTCCACGTTGCCGTGAACATGGGTACACTTGAAAACACGGTTGCCAAATTGATGGAATCCTCGGCAACGCGTGGATTGACGTGCATCCACCAAACGTTCGTTGAGCGCAGCCAGAGCCGTGAACGGTTTGAACGTGGAGCCCGGTGGGTAAGCCCCACTCATCGTCTTGTCCACTATGGGACGAAGAGGATCGTTATACGCTCGCTTGTAGGCATCGCGTAACGCGGTTTTGCCGTTTCCTCCCGAAAGATCGTTCGGATCATAAGACGGTTTGGATACCATGCCGAGGATTCGTCCCGTGCGCACCTCCACGACCACCGCCGCACCCGCCAAGTGTCCTCGCATCGCTGCGTGGATCGCCTTCTGGATGTCCAGGTCTATCGTCAGACGAATGTCACGCCCGGGAACGGGGTCTTGGCGCTTCGGATCATCGATGAGTTGAGAAGCTTCCGGCGTGTTGTGCCGACGTCCCCTTGCGTCGACCACCACTTTTTCCCATCCTCGACGCCCACGAAGATAGCTTTCCCATCCGCGTTCCACTCCTGCGGCCCCCCGACGATCCCCTTCCATGTATCCGATGTTTCGCAGACGCAAAAGCAGGTCGCTATCGACTTCCGACATATATCCAAGTACTTGCGCTCCCATCTCCTTGAAAGGGTAGTAGCGGACGGGAGTGGGAACGACTTCGACACCGCGCAGTTCACCACTATGCGTATCGAGAACCGCCACCACATCGCGAGAAACGTCTTCTTTGAGCAGGATTTGCCAGTCTTTTCGCGGACCATGACGAAGCGTTTCGATGCGCTTTGCGAGTTGCTCCTGCTCCCCACTGGTCAACTGCATGTACTCCACCAGCTTCGGCCACGTCTCCACGAGATCCAACCGCGAAGGCACGCAGTAGACATTATAAGAAGGACGGCTGGCCGCGAGCACCCGTCCAAAACGATCTCGAATCACACCACGCGTCGTTGCCAGAGTCGTTTTTCGAATGACGCTCTCTTTGGCCAACGCCTTGTATTTGTCACCATCGACGATTTGAAGAAAAAACAGTCGCACGGTCATGATGAGTAAGCCAAGGACGACACCGAGAGCGAGCCAACGCGGACGGCGTCGAAATTCAGCGAAGTCCGTGCGAGACAGCAGCATACTCATGACGGAGTCCTCTCCGCGCGAGGGGGAACACCGACGGTTTGATGCAGCTTACTAGCGATTCGAAAGACGATGGGTGAGAACAGCGCCGTGCCAATGGCGTGGGGAAGCACCAGACTGAGCATTTCGCGCGCTCCGTGCGGATTGGCCCCGAAGATGGCGAGCAAAACCAGCACCATCACGCTTTGTACCAGGGAAAAAACGAACGCCAGCGGAACTTGCGTGATGATGTGCTGCGCCGCGAGTCGTACGCCGGCCGCGCGAGCCAGCACGAACGTCGCCACCGACACGAAAGTGAACAACCCCACGGGAGCCGCCGCGAGCAAATCCAGACCGTAGCCCATGACACAAGCAAGCGCTGCGCCCCGTGCCAGAGAATACTCATGCACGCCCATAAAGACGATGAGCGGCAAGATGAGCGAGGGGGTGAGTCCGGATACGGGCACCCATCCCAACAGCCAAAACATCGACGATTGGATGAACAGCAGGCTCAAGCCCATGAGCAATAAAATCGTGTTGCGCATGGCTAGGGGGCGTCCGTGCCCTTGTCGGACTCCATGGAAGTCACGATCAATACATAGTCGAGACGCGATAAGTCCACGGCAGGAACCGCCTCGACCGTCTGATAAATACCGAAATCCCGTCGGGTTACCTCCGTGACCCGAGCCACCGGAAGCCCTTTGGGAAAGCGCTTTCCAACACCGCTCGTCAACAACAGATCGCCCACGGCAACTTCATCCGTGCGTTGAACGTATTCCACGCGACAAGCATATCGCGAACGATCCCCCGTGCCACGAACGATACCACGCGCCCCCGTGCGTTCGACCACCACATCGATGCCGCTGCCCGAGTCTACCGTGAGCAAAACATCAATGGTGTCACCCGCCACGCGGTGAACGGTGCCTACGACACCATCGAGAGCCAGCACCGGCATATTGGGCCGGATGTTGCGTGCGCTTCGATCCAAAGACACACGGGCAACACGAAAATACTCAGTGGTATCTTTCGATACGACATGAGCAGAAACCAGATCCGCCGGCAGGGTGTTCTTTAGTTCAAGCAGCTTCTTGAGCCGCGCGTTATCCACTTCGAGATGCTCGAGATGGCGAACCCGCGCGTGGAGACGCGCGTTCTCATACGCCAGCTTCTGATTGTCCGCCTTCACATCGACCAGATAAATATAATCCCCCACAATGGTGGAAATACCGCGCGCCAGCATGGATGCGACATACTGAAACGGCGCCGAAATGGTGATGATGGCCCGATCGAGCGGATTGAGTTCGCGCGGATCCCGGACGTTGGCCCGCAGGAAAAAAAAAGGCACCGCCAAGAGTATGACGACGATGATTGCGTCTCGATAGCGCCTTAGTGAATTCACGATCAGGTTGCTCCGGTCGCGATCAGGTCGCGTCCGCTACCCGATCGTTACCTCCTTGAGGAGTTCCATGTGGTCAAGGGCCTTTCCACTTCCTAGCACAACTGCGGAGACGGGGTCGTCACACACCATGACGGGAAGGCCGGATTCTTCACGAAGAAGGACATCAAGGTTTTTTAATAGGGCCCCCCCTCCCGTAAGAACGATTCCTTTGTCGACGATATCAGCGGCTAACTCGGGAGGAGTACGTTCCAGCGCGATCAGCACGGCGTCGACAATGGCATTGATCGGTTCACTCAAAGCTTCCCGAATCTCATCGGAGTGTACCACGATGGTTTTTGGTACCCCAGCCACCATGTCGCGTCCTTTGACTTCCATCGTCGCCTGTTGCTCGAGCGGATAAGCGTTGCCAATGGTGACTTTGATTCGCTCGGCAGTTTGCTCTCCGATGGCCAAGTTGTATTTGCGCTTCATATACGCCACGATGGATTCATCCATCTTGTCTCCGCCGACCCGAACCGATTGCGAATAAACGATTCCAGCCAGGGAAATAACGGCTACTTCGGTGGTTCCGCCGCCGATGTCGACAACCATATTGCCGCTGGGTTCGGTGATGGGTAACCCCGCCCCAATGGCAGCAGCCATAGGTTCTTCGATAAGATATACCTCACGAGCACCAGCACCTTCCGCACTTTCCTTGACCGCCCTTTTCTCGACCTCCGTGATCCCAAACGGTACGCAAATGATGATGCGCGGCTTCACCAGCGTTCGTCGCGTGTTGGCCCGAGCAATGAACCACCGCAACATCGCTTCCGTGATTTCAAAATCCGCAATGACCCCGTCGCGTAACGGTCGAACCGCTTGAATGTTGCCCGGTGTGCGACCCAGCATCTCTTTGGCCTCTCGTCCGACCGCCAACACTTTTTTGGCTCCTCGCGCGTCTTGTTGCACGGCAACGACGGACGGCTCACAAGATACGATTCCCTTGCCTCTCACGTAGATCAGCGTTGTCGCCGTGCCCAGGTCAATGGCGAGATCATTGGAGAAAAGGCCGTAGAGCCAATCGAAGATCATTTCGTAGCCTCTGCGGTCCGGCGATGGCTCATGGCAGACAATGGGTAGCACAGGCTCGGATGGCCGACGTTCGTCTGAGTATCCTGCGAAGGGTTCAGAATCATAAACGCTGGAAGATGAGCTTCATACGAGCGAATCATTGTGTGCGTCGCCAATTCAGGCGCGTCTCGTAACACGCGACTCCAAACGAAGCAAATTGAGCATCACAAGGGCTGCTTATGCGTTCAGACAAAGGGGGAAAGATGACTTCTTCCCTTGACCTTCAAAACCAAATACTACGTCAGGGCCGACCTGCTGGGCGCGGTTTACATGCCCGCAACGACGCAAGTCAAGGTGCAGAGATGCCCGCTGGTCAGCAAACGTCATTCATCGTCGAAGTCATCGGCAAATCCACCCCGTCGCCGTCCTGAACGCCGCTTTTCCTTATGCTTGGGACGACCCGGGCCTTTTGCCCTTTCCGCTTCGACTTTGGGACGCTTGCGCTCTTCGTGCGTTCGTCGTGGCACATCTTGTGGGGGAGGCGGAGGCATGAAATCGAAATCATTGGGGTCCGGACCCGAACTCGACCGCGCCGCCATCGGTGCGCGCGGCCCATCGAACCGTTCCGGCCTCGCCGGACGCTCTCCCTTGGGGTGCGCAATGTTGATGATGAGACGCCTACCGTTCATCTCCGCGGATTGAAGCTTGGCTAGCGCATCGACCGCTGCCTGTCCCGTCTCCATGCTCACGAAACCAAAACCACGGCGACGACCATCCGTGCCCACCGGCAGGCTGAGCCTTGCCACCCCTTCAATCTGAAGCGTTTGAAACAAGGCTTCGAGTTTTTCTTCCGTACAATCGTAAGGTAGGTTCCCTACATACAGCGTTCGGTCTTGGCTAACCGGTGGCTGCGAAACGCGAGGTCCTTCCGTGCGCTTCGGAGGTTCCGCCTGAAAAGGACGAACCGAGATGGAACGGCCCCCCAAATCGGACCCATCGAGCGCATCGCGCACCGCTTGGGCCTGATCTGAGGTGTCCATCGTTACGAAACCGAACCCCCGGGACTTTCCCGTCGCTCGATCTCGAGGAATGCTCACGTCTTGAACGACCCCTCCTGCCGCTTCGAAACATCGGCGGAGTTCGTCCTCGGTAATGGCATCAGGCAAGCCCGCGACGAACAGCTTGCGAGCATCCGCGGTCGACATGCAGAAATAGCTCTCCTTTCGGGTGTCGACGCATCGGCGTCGACGCTTGGTCATTTCGTGGACCTAATACAGGATACACCGGCCCCATTGCACTGGGAAACTGCAAGATGAAAGGAAAAACAAGAACCCAGGCTACGACCCGGTGGAGGATCGTACAAGTCCGCGAATCAACGTCGTTCTTTGCCGTTTTGTCCAGCGGTAGTCCGCTGGATTTCTCCCCCGTCGACGACAAGCCCCTGCCGCTTCGCCCGGTTACGAGATAAGCTTCCACACCTGATGAGCGACCCACGTGTTCGGCTCGTGTTCAATCCCCGCGCGGGGGGCGGCGCCGCTGCTCGACGCCTGCCCGAACTCGTCGATACCATGCAACGACACGACCTGTCCTTCGAGATCGCTCGAACCACCGGTCCCGGAGACGCTTCACGAATCGCCCGAGCCTCCTTCGATGATGGAGTCGACTTGCTCGCAGTCGTCGGAGGCGACGGAACCCTCAACGAGGTCGTCCAGGCATTTCTCAATGAATACGGTGAGGTGCTCGAAGGCCCCGATATCGCCATCTTGCCCATGGGCACCGGAGGTGACTTCCTCCGTACCCTCGGACGCAAGCGTGACCTCGACCAAACCGTGTCGAGGATGCGTTCCGGAAACCAACGACGAATCGATGTCGTCTCGCTGCAACTCGTCGACTTCCACGGGAAACAAGTTCGAAAAGCTTTCGTCAATATCACCTCTTTCGGCATCGGAGGCGTCACCGACAAACTCGTCAACGATGCCCCCAAATGGCTCGGAGGAAAGGCCTCCTTTTTCATCGGTAGCGTTCGCGCCATGCTTCAATATCGAAATGAACACGTGCGAGTCGTCGTCGACGACTCCCCGTTCATCGATGGCCCCGTGTTCAACGTCGCTCTTGCCAATGGACGCTATTTCGGCGGGGGAATGATGATCGCCCCCCACGCGGACCCGTCCGATGGCATGCTCGATGTCGTAAGCCTCGGGGATATGAACCGAAAGGAAGTCGTATCCCTATCCGGTAAGATATACAGCGGAAAACACCTCGATGTCCATAAGGTTACCCATACGAGGGGCTCTGTCGTGGAAGCCATTCCCCACCGAAAAGAACAACGAGTTCTGTTGGACATGGATGGCGAAACCCCAGGAATGCTCCCGATTGTGGCTCGTGTTTTGCCCAAAGCCATTCGGGTTCGATCGTGAGACGTGTGGACCGGATGGACATGCACCTTTTCTGTTTCTTCTGTTTGCTGCTTTCATGCTTCCCAATCAGTTGTAAGAAAAAAGAGTCCCTATCGGGATATATTCCCTCGGCCTCTACGCCCCCGGTCACTTCGCTCGCGACCAATTCCCCTCACCCCGTTGGCAATGACGACGGTATTTTGCACGGACTGTGGTCTCAACGTCCCTTTCTCATGCGGGCCGCCCTGGTTTCCATTCATCCGAAGTGGATGACCATCACCATCCTGGACAGAGAAGCACGCTGCGATAGTGCCAAACTCGTGGAAAACGACCTCGGGATCCAAATGACCATCCCTTCGGGGCCCAACAACGACTTTTTCGCCGGCCATGACATCCCAACCGAAATCCGCTTGCATGGCGCTGGAGGCGTCAGCCGTATCCCCGCTGGACACGTCGTCGTGCGTGTCGAGTCGTTCGATCCTCAGCACGATGAATCCGTTCGCGGCTATCTAAGCTTTCGCTTTCGAACGGCCTCCGATGCCGACGCTCCTTCCTACGCTTCCGAAGGATCTTTCTCCGCCCGTGTTTGCAACAATCGGCCGACAACGGCCTCGGCTCGACACGCCCCCACTCAAAACTCTTCCGTCTCCGGTATCGTCGCGGGACGTCCAGTCACATTGACCTCGATGCTAGCGTATGTGCGCGATGATGGATATGGATCGCCCATTCTCATGATCAAAGGGTTCGAAGGAGATGTGGTGTGCCACACCACGCGAAGCGCCACCCCCTATCTATACGGTGCCGAGGTGGCTATCGAACCAGATTCCAAACGTTTTTTGCATGCCCCCTTACCCGCGGATTGGATGGTGCAAATGAGGATGTACCAGTTCTCCGAAAGAAGTGTGCAAACTGCCCACGGCGCAGGATGGCTGCAAATCGAATCGGCGGACTTGTCCGATGGAGGTGTGGTGCGCGGACAACTCGTGGCCGATAACCCCCAAGATGAATTGGAATGGTCCTTCTCCCTCGCCGGACAATTCGAAGCCAAAATGTGTGGTGTGGAACGACGCGCCTGGTGATCGATACTATCCAACCCCTCCGCGATCATTCATGAATGTAGACAAGCGTGCCCTCCTGAGGTTTGGAAGGATATACCCCATGCCAGCCTTTCGGAAGGCTCGGATGCGTCCAGAAAAACACCCGGTGCGCATCGATGGGCGTGAGATTCACACATCCGTGCGACCGAGCCGTGCCGAATACGTCATGCCAATATGTCGCATGTATGGCGTAACTCCCCTTGAAATACTGAACCCACGGCACGTTCTGAAGCAAAAACGTCCCTTGTCCACGACGCTTCGTCTTGCCGTACTCCGGATCGCCCGTCCCACGAGTCAGCCCTTCGTTCGAGTCCATGTGCGTCGTGGCATGCTTGCTCTCGATACGAAATGTCCCAAGTACCGTGGACTTCGTCGTCTTGGGATCCCCAAGCATGTCTTGCCCCGTCGATATCAGCGTCGCGTACACCGGGGTCGTTCCTTCCCAAAGAATCAATACTTGCTGACGAATGGAAATATCGATCCACTTCTCGCCAGACTTCGCACCCGCAGGCATTTCCGTGGGCGTGGAGGCGATGGCGATATCCCTGGACCGAACCCACTTCCCTCCCTCGGTTTCGTAATACAACCGCTTGTCGACAAATTGTTTCTTTCCCGTCAGCGGGATGACCTCACGGTACGTGGCGCGCTGCTTGAACGCGCGAACGGTCGTTCCCTCAATCTTATACCGTTTGGCATCCCGGTTTTTGATCCACGCAAAGGGCAGGGGACGCTCCGCATTGACCTCTACACCGTGGAACGTAGGACCCCCATCCGGTTTGATCTTGGTGGTCGGAACCAGACGAAGATCCTCCGTAATGGCAAAACGCCGACGCAATGAATCGGCTCCCGTAGGAAACGAACCCACGAACGTCAACCCGGAAAAACGTCGCGCCCGATCGGCGAATACCGCGTATTCTGGAACTTTGAATTCCGCCACGTTCGGTATCTTTCTTCCCCCTTCGAGCCACCACGGTATGGGATCGTCGTTGGTCGTCCCCCCAAATCGCTCCCCGTCGCTCATCTCCGTGGAAAGCTTCAAGACCCGCTTGCTGTCATCGGGCACCCCCAACGAATCGATGAATACGTCGTTGGCTCCCAACGGCAACGTCGCATTGATTTTCTTTCCTTCCCGCTCCCACCACTCGAGATGCTCTTTGAGCTGAAACTCCGATTCGAATTGCTCCTTTTCCGTGGGAATACGAAGGTAATAGGGCAGCACCGCGCGCACGAACCCATACGCGTAGGGCATCGGTTTGTCCAAGGCGGGCCGACGACTCGCCGCTCGTAAGATCGGATCGTTCCGATCGATTGTGCCATCGGCGTCAAGGCATGCATACCCTTGAGGCTTGATTTCATACCAACCACCCTTGCATCCTGTGCCCGCTACCGGGTTGGAACTCCGCTCCACAATCCCGCCAAGCCGAATGAACCCAAGCTTGTTGGACGTCTTCATGTCCGGCCGGTCGCGCACCATGACGTACAACCCTCTCGCACCAAGTATCGGAACGTCTTGCGCCGTCTCCGTTAGGTCGACACCGTCAGGCTGAGCGGATGGAACAGGTGCAGTATCGGACGCGGTGCTGCTGGAAGCCGCGCTGGAACCCTGGTTCGTGTTTTTGCATCCCAAGGCGAATCCTGCGGCGGCGGCTAGCAGAACCGTAAGGCTGCCAGTCATCGATCGCATCCCGTTGCTATGCCAAACCTTCCTCCGGTTTGTAAAGCATGCACGCCCTCCCACGCGGATTTCATTCATGCATACAACCAATCATCAACCGATTCTGATGCCTGATCTACCGCGCGTTTCGTTTCTCCCACACGCCCTGTCACACCACACGTTCCATGCCATGGACGCCACCTCACCCATGCATCCTCTCGACCGCGTTTCCGAAAAATAAGCTAGCCGTCCGCGGGTGGCCCATGAAGCCGACGTCATGACAACCCGGACCAGCGACGCGCAATCCAATGGATTCCCAAGGCCATCGCTGCCGCCAAACTCCACACCCAGGCCGGCAGCAGAGGAGACTCCTGCCGTTCCGTGGCCACGGGCGTCGATTGCGGAAACGTGAGTTTGGATACGTCTTTTGCGCCTACGAAAGAGCCAGCGGATGCTTTGGCGATGGTTTGCAAACGTGTCACATCCGGACGAGGATCAGCCCATTCGTCCCCGCCTTGCTCACAAGCAAAATCGAAACGTGTCGAAGCGCCTTTGCCAATCTGCAGGCGCAAAGCATATCCCCCCGCATCCAAAGCAGGCAGCTCCGCCGTAAATGAACGGTCCGTTGATTTTGATCCCACGAGATCGGGAAGCGCTTTCTGACTCCCCAACGCTACGAGCCGAGCCTGAACCTCCCCTTGCAATCCCGGAACCCGATGAATACGTACCGGTGTCGCTCGTCCCGCAAGACATGGCGAAAGCAACTCGACCCGGGCTGGCTCATAACGAGGATCGCGCATCAACCATCCGAGCAATGCATCCCAAAGCGCACCGTATCCCCGCCCCGCCATCTGCGAAGCCATCTCGCTAAATGCCAACCGATGGGTTCCGTCCACCGAAAGCGCCACCACACGCCCATTGCCATGCTCCCCTAGCGCAAGAACAGGCATCGGCTTGCCTCGGGTTGTCGTCAGTGTCGGATGTTCCCACAAAACGACAGCACCGTCGCGCGCTTCATCGAGAAGGTTGGTGCCGGACATCTGGGGCAATCGGTCGCCGTATAGCGCGCGAACAGCCT
>MWCO01000041.1 GCA_002070115.1 Deltaproteobacteria bacterium ADurb.Bin207
AGGTGCTGCATGGCTGTCGTCAGCTCGTGTCGTGAGATGTTGGGTTAAGTCCCGCAACGAGCGCAACCCTTGTCGCTAGTTACCAGCGAGTCATGTCGGGAACTCTAGCGAGACTGCCGATATTAAAATCGGAGGAAGGTGGGGATGACGTCAAGTCATCATGGCCCTTATGTCCAGGGCTACACACGTGCTACAATGGCCGGTACAAAGGGTCGCCAACCAGTGATGGTGCGCTAATCCCAAAAAACCGGCCTCAGTACAGATAGAAGTCTGCAACTCGACTTCTTGAAGTCGGAATCGCTAGTAATCGCTGATCAGAAGGCAGCGGTGAATACGTTCCCGGGCCTTGTACACACCGCCCGTCACACCATGGGAGTTGTTTGCTCCAGAAGTGGCCGCGCTAACCCGCAAGGGGAGTAAGCCCCTAAGGAGTGAATGATAACTGGGGTGAAGTCGTAACAAGGTAGCCGTAGGAGAACCTGCGGCTGGATCACCTCCTTTCTAAGGAGCAAGCCTACGGGCAAGCTTCGTCAACTCACATCGACTCGTACAATCCAGTTTCCAGGGACCGAACCTCCGGGCCAGTAGCTCAGATGGTTAGAGCGCACGCCTGATAAGCGTGAGGTCGGCAGTTCAATTCTGCCCTGGCCCACGAACACGGGGTGCCGAAGACCCCCTTGGGGTTGTAGCTCAGCTGGGAGAGCGCTGGCTTTGCAAGCCGGAGGTCGTCGGTTCGAGCCCGATCAGCTCCACCAGGTTCCCAATACCTGGAGATGATGAGGTCAATCCTCCTTGGTCGTTGATAAATGAATAGCTAGGTAGTCCAATGATCGTCTGTAGTGCGCAAACGAAGTTCATTGCCCGAACTTCGCGTACGAGCGCACGTTCGATGCGTGTCTTAGGGATACGGTCAAGCTAGAAAGGGCGTACGGCGGATGCCTAGGCGGTGGGAGGCGAAGAAGGACGTGGACAGCTGCGATAAGCTCCGGGGAGTCGCTAACAGACAGTAATCCGGAGATCTCCGAATGGGGCAACCCGACAGGGTCAACCTGTCAACCGTTGGTCAATTCATAGCCAACGCGTAGCCAACCCAGGGAACTGAAACATCTAAGTACCTGGAGGAAAAGAAAGCAACAGCGATTCCCTCAGTAGCGGCGAGCGAACGGGGAACAGCCTAAACCTGTCGACGCGAGTCGGCAGGGGTCGTGGGGCTCGCGCCCTGGGCTTCGGACAAATAGCTGAACGGTTTGGAACGGCCGGCCAAAGACGGTGAGAGCCCGGTAAGCGTTTGAAAGAAGTCCTAGCGGGTACCCGAGTACCGCAGGACACGTGCAATCCGGCGGGAATCCGGGAGGACCATCTCCCAAGGCTAAATACTACCCACCGACCGATAGTGTACAAGTACCGCGAGGGAAAGGTGAAAAGAACCCCGGCGAGGGGAGTGAAATAGAACCTGAAACCGTACGTCTACAAGCAGTGAAAGCGCTATGGTCTTCGGACAATGCGCGATCACGTACCTTTTGCATAATGAGCCTGCGAGTTATCGTGTGTGGCAAGGTTAAGCCGTAAGGTGGAGCCGAAGCGAAAGCAAGTCTTAACAGGGCGTTCAGTCGCATGCGATAGACCCGAAACCTTAGCGATCTATCCATGGCCAGGTTGAAAGGCGGGTAACACCGCTCGGAGGACCGAACTCACTAAGGTTGAAAACTTAGGGGATGAGCTGTGGATAGGAGTGAAAGGCTAATCAAGCTGGGAGATAGCTGGTTCTCGCCGAAATATATTGAGGTATAGCCTCGAGTGAATTGCGCCGGAGGTAGAGCACTGAATGGGCTAGGGGTCCCACTAGATTACCAAACCCAATCAAACTCCGAATGCCGGTGACAACTGCTCGGGAGTCAGACTGCGGGAGCTAAGTTCCGTAGTCGAGAGGGAAAGAGCCCAGATCGTCGGCTAAGGTCCCAAAATCTATGCTAAGTGTCAAAGGATGTGGAAGCGCCCTGACAACCAGGAGGTTGGCCTAGAAGCAGCCATCCTTCAAAGAAAGCGTAATAGCTCACTGGTCGAGCGAGTCCGCGCCGAAAATGTAACGGGGCTCAAGCATAGTACCGAAGCTGCGGGTTCTCGAAAGAGAGCGGTAGGCGAGCATCGTCAAGGAGATACACGCCGGACGGAAACGACCGGTACCGGCCTTGACGAGAGCTTATGCAGGCATGAGTAGCGTTAAACCGAGTGAGAAACTCTGGTCGCCGTAAGCCCAAGGTTTCCTGGGGAAGGATAATCCTCCCATGGGTTAGTCGGCTCCTAAGCCAAGGCCGAAAGGCGTAGGTGATGGGAAGCAGGTTAATATTCCTGCACCACCAGGGATGGCGTTGAAGCAAGCAGGGACGGAGAAGGGTAGGCCGGGCGCAGCGTAAGGTCGTCTGCGTTCAAGCCCGTAGGAGGGACCATTAGGACCCAATAGGGACAAACGGTGGTTCATGACTCCGAGAGGTGATGAGGTCCGGACTTGTCCGGGACACCCGGTGATCCCATGCTTCCAAGAAAAGCTGCGTGCAGAGCCCCTCTGGTGACCGTACCGCAAACCGACTCAGGTGGGCGGGGTGAGTATCCCAAGGCGCGTGAGAGAACCCTGGTTAAGGAACTAGGCAAAATAACACCGTAACTTCGGGAGAAGGTGTGCCGTTGATGGTGAAGCCCTCCTCGGGCCGAGCTGTTGGCGGTTGCAGCGAAATGGGGATTGTGACTGTTTACTAAAAACATAGGACTCTGCAAAGTCGAAAGACGACGTATAGGGTCTGATGCCTGCCCGGTGCTGGAAGGTTAAGGGGAAGTGTCAGCGCAAGCGAAGCACCCAACCGAAGCCCCAGTAAACGGCGGCCGTAACTATAACGGTCCTAAGGTAGCGAAATTCCTTGTCGGGTAAGTTCCGACCTGCACGAATGGCATAACAACATTCCCGCTGTCTCAACCAGGGACTCAGCGAAATTGCATAGGGGGTGAAGATGCCCTCTACCCGCGGCAAGACGGGAAGACCCCATGAACCTTTACTGCAACTTGGCAGTGAACTTCGGGATGTTCTGCGTAGGATAGGTGGGAGGCGTTGAAGCCGGGCTTCCGGGTTCGGCAGAGCCACCGTTGAAATACCACCCTGAACATTCTGGGGTTCTAACCTAGGCCCGTGATCCGGGTCGGGGACACTGCCTGGTAGGCAGTTTGACTGGGGCGGTCGCCTCCAAAATCGTAACGGAGGCGTGCGAAGGTTCCCTCAGCCTGATTGGAAACCAGGCGTAGAGTGCAAACGCATAAGGGAGCTTGACTGTGAGACCGACAGGTCGAGCAGGTGCGAAAGCAGGTGTTAGTGATCCGGTGGTTCCTGATGGAAGGGCCATCGCTCAACGGATAAAAGGTACTCTGGGGATAACAGGCTGATCGCGCCTGAGAGTTCACATCGGCGGCGCGGTTTGGCACCTCGATGTCGGCTCATCGCATCCTGGGGCTGGAGCAGGTCCCAAGGGTTTGGCTGTTCGCCAATTAAAGCGGTACGCGAGCTGGGTTTAGAACGTCGTGAGACAGTTCGGTCCCTATCTGCCGTGGGCGTAGGACACTTGAGAGGAGTTGCCCATAGTACGAGAGGACCTGGGTGAACGTACCCCTGGTGATCCGGTTGTTCTGCCAAGAGCATTGCCGGGTAGCTACGTACGGAACGGATAACCGCTGAAAGCATCTAAGCGGGAAGCCGGCCTCAAGACTAGGTGTCCCGTCGAAAGACCTAAAGGCTCCATGTAGACCACGTGGTAATAGGCTGGGTGTGAAAGCGTAGCAATGCGCGGAGCTAACCAGTACTAATAAGCCGTGAGGCTTGACCGTCCCCTAATACACTCATCGAATCTCATTCGTACGCGAAGTTGGGGTTATGACCCAACTCCGGTCATTGGATCCCAAAATTTTCCGGTGGCGATATCGAAGAGGCCATACCCGATCCCATCCCGAACTCGGAAGTCAAGCTCTTCGGAGCCGATGGTACTGCATGGGCGACTGTGTGGGAGAGTAGGACGCTGCCGGGCTTATATAGAAGCTCCGCCTTCGAAAGAAGTCGGAGCTTTTTCTTTTTGTCCACCGCCTTTCACCTCGTCTCGCAACGCGGTATTACCCCCACGATGTCCCTTCGTCGACGGCTGTTGCTCTTGTCCTTTCTGCTCGCTGTTGCCGCGACTTTCGCCGCCGCGTTGCTGCTACCCCCCTTCATTCGGCACCAGGCCCAACGACGCGCCCAGCAATACCACCTCACCCTTCAAATCCAATCCGTTCGACCTGCCTGGCTCGGCCTGCGCCTCGGACAGGTCGACATCGCTTGTCCGGATATCCCTTCGCTCACTCTTCACGCCGAGGCCATCGAAGTCCGTCGCTCCTCCATCGCCGTCATCAACGCTTCTGCCACCGTACAAACCGATCTTCGCTCCTTTGCCGAGCAGGTTCATACCTGGCGAAGCCGACTCCCCTCGTCGTCCGAATCGAACCCGGCAAAAAAAAGTTCCGCCCTCGTCGCCATCGATAATCTTGCCCTATCGTGGCAGGGCTTCGATGGCGAAGGCTCGAATTGTTCGCTGACCGGGCTGAATATCCGCGATCTTTTCGGTGGCCAATCTGTAGACGTGGGACTGGTGCAAATCGAGCACCCCCAAGGCTCCTTGAAAGCCGAAGCCGTAGCGTTGGCGTGGATACGCGAGCCGTCGGCGGCCATCCGCTCTTTGGGGATCGGCCGCGCGTATGCGGACGTGAGCGTGGATCACGAGCTGCAGGGGGCGTCGTCGAAATCGGCTGCCGTGTCGGCAAGTGACTTTCGGGATCGTCTCGCGCGGTGGGCGTCGACGGTATGGGCACCGATGGCCGTGGGGGCGACGGTGCGGGTCGAAGCGTTGGAGGTGTTGGTGCGTCATGGGGGGCAGCAGCTTCACGTTGGGCCTGGGCGTCTATCGGTTCAGCAGGACAAAACGGCGCTTCTTTTGGATCTGACTCCTCGCTCCGAAGGAGCGGCGGGCATTACCTTTCGTGGATCTTTGCCGCTTTCTGTCGGGCCGGTGGTGCTCGACGTGGTGGGGGGGCCCATTCCTTTGGGGGCGCTCGGGGTCAAAGAAGGAAATCTCGGGTTGGTGGATGTGGCCTCGACCACGCTGTCTTCGAATGCCCATCTGAAACTGCATGAAGATGGCAAAACCCTTTCCTTCGATGGGAAGGTGGTAGCGAAAAACGTGGGGCTCGAGCATGCCCGTCTGGCTCCGGCACCGGTGCGAGGATTGGAGTTGGCTGCCAAGCTTCGTGGGGTGGCCTCGTTGGATGGTTCGATGCTGCGGTTCGACGAGGGGCAGATCGACATTGGGGCTGTTCAGTTTTCTCTACGGGGCAGTCTCGACAGGGGGGAAACCTCTGCGGTAGATATCCATTTCGGTATACCACTGGTGGCCTGCCAATCGGTGCTCGAAGCGTTACCGCCTTCACTGGCACCGGTAGTACACGGGATGATCGCAGCGGGCACTCTGTCCTTATCTGGATATCTTCGATGGGACGAGACGGACCCAAAAAAATACCGATTCGAATACAAGGCCGATCACGACTGCCGATTCACTTCGGTACCCGAGCAAGTGGATGTGCGCCGGTTTCGCAGTGTCTTCAAGCGAAAGGCCTACGATCTTCAGGGCAAGCCGATCGAGGTGGAAACCGGGCCGGGTACCGCGGGATGGGTCTCGAGAGAAGGGTTCAATCATTTTATCGAAGCGGCGGTGATGACCTGTGAGGATGGGCGATTTCGACGACATCGTGGGTTCGATCACGAGGCCATCGAAAACTCGGTTCGGGAGAATTTACGAGCCAAAAAGATGTTGCGAGGCGCCAGTACGATTTCGATGCAACTCGCGAAAAATCTCTACCTGGGAAGGGAAAAAACCGTTTCGCGCAAGTTGCAAGAACTCATCCTCACCATGTATCTCGAGCAAACGCTCACCAAAGACCAAATCATGGAGCTTTATCTCAATGTGATCGAATTCGGACCAATGACCTACGGAATCGGAAATGCGGCATCCAAGTACTTCCACAAACATGCCGCTTCTCTCACCCTTGGACAATCGATGTACTTGGCGTCCGTTTTGCCATCACCGCTGCGCCAACACTTCGCCAAGGATGGCAAAGTGACCGACGGTTGGATGCGATATTTATACAAGCTAATGCGTATTGCCGCGAAAATGCGTTGGATTACCGAGTTGGAATTGGAGGATGGTTTGGGTGAGTGGGTGGTCTATGGCACGCCTGATCCGATCCGGATGACGCCGATGCACGAGGATGAGGGCGAGCCCCTCGACGATCCATCCCTAAATCCACCGAAAGACGATCCGTTCGGATGGCAGCCCGATGGGTCGTTGGTATACTGATTTGGATAATTTGTCCAAGGGGGGCGAGTCCATCGCGCTGGGGGAATGGACAACAGGTGCGATACTGTGGTCTCTATCGCCACCGGATTCACTTTTTGCCGTCGCGTCGCAGACGGCCAAAGAAGTCTTTCAATCGTTGGGCGCACTCTTCCGCTAGAATACCTTCCACGATATGGGCGCGATGGTTGAGCCGCTCGTCGTCGGCGATGCGCATCAGCGAGCGTACGCCGCCGGATTTGGGGTCGAGGCATCCGAACACGAGCCGTGGGATCCGGGCGTTGACGATGGCTCCTGCGCACATCGGGCAGGGTTCGAGGGTGACCACGAGCGTGCAGTCGGACAATCGCCAGTGTCCGGTGGCGGCGGCCGCGAGGCGTAGAGCAATGATTTCCGCGTGGGCGGTAGGGTCTTGGTCTTGTTCTCGCCGGTTATGAGCCTGGGCGATGATGGTTCCGTGAGGGTCGGCGATGACGCATCCGACGGGCACATCTCCATGGGCTGCGGCGAGGTCGGCTTGTTGCAGGGCCAGGAGCATCCAGGTTTCATATTCGATGGCAGTCACACGCAACGCCTCCGTGGACAATCCGTAGTTACCACGCTACAGGCCCAGACGGCATGACGAAGCAAGAAGGCAACCAAAAGGACGAGGACCGGATTCCGGCGGGCTCGTCCGAGTCCGCGTTGATAGCCACCCGCAAAGCCAAGGCCGAGCGAATGCGCCAGCGGGGACAGGACCCTTTCACCAACGATATCGAACCCGAACGGATCACGCCGTTGGGGGATGTTCGGGCACGCTTTGCCTCGGCGCTTGGTGAGCAGGGCACCTACGATTCGGAAGCGGTAGCGCGGCAAGTGCAGGATTCGGCATGGGGGCAGAGCGTGACGGTGGCCGGGCGCGTGATCGCTTCCCGTTCGTTTGGAAAAGTGCATTTCCTACGTATTCGGGACTGGTCTGGGGAGATTCAGCTCCTTTGCCGAAAAAACGTGCTTGGTGACGCTTTTGCTCGACTCGAGGACATCGACGTGGCCGACCACGTGACGGCTACCGGCGGGGTGATGGTCACGAAAACCGGGGAATTGTCGTTAGAAGTCAATGATTTGCGCCTTTTGACCAAGGCGTATCGCCCGCTGCCGGACAAATGGGCGGGGCTTTCCGACGTCGAACTCCGGTATCGTCGCCGCTATGTGGATCTCGTATCCAACGAGCAGGCGCGGGCGGTATTTCGAGCGCGCTCGGTGATCGTTCGGGCGTTGCGGACGTACTTGGACGACCGGGGATTTCTCGAGGTGGAGACACCGACGATGAATACGTTGGTGGGGGGTGCGACAGCCAAGCCTTTCGTGACCCATCACAACGCCCTTGGGCTCGAATTATTCATGCGTATCGCCCCCGAGTTGCACTTGAAGCGGCTGGTCGTGGGCGGATTCGAGCGGGTGTATGAGGTGGCGCGGTGTTATCGCAACGAAGGGTTGTCGACACGTCACAACCCGGAGTTCACGATGGTTGAGTTCTACATGGCGTATGCAACGTATGAGACGTTGATGGACATGACGGAAGACATGCTTCGTCACGTGGATGAGGCATTGCAGCGGGCGATGCCGCAAGAGCATGCGCAGTGGAAGAACAGTCGCCCGTTTACGCTGGATGAGCCATTTCATCGAAAAACGATGCTGGAGCTATTGAGGATGCGTCTTGGAGCCGAGGCGCGAGCGTTGGCCGAGCAAACCGAGGCAACGGTGGCGGCGTTGATGAGCGCTGGGCTGGACGACGGGGCGCTGCAAGACGGGCCAAAGCTACGAGGGGTGGTGGAAAAGGCGTGCGATGTCGGAGGCTTGGATAAGGTGGTCGTCAAGCAACTTCGGGGATGTGAAAGCCATGGTGAGCTTGTGTTCGTGCTTTACGAACTGATTGTCGAGCCGGAATTGACGAGGTTATTCGTCAAGGGAGACAAGAGCGTGCCCGTTTTCGTCACGGATCATCCGGTGGAGGTATCTCCGCTGGCGCGTCGTCAAACAGGGCCCAACGGCAATCCTGACCTGGTGGATCGGTTTGAGTTATTCGTGCATGGCAGGGAATTATGCAATGCCTTCAGCGAGTTGAATGATCCGGAGGATCAGGCGCAACGTTTTCTCGATCAAGTGAGGAAAAAGGAGCGTGGAGCCGAAGAAACGATGGACTATGATGAGGACTATATTCGTGCGTTGGAGCACGGCCTGCCTCCCACGGCGGGCTTCGGCATGGGTGTCGATCGTCTCACGATGGCTTTGACCGCACAGGATTCGATTCGAGAAGTGATTCTTTTTCCGCTCATGCGACCCGAGCACTGACCCATGTTGAAACCCAGTCCACGTCGCAACATTTTCGTTGGCATCCTGCTGCTCATTCTGGCGGTGGGGGTGGCCGCGTATGATTATGTGCAACCCGCGACTGACGGAGCCTCGTGGTTTCGTCGTTATCTGCTCGTGATCGATGGGGGGGTGTTGTTGCTTGGGGTGGCCGCGTTCGTTCGGGGCGTATGGGTTTTCGCCTCGGGGCAGCAGGGGGGACCGCGCGAGTCCGAGTCGCGGACGATGCTGTTTTTCAGGCGCAATTATCGCAAGCTTCTGGTTTCCGCGACGGTGCTGACGGGTGTCGTATTTGGTGTGCTTACGGCGATTTCATTTCGTTTGCCGAGGCCGCGGGGCACGCAGTTCGTGATTCACCACGAACTGATTCGAATGACGGCGCTGGTGTCTAGTGTATTGTTTTTATTGGGGGTTCTTGCCTTGCTGCTGCCTTTGGTCCTCAATGTTCTCGAGGGACGCAGTTTCATTTCGTTTGTGGGAGCGCGGCATGTTCGAGCGGCGAAAAGCGGATTTTTGACGGTCATCTCCGTGCTTTCGATCTCGGGCGTTGCGGTGAGTTCCTGTGCTTTGGTGTCGGTCAGTTCGATCATGGGAGGGTTTGGCGCGGATCTGCAACGAAAGATTCTTGGCAACAATCCGCACATTACGATTGATGTGCAGGATCAAGGGGGTTTCGACGATTGGGAGGCGGTGCTGCAGCGGGTTCGTCTCGTACCGGGGGTAGCGGCGGCAACGCCCGTGGTGGCGGGAGAGGCGATGGGTTCATCGCATACCAATACGTCGGGAACGATGGTGCGGGGGATCGACCCGGATTCGATAGGCAATGTGATTGACCTGCTGCACAACATCGAGGTGGGCAAGTTCGAATACTTGCGGGAGCCGGAATTGCTTACGCGTCTGCCGGCTGGGGAGATTATCGGGTTGGGGCCTGGCGGTGAGCCATTTCGCAAGGGGCCGGACATTGGGGGATCGCTGTTTCGTGGGACGGTAACCCCGGTCGATCCGTCGGTTCAAGAAGTGCTTCGCGCTCCTGCGATCCATCCGGGAGTGATTGTGGGTCGTGAGTTGGCCAAAACGCTTCACGTGTATGTGGGAGATGAGATTACGTTGATTTCTCCGATGGGAGATTTGGGGCCGATGGGGGTGATGCCGAGAGTGCGCAAGTTCCGTGTCGCGGCGATTTTTTACAGTGGCATGTATGAGTACGATGCCAGCCATGCCTATGTTCTTCTCGACGTGGCGCAAGATTTGTTTTCGATGGGTACGAACGTTTCCTCGATTGACTTGCGGGCGGTTCAAGGGGAGGCGGCGGCGGAGCTTCGACCGGCGGTCTATGATTCGGTGCAGCGTGAGACGCTTCGGGTGCGTGATTGGAAGGAGCTCAACCGTAACTTGTTCAGCGCGTTGAAGCTCGAGCGGGTAGCCACGTTCATCATTCTTTCCCTTGCCATCGCCGTGGCGAGCTTTTGCATCATCTGCACCTTGCTGCTGATGGTGACCGAAAAAGGAAAAGAAATTGCGGTTCTCAAGTCCTTGGGGGCATCGAGTCAGGCCATCATGCGGGTGTTCATGCTCGAGGGAGTGGTGATTGGGGGTATCGGCACCGTGTTTGGAGTCGTCTCCGGTATCGCTTTGACCGTCGGATTATCGCTGTATGGCCTTCGACTCGATCCCGAGGTGTATTACATCGATCGGTTGCCCATCAAAGTAGATTGGGTGGATTGGGTACTGGTGGCCGTCAGTGCCCTTGTGATTTGTACGCTCGCGACCATTTATCCCGCGTATGCCGCATCAACACTTCGTCCCGTGGAATCCCTTCGACACGAGTAGGCAAAGCCGTGACCCAACCCCTGGTTGAACTTCGTCAAGTCAAGAAGACCTTTCATCACTTGGGCCGTCCTCTCGAAGTGCTCAAGGGAATCGATTTGCAACTTCATCGGGGCGAATTGGCCGCGATCGTGGGGCCTTCCGGAGCGGGCAAGAGCACGTTGTTGCATTGTCTTGGGACCCTCGACCTGCCGACCTCGGGGCAAATCATGCTCGAAGGGCAGGATATCACCGCGCTTCCGGGAGCGCGGCTTTCGGCGTTACGAAACAAGACGATTGGATTTGTCTTTCAGTTTCACCATTTGCTTCCGGAGTTTACGGCGTTGGAGAACGTGCAGATGCCGGGGCTCATCCATGGGCAGAGTCGTTCGGAAACGGCG
This sequence comes from Deltaproteobacteria bacterium ADurb.Bin207, assembly GCA_002070115.1. Lineage (GTDB taxonomy): Bacteria > Myxococcota_A > Polyangia > Polyangiales > Polyangiaceae > MWCO01. The sequence goes on from MWCO01000041.1 coordinate 10,976, forward strand.
CCGCGTGCGAGGCAATTGCTAAAAGACGTTGGCTTGGCAGAGCGCGCCACCCATCGTCCGGGGGAGTTGTCCGGTGGCGAGCAACAGCGGGTGGCACTGGCTCGGGCGCTGTTCATGGATCCTCCGATCTTGCTTGCGGACGAGCCGACGGGCAATTTGGATTCGGCCACGAGTGATGCCATTCATGATTTGTTTTTGCAGGTGAATCGGGAGCGGGGCACCACGATTGTGGTGGTGACGCATAACGTGGGGTTTGCGGAACGGATGCCGCGCATCATTCGGTTGCGCGATGGTTTTGTGGAAAAGGATGTGCGAAGGGAGTTGGAGAAAAAGCAGGCCGAGGAAGCTTTGCCGTGAAGTGGCCACCGAGGGGGCATCTATCTCGAATTCTCGATGAAGATGCCGCGGTATGGGTTGGGGTTGATTTCAAACGAGCCGGTAGGGTGTAGCCTGGATGGGGTGGAAGGGTTGAGTCCTGCCATGAATTCCCACGAAGCATCGAGTCCCTGCACCCGTCGTCGCAGGCGGAGCCGAACGGTTGCGCGGCGAATTCTGGGGTCTTTTCTTGCGGTGATGCTCGCCTTTGCGGTGACGGTGGGATGGGGTGTGGTGGCGCAGCGCAGAACCGCGCGTGATAGCGAACTGCTGCGCAGCGGCTACTTGCCGTTGGTGTTGTCGGTGGACGCGGCTTTGGAAAATCAGAACTTGGTAAGTGCTCAGCTCAACCACATCACGGAGGCAAAAAATCCAGCCGATGCGCGCCAATGGATTGAAACCGCGCGACGTTTACGTCCGCGTATTTTCGAGAGAATTCGTCAGTCTGCGACTTCGAAGGTGCTTACGTCGACTGACGGCAAAGCGCGGCAGATGAGTGATCAGATCGTGGCGGCTTCGGGGGAGTTGGAGGCATTTCTTGCGGAAGACCGGGCCATGTTGGCTTCCCTATTCGAGGCGCTCGAAACCGCCGATGCTCCAAGAGCCAAAGTCCTGCGTGATGGGGTCATGGCGCACGAAATCGCGGGGGCGCGTCGAACGAGGGTGCTCAAAGAACAGGTCGAGTCCGAAATGGATCAACGCATTGCTGCTGCTCGGGACAGGGAGCGCCGAGCCTTGCATAGCTTGTTGCTTCTCGCGGGATTGACGCTTTTGGTAGGGTTTGGGATGACCTTGTATGCGCGCCGGGTACTTCGTCCGCTGGCCGCAGTGACGGATCGTGCGAGGGCGGTGGCCGCGGGTGATTTGACATCGCAGAAGGTGGTGGCTGCTCGTGATGAGATCGGGGAATTGGCAGCCACGTTCGAGTCGATGGTGGAGGCGATTTCGAAAGCCAACGAAGCTCGTTTGCAGTCCGAGCGTCTTGCGGCCGTGGGGCGCATGGCAGCCCACGTAACCCATGAGATTCGCAACCCTTTATCGTCTATCGGATTGAATCTCGAACTGTTGGAAGACGAGTTGGCGCCGGTGAACGGTTCCGACGAGCCGAAGCAATTGCTTCAGGCCATTCGTCGACAAGTGGATCATCTCAGCGCCTTGTCGGAGGAATACTTGCGTTTGGCTCGCCCGCCCCAATCCCGGTTGGAAGCCGAAGGACTGCCCGAAATGGTTCGAGAAGTCTCGAGTTTCGTTCGCCCGGAATTGGACAAAGCGGGGATCGAATTGAACCTCGAACTACCGGAGCAAGCGTCGGACGTGTGGCTAGACGAGCAGCAGATTCGTCAGGTGTTGGTGAACTTGATCCGCAATGCACGAGAGGCGATGAGCAAGGGGGGGAAGTTACGAATTGCGATGCATGAGTTCGAGCAATGGGCCGAGTTGTGGGTGGAGGATACGGGGCCGGGCATTGCGGACGACGTGCGAATGAATATCTTTGATCCATTTTACACTACAAAAAATCGCGGCACGGGGCTTGGACTCGCGATCACGAGGCAGGTGATTGACAGCCATGGCGGCTCGATTCATTGCGAGCCCGTTGAGCCGCATGGGACTCGTTTTCGGATTCGATTGCGGCGCGCGGATGTCGCCGATAGGTGATCGTCAAGGTTTTTCGGCAGGCCGCGGAGGTGAAGGACCATGGATGACAACGACGAGAGTGTAAAAAAAGATCCCCGAAAGATTCGGACCGTGCAGATTATCCCGCACTTTCATCGTCTTGCGGAAGGCTCCGTGCTTTACAAGGCGGAAGGCACCGTGGTGCTGGTTACCGCATCGATCGATGAAAACGTGCCGGAGTTTATGCGGGGTCGAGGTGTGGGATGGATCACGGCGGAGTACCAAATGCATCCGCGGGCCAACCCTTCTCACCGCGAAAAGCGCGATGGGCGAGGCAAAGCCATTTCCGGTCGAACGCAGGAAATCCAGCGGCTCATCGGTCGATCCCTTCGGGCGGCGATCCAACCGGATCGTCTTGGAGAAAGAACCATAACCATCGATTGTGATGTTCTCGAAGCCGATGGCGGCACGCGAACCGCCTCGATCACGGGGGCTTGGGTGGCGCTGGTCCTGGCATTGTCAACGCTGCACGACCGAGGCGTGTTGACGAAACCCGTGTTGCGCGATCAGGTTGCCGCGGTGAGCGTGGGGCATGTCGACGGCCAGCATGTTTTGGACCTTTGCTATGCGCAGGACAGCCGTGCGCGGGTGGATCTCAACCTTGTGGCAACGGGACGCGGCGCCATCGTGGAGATTCAAGGCACGGCGGAAGGAGAAGCCATTCCCCGCGCCCAGATGGACGCGCTCGTCGATCTTGCCCTCGAAGGCATTGGTATGCTCATGGACGTGCAGCGCGAGGTTCTCGAACAGGCGGGAATCGATCTATCCGCGTTGATGATTCGGGATGAGGGGGTGTGATGGTTTTGGATTGTCGACGGGGGTAGGTGCGTTGTTTTGAGGTTATAACGCATTGCGTTATAGAATGGATGGGGGGATGCAATCGGAGATGCCCATGGGGCGGTGATTTGTTAGGTTGGCGCCGCCGCACGTTGCCATTGGAGGCGAGACTGCATGTCAGACACGGAGAATTTGCTGTTCGAGATTGGCGTCGAGGAGCTTCCTGCGTCGTATGTGGAGAGGGCTTTGATTGTGCTTCCGGATCTTTTTGAGGAGCGGTTGCGGCAAGCGAGGCTATCGCATACGGGGATTCGTGCGTTGGGTACGCCGAGGCGATTGGCGGTGCAGGTTTATGATCTTGCGTTACGGCAGCCGGATTTGAGTGAGAGGGTCCAGGGACCTCCGGTGCAGGTTGCGTTGGACAAGGAGGGCAAGCCGACCAAGGCGGCGCTGGCCTTTGCGCGCAAGATTGGTTGTGAGGTCGATGACCTGGAGCGTGTGGATTCGGGCAAGGGTGTGTATTTGATGGGCACGCGGCAGGAGGAAGGAAAGCCCACGATCGAGCTACTTCCCCGAATTCTCGAGGAAATTTGTGCGGCCATTCCTTTTCGCAAATCCATGCGATGGGCCAACGGGGACATCGCTTTTGGTCGTCCTGTGCGCTGGATCCTTGCGCTTTTGGGTGGACAAGTGGTGGATATGTCCTTTGCCGGGGTACGCAGTGGCAGGGAGACGATGGGGCATCGTTTCTTGGCACCCGAGCCCATCGACCTTCCCGATCCGCAGGATTACGTCGAGTTATTGCGTGACGCGCATGTGATCGTGGATCCGTTCGAGCGTCGGGATGTCATGATGAGTCAGCTTCGGGAGGCCTGTGAGGAAGCGGGCACGGTGTTGGTGGAGGATGAGTTTCTCGAGCGGGAGAATGTGAACTTGGTCGAGGAGCCGCAGGTGATTACGGGTTCCTTCGACGAGGCTTTTCTTGCGTTGCCGGAGGATGTGATTCTGGCGGTGGCGAAGGGGCATCAAAGGTATTTTTGTGCGCGTCGTGAGGATGGGGAGTTGGCGCCGATGTATTTGGCCGTAGCGGGTACTGCGTTGAAGCCCGATATGGTGCGTCGGGGCAACGATCGGGTGATGCGGGCGCGTTTGTCCGACGCGCGATTTTTCTTTGAGGAGGATATGAAGGTCCGTTTGGATTCGCGTTTCGAGCGGCTTGGGGGCATTGTTTTTCAGAAGCGGCTTGGCAGCGTGCGCGACAAGGTGGAGCGGATGGAGCGATTGGTCGTGCGGTTGGGGCGATCGCTTGGCCTGTCCGAGGATCGGATTGAGACGGCGCAGCGCGGGGCGCATCTTTGCAAGTGTGATTTGGCATCGCTGATGGTGGGAGAGTTTCCGGAGCTGCAGGGGGAGATGGGGGCGGTGTATGCGTTGGGGCAAGGGGAAACGGAGGCTGTGGCGCGAGTCATTTCGAAGCATTATCAGCCCAAGGGGGCTTCGGATGCGACCGCGGATGACGATCCCGCGGCTTTGGTGGCGTTGGCCGATCGGTTTGATACTTTGGTGGGGTGTTTTTCCGTGGGGTTGAGTCCCACGGGGGCTGCGGATCCTTTTGCGCTGCGTCGCGCCTGTTTGGGGGTATTGCGCACGGCTCTCGATCGGGGGTTTGCGTTATCGATTCGGGAGGCGATTGAGGTTGCGTATGAGGGGGTGGAGGGCCTCGAGGTGGACTTGCCGATGGGTGAGGTCGTTTCGAAGCTGCTGGAATTTTTTCGGGAGCGTTTGCGCGGATTGTTGGTGGAGCATCATCCTCACGACGTGGTGGATGCGTGTTTGGCGTCGGGCTTTGACAATCCGGTGGACGTTCGGGCGCGGGTGGTAGCGTTGGCGGGATTGGAGCCCTCGGTACGGACCCGTGCGGGGGAAGTATTCAAACGAGCGACGAATATCGCGAAAGAGGCGCCATCCGGGGCCCCGCGGGATCCCGCTTCGATGGGCGAGAGCGTTCACGAAGCGGAAATCGCAACCTTTCGAGGCCTCGAAGACCTTGACGTCGCGCTCCAAAATGCGCACAACAGGCGAGATTTCCCCGCGGCCTTTGCCGCCATCGCGGCCTTTGCTCCCCTCCTTGCCGAATTTTTCACGCATGTCCTGGTGATGGACGAGGACAAGGTGTTGAGAAACAACAGGCTGCGTCTGATGAGAACCATTTCCGAGCGTTGCTCGGGTATCGCTCACTTCAACATGCTCACGTGAGGTCGATGATGTCCAAGTATGTATATTTTTTCGGCGGAAACAAAGCCGATGGCAAGGCTGCGCAAAAGAACCTGCTTGGTGGCAAGGGAGCCAACCTGGCGGAGATGGTGAACATTGGGATTCCTGTGCCGCCAGGCTTCACCCTGACCACGGAGGTCTGCACGGAGTACTTCAAAAACGGCGGTAAATTCCCCGCGGAACTCGAGGCCCAGGTCAATGAGGCCTTGGCGAAGACCGAGCAGTTGCTTGGGAAAAAATATGGCGATCCCACCAATCCGTTGCTCTTCAGTGTGCGCAGCGGTGCTCGGGCTTCGATGCCAGGCATGATGGATACGGTGCTCAATCTTGGTCTCAACGACGAGATTGCGGCGGGACTTGCCAAGAAAACGGGCAATGAAAAGTTCGTATGGGACGCCTATCGTCGTTTCATCACCATGTACTCGGACATCGTTCTCGAGGTGAGCAAAGAGCACTTCGAAGCGGATCTCGAGGCGTCGCGTCGTGAAGTGGCCACGCGCAAAGGCATTGATGTGACCAAGCACAACGCGGAAGAACTCAAGACCTTGGTTCCGGATTCGGAGCTTGGGGCGGAGGATTTCCGCAAGCTGGTGGGTGTATTCAAGGAGATTGCGAAAAAGCATACGGGCAAGCCATTTCCTACCGATCCGAAAGAGCAGCTTTGGGGCGCGATCCGCGCGGTGTTTGGCAGTTGGAACAACCAGCGTGCGAAGACCTATCGCAAGATGCACGACATCCCCGAGGAGTGGGGGACTGCCTGCAACGTACAGGCGATGGTCTTTGGAAACTTGAGTGATGCGAGCGCGACGGGCGTTGCGTTTACGCGCGACCCATCCACGGGCGAAAACGTGTTTTATGGCGAATGGCTTCCCAACGCGCAGGGAGAAGACGTGGTGGCGGGCATTCGCACGCCTTTCAACGTCACGAAGGCGGCCGCGGAAAAAGGTGGCAAGCCTAGCTCATCGCTCGAGGAAAAAATGCCTCAGGCTTACAAGATTCTCGAGGGCATCTATCACAAGCTCGAGCAGCACTACCACGACATGATGGACATCGAGTTTACGATCGAAGAGGGCACGTTGTTCATGTTGCAGTGTCGTGTGGGAAAGAGAACGGCGGCCGCGGCGGTGCGCATGGCGGTCGAGATGCACAAAGAGGGGCTCATCTCGAAAGAAGAAGCGGTGTTGCGAGTTGATCCTGCCTCCATCGATCAGCTTTTGCATCCTACCCTTGACCCGAAAGCCCCCAAAAAGACGTTAGCTACGGGTCTACCCGCCAGCCCTGGAGCTGCCAGTGGGATGGTGGTGTTCTGCGCGGACGAGGCGGAGAAACAAGCGGCCGAAGGCAAGAAGGTGTTGTTGGTTCGCATCGAAACCTCGCCGGAGGACATTCACGGCATGCACGCGGCGCAAGGCATTTTGACCGCGCGTGGAGGGATGACCAGCCATGCGGCGGTGGTGGCCCGGGGCATGGGCAAGTGCTGCGTCGCAGGCGTTTCCGCTCTGAACATCGATTACGACGCCAATCAAATGCAAATCACGGTGTATGAGGGCAAGACCGCCGTGGAGACGGTGACGGTCAAGCAGGGAGACTTCCTGACCCTCGATGGTTCGGCAGGCAAGGTCTATCAAGGCGAGGTGCCGACGATCGAAGCGCAACTCACGGGTTATTTTGGTGAGTTGATGCAGTGGGCCGATGAGGTGCGAACGCTCAAAGTCCGTACGAATGCGGATACGCCTCACGATGCGCAGGTGGCTCGTAAGTTTGGGGCGCAGGGGATTGGGTTGTGCCGTACCGAGCATATGTTCTTTGGCGACGACCGCATTGCGGTGGTGCGGGAGATGATCCTCAGCGATACGGTGGAGCAGCGGAAAAAGGCTCTTGATAAGCTGCTTCCGTTCCAGCGCGAGGACTTCATCGGCATTTTCAAGGCCATGGATGGCCTGCCGGTAACGATTCGAACGCTCGATCCGCCTTTGCATGAGTTCCTTCCCAACAAGGCGGAGCAAATCGCCGAGTTGGCGAAGACGATGGGTGTGTCTCAAGACAAGCTCCATCACAAGGTCGAGGAGTTGCATGAGTTCAACCCGATGCTTGGACATCGCGGTGTGCGTCTTGCCATCAGCTATCCCGAAATTGCGTCCATGCAGATGCGTGCGATTATCGAAGCGGCTGTCGCTTGTGCGAATGAGGGCGTCGATGTGCAACCGGAAGTGATGATTCCGCTGGCGATGACCAAGCGCGAGCTGGACCTGATGAAGGCTGAGTTCGATGCCATTGCGAAGGAAGTACTTCCCAAGGCCAAAAAGCCGGTCAATATCCTTTTCGGGACAATGATCGAACTGCCGCGCGCGGCCCTTTGTGCCGATGAGCTTGCGAAAACCGCTGAATTCTTCTCGTTTGGCACCAACGACTTGACGCAAACCACGATGGGGTTGTCTCGCGACGACGCCGGGCGGTTTTTGGACGAGTACGTGAAAACGACGGTCTTCGCGAAGGACCCATTCCAGACTCTCGATGTCGAGGGGGTGGGGCAGCTCGTTCGAACAGCCGTGGAGCGAGGCAAGCAAACCCGACCGGACATCAAGCTCGGAATTTGTGGTGAGCATGGTGGTGACCCGGCTTCGATTCACTTCTGCTACCAGGTGGGGTTGGCTTATGTGTCTTGTTCTCCCTTCCGTGTTCCGATCGCGCGTCTTGCAGCGGCGCAAGCGGCTTTGGTGGACAAGGGAGGCAAGGTAGCCAGCACCGCGTAACACTGCCTTTCCCTTCTCCCGTCCAACCCGCCAGCCCCCCCTGCCGTCCTTCGACCCCTGTATTTAACTAGTTAATTCAATGACTTGACTATTGTCCGGCGATGGTTTTCGCCCCTCAATCGTGCGTCTTTGGCTCCCTATCGCGCAAAGGTAAGGTCGTTACCCGCTCGGGGGTTTGGCAAACGGTGAGGGGGCCCACCTTTGTAACGGCAAGCCTTGAGCAAACGCGCTACGATCGTTCGCACATCCCCGATTTGAGGGATTTGGCGATGGTTCCACAGGCGATGAAGATTCGTGGATGGACCTTTCTTGCTGCTGTGGTTTGGCAACACGTGTGGATGCTTTGGAGGTCTTGATGCAACGCAAGCAATCGTATTCATGGCTCGCGGCCTCGCTGGGCGCGGCGTTTGTTCTTTTCGCAGGGGCCTGCGGAGGGGATGATTCGGATTCCCCTCCGCAAGGCAAACCAGGGGTGTCTGGCTCGGGCGGTGGCGCGGGGGAAGCAGGGATGGCTGGGGAGGCTGGGACCAGTGGAGGGGGAACGGGTGGTGAAGAAACGGGAGGGGGTGGAACGGGAGGAGGAGGAACGGGAGGAGGAGGAACGGGGGGTGAATCTGGAGGCACGGGTGGTGGAGGCACGGGGGGTGGCGGAGCTGGGGGAGGGCCGGGTCAATGTTCGGTCCCCGATCCGGGAGAGACGAGCGCGGTGCATACCTGCGGTTCCCTTGGCAATCCACCCGCTTCGGGCACGTGTTCGGTCACGGCGGGTTCGGGAAGTACGGTGTATCGCGGCATCGTTCTCGCTCCCGACGATGTGTACGAGGGCGGGGAAGTTTTGGTGGATTCGAAAGGAATGATCCAATGTGTCGGCTGTGATTGTTCCGGCGATCCGAGCTACGCTGCAGCGACCAAAGTTGTCTGTCCGAAAGGCGTGATCAGTCCGGGGCTCATCAACGCGCATGATCACGTAACCTTTGGCAACAACCGGCCTTATGGCACGGGGGACTATAACGCTCTGAAAGACGTTCGGTATCAGCACCGTCATGAATGGCGCAAAGGCAAGAATGGGTTACCGAAGATTCCGGTCAGCGGCAGTGCGAGTCAGGCGGTGCAGACGGGGGTCGAGCTTCGGTTCATGATGAGCGGTGCCACGTCGATCAACGGTTCGAACGGTGCCAAGGGAATCCTGAGAAACCTGGATCGTGACGACAAAAACGACGGGCTTGGGCTCGGAGCGCTCGAGTATCAGACGTTCCCGTTGGGGGACAACGACGGCCAGATGATTGCCAATGGCTGTAACTATCCCAAAATGGATACGTCGAGTTGGGCCCAGGGACATCCTTTTTACGTGCCTCACGTGGCTGAGGGCATCAACAAGGAAGCGCGCAACGAGTTCGTATGTTTGAGCCAGGGTAACAATAACTTGCTGTTCAACAAGGCAGCATGGATCCATGGCGTGGGGCTCGTGGCCGACGACGTGAAGTATTTTTCGCGAACGGGCACCAAACTGATCTGGTCGCCGCGAACGAATGTATCCCTATACGGTGACACTAATCGGTTGACCTTGTTCCACAAGGCCGGCGCGATCATCGCGTTGGGTACCGATTGGGTCGCGAGTGGCTCGATGAACCTGTCGCGGATGTTCGACTGTATCCGAGGTTTGAACGAGAACAACTTCGGGGGTTACTTTACCGATGAGGACCTTTGGCGGATGGCTACCACCAACGGTGCGTTTGCGACGGGCACCGATTCGGTGCTGGGCATGCTGAAGAAAACCTACGTGGCGGATATCGCCATTTTCAACGGGGCGAAGCATGACAAGAACCCGCATGCGGCGGTGACGAACGCGGGGCTGACCGATACGGTGTTGGTGTTACGAGGGGGGCGTCCGATGTACGGTGACGCCGCCTTGCTGACTTCCCTTGGCAAAGGGGGATGCGAGGACATGCCACCCGCCGCCGATGCGGCAAGCAATTCGGCGTGGCAAACGGGCGTGTGCGGTGTCCCGAAAAAAGCATGTGTCGCCGATGACGTGGGCGGTGGCGTCACTCTGGCGGGAGTGGTTGGCGCACTCACGCCGATCTACCCGCTGTATTACTGTGGTGTTCCCGAATACGAGCCAAGTTGTGTGCCGATGCGAACCAACCCGGTTTCCTACGGTGGGATTCCCACGGCAGACGATCAGGATGGCGATGGCATCCCGGATTCGGCGGACAACTGTCCGACCGTCTTCAACCCCATTCGTTCCTTGGATGGAAACAAGCAGGGGGACTTCGATGGCGACGGCATCGGGGATGAATGCGATGTTTGTCCGTTCGACGCCAACAACTCTGCCTGTGAGTACAATTGGGCGGCCAATGATGTGGATTGCGACGGCATCAAGAATGGGTCGGACAATTGTCCGTATGTGGCGAATGCTGGGCAGGAGGATCAGGACGGCGATGGCAAGGGGGATGCGTGTGACAAGTGCCCGACGGTTCCCAATCCGGGGGCGCAGAAGTGTCCGGCGGGAACGACATCCATCGAACAGGCGCGCAAGACTTTCAGTACTGGCGATGATGTGATGTTCCAAGGAGTGGTGGTGACGGGTGTGCGCAAGCCCGTGGGTTCATCGAATGGGTTTTATCTATCGGACCCCAATCCGGTGCCGTGGGGGTGCATCTTCGTGCATACCGGAAAAGACACGCCGACGGTATCGGTGGGCGATCGCATCGACATCAAGGGTGTGTTGGACGAGTACAACGGTTTGAACCAGCTCAAGATTGGTTTCCAGATCACCAATTCCACGCCAGGGGCGCCTTTGGCGCCGATGGTGGTGACGGTGGCCGAGTTGGTGGGAGCGAATGCGGAGTCTTATGAATCCTGCCGAGTCGAGATTCAAACGGTGTCGACTGTGACGATGGGTTCGGGAATTGCTTTTGCGCAGGGCAGTTCACAGATCCGGGCGAGCAACTTCATTTGGGCAGGTGGAGCGTTCCCCACGGCCGGCAAGAGCTATGCCAGCGTACGCGGTTTTTCGAGCGTCTTTGGAGGAGACCGGGAGTACTTGCCGCAAACGGATGCGGATCTGACCCCTTGACCGATTGCTTCCGCGGGAAGGCCTCGAACCCTGATGGTTCGTTGCGGCTTTCCCGCTGATTCTCCCCAACATCCCCTTGCTTTGCCGATGAGTCCCGCGGCTTTTTCTCTATCCTACCCCCTGGATCCCTAAGCTATTTCGGGTGCTTTTCACAACGACCCTCAGCGAGTCCACGAAAGCACTCACCTATTTCCCATTCCCAATCCGGTGCGCTCGCGAAAGTCTTCCTGTTGGATCCGAGGTTTGATGCGGGGAAGGTTGTTCGACCCTCAGCGTACCAAAACGAGGAAGCAATACCTGTGGCGACGCCCTCCCCGTGGGCCGTGGTCAACGGCTGGTCATGAACGCACAAGGCATGAATGCGATAGGGATTTCCAGCACGAGCGCTGCTTCGGCAAGCAATTCTTCGGCTACATCCGCGCTTCAAGCCGTCGCGGACCAATTGCGGAGTCAAATCGCAAAATTCGAGCGGCAAGGTGGATCACAACGCCAGCTCGCCGAGGCTGTGGTGGCCTTGATGGACGAAGGGCTATCGGCCAACCCGCCGGTATTAGCTTTGGCTTCACGCATGGCTTGGCTCATCGCCGTCTATGCCCCCTGCTACGATCCCGTTCTCGTCACGACGCTGCCGTTTTGTTTGGAAAGCATCCTCGACGGCTACGCAAGTTTCGATGATCTCATCGATCATGTTTTGGCCTCGCAGCCTGACGCTAGCGTTGCGCCGCTACCCGATGATTTTCTGATTCGACCGGCTCGAGATCTGGCGGAACAAGCGCATCGCGGAGCGCTGACATTACGCGATGATCCCGCAGTGTACGAACGGATTATCGACCGGCTGATGGTGGGTGACGTCGGGGAAATCGTTTCGAATCGGAAAAGACCCGCAGGAGAAAAATACATGAATTCCGCTTCGAACGACGCCTTTCATGGCGGAGAAAGGACGGTACTGACCCGTTGGCCGACGGCGCTTCGGGAGGCAGCGGTATCGGTATTGCAAGTGGAGCCATCGCCGCGGGCTGTCCCGTTGATGTGTCAAATTACCGAGCGATTGGATGCGCGAAGCGTTCGAAGGCTTGCCGTCGAACTCGTTCATATTTCCGCCGATGGTGACAACCTTCGTATCCGCGGGCGTGCCGCGGCGTCGCTGCTCGCCATGAGCAAACACCACCGATTCTAATCGTCGTTCGTGATCCTTCGTGCCAGTGCTAGGCTCCTCGTCCTGTCTTGGGAACGCGGCATGAATGAAACGTACGGACGATATCGCCTGATCGAACGTCTCGGAAAAGGCGGGATGGCCGAGGTGTTCAAAGCCAAGAGCTTTGGCGTGGAGGGATTCGAAAAAGTTCTGGTGGTCAAGCGCATCCTGCCGGAGTTGTCGCGCAACGCCCGATTCGTCGAATTGTTCATTCACGAAGCCAAGCTTTCGGTTCACTTGTCTCATGCCAACATCGTTCAGGCGTTCGACTTGGGAATGGTTGGCTCGAACGAGGATGCTGTCCTCCCCTCGTACTTCATTGCGATGGAATACGTGGCGGGGCTCGACCTGGCCGCGCTGCTGTCTCGCATGCGTCGACGATCCGTCCCATTGCCCATCGGACTGTGTGTGTTTGTCGCCAGCGAAGTGTGCAAAGGATTGGAGCATGCCCATCGGCGATGCGACGAACGGCGGGAGCCGTTAGGCATCGTGCATCGCGATGTATCCCCTCAAAACGTGCTGTTATCCTGGGAAGGGGATGTCAAGCTTACGGACTTTGGTATTGCGAAAGCGAGGGATTGGCAGCGAGGACAACCTGAGGGAAGTCTTGCGGGAAAGGCCGCGTACATGAGTCCGGAGCAAGCGCGCGGGGAAAGCGTCGATGCACGCAGCGATATTTTCTCCCTTGGCACCGTCCTTTACGAGATGGTGACGGGAACGAATCCATTTCGAGCGGCTTCTACGGGTGAGACGTTGGCGCGTGTGCAGACCGATTCTCCGACTCCCGTTCATGCGCTTCGACAGGGAGTCGATCCTTCGCTGTCGGCCATTTTGGGGCGAGCCATGGCGCTCTCGGCTCGCGAAAGATACTCGTCTGCCGGCGTCTTTCACGACGAATTGCTTGGGTTCATGTATGCCACCGGAACACGTTTCTCTTCGAATGACCTGATTGAGTACCTGGCTCCTTTGCGAGCCAGCGCTGGTGAAGAGCTGGACGTGGAGGGTCTTCTCGTCGACAAAACGCAGCCCGATGGGGACGATATCACACCGGTGGAGGTTCCGGATGCGCGGGCAAGCGTACCTCCTGTCCGCGTTACGACAACGTTGCCCACGTACAGCTACGCCTCGACGGTGGGCGAGCGTCGTGAAGTGACCGTGTTGGTGATACGGACCGGTGTTGCTCTTTCGGTGGCCCAAAGCCAGCGTGTGAAAGATACGCTGGCGCGATATGGGGCTCGTCTTACGGATGAGACCAGGGATGGGCTGGTGGCGCTCTTGGGCTTGGGCGAAGCGGATGGCCGGGAAACGGAGACGGCCGTTCGCTGTGCATTGGTAGTGTTGCGTCAGCTTTCGACGGGACGATGGGGGGCGAGTGCGGGCGTGCATACGGGTCGGGTTCAGCTTCATGATTCGGGGGAGCCTGCTCGCGACGATACCTATGCCTCGATCATCGAGGTGGCGTCGAAGCTTGCGATGGCGCAATCGGGGCGATGTGTCGTGTCGAAATTGGCAGCCCGTCAGGTACGAAGTCTATTTGAACTCGAGCCATGGGACACGGACGACGGGGTCATGGGGTCTTTGGTCGGCGAACCACGGTTGTCGGATGATGCGTTGCGACGGTTCGTGGGCCGGGAAGACGAGTATCGTCAGATGGGCAAGGTGCTTGCGGCGGCTGCTCGACGAAGGCTCAAGATCGTGACGATTCGTGGGGATCAAGGCATTGGCAAGACGCGTTTCGTGGATGCTCTCGAGCGGCGATTGAAGCGCAGTGCGTACCACATCGGCATGTACGTGGCTTGCTGTCCGCCCCTTGGAAAGCAAATGCCGCTTTCGGGGCTATCGTCGATGTTGCGGGTGCTTTGTGGTGTGAAAGAAGGGGATGGTCCGGAGCGGATAGCCACGATTGAGCCGCGTTTGCGCGCGTTGGGGTTGACGGATGAGGAACGGGGTGCCGTATTGGGGCAGCTTGGCGCGTTGGCGACCGACATGGTGGGGCCCAGTGTTCCTCCTTTGCGATCCGCGTTTTCACGAATGCTGCAACGATTGAGTGAAGACAGGGTGCATGCGTTCGTATGGGATGATGCTCAAGCGTTGGACGACGATACCTTCGATGTGTTGATGTCGGCGGCCAAGCGGCTAGCCGGGGCGCGAGCGGTATTGATGTTCTGTACGCGTTCTTATGCTCCGCATCCCTTGGCGGATTTGGATGAGCATAGCTACGTGGACCTTGTCGAGTTGAACGATAAGGAGGTTTCGGATTTGATTGCCGCGCGTGCGGGGCTTGCTCACGCGCCTGAGGAGTTGGTTGCGTTTTGTCAGCAACGCGCGGGGGGGCATCCGCTATTCATCGAGGAATTGATCAAAGAGTTGATGGAAACGGAGGCGTTGGTGGTGCAACAGGGCCAGGTGCAGCGTCTTCGTCTTACGGGCGACATTGCCGCGCCGCGTCCGCTCAAGTCGCTCTTGGCCGGACGTCTGAGCCGTTTGGAAGACTCCTGTAAGATGGTGCTTCACGCCATGGCCGTGTTGGCGTCGCCTGCCCATGTGGAAGTGCTTTCGATGATGTTGGGCATGGGGTTGATGCCGGTAGAAACGGCGATTGCCACACTCGAGGAGAGGGGGTTGGTGCGAAGGGTAGGGCCCTCGACATCGTCGCTTGGTTCACCCTTGTTGCGAGAGGTCGTTGTGGATTCCATTGCGCCGGAGGGGCGGGGCAAGCTGCATGAAGCGGCAGCCATGGCGTATGAAAATGTGTTGGGCGGCCAGGTCGATGCGCTGGCGGATCGGGTGGGCTACCATCTTTTGGAAGCGGGAGAGAAGCATCGAGCTGCGCGATTGTTCGCGTTGTCGGCTGGGTATCGCAAACGCTCGGGGCAACTCGAAGGTGCGCTTTCGGATTACCTCCGCGCCTTCGATCTCGTATCTCTCGCGGATTGTCCCGTGGATACCTTGCTGCAGTGGTTGGCGGAATTGCGGGATGTCGTGCGTCGCGTGCGCGCAGGAGCTTCGTTGCTCGATGTACTCCAACGAGTCGTGGCGCGTGTGGACAAGGAGGCGACGTTGTCGCAAAGGGTGATGGCGCGGGTCGATGGCGCGAGCATGCTTACGTACGCGCATCGCTTCGATGCAGCCATGGTGCTGTTGGATGAGGCGTTGGAACTGGCGGGTTCGAACGAGCCCATCCGCTCCCTGACCTTGCTAACACAAGCGCAACTATTCGGAATCCGTGGTGAATTTGGTGCAGCGGTCACGATCTATGAGCAGATGGGCGACCGGCTTTTCGAAGGCAAGGACGCCGTTCGGTATGACATGGGGTTGGCACAAGCGTATGGGGCTACCGGTCAGAAAAAGCGGGCGTTGGAGTATCTGGAGCGAGCGACGGCGATTTCGGAGCCTGGGGATGTGGGTGCCGCGATGGATCGGGAGAAGTTGCGGGCGCTGATCTTCCATTTCTCAGGGGATTTCAAGGAAGCGGCGATGGCTTCGGCGCGGGGAGCGGACCTGGCGCAATCGATTGGCCTGTCGTACGAAACCGCGTTGGGATTGCATAATCTTGGGGATTCGTGGTTGTGGGTGGAAGATTTCGCCAGGTCTCATACGGCGTTTCAACGTTCCCTCGCGATTGCGGAACAATATGGCTACGACCGGCTGGCCCGTCACGACCGCATGTACTTGTGGTATCTCGAAGGTCGTCAAGGAGCAGAACACGCGATCGAATCCTTGCGTCTTCTCGTGCGAAAAGCGGAAGACGAAGGGCTGACTTGGGATGCGCTCGACGGTCGTTTTCTGCTTGGGGCGCTAGCTTATCGGCTGGGGCAATCCGACCTGGCGCGGGAAGAACTGGAGCGCACGCGAATCCTTGCCCGGGAGTGTCGTAGTCGATTGATTGAAAAAACGGCGATCGAACTGCTGGAAAGGATCGGTTCGCAATGAGGTAGGAATCGATCGGCGATACCGTAGGGGCGGGTTTCAAACCCGCCCGTTCCACCAAAGCGATGACCACGGATCCACTTGTTGCACGTGCGCCCCTGGGGCATCGACCTGCAATTCGTACGCGAAACTAAATAAGCCCGAACGTCGTCGTATGATCCTTGCCGACGATCCAGCGAGCGGGAAGGTGCGCCATGTCCATAAATTATTGCTGGGCCAGCGCCATCGCTCGACCGTATGACCATCGACCGCAATCCAGTTGGAAAAGCCGGGCCAAGAGGCATCGACCACGTGGCGACGGCCGTGAAGGTCCACGAGCCATCGCATTCGGTGGGAAGTGGAGAGCATGGCGGGAGCGTGGATGCTTACGGCTCGTGCGACAAGTCGGACGTATCGTTTCGAGATGCCGTCCAGTGGCTACGAGCATCACGGCAACGTGATTTCGAGGGGGTGGGGGATCGAAAAGGCGACGTGTTGGGGTCTTTGGGGTATTCGCTGGAGTCTTACTGCACTTCAAGGATGTCCTTGGCATCTCCTTGGGCTGCAGAGGGAGAACCCGGGGTGCCGGCCGTCGAATGCAGAAAATCCACGTTTAAATGGCTTATGGTGGCGCTACCATGGATGAGCGCGGCAATCGAAGGGCCACCGGAGCCTGCGCCTCCAGGGCCGCCATTGCCTCCGTTGCCGCCTTTCCCTCCTTTTTCACCGCCAGCCAGTTGATAGGAGCCGGGTTGTTCGCAATTACATTTCTCGCCAACCTGCATGGGTTTGCACTGCGTATAGCACATTACGCTATCGCCTTGCTTGCCATCTAATCCATTTAAGCCAATTTGCCCGGTTTGTCCTGGACTGCCGTTTCCACCTGATGCCGCTTCTACCCTCGAATTTTTTACAAGGACGGAAGCATTTCCCGTGGCATAAATTCCGAAGGATCCGCCGCCGCCCCTTCCGCCCGCGCCTCCGCTTCCTCCACGACCTCCGCAACCGCAGGAACCCGGTTGTGAGGAGGTATCTTTCTGTGGCGTTTCGTTACCGCAATAATGATTACTAGGGCAAGAGCCGGACACTTGCTGCCCAGTGCATCCTTTTTCATAACATTGCGCGGTATTGCCAGGGTTGCCTGGTGTACCGTTGTTTCCATTACTGCCATAGTTTCCATGCTGTCCGTTTGCAGGCGTATACCCATTTAATGTAAATGTTCCGGCCTCCTTAGCGTCCTGTCCGCCGCTCCCAGAACCTCCGTGTTCTCCCATCGAGCATCCGGTTCCCTGCAGTTGACTGCAATCGGGCGGCTGTACCTCTTCGTATTTATTAGCCTTTCCTCCGTCTTGGCCCCCGCAAGCGCGAATGGTGACATCGTTCATCGATAGCTCGGCCCCCGACACGAACACCCCGTAACACGACTCTCCACTTTGGTTATCGGGCGCCGCGTTATTGGTCCCGGTGGATTGGATCACCATGGTTTGTAGCGAAACGGAGGAATTGCCCGTGATCTGGAGCCCTGTCGAGGTGGGTGAGTGCAACAGCGTTTTGTTCCGCGCTGTCTGGCTGCAATCCCGTGTCCACGCGGTTCCTACCTTTATCCAACCTCCCATGATGACCAGCGGATCTTGTAGGGAAAGGACCACCGCCTCCTTGTAGGTCCCTTGGTCCAGGATGATTTTGCCAATCTGGTTATGGACTGCCAATTTGATGGCATTGCTCAAGGATTGCAGCGGCTGTTCCGGACTCCCCTGGCTTGCATTGTCGTCGCCTTCTTTCGCGCTCACGTAAATGGCGTCGGTCGGTGGTGATTCGTTCGGGTCACAAGTAGGCTCGGGGCCAGCGTCGCCACCAGTTCCGGCATGCCCCGCGCTTGCTCCAGTGCCGCCCGTCGCTCCGCCCGCACCACCCGTGGGCGCTCCCCCGCTGCCGCCCGTCGCTCCACCCGTTCCGCCTGTGGAGGTTCCCCCACTGCCACCGGTCGAAGCCTCTTGTGGACCGCCAGAGTCCACCGATGCATCCGCCGCCTCTTGGGTAAACTCGTCGCCAGAGCAATCGGAGAGCGCGAACAGCAAGGTCCCCGCTACCATAAACCGATAATAAGAAAAGGGGAAAAATCGCATAGAACGCCTCCTCGAACGGGAATTGGAGAAGAATAGCAGAATTGTTTTCTGCCAGCATCATCTCCTCATCACCATGAAACATTCCGCTCATCGATGGGCTGACCACCCAACAGCCATGACTCAATTCTACTCCGACGCTGGCCCAACCCTTGGGTATCGAAACGGCGATAGCTTGTATTTTATAATAAAAACAATTAGTTATCATGCTTTCGCGCAAGCGTCTCGGCTCCGAGAACCGAAGGCATGCACGACACGCCCACCATCGACAACCCGAGGACCAACGTGCTCTTCGTACCCGGGACGTCGTCCCCGCTATCGTTAGGATCCTCTGAACAACTGGAAAGGGGACTGTTGTTCAGACTTTGGGAAAGCAAGGTGGACTTATGCTCGGATCGTTATCGGTGGATAGGTGCGGAAAGCTTTTTCCTCCGAAACTATGGGCAACGGTTGCGACCGGGAAGATAGCGGTCGAAAAGACGAAAACATGGATATTCAGTAGATCGTGGCCGAAGGAACGAGCGTTCTGGCCGTCGCGGACCCGGATGGTGTGGGCCGCGCTCATAAGTGGGCGAGCAAGCCTACGAGGGCGGTGGCTACCGCGAGGATGCCTAGCGGTAGCAAGAGCCATAAAATCAGCGACCCCCATGCGTGGCCGAGGGAGCGTCCTTTTTTCCGGTCGCATTCCAGGCAGATTGCCCATTTTTTTACGCTTGATTCCGTGAGCGTGCAGCAATCGGCGCAAATCATCCGATGGCAGGAAGCGCAAGGGCCCGCGGCTTGTTTTCCGCAATGAACACACCGCGGGGGAGCGTCATCACCCACATGCTGCAACACGCCCGTCATGGTCTTTTCCCTTTTTGGAACCCGTAGCGCTTCCTTCTGCCTGTCGCAATGGAAGGTTCGATCGAGGCGCGGTGGGTGAGCGTGGTTGATTATGGTGGGGAGGAACTGGGCGGGCGGAGCGTTTCATCGCTGGACGATCGGAGAGCGGGGACGAAAGAAGGCGGGGGTTCTTGCGGGTCGGTGGAGAGGCGTTGCCATAGATCCAGGACTTGTTCGGCGGAAAGGGAGGCGTGAAGGTGCAATCTTTGGTTTCCCTGCCGCAGGGTTGTAGCATCGAGCCAGCCGGCAACCCCCATGGACCGCAACAGCATGGACCTTCGCGCACGGGTTCGAATCGCTTGAAGCCGTTGTTCGAGGGATTGGCAAACGTGGTCGGATTCACAGACGACGACGACTTGCAGCTCCGTGGTGGGTTGAAGAATCGCGGATAGCCCGATTTCCCCTACGTGGTCGAGAGCGGATGGTTCATCGACCCAATCGGCGACCCGTTGGCGAAAAGCGGGGTTGACGGTCAAGGTGAGGACAACGTCTCCTTTGGGCAGTTCTTTTCGAAGTCGAGCGTGCGTTCCCTGGTCGAATGCCGAGGGGCAACGGCCCGCGAAGGCATCGAGCATGCGCGCACGGGTTCCCGGGCGTGCGACCACAAGCAATCCTGGGTCTCGGACAGCGATCTGGGCGGAGCCTGGTCCGAGGGTTTCGTCGGTGATGATTTGAAATCCTTCGACATGGGAAAAAGTGGCTTGGGCTCCTCGGGAATCCATGGTGCCTTTTGCGCATTCCCACACGGATTGTGCGCTGACGGGAGCGTAGGCCGCAATGCCCATGGTGGAACCTGGTTCCGCGGGTTTCCACACGACCAAGGTTTCGATCCGTTCCTCGAGGTTTTTGCCGCAAGATTCCTGTGCTCCAGCCGTCAAGGGCGACATGGAAGCGTCTCGGAGCAGGTTCCGATAGGGTGAAGAACGGAGGCGAGCCATGTTCGCAGTCAAGATGAATTGTGCATCTGCTGGAACGGCGGCCAGCGGTTGGTGGGCAACCCTCTGCCGCTGCGAACGGTGGAAAAGGAGAAACCCTCCCACGAGCAAAGCGGCGACGCTTAGGGCAAATACGAGAGAACGGGTCGTCCGTTTCATCGGCGGAGCCAAAAATTAATGATAAATAACAAATACTTACCTATCAATCGCAAGAATCGCTTCGTCGCCGGCCTTGATTGTTGCGGCGTCCTTCTGGCCGAGCAAAGAAGCGTCGGTCGGGGAGCTGTCGGCGATCTGGGCATTTTCCGCGTTTTTCGGATATAGAATCCCCACCTGGAGCTGAGGGGGTAGCGGTGGATTGGGAGGGTGATGACGCGGGTTGGTCGGAAGGGGCCATGGGCACGAGGCTTTCGAATTCTCCTGTCGTTGGCCAAGTTCTCGTGCAAAAGGGGCGGTGGTCAGGCGAAAATATCTTTCGGTAGATAGGGATGGGAGCCTTCGATGACCTCGACACCGGCTTTGTTTCGGACGGCCGAAACCAGGGTATCCTTGTAAGCGCAGTGGTTTTTCACGCAGGTTCCGAGGTGGAGCACATCGACGCGCTCGCCCATGGGGCTCATCCAGGTTTGCAATTGTTTCATTCTCAGCACGGGGGAAGTGGCGGGGCAGCCTCCGCAATGGAAAATGGCGACGATACGCGCATCAGGCTGGTCTTTGTAGCGTGAAAACTCGCCTTCCCGTCGGTGGAAAGCGGTCAGGCAGCGCTGGCAACCGATGCAAGTTTCATCTTTGATTTCCTTACAACCCATGATGGCGATGTTCATGACGTTTCCTCCAAGTCGACATCCACGGCTAGCACGGCTCAGGTATTGGCCCAAGGGGTGAGATGCGTTGAGGCATTGACGTCTGGGCGGGTTATGCACAGAAGCTGATCACGCAATGAGTCTCTCACCGCGGTGGGAGTTCGGGAGTTTTTCGATGCAACTCAAAGAAGCGATGGAGGCGCGGACCAGTGTTCGCACCTATCTGCCGGAACCTGTGTCTGTCGATGACTTGAAAGAGATGGTGCGCCTTGCGGGGCGAGCGCCGAGTCTGAACAACGCTCAACCGTGGAAGTACTATGCGGTGGTCGAAGCGTCGCGATGTCAGCGCATTGCTTCGCTGGTCGAGCAGAAGCTGCATACGATTTTGCCTGAGCCGAAAACCGATGCGCAGCAGAAAGCCACATCGAAACTTTTCGATTATGTGGGGTTGTTCGGCAGGGCGCCGGCGTTGCTCATCGTGGCTACACGAATTTATCCTGGTTT
Organism: Deltaproteobacteria bacterium ADurb.Bin207; assembly: GCA_002070115.1. Taxonomy (GTDB): domain Bacteria; phylum Myxococcota_A; class Polyangia; order Polyangiales; family Polyangiaceae; genus MWCO01. The sequence goes on from MWCO01000041.1 coordinate 32,262, forward strand.
TTTGGATGATGCGTTGATGACGACGGGGCTGGCGCGCGAAGCGGCTGATGCGGTGCGTGGGCATCCTTACGCGATGAGTCTGGGAGCTAGCATTGAGAACTTGCTGCTTGCGGCGACGGATATGGGTTATGGGGCGTGCTGGCTGACGGTTCCTCAAGTCGCTTCGGCGAGCATCGAGCGGGATGTCGGGATCGAGGCTCCCTGGAGGTTGGGAGCGGTGATTTCGGTGGGAAGGCCGGCTCAGGAGGCGATTCAATCTCCGAAAAAGCCGATAGAAGAAATTTTCTCGGTGCTGTAGTCCTGCCGCTGTCGAAGCGAATTCGCTGGTTTTATTACAATTTCATTGGCCATTTCCGTTGACCCTGGCGTTCCCGCGTCTATCATTCCTGTGCTTTTGTGGCTGTCATTGATTCATGGGAGGTTCCATGCTGGACCGTCGTTTTGCGCTGCTTATTCCTGTGGGGTTGGTATTGGCCTGTGGTTCGACCGTGCAAGAGGAAGGGCAGGGGTCGGAAGCGGGGCAAGCGACGGTGGTGCCTCCGGGCAAGGCGGATAATTATCTTTCGCCGACGTCGATGGAGTATCGGCTTTGGGGAGAGGGTCAGCTCGACTTGGACGAAAGCTGGCTGGACAAGACCGACGATCAGAAGCGGGCGCAAGCCGAGCAACTGTTAGCGTATAAGTTCAAGGCGTATACGCATTTCATCAATGTGTACGTGACGGATAAGTCGAGTCACGACGCCAACCATGGGTATGGGGGATTTTCGGGGCTTGTGCGCAAGTCGTCGCTGGATTCGATGGTCGAGCCCATCGACGATCTTGGTTTGTCGTACACGTTTTTGTGGGAACTGGAGATGGGCGGTCCGCGAGCGTTGCTTTCGAATCTGCCGATTGAAACCAATTCGGCGGGGGAAAAAACGTTTCGTGTGAAGCTGCCGGTTTTGACGGAAAGCCAGCTCAAGTACAGCAGTTATCCGAAGGACTTCAATGCCAGCACCTATTCGGGTGAACTCGAAGAGATTCAGGTGGCTATCGAGCCCGAGAAGGAGTCATTCGATGCGTTCCCTGAATACAACCGTCTGTTCGAGGACGGCAAGCTCGACATTTTGGTGTTGGTGGGTGGGGATTACAACGAAGAGCGTTATGATTTGCGAGCGGCGGACGAGATTTTTCAGTGGTTGAAGCGAGCGGGCTACGCGCATCCGGCTTCCCGTTACACGGATCTTGCCCTCGATTCACCGCCGTTCACGTCGGTACTCGATGTGCAAGGTCGCAAAATCGATGTGGAGATCACGCTGCTTCACCCGAGTATCGTATCGGTTGGGGATCTCGATAAGCTGCGTGCGAAGATCATCCAAGCGTATCAAACCATGGATGTATTGATTTACGACGGTCACGCGGGGGAAGACCCCAGTTATTCGGGTCTCGTATACCACTACAATCCACGTCACGCGATCAGCGCGGATGAACTCAGCAAGATCAGTCTTCCGGAAAAATATCAGGTGTATGTCTTCAACGGATGCAAAACGTATGGGGTGTATCCCGAGTCGATCATGAAGAATCCGGCGAAGACGACCGCCAACGTCGACATCATTTCCACCGTGAATTTTTCGTGGCTCACGATGCAGCCGTATACGACGTCGGGCTTCATCAATCAGCTTTTGGCGAAGTCCGCGGGCACCCATGACCCGCAGACGTATCTTCAGATCCTCCGGCAGATTAACCAGAGTTCGAATTGGAACGTGTATTACGGGGTGCATGGGTTGGATGACAACCCGCATGTCAATCCCTATGCGGATATTTCGTCGCTTTGTCGATCGTGCGCCACGGATGCGGACTGTCCTGGGGTGGGCAATCGTTGCATTGCGTTTTCTTCGGGCAAGGCCTGTGGTGTGGAGTGTACGGCTCCGGATGGATGTCCTAGCGGCTATGGTTGTTTTGACATTGCCGAGGGCAATCAGATCGTGGGGCAACAATGCTTGCCCAAGAGCTATTCGTGTCGCTGATTCAGGTTGGTGGGTGGATTCATTCACGAGCGTTGGTTCACGGACATCGTGGTGACGCGGGTGTTGATGAGCGATGCGTTGACCCGGCGGCGCTAGCGGTGTCGAATGGGCGAATGAAGGCTTCGGGAATCGTCCTTGGCGTGGCTGCTCTCGGCATGGTGGGCTGCGCCTCGCCCGCGCAAAAGTGTGCAAACGACCGGGACAAGAACCTGGAGTCGTGCGAGATTGCTTGCGAAAATGGCGATCTACCATCGTGTGTATCGGCTGCGCGTGCGTACGATCAGCGTTACATGAAGAGCGGTTCCGTGTCCGACGCGGAGCGATCGGTTTCGATGTACGAAAAATCTTGTCTGGCAGGCCGAAAGGAAGCCTGTTTCGGAGCGGTTCGTGGAATTTTATTGGGTCCATCGGAAAGCAATCCGGAGCTTTCGCCACCGGCGCGTGTCGATCGTGCCGCGGAACGACGTCGGGTGCTGTTGGCGAAAGGCTGCGAGTTGGACGACCCGCAGTTTTGCAAAGAGGCTTCGGATGCCTTTTTGGGTGAGGACGCGCAGCGCTCCGAGCAACTCGGAAGAAAGTATTGTGTTCTCGAATTGACGGACAAGGGCAAGCGAGACGCTTGTGTGATGCAGCGCGAGCAAAGGGCGCGACAGGCGCAGCAGGGAGCGAATCGCTGTGCTTCCGGACAACCGGGAGGATGTTTGGCGCTGGGAAATTCGGTGGTTACCGTCGATCGGGTTCGCGCTCGCGAAGCGTATGCACGAGAGTGCAAAGGTCGTCGACTCGATGTGCAAGGCAATGCCGATGCGTGTGTGAAGGTGTATGAGAGCCAGGGGTTAGCGACAAAGCTGCCCGCGGTGGAGCCTTCCATCTCCGATTGCCGGGATGCGCGGGTCATTTTACGCTCGCTGCGCTTGATTCCGGAGAGTCCCTCACGACCGAATCCGGAGCAGGTTCGAGAGGTGGTCGATAGGGGAACCGAGGCGTTGGAGCGCTGTTATGCGGCAGGGTTGCGAAAAAATCCGAAGCTTGCGGGAAGCTTGACCATACGCGCCACCATCGACGGTCTTGGTGAGATTTGGAATGTCCAAGAAGACGATATTGCCTTGATCGATCTGCCCACGGTCGAGTGCGTCAAAAAAGAGGCAACGACCTGGCGATTTCCGGAACCTTCCCAGGGGACGATACAACTGGAGGCCAAGCTTGCTTTTCGGGTAGAACGGCCGTGAGCTTCGGTCTATTTGAGGGACTGGTGCCATAAGATACATCACAGCAGGTGCGAAACCACTGCTGACCATGCTAGGTTCGAAACCATGGGTCGTCGTCCGACCGAATTCGCAGATACGGGAACCCACTTGATTGCACGCCCGAAGCTTGCTTCGTCGGTCAGCTTTTTGTTGCTCGTGGCCGAAGGCCCGGACAAGGGAAGAAAGTTCGTTCTCGATTCATCCAGCCCTTCACGCTCGCTGACTGGAAAAAGCGCAAGCTGCCAGATTTGTTTGACCGACCCTTCCGTTTCTCGACGTCATGCTGCTTTCGACGTGGTCGATCGGCGTTTGCGGTTGACCGATTTGGGTTCGAGCAATGGCACATTCGTCAACGGAATATCGATCGTGGAAGTGTACCTCGATGGCGGCGAGTTCGTGCGCATGGGACAGACCGTGTTTCATGTGCAGCAAGAAGAAAAGGGCAAGGAGGTGGCCCTGTCTCAGCGAAGGACTTTTGGTCGCGTCGTGGGAGGCAGCGAGGAGATGCGTCGCTTGTATCCCTTATGCGAGCGGCTTGCGGGATCGGATGTTCCCGTGTTGATCGAAGGCGAAACTGGTTGTGGTAAAGAGGTTTTGGCCGAGTCGCTGCACGAGATGGGACCGCGAGCCAACGGGCCTTTCATCGTATTCGATTGTATGTCTGCGCCTCCTACGCTCCTCGAGTCCGCGCTATTTGGTCATGAGAAGGGGGCATTTACGGGGGCCACGAGCAGTCGCGCGGGGGTATTCGAGCAAGCGCATCGTGGAACGTTGCTCATCGACGAAATCGGAGACCTCGATATCAGCTTGCAGCCCAAGCTTCTTCGGGCCGTGCAGCGAATGGAGGTGCAACGAGTTGGTGGGTCCAAACCGATCAAAGTCGACGTGCGTGTACTGTCCGCCACCCGTCGAAACCTGGATGAAGAAGTCGCGGCCGGAAGATTTCGCGATGACTTGTTTTTTCGTTTGAACGTCGCACGGATCGAACTTCCTCCCTTACGTCAACGAAGAGGGGATGTGGCTCTGCTGGCTCGTCATTTCTGGGATATGTTGGGAGGCAAAGAGCGACCGATTCCGCAATCGTTGATGGAGCGGCTGGAAGCCTATTCCTGGCCTGGAAATGTGCGAGAGCTATACAACACGATCGCCCGACATCTGGCCCTTGGCGAGTTGGCGGGGGAGATGATTGGCGATGGGGCACGGCTCACCGATGGTCCCGCGAGTGTTGGCGATTCGAACGAGCTGCGAGGCCATGAAGACTACATTGATGAAGTCGTGGCACAACGTTTGCCTCTGCCAGAAGCGCGTCAACAAGTCATGGATGAGTTCGAGCGACGATATATCGATGCGGCTTTGATGGCTCATGGGGGAAATGTCACCAAAGCCGCCGCTGCCTCCGGCGTGGGGCGTCGATACTTCCATCTGCTGCGAGCAAGGGTAACGAAAACCTGATGCACGTCGTGTTCAGGCCTGTTTTTCGAATTGAAGCGCCCGCTGCACTCCCGGATCTTGATTCATTCGTTCCACGAATCGCGTGATTTGGTCAAAGCCCGAGAGATCGACTCCTACTCCCTTCGTCCAGCCAAGCACCACGAATAGATAAGCATCGGCGATCGAGCGTTCCCCTGCGATCCAATCGCGCCCCTTCAATTGCCGATCGATGATCTCGAACATATTTCGCAATAGCCTCCTGGCTTCCGTTCGAGTCTTTTCGATCATGGTGTCGTCGCCAAGAAACGATGTGGAACCAAAAAATGGTTTGAAGGTGGGGTGGATGTCGGAATTGATGAATCCCAACCACCGATGCACTTCGGCCTTTCCCAGCGGTGTCTCGCCGCCTCCGAGCCGAGCTTTCGGAAACGCTTCCGCCAAGTAGGTCAAGATGCCCGAATTTTGCGTGATAATCGTGTCGTCGACCTGTAACGCCGGCACCGCGCCCATCGGATTGATTCGAAGATAAGCCTCTTGGTGCAGTTGTTCGTGCCCCACCTTTTCGTTTACCCAACTCGCCCCTGTCCATTCCAGAACGATTCGACTGGCGAGCGAGCAGGCTCCAGGCATGTAGTAGAGTTTCATCATTGTCTTGGATCTCCTTGGTGCCGAAATGGTAAAAATAGTAGTTATTTCAACTGGTTGTGATGAATCCGAGGCGTTCGACTGCGATTGGATTGACGATGTTGAACGCGACTTGGCTGCTCTGGAGCCGATGGGGAGATGAGGCAAGGGGCAGGGGGGTGCGCGGCGCGGATAGTTGTGTTTCTGCAAGTCGATGCTCGAAGTGGTACTCTTGATGCCATGAGACGATGGCCAAATTGGGGAACCTGGTTGTTATACTTGGCCGGTGGGTTTGGAGTGGCGTGTGCCACGAATGAGGGAGACACGCGTGCTTATGCCCCGCCCGGTTCGAAGAAAACGGATTCGGGTGGAGCGGGCGAATCCGGGGCGGGCGGCAGTGGGGGCCATGGCGGTGTGGGCGATGCGCAGTGGCCGGACGGGGCCGGTGCGAGTGCTGGAGCGGGTGCGAGTGCTGGAGCCGGTGCGAGTGCTGGAGCCGGTGCGATGGGTGGAGCGGCGGGTTCGGCAACGGGTGGCACAGGGGCAGTGGGTGGTGCGGCGGGTTCAGCGGGTGCCGGTGGTATTGGTCCTTGCGGTGCGGAAGCCTGTTCCATTGCGGGAACCTGTGTCGAGGCGGGAACGCCCAATCCCTCGGATCCTTGTCAAGCCTGTTTGCCAGTCCTTCATGGTTCCGCCTGGTCGAAGGACGATGCCAATGTGACATGCCATGATTCTCCTTATTGGACGGGAGTGAAGCGCGAGTTGCCTCGTACGCCGTATCAGCATGAAAACGCCGTATCTTGTCACAACTGCTATGCCGGGACCCTTTCCGGCACGCTCAACAAAATTCATGCCGCGCAAGCCGCGGGGGCGGATCTGATCGAACTCGATATCAAAGACCAAGACGGAACCGTGTATGTAGAGCATAACGACACGGGCGGGACCTCGGCGCCCACCCTTGTCGAAGTGCTCGCGGACGCGGCGCTCAAGTCGGGTAGCCAGCTATTGTTCATCGAAACCAAAGAAACGACGCCTACGGAAAGCTATCTGCGAGCCGTATTCGATCACCTCATGGCCCATGGCTATGGTGTGGCGGGGCGACCTGTCGTTCTTCGTACGTTTGATGCGCTTCGCAACAACCTTCTCATCGCAAGAAAACTGCTTGCCACGCCAGCGTATGCGTCTTTGCGCAAGCACGTGCGCCTTCATGTGCTTTTTTCTCGAAACGAGGGGTCGAATATCGCCGCGTTGCAAGGGAAAGTCAGAAAATGCAAAAACGACGGCTTTCACGGTGTCGAATTCGAGTATCAAACGCCCAATCTATTTGGCGCGCTGACCTATGCCAAAAGCCTTCGTTTGGGAACCTCGGTATGGACCATCCCGACATCGATGGGTGAGGCTTTCATCTCCGCGTTGCGCGATGAGGTCGATGCGGTTACCGTAGATTATTCCGTATCGGTGGCGCGGGCGGTGATTCAAGACAACAACGCTCTGATCTACCTGAACGTTTGGGATCAACCCGCTACCGCCAGTTCCATGCGTTGGTATGGCGTTTCGGATGCATCGCTTCATCAGGCGCCCGTCAACGTCGCGGGTGCCCCTACGACCGAGTCGTTGTCCATGGGAGAGGACCGTTTTGGCACCAGCCTCATCTTCAAAGCAGCGGACAGTCAGTCGGTTACTTTTTTCGATGCGGATCAGACGGCAAACGCTGGGTATTTTGTGGCCGTGGTCGTGAACTTCGATCGACTCACACTGCCCGATGGTGAAACGCAAGAGGTGATTGGCAAAGCAAACTCTGGGGGGTTTGCCCTCGAGCTATTCAATCCCCCCGGCGCGGAGGATACCGTTCTTCGCTTCGGCGTGTTTGTCGAAGGCGAGTATCGGTACGCCACCTATCCCGCGTCGAAGCTCGATGGCAGCCAATCGTACTTCATCATTGGAGCTTATGATGGGGATGGAGCCGTTCGGATGTGGATCAACAACGATGCCACGGGGACGACCGCATCCGGTTCCTTCAAGGCCGGCGTGGTACAAAACGATGTTCCCGTGTTGTTGGGCGCCGATCCGCAGGTGGGTCCTTCCCGGTTTTTCTTTGATGGCAAGGTGCAGATGGCGCTCGTGCAGAATTGGAAAAACCACTGATCGAACCTGCACGATGGCCTCGAACTCGCGCAACGGCTTGGATGACGATTGGCTCGAGATGGTTAGTGGTTGGGAGGCTATCTACCAACCTTTGGCGTTGAGGATTTCCTGAATCTGCTCTTCCATGCGCTTTTCGATGAGCATGATCTTGTCGAGTTTGGCTTCGGAGATTTTTTGGAGCAATTCGGATAAATCCGCTGGTTTTTCCATCACTTCTCGGGCTCCCATGCGCACGGCGCGAATCCCGTCTTGAAGCGTGGCGTGTCCTGTCAAAAGAATCACTTGCATGTCGGGATTCAACGCCATGAGTCTTTCGAGAGTTTGCATTCCATTCATGCCGGGCATCGCCAGATCGAGCACCACGACATCATAGCGCGACCCTCCTTCCATTTTTTCGAGCGCCTCTACACCGCTCGCGGCGGTGTCCACCGTAAGTCCCCGCGCCTGCATCCTTTCCGCCAGCACGCTCGTGAACTCCACTTCATCGTCCACCAACAATACTTTCTCGTCGCGTTCCATCTCGACCCCTTCCTTGATCCACACTCGCGATAAATCCGGCTCGATCAGGACGTGGGCAACTCGAGCTGCACGCCCATCGCGTCGGGCATATTCTCATCGATCCTGACACATCCGCCAAGCGCTTGCATGAGCTTCTCGATAGCTTCACGCCTGGTTCGATGCTCCTCGGTACACATCAAGCTGCCGTCGCGACGAAGCTGCACCCGGACAAGCGTTGGCGCCAGAGTGGCCGAAAGATGGACCGACGGTTTCCCTTGCACATCGAGAACGGCGATTTGGATGGCCTGGTACAGGAGACGATACAGTCCGAAGGGGAAAGACGGAATGGGTGCGGTTTGATTGGGAAGTTCGTCGATCAATTCTATGCCTCGAGACACGGCCGCGCGTGCCGCGAGGGCCATAGTGTCTCGGCACAGGGCAAAAAGATCGACGGTTTGCTTCGGTTCATCGACGGAATGGGCGAAGCGGTTCATGCGGTTGAGGATGCTGACGGATCGTTCCACATTGCGGACGATATCTGCGGATAGTTTCATCACTCGCGCGGGGTCTAGGGGTTTTCTGCCAGCTTGAGCCCCGACGGATAGGTCGTGGAGCAATCCGGCGGACTCATTGATGATGGCCGCCACGTTTTTCAGTTCGTGAGAAATGCTCGCGGTGACGATTCCGAAGAACGCAAGTCCTTCTGATTCGAGCGATCGGCTTGGAGGTTGGTTCATGGTTTGTCGGACTCTTTTCGTCGTTGGGTGGCTTCCTTCATCTTGTCGACGAGCACCTCGATATCGACGGGTTTGACGATGAAATCGAATGCACCCTCAAGCAGTCTCCGGTCCCCGTTTTCCACCGAAGCATGTCCGGTGATGAGGATCACCTGCGTGTTCGGACGCTGCATTCGAATCAGCTTGAGGACCTCCATACCACCAAGACCTGGCATCTTCACGTCGAGCAGAACCACATCGAACGGCTTTTCGAGCACGCGCTGAAGAGCCTCTTCGCCATTGGTAACCGTTTCCGCCACGATGCCACGAAGCTCGAGCCGCTCGGCAATCGTTTCCACCAATTCCTCTTCGTCGTCGACCAGCAATACCCTCATTCCGTCCATATCTTGCCCTCCCTACAGATTGCTCACCGTCAACGGCAAGGTAACGATGAAAGATGTTCCCTTTCCTTCCTCGCTTTGCACATCGATGGTTCCGCCGAGTTTCTGCACGATACCATAGGTGATCGAGAGACCCAGGCCCGTGCCATAGTCCTTTTTCGTGGTGAAGAACGGCTCGAAGATCTTCTTCAGGTTCTCTTTCGAGATTCCAGGCCCATCGTCCTGAATACGAATTCGAACCCGATCATCCCGGGTTTTCTCGATCCATATGTCGATGTGGCCTCCTTGCAGCACCGCGGCCACCGCATTGTTGATGATGTTCAAGAACACTTGTTGAAGTTGTCCGCGGTCGCTTTCGATGGACGGGATCTCTTCATCCACGTGAAATTCGATGTGGATGTTTCGATACTCGGCTTCCTTGCACAGAAAGCTCAATACCTCCTGCAATAGCTCCCGCAAATCGATGGTTTCGAGCTTCACATCCATTCGTTTGGCAAATCCCAGCAGCCGATGCGTGATGGTGCTGCAGCGCTCTACGGACTTGGTGATGGATTGAATGTTTTTGAGGAACCGTTCCTTTTTCGGAAAGTCCTCGCTCAAAGAAACGAGATCCTTCATCAGCCCAGCTTTTTCATTGATGATCGCCAGCGGATTGTTGATCTCGTGAGCCACTCCTGCTGCGAGACGGCCAATCGATGCCATCTTGCTCGTGTACTCGATATTGTGAATGAACTCCGCGCGTCGAAGGTCTGCGTGACGAATCCGATTGATCATCGACGTTGCGCTCCACAACACCACGATGACGATGAGCACCACACTCGCAATCAAAAACCCGATCAAGTCTCCTCGAAGAGTAAGCCAACTTGCCATCATGTCATCGGGACGCTTGATCATCATGAGGATGAACGGCGATCGCTCCACATAGGCGTAGCCAAGGATATAGGGCTTGTTGCGCGAATCGAGTTGCTCGATGACTTGGGATTCCGCGCGGTATGGCGGTACTGGGATTTGCGATAGCTCCAGGAATGTTCCATTGAATCTCGACGGTGTTTGCAAAATGCCATCCCGATTGATGATGAACGCATCACTCGAAGGTTTGAGATCCAAAGACGTTGCGTGATGACTCAACAATTCCGCTCCCACCGTGGCGCGAATGACATGAAACCCGCCATCGGGATTGTCATGACGAACAGCGATGACGAAGTGAGGCGCATCACGGTACCCCATGAACACGTCGCTGACGTATTCACCGCGCAACGTCACCTCTTGAAACCAGTCTTGGCCTTTGTAGCTCTTTCCGATGAGCGGATAAGGTCCGACGTAGGCGCATTGAAAACCATCCTGGTCGATGGAACCCAGGTCTATGAAGCCGCCAAACGACGCGTTTATGTTTCGAAGGCCAAGGGCCAGCTTGTCTTGATCACATAAGTTGCCAAGCGAGCCGTCTTTGACCACCAACCTCAAGGCGGAAATGCGCTCCGCGAGAAAAAATTCCAAAGAACGCTTGCTTCGCGACAAGATGAGCGACGTGGGGTGGCTCATCTCTGCCGTCAGCGCTTTCTGGTATTGAAAGTAATTGATGGCCGTCATGATCACGAGCGGGGCAATTGCCACCATCAACGTGATCAAAACGGTCGTGCGCCAGATGCGACGATAGGAATCCTGGCCCGTAAGGTGATCGTCTTTCTCGTCGGGCTTGGCTCCACCGTTGTTCTCCACGAATAATTTGAGTTCCATCCTTGCGTTTCGGCCTCCCCTTCGACCGTCCCCAAGCAAACTGGCTAGGCTTCGCTATCCGTGGGCTCCGTGGCTTGAAGCTCTGCCCTACCCTCCGCCACCTTACGATAGGCCGCGCGCACCGTGCTCGCCAGCAATTCGATATCGACCGGTTTTTGCAGATAGGCGAAGGCCCCGAGACTCTCGGCGGTTTTCTGCTCAACCTCCGAGCCGTGTCCCGTCAAAATGATCACCTCGACCCCCGCATGCTCGCGCTTGACACGTCGCAATACCCCCAGCCCATCGATCCCCGGCATCTTCAAATCCAACACGATCACGTCGGGCGTCTGGCCCCGAACGAAAGACAACGCATCTTCCCCGTCATACGCAATCGCTGCCGCAAGGTCTCTGGCTTCAAGACGCTCGGACAACGTATGAACGAATTCTTTTTCGTCGTCGACCAGCAAGAGTCGATTGGGCCCCACCAGTGCCAGCTCGCCGTGGATTCCCACGGGTCTGAACTTGGGTCCCAGGCGGGTTCTGGCTTCTTTTACGCCTGGGACCGATGATGCAATGCGCTTGAGTTCCGCCTCGAGGTGTTCCACGCGCACCACGTATTTGTTGAGGACCATGGTGACGATACCGTCCGCCGATGTAACGTCCACTTCATGGCCGCGCTCCGCCACCGCGATGCTTACCTGCGAGGCAAGGTGAAAATCCTGTGCCGCCCCAGTGGAAACGGCGTTGCGCGCCAAGGCCGGCTTTCGCGCATGCGATACGATCAGCGCGACCGCCTCGTCGACGGACATGCGGCTGACAGGAACGATCTCGTCATACAAACGCTCATCCCACGGTCCAAGATCGAAAAGGTATTGTGTCCACGCAAGACGCTGCAGATCGTGCGCATGGACGAGCTTGCGAGCCTTTTTCTCAGAAACATGATCCAAGCGCATCGCTTGCTCGATACGATACGAACGTTCTGCCACAAGACATATCTTGAAGACGTGCGAGACGGTGTTGGGCAGAAGATGTGTGGCGAAGCCGTGATAGATAGCGCTATTTCCGGCAACCCGCTGCGCGATGGCTTCGCGAAGATACGCAACGTTGCGGTTTCGATCGCGCCGAAATGCATCGAGTAACGATGCGGGACCCTCCATGGATCGCAAGACGCGATCGAGGGGAATTTTATGACGCGACGCCGCTGCTTCCGGAAGGGAACGGCTCACGTCATCGTAACCAAGCTCGCGCGCCACACGCGATGCCACCTCGTCGCCATGACAGTAAGAGCCGCTGAATATCCCAATGAATGTCATGTTCACGCCTCCCCATCGCGGCTGGCCGTTGCATGATCATCGGGTGCCGTCGACTCGTTCGTGGCGGCCTCGTCGTTACGATCGAAATCATGAGGCGCCTTGGATTCCGGCGGGCCATGCAAGATGGCCGCGTTCAATTTGATGGTCGGTGCAATCGGAAGACCATCGACATGCGCGTACACCAGAGGACAAGTCTTTTCATCGGACCCACGATGGCTCGGTCCATGGAGTGCTTCCACCGCGGAAGATACGTTCGGGAAAATGTGGTCCTCCCCGATTCGTTCGTAAAGACGCGTTCGTTTCAACACATCGAGAACAGAGTCGTTCAAGCCACTCAACGATACTTCGAAACCGGACTCCCGAAGGCGCGCCACCAGCATCGATAACATCTCCTCCCCAGAGGCATCCAACTCATTGATGCCGTCGCCTACGATAAGGACGTGCCGCAACCATGGCATGGTCGCGATAAGCTCGAGCACCTTTTCCTCGAGATAGTTGACGTTCACGAAAAACAACGTGGCGTTGAAACGTAAGACCGCGATGTGTTTGCACAATGAAAGATTGTGTCGTGTGGCACTGCGAAAAGACCCGTCAGGATGTTTGGCGAGAAGAGCAATATCAGGCTTCATATTGCGAAATAGATAAAGCCCGAGGGATAACAACACCCCCACCATGATGCCCTTGTCCAGGTGAGGCGCAAACGCAAGCGTACACAAAAAGCTAACCACCGAAATGACGCCGTCGTATCGCTGCGCTTTCCAGGCATCGACAAAGCCCTTCACGTTGATGAGGCCGATCACCGCCATCATGATGATCGCCGCAAGAACGGATTGGGGCAGATGGTAAAGCAAGGGTGTGAACAATAAGATCGTGGCCAATACCACCAAACTGCTGAATACGCTGGATAGACCCGTAGGGGCTCCCGCTTGAAGGTTGACTGCAGATCGAGAAAACGAACCAGAGACGGGGTAGCTTTGGGAAAAAGCTCCCACGATATTCGCCAGGCCTTGACCAATGAGTTCTTGGTTCGGATCGAGACGTTGTCCCGTCTTTGCCGCCATCGCTTTGGCAATCGAGATCGCTTCCATGAATCCGAGAAGGGAGATCACCACCGCGGACGACAGCAGTCCGGGAATGGCCGCCCAAGGAAGAAATGGGTTGCCGTCCCGGTCACGGGTGGGAAGCCCGAATTTCAATCCTTTGGGAATCTCGCCGACGACCGCGCCTCCGCCTATCAATAGAATGCCAGCTTCGTTGAGTTTGCTGTTTCCGACGCGAAGACGCCACGTAGGGCCGCTGGTTTGCATGCCGGAAGGGATCGCGCCCTTGACGTAGAAATGGGTATCGTCGGTGGATGCGACGCCGGATAGTTGAGTGTCTCGAAGACGTGCTCGAAGCTCTTGGATGGTCAAGTTGAGATTTGCGATCTTGAGGTCTACGAGCGCAATGTCGTGCTCCCGTGCTGCATACGTCTCGGATTGCTTTCCATCCTTCTGTTCGGTTTCTCGAAGATGCGGGATGAGCATCTCCACCTTGTGCTTGGTGAGATCCTCTTTCGCGTCGATGGCGTGGTTGAAAGCAGCAATCGTTTCACGAATATCGTTGGATTGAATCCGTTCGACGGGCACTTTCGTATTGCGTTCGTATCCGATCGCCCAGGAAAGAACCGTGGTTAGGACGACAGCGACGAGCACGCCGGGGATCTTTGGGTTGATTTTTCGCATTCCGACCATGATGGCAATGGCCAGGATGGCAAGGGCGAGCGCAGGCCAATGGGTGTAATGCGTTGCGGCGACCAAGACGCGCCAGACGGTTTCGTAATGGTGTTCGGCGCTATCGACGGAAACACCAAATAATTTGTTGAGTTGGGAGGTGGCGATGATGAGCGCGGCAGCGTTGGTGAATCCGTTGACGACAGGATGCGATAGGAAGTTGACAACAAGTCCGAGTCGCAACACGCCTAAAAGCAGTTGAAACAAGCCGACCATGATCGAAAGAAGCACCGCGTACGCAATGAACGCAGTGCTTCCCGCGGTGGCGAGGGGCGCGAGGGCGGCTGCGGTCATCAGCGATACCACCGCCACGGGACCTGTGGCGAGCTGGTGACTCGATCCAAATAATGCGGCTATGGCCGGTGGCAAAAAGGCGGCGTATAGGCCGTAGTAGGCAGGAAGCCCCGCGAGCTGCGCGTAGGCCATGGACTGTGGGATCAACACCAACGCGACGGTGAGTCCCGCGATGAAGTCCATGCGAAGGGCGAGGCTCGAGTACCCTCGGAACCAGCCAATGAACGGAAAGATGCGCTCGAGAAGACCCGATCTCCGAGCGGGGCGTCCAGGCGCCGACGAGTGCCCCTCGGCGTTCGACGGTGGCATGATTCACGTTTACCGCACCCGGCCGAATCAACCAAGACAATGCGTGAAGAAGACGAATTTTTCACGGCACGAAGGCGTTTCTGACGCGGCTCTTTTCATGGGCATGATGCTCCTGCCCAACATTTTGCTTCGCATCCGGTGGGTGCAATTTGTGCTCAACGCTTCTATTGTGGTGACCAATGCTCAAAGCGCGTCGAGGCAAGGAGATTGACGACAGCTCATCGCCGCAAACCGTCACCCACGCGTGTTTGGAAGCGGAACTTCGCGTGGCGGATCAAGTGGGCCGTCTCATGGAATTCTGGGGTTTCAAACGTGTGCATGGTCGCGTTTGGACAATTCTGTTTTTGTCGGCGGAGCCCTTGTCCACCTCGGAGATCCGCAAACGTCTCGGGATTTCCATGGGTGCGGCGAGTATGGCGCTGGCTGAACTTCGACGCTGGGGTGCGGTGCGTGAGGCGGTGACGCGCCATCGCGCCGTTCATTATGAACCGGAAACGAATATTTGGCGCCTCATCTCCCGGGTGATGCAAGATCGCGAGCGACGTATTCTCGACGAATCCCTCGAAGTATTCGAACAAGCGTTGTCCGTCCTTCGAACGAGCGCAGGCCCCTCCGCCCATCGCGTGGAACGACTCGTGCTGTTGACGAAACTCGTGCAGGGAATGCTCGGAATGCTTTTGAGTCGTGGAGAATTGGCCGCGGAAGACACGAAGAAAATGCGGGTGTGACCCCATCAAGGCTCGCTGACTTGGCAGTTGCTCACCTCGCCAATCCATACCTTGTTCGGCCCCTGCCAGTCCTTGTCCGGGGCCCAACGCACCATCACCCCCTCAATCTCCTTACGAAGCAATAGCTTGCACTGCGCTGTGAACCTTTCCAGCTTGTCCCGGGGAAGCTTGCGAGGAACTTCGTCGCGATAACGCTCATCCACCGCCGGTTCCTCGAACATACCCGGAATCAAAAATAGCTGATTGTCCACCGTCATATAGGGCACGAGCATCTTTTTTCGATGCTCCACGTTGTTGGGATCCACGTCGGGCCAGGCTTCGTTGGGCTTTTTGAAAGCACAACGATACCCCTCCGCATCTCCCTCATACGCGCAGGACAAGTCCGTCTTGTCCGCGGTCACCAACGTGATCGGCGCATCAATGACCGCGTCTTGGTACAACGTAGGTTTCGGATGTACCGGAGGCGTCGCTGGATCTCCCGTCACCCACCAAATATACGAACTCAAACCAAGGGCAATCGCCGCAACCCCATAATGGGTTGTCCTGGCTCCCAAGGGCGAACGTTCCGACTTTTTCTGCGGCATGGGACGCGTAGCCTAGCAGCAAGAAGCCAATTGCGCAGTGGGGAGAATACGGTTCCGAACAAGAACCCGAAATCGTGGCCGTTGTCGGCGAATCGATGGTCTCAGAACGGGGAAAATCCAGACGCCGTCCAGTATTCATCTTGCAAAGCTTGCTGCTGATGGAGGAAGGCGTCGTAATGGGATTTTTCCCAACTCGCGAGTTCTTCGAAGAAGCGTTTGACTTCAGGGATCGAAGTTTTCTCGGCCATCGCTCGATAATGGGTGATCGCATTGAGTTCGAGCTGCACCGCAATTGCCAACGCACTCATCTCGAAGTGCGCTTCCTTGATCCTTGCGTGAAGTTGGCTCGAAAAGATCGGGCTCGCCGAGTCCACCTTCGCATGGCCCACAAGGCGTACGCCCGCCGCGGGCGTCTGATGGGTCAGCAAGGACTTATAATGTGCCGCGAGAAACTCGAAATGCTCGCGTTCCTCTCTCGCAAGCTGCTCAAACACTTCTTTGCCCTGAGGGTCTGCGGTGGTCATGGCCGCATTCTGATAAAACGCTTGTCCATAACGCTCGGCTTGCATCGCCTCACGCAGCCCTACCATCAGGTTTCGTGTCGTTTCGTCCATGAGCTTATCCTTTCGATTCCAATGCCGCACGCGGTGCAAGCCATGGCTGGTTTACTACGACCTGACGAAAGCGTCGCAGACAATCGGATGCTCGTCAGGCGGAGGAGTCGCCAATCAGGAGGCTTGTTCGGGCAACGCCGGTTGTGGGGGCGGTGCCGGTAAGGCAGGACATATCTCTTCGACCGTACGGCCAATGTGAAGCGCGTAAGTCATGGCCGTCGTGCGGTAAAATACGTGCGCGAACTTCGTGTAGGCGATCGTGCTGAGCAGAAAAGCCACGAGCGATAGATGAACGAAGTAGGTGGGGTAGGCGAGCGTTGCGTTATTCGTGAGACGAACGATGTACGTCAACGTACCGGTGAGTCCCGTGGCGAAAAGCACACCGAGAAAAGCCCAGTCAAAGAAGCTGGAATCCCCCGTTTGGTCTTGGTTGACCATGCGCCGGTTGAGCAACCATCCCGAACCCACGAGTAACCCGACGGCACCGAGTATCCCTAGGATTTTGAAGAACATTCCCACGGCGTACGCCCAGGCAGCGGCGTCTGGATTGGGTAGCGGTGGAGGAATGTGGAAAGCTTTTTCGAGAATGGCAGCCCCTCCTGCCGTGATCATCGCGGATAGGAAACCGAAAAAGAGGAGACGATGGGGCCAGGTCCGCGCCCGGTTTTGCCCGCAAGCCTCAAAGCGCGAATGCCACAGGAGTTCTTTTACGGCCTGCACGAACGCTGCCCCAATCGGTAGCCCCTTGGCGTCTTTGTCCGCTGGACACATGCGCTTCATGTGTTGCCATTGACGGACGATCCCCACGCCGCCCGCAACGACGCTCCATCCCATCAGCAGCATGAACATACCTTCGAAAAAGACGCTATGGGGGAGCAGATTGCCCCAGATGATCGGGCCAGGATGTGCTTTGAGCGTTCCGGCTTCCCACATCGTGACGCCGAGCAATAGCATCGGCAATAGCAGCAAAGCGGGGAAGTATTGTGGTTTGTTGACCGCCTCCGCGATGGCTTTCGGGAACGACAACTCCGAGATGACGGAAGCTCGGATCGCCTGCAGCGTCTCCCCGGGCTTTGCTCCTCGTGGGCAATGCACCGTACAGTCTCCGCAATGGTGACAGAGCCAGATGTCCGGATCACCAACCAGCCGATCCTTCAATCCCCATTGTGCCCAAAGCATTTCCTTTCGCGGAAACGGTTTGTCCTTGGGAGACAAGGTACATACCACCGAACAAGTGGCGCATTGATAACAGCGCTTGACCGATCCGCCACCGTTTTCGACGATCTTTCGAACGAACTTCAAGTCGGGGTCAACCCGCTCGATCTTGGACATGACGCACTCCTCGATGCGTGAATAACCTCGTTCTCAGCCGCTTTCGCATGCTGTCGATCAGAACCCCTTGTTGGGATTCGGTCCGAGTTCATTGGTCTTGTCCACGAACTCGTTGATCCAGTCTGGCAGTGACTCCCAGTCTCCCATGGAAAATTCCTTGACCGCGATGCGCTCGGGCTCGAGGGCAAGACGAGTCAACGTTTCTTGGATCTTGGACATCCGAACGCCACAAAGCTCACTTCCTTTGATGAAGTGACATTGATAATCCTCTCCCGATTTGCATCCGATCAACATGACCCCGTCGATTCCTTTGATCAGCGAGTCGTTGATCCACTGCAAGTTGGTGGAACCCAAACAGCGCAACGAAACGAATCGCACCCACGGCGAAATCTTTTTGCGCAGCGAAGAGGATAGGTCGAGAGCCGGAATGATGTCGTTTTCGCATACGAAAGCGACATATCTCGGTTTTTCCTCATCTTCTTCGGGGACTTCGATGGCCTTGATCATCGAACCGATCATGTCGACCGAGTAGTTTTTGAACGAGATGATGCGCTCGGGACATGCTCCCATGCATACGCCGCATCGGCGACATCGGCCCGGATTGGGTTTGGGGGTTCCCTTTTCATCCTCATCAAGCGTTCCAAAAGGACACTCCTCGGTGCAACGTTTGCATTGGGTGCAACGACTGAGGAAAAACTCCGGATAGGTGAGATCACCCGCGCGAGGATGGACAGCGGCGCCGCGCGCCGTGCAGGCAATGCATTGAATCGCCTTGAGCGAGGCCCCCGCCGCGTCCTCACTGCAAGCATCCGAATCCATCGGCTCACGAACACACCCCGCCGCATAAATGCCCGTCCGCTGGGTCTCATAGGGGAAGCAGATGAAGTCGGAATCCGGGAAGGCATATTTGCCCACCGGCAGTTCGCCACCACGACGATACTGCAGGTTGAGAATGGGTTCTTCCGAAACCGGCGTCATGCCCACGGCCAGGACCACCAAGTCTGCTCCCACCTCCACCGCATCGCCCAACAGTGAATCCGTCATGGATACCGTCATGGTTTTTTGATCCACGGCAACACCCGTTACCTCTCCCTTGACGAGAAAGACCCCGGGATCATCCTGGGCGTTTTTGTAAAACAGCTCGTATTGCCCGGGTGTCCGGACGTCTTTGTACAGCAAGGTAACACCCGTATCGGGATACAATTCTCGAATCACGCGTGCTTGCTTCAACGATGTCCTGCAGCATACCGCGGAGCAATAGGGCAAGTGGTTCGGGTCCCGGGATCCGGCGCATTGCACGAAGACCACCGAGCGGGGCACCGCACCGTTGGAAGGTCGGACCAGTTTGCCCGTTTTGGACAGCATCTCTTCCAGCTCGACATGGGTGATGACGTCTTTGCTCTTGCCGTAGCCCAGATGCGTCAGTTTGGTGGCGTCATACGGACGCCAGCCGGTGGCTTGCACGATGGCGCCGATGGTTTCCTTTTTCTCGTCGTTGCCCACGCGAATCCGAACGTCGAATTCCCCTGGCTGTCCAGAAATGGATAGAACGGAAGCCGCTTTGTACACCGTGATGAGGGGATGTTTTTCTACCGCTTCGATGGTGTTGACGATGTCGTTGTCGACAAGGTCACGATAGGGAGGACGCGTGGGAAACTTGCGTCCCCACGATGCGACCCATCCACCAAGCTTTTCTTGTTTTTCGACCAAGACGACCCGCACGCCCGCGCGCGCCGTTTCGAGCGCCGCGGACAGACCGGTGACACCACCGCCCACCACCAAAATCGAAGCTTGAACGTCGGTAACCGCCGGATCCATCGGCTC
>MWCO01000042.1 GCA_002070115.1 Deltaproteobacteria bacterium ADurb.Bin207
CGATGATGGCGTGGATACTGCGCAACTGGCAAACAACGCGGTAACACCGGCAAAACTTTCCGACCGCACCCGCACATTCTTTGTGCCTGCGGTAGGCGGCATTAACGTGACAGTTCCTGGCGAATTGCCCTTTGAAATATGGAGGGGGGCGATTGTTTTGCCCCTGCCACAAAAAAAGCACATAAAGTCGAGCCCTTATACGTAAGAATCTGCCCGGCGGTCTGCAACACGGATTGCACGTGTTCGCGAGTCGGTGCCCCAGGACAGGTATAGACTTGGTCCATTTCCCCATCGCGGATGAGGCCGGTGGTTTCGAGCTTGTAATAAAGATAGGAACGAGCGGCCACCGCCTGGGCTTGAAGGGAAGCGGAAGGCGCGCCGCCATTTTCGCATTGAACCACGTGGGGAAGATAGTCGGACTCGACGTCGATGGTCCCGAGTCCGAGAACATGAGCTTGGCAGAACGCTTCATAACGCTTGCGGGAACGTTTGCCCATGGACTCGGGAGGTCCGGAACAAGCCCACGACAAAGCGCAAGCCAGAATCAAGATAGGTCCAAAAAGCCAACGGGCACGCACGACCCTAGTGTAGTTCCAGACGCGATGCGTTTGCGACAGCGTTCTTCCCATCAGGCGCACAACGCCCCTCGACGTGTTTGGCATTCATGCTAGCGTCGTTCGGAGATGAACGTCCAAATTCACTTTCATGGCGCTATCGATCGGCGCGGTTTCGAACAAGATCATATCGTCACGTGCCCTCAAGGAACCACCGTCGAGCAGGTGTTGGAACTCCTCGCCTACCCGCCGCTCCAACTTCGAGCGATCGTGGCCGTCGTGAAAGGTCGAAGGGTGGACAGAAACGAGCCGTTGCAAGATGGAGATACGCTTGATTTAATGGTGCCCGCCGGTGGTGGTTGACAGACCGGAGCAAGACAACGCGGTTTGATCCCGCGTCGATCAAGCGGAAGAGGACGCAGCCTCATTGCGTCGATAAACCCATATTTCCCGTTGCTTTGGCGATCGGCCCAGGAGAGGGGCGGGCATCGTTGGATTCGAGCATCACGGCTTGTGTCCATGCCATCTCACCATCGTCGCTTTGCACCACGGCACGCACATAGCCTTCGGCTTTTTCCGTGGGAAAACATGCTTCCGTGCCATCGACTTGCGCCAGGATACGGCCCCCTTGTCCGACGAATGTCGTCGAATAGCTTTGGCCTTCTCGCGGGTCGATACGAAGATGCACATTGAGGTCGGAGACTTCCAATTCGCTGAGGCGAACTCCCGTGGACACGTAAAAGTCCCCTTGGATAAACGCTTCGCGAATGGCTTCGACGGAGCGTTGTGCGCGAACCATCACCCAGACGCGATCGCCGAGCAAGGGTTTTTTCCCGGTCATTCGTATCGTCGCGGCATCCGCGAAATGGTGTGCATCATCCCCTCCTACCGCGATGACCGGATGTCCACGGTCGAGCATGGCGGTCCACAAGGCTTCAGCCTGTTGGATAGCCACTGTCGGTCCCGCCTTGTCGTGGTCGATGACTCCAGCATTGAAAAACTCGACCAGGCGAACTCCACGGCCCACCAATTCATCGAGCTGTGTTTCGTCGATCGCATAATGAAACGTGGGGTGATTGAGCACGAACACTCCATCCAGATCCTCGGCCCGAGCCAGGAGGTTTTGCCACACTTCCAGTCGTTGACGGCGAAACGGAAGGTTGAAGTGCCGTCCTCGGGTTACGTCCCGCATCGGATTGAGGAACAAGACCCCCGCGTGAAACGCGCATAAATAACCGGGACGCGGCGGAGGGTCGCACGTTGCCGCATTGTAGGTTAGTTCGACCCCGGAAATCGTCAGCAAGCCGGAAGGATGCTCTTTGGGAACGGTAACGTGGTTGTGATCCGTAATGGAAATGAAGTCATATCCGCGCTTTGCATAAAATGCGATCACATCCTCGACGGGGGTAGCGGCATCGAAAGAGCGGTCGGAATGGACGTGCAGTTGTCCTTTCAGGAAGGGAACGTTGGATAGATAAGCATGGCCTTTGCAGGGTTCGAGGGCTGGGGCAGGGGGCGGTTCCTGGGAGATGGGTTGCTCCGGTGATGGAAACGGGTCCTGCTGAACTTCGATCGGTGTGGGCGTCACCGGAACGGGCAGAGGATCCGTTTGGTAGGAAGGAGCACAACCGAGAAAAAAGAAGAAAGAAAAACCCCAAACTCGCATGCCGATACAGACATCCTGCGCCTTGCGCAAGGTGATCGCAAGTTACCGGCGATTCGAATGGAAAACCGGAGCCGCGCAAGGTTGTCGCGCGAGGTCATGCGCAGTAATGCGTGCTTTTCTTGCCGCTGTCTTCTACGATGCCCAGCCGTGCCATCGTCGGTTCATTTCTTTCCGCTCATCGTTTGCCTTGCCCTTGTGGGGTGTGGAAAGAAAGCTCCGAATCCCGAAGGCAATGAGTATTCGTCGTCGGACCCCGCCTCGCGAAGGGACGCTTGCATCCACACCGATGGTTGCCGCGATCATGGGCGATGTACGGAACAGCAGGCGCGCTGTGTGGTGGCCACCGACCGGGATTGCCATCAATCCCGCGATTGCGTGCGTGATGGTCTCTGCCATGTGGTGGGTGATGGTTGCCAAGCAACCTCCGACGAAGACTGTCGGGCGACGCGTCGATGTCGTGAAAACGGTTTGTGCAGCGCACGAAACGGCATTTGTGTGGCGGCATCGGTGAGGGATTGTCTTTCCTCGACGGAGTGCAAGAGACGTGGGCGATGTGACATGGTGAACGGCGCGTGTGAAGCCACGACGGACGCTTCGTGCAAGTCATCGATTTTGTGCAAAGAAAAGGGGTATTGCGGGATTGAAGCGGGGGAGTGCAAGGCAAAGACGGACGACGATTGCGCGAGTTCAGCGGACTGTATTGATTATGGGCAATGCAAGTTTGTCCAGGGAGCCTGTGTGGCGGTGGACGACGGCATGTGTCGGCGGTCCAAGCGATGTCGGTATCTTGGTCTTTGTTCCGCCCGAGAGGGGCAGTGCATTGCGGCGAGCGATCAGGACTGTCGTTCTCAGCAAGCGTGTGAGTTGCATGGCCGATGCACGGCCAAGCAAGGGCGTTGTGAGGTAGGGAGCGACGACGACTGTCGATGGTCGGAGGTATGCCATCGATTTGGACGTTGTGTATCCCGAGGCGATTCTTGTGTCGTGGGAGGGGGCGACGTTTGTCGTGGGTTGGAAGGATGCCGGCGGTTCGGTATGTGCATGCCTGTCGACGGCGCGTGTCGTGCCACGAGCGACGAGGATTGTGCGAATTCGGAGGGGTGTAGGCTCGACAATCGTTGTCGATTACGGGAAGGCGTATGTATCCGATAAAGGAGAGGTGAGCCTTGAAGTTTCTGAGCAGTCAGCTCAGCTACATGCTGGAGAAGCATCAATCGCGTCGAAATCTCATAGCTTTCGCGCGATTTTTGATGTTGTTGGGGATCGTCATTTCGATCTTCACGGTGCTGTTCCACGTGCTGATGGTCTATGAGGGCAAGGCACATTCGTGGGTGACGGGGCTCTATTGGACGTTGACGGTGATGTCGACGTTGGGGTTTGGGGATATCACGTTCGAGAGCGACGTGGGTCGGGCGTTCAGCATCGTGGTGTTGCTCTCGGGGATCGTCTTGCTCCTGATCGTGCTTCCCTTCGGTTTCATTCGTTTTTTTTATGCGCCTTGGCTCGAGGCGCAGCTTCGGTCCCAAGCGCCGAAGGGCGTACCTCCGACCACGACGGGGCATGTATTGTTTTGTTCGTGGGATGCGATCACACGGGGGCTTGCGGAGCATTTTTCTCTGTTGGGCATACCGTATTATGTGCTGGAGCCGGATCCCGTGAAGGCAACGGATTTGAATATGGAGGGGACACCTGTCGTACGAGGGGATCTCGATGCGTGTGCGACGTATGAAGCCGCACGAATTTCGCAGGCGCGAGCGGTGTATACGGGTTTGGATGACGCCACCAACACGAGCATCATTCTGACCGTACGGGAGGCGTGTACGACGGTTCCCATGATTGCATCGGCGGAGAATGATGAGTCTGTCGATCTATTGGAACTCGCGGGAGCTTCGCATGTATTGCCTTTGAAGTTTCGATTGGGCGAACAATTGGCGAACCGGGTACAAGCAAGCGAGTGCCGGTCGCATGTGATCGGTCAGTTCGAAAACCTCATCATTGCCGAATTTCCGGTGTACAAAACCCCATTTTCGGGTCGTACGCTGCTCGAATCCGAAATACGCAAGCTCACGGGAGTCAACGTCGTGGGAGTGTGGGAGCGGGGGCGTTTGCGGCAAGTCAAACCGACGACGATTCTCGAGGATTGGACGATTCCTGTGGTGGTGGGGACGGCGGAACAGATTGCGGCTTTGGATGAACAGCTTCACACGGATTCGGTCAATGGTCATCCCGTGATCGTGGTGGGTGGGGGAAAAGTAGGGAGAGCGACGGCGGCTGCGTTGGTTCGAAAAGCCGTGCCCGTCCATTTGTTGGAACACGATCCGGTGGTGGCGGCCAAAGCGCAACCTTATGCCACCCAAGTTTTCGTGGGAGAAGGCGCGGATAGAAGTCTTCTGCTGCAAGCAGGAATCGACAAGGCGCCATCGGTGGTGCTCACCACCAATGACGACGCCATGAACATTTATTTAAGTATCTATTTTCGGAAGCTCAATCCCGACTTACGGATCGTGGCCCGTATCACCCACGAGCGTAATATCGAGTCGATTCATCGCGCGGGGGCCGATTTCGTTCTCAGCTATTCGGCTCTTGGTCAGGAATCGGTACTTGCCATCGTCCAGAAGCGGGATTTCGTGTTTCTCGGTGGGGATGTCGAGTTTTTCGTGCTCGACGTTCCTCCCTCCCTGGTGGGAAAAACGCTGCGAGGAAGCGGTATTGGGGCACAAACGGGACTCAACATCATCGGACTTCGAGAGGAGCATGCTACGACGAACCCTGGTCCTGGCACGGTGCTCGTGCAAGGCGCGGAGTTGCTTGCGATCGGTACGCAGCAGCAACATGGGGAATTCAAAAAAATCTTCGGATGATAGGGCGATCATCTCCGCGCAAACCACCATGGTTCCGCCAGGCAAGGAGCCAGCGGAAGGATCGAGCGATCAGGGTTGCATCATCGGAGCTGCATCTTTATGTACCTAACGTGCTCCAACCTTCAGCCTCCCATGGATGCACCGCATACCACTTATCGTTACCTCTTGTTCCGAGGAGAAAGGAATCATTCCTCCATCATGAATAGAAAAACTTTCTTGCTTATTGGATTGACCGCTTTGGGTTTGAGTATGGCAACGCCTTTGTCCCAGGCTCGCGCGGATGAGATTCGCAAAAGTGGCAACTTCGGGCTTGGGCTTGGGGTAAGCACGTTTGCCGCACCGCTATCGGCAAAGTACTTCATGGCCGACAGTCACGCTCTGCAATTCAATGCGGGATTTTTTCAAGACGATCTGGATTTCGAGGGGCAAGGGGTTGGATTGGGACTCGATTATCTTTTCGAGATGCCCGCGATCACCAGTGGAGGTGGCGTTGAACTCGGATGGGCGGCAGGTCTCGGTCCTGCCTTCGGAACTGCTCATGGCCACTCCGCCCTTGCCGCGGTAGGAGTGCTCGGTCTCGAGTTCAATATCAAAGCCATCTCCGTGGACTTCGTATTGGAGTATCGCCCTCAATTGCTCCTCACCCCTGACGTCGACCTCGATCTCGTCGAATTCGGAGGGCATGCGCGCTATTACTTCTGATCCCCGTATCCGGTAGGCACCTATTTTCTTGGCGCGTGCCCCCGCGGGCAGGCTGGACCTTTGCCCTTCGGCGGCCCCGAAGAATCTACCGGCTCATCCCTTCCAGCTCGTGTATTCTTTCATGAGCCTCCCCCGATCCAGGAGCTGTTGCCATGATTCGAGCCCGCGTATTTCCCATCCTGATGACGATCCCGAGTCTTCTGGTTGCCGCTTGTTCTTGCAGTGAGGAAGGAGGGACCGCATCGCCTCCCGGCGCGGATTCCGGAACCGATGGGGCGATGGATGGGTCGACGGACGGACCTATGGATTCGACCATCTTCGATACCAGCAAACCTGATGTCGACAGCGAGTGTCCGGGGGGCTGCGATGATGGGGAAGTATGTTCTCACGGCCAATGTGTCCCCCTCTCGCCCTGCACGGATGACAACGATTGCAGCAATGACAGCTATTGCGATCCGCAAACCGGTTGCATCCCTTGGGGGACACCGCCTGGTAAGACGCACGATCCGGAGTGCATTTTTGTAATCGCTCCTGGTCAGTTTGCGCCCACGGTTCGGTGTGAGTTTTCCTCAGCGCCACCCGGCGATCCGTTTCCGAACCATCTCGATGTGCAGGCTACCCCGGTTGTCGTCAACTTCAACCAGCCGCCTGTCAGTGGTCCGCCCAGCATCATTGCTCCTTTCACGGCCACGGTGCCTGGCTCGTATACGGAAGGACTCGGCGTGCTTCGCATTTTACGTGGAACCGACTGCACGGTCGAAGCGGTGTTGGGAGGCACCGATCTCGATGGCGATGGCATCGTGGACTGGGTTGCATCGCCGGCCACACCAGCCTTGGGAGACCTGGATGGCGATGGCGTGGCGGACATCGTGACCTACGGCGGAGATGGTTCGTTGCTCGCATTTACGCGAAAATCCGGCGTATGGTCTTTGCTTTGGAAAGGACGGGACTCCGCTGGCGGTAACGTATTCATCGACCCGATATACTCGTGGACACCGGATCGTTCGGCCAATTGGGCGGGGCCGTCGATCCACGACTTGGATGACGATGGTGTTCCTGAGATCATCCGTGAAGGTTATGTTTTCTCGGCGGAAGGGATTCTACTGTCCGGTCTTCCCCCGGGATATGCGCCTGCATCATCAGGCCTCAATCCGGTGCTTGCCAATCTCGACGACGATCCGGACATCGAGTTTACGAATGGCCAATTCATTTGGGCGTGGTCCAACGGTCAATGGGTACAGGAAGGGACATTTCCTGGCGCGAGTCCCTCAGCGCCTGGATATGTAGCGGTTGCGGATTTTGGTCCGTATGGTTCTGGTTCACCCACGACACCGGAGATCGTGGTGGTACGAAGCAGCTATGCGATGATTTACGCAACCGATGGCACGTTTGCGATGGATCCGATTGCGATCCCTGGTGGGGGCGGAGGCAATCCCACGGTAGCCGACTATGATGGCGATGGGCTTCCGGAGTTGGGCGTGGCGGGAGCGGATTATTACACCGTCTTCGATATCGATTGCACGGCAACGCCGAGGGCGGGTGGACAATGCGCATCCACCGGTCAGCAGCGATGCGATCACGTAGCCGGTAGCGAATGTCCCGCCGGTATTTTATGGTCTCGCAAGACGCAGGATCACTCTTCCAACATCACGGGTTCATCGGTATTCGATTTCGAAGCCGATGGGAAAGCAGAAGTCGTATATGCCGACGAGTGTTTCGTTCGCGTGTATGACGGCACCACGGGAGACGTATTGTTCAGCCAATACCGTTCCTCATGCACATGGTTTGAAAACCCTGTGGTTGCCGATGTAGACGGCAATTTCCGAGCGGATCTCGTCGTGCCTTCCAACCTGGCTTGTGCGCAGGGGGGAGCGGGAGTGGCTTGCGGTGATTTGAATGAGGATGGAGTCGATCCGCAATTTGCGGGACTCCGATGCAAAGAAGCGACGGATTGCGTTTCGGGGTCATGCGTCGATGGTTTGTGTCGATGCACATCCACGTCCCAGTGTTGTTCTTCCCAAGACGATGCGCTTTGTCTCGAAATGGGTTTTGCCTGTGTCAATCCACCGGCTTCGATTGGCGGAGAAAAAACGTGTCGTGCGGCTCATCCTCATGGTGTCACGGGCATTCGCGTATATTCCGATAGTCAGGACAGGTGGGTGAGATCGCGCACGGTGTGGAACCAGCATGCTTATGCGGTCACCCATGTGCATGACGACGGAACGATTCCTGCCACATCCGCATGGGTCAAGAATTGGGAACATCCGGATTTGAATAATTTCCGGCAGAACGTGCCGGGAACACCCAACGGTCAATCCACCGCGGATCCCACGGCGGGCGCGAGCCAATTCAACGCTTGTGGTGGAGGCAAAGCCATGCTCAATGTCGCGATTTGCAATCGGGGCGCCGATGCGATGGGAGCTGGTGTATCCGTTGGTTTTTATGATGGTTCCGAACTCGTTTGTGAAACCAAAACATCCTCAGCCCTTCAACCTGGCGAATGCGAAACCGTCACTTGTACCTGGGACAACCCTCCGACGTCGTCTACATCGGCCAAAGACATCAAAGTCGTAGCCAACTATGACGGTGCTTTGCGCGAGTGCAAAGAAGGCAATAACGAGGGGATCATCACCGGGGTGTATTGTGCCAAGCCTCGCTGATCGAATGGCACGAACCACTATCGTCAGATCGTCTTTCGCCCCTCGATGACCGACCAAACGGAATAGCCAAAAACAACGCGTGGTTGCGTGAACCCGCAGTCCAGCAGCAAGCCGAATAGATCTTCTTTGGTGAACTGTTGTCCGCGATGGTTCATCAGCATCAATAAGTGAAACAGCGTAGTGAATCGGGGAGAGCAGCGACAAGCGTCGAGAAGTGCTTCATGAATCACGATGCGCCCACCGATCGGAAGTGAATGATATGCCTTTTTTAGAAGCGTTTTGCACGTTTCCACGGGCCAGTCATGCAACACATTCGACAACCACACACCATCGACTTCTGCCGGCCACGGATCATGAAAAAAATTGCATGGATGGTACTTCACGCGTGCTGCGGTTTCATAAGGTCGAAGGATGCGACGTGAAGCTTCACAGACTTGCGGAAGATCGAGAACGCAGGCAGACACCTCGGGCTGGTGCGCGATCAGTGCCGCGCTGAAGATTCCCGACCCTCCTCCCACATCCAGCAGATGACGAACCTCTGATAGAGCACCGCTTCGGGCCGCTGCCAAAGAAGGAAGAAAAATCATGGAGTGCATGACACGGGTGAATCGATAAGCCGCTTGCGGATCCACGTCACCATCACGCCACCCTTCCGAAAACGGTCGCTGCCCATCGTCGATGGGTGCCCAACGGCCTTCGAGCGTATCGACGATTCGTTGGTGTTGTTCCCAATCACGGTGTCGATCGAATTCACGACCTCGGTAGCAAGGTGTTTGTTTGACCCAAACTGCCTGGGAAAAAGCACTGAGATCGAACGTATCGTTGGATTCGACCAGGCCCTGCAACGAAACGAGCGCTCGGCATACAGCAAGAAGCGCCGATGGTTCGAGACGCAGGCGATCGGCGAGTTGCGCAACGGTTTGGGAGCCTTGTGCCAGAGCCACAAAGATTCCAACCTCGTCGGCCGCACTGAATACACAAGCTCCAAAATCATGGATCCACAGGTCGAGAAGCGCCCGATCATGCGCCTCATCCACGATATCAAGCTTCTCGAGAGCAATCATCAGCTCGGAGGTATCATAGAACGACAACGATGACTCGATTTCGTCGTTCCTTTCCTTTCATGAACCGCTCGATCACTGTTTTCGACGCCCCGTGGTATACGAAAACGCATTGTGTTGCGGCGAATCGTGATTGGATGGCTGCTCATCGGCTGTGATCGTCCTGTGGCCCTTGCGGAACCAGGCGTCTCTATTTCCAGCGCCTCTGACACTCTCGCACCGCTCGTGGTGACACCGCCAGCCTCGGCCTCGCACGCCGGCACATCTGCTTCTCCTGCCGCTGCACGACCTTGTATTCCGTCTGAATACGAAGAGGTTCCCCTGGTGCTCACACCAGGCCAAGTGCGGCAAGCACTCGTAAACAACAACGAACTCGAGCTACGAAATGCCGTCAAGATGCTTGGAGGTCCGTCCGAAGAACCATCATCTCGCTCGGTGCAAAGAATCGCTTTCTTTCAAAAAGCCGTGCAAGCGTACGCTTCGGGCATTTCCGTGCATGGCATCGTCGATCCTCCCACGCTTCGAGCTTTGGAAAGGGCGGTTCCTTCGTTACACGAAGCCTTGCAGCCATCCACTCCTCCGGCATGCTGGCTTCGCTGGCCCGGCTCCACCGCGGAGCAGCGATATTTCATGATGCGTGTGTACGACGTGCAGCGCTGGCGTTCCGCACAAAAACGTATGCCTGCCCCCATTCCCGATTCGTTGGCTCCCATCGAGGACGATCGCACGGCGCAAGTTGATGCTGCCAAGGCATGTCGTGAGCTTCTGCGCGAGGCTCGTCGTGACAAGCCTCGGCACGGTAACCTTCAGGTGGCTTACGGCTATCGCTCCGCGCTGACCCAACTCGAGATCTGGGAGTATCATTTTCCGGCACGTTATCGGGAAACATCGAGTCAGCGATCGACGTTTCCGCAAGGACCCCATGGCCCGCAAGCCATATTGCATCTCGCTACCGTTTACGCATCACGAACGGCTTCTCCTGGCTTCAGTCTCCATCAACGAGGAACAGCGATCGACTTTGTTTGCACCACGGACGATGGCTCCGTGTTGAAACCGACAGGTCGATTTCTTTCCTCATGGAAGCGGTCTTGGTGTTTGCGTTGGCTCGAGCAGCATGCTCGCACTTTTGGCTTCATGCCAAACGCCACCATCGACGAACCGTGGCATTGGGAATATCACAAACCTTGCGAAAAAAAGCCTTGTGATGAGTAAGTTGGCTCATCGAGTGCCCATGGTAATTCGTGGATACGCTGTCGTCGATCACACGAATGGGTTGCGTTTCACCGATTGAGCGACAATCTTGCACGCCATGCGAATCGTATCCCGGATCCTCTTTTCCGTATCTCTATCCATGCTCGCATGCAGTGGACCCTCACCCCAGACTCCGGTTCAGGAACCCAAGGTTGAGCATTCGCCTCCAAGCGAATCTTCCCCCACTGCTGCACCGACGACCAATGACGATCCCCGAGAGCCAACGGCTAGCACGCCAGCCGAATCCGAAAAGCGTGGGCCGATGAACGTCATTTTGCTCGTCATCGATGCGATGCGATGGGACATGCCTTGGAACGGTTATTCCCGTCCCATCGCTCCCAACCTCACTCGTCTTGCGGAAAAATCTGTCCGTTTCGAGCGCGGTTATGCCATTTCATCGTATACGTCCAAGAGCGTCGCGGGGCTTCTCAGCGGGCGTTTTCCTTCGGAAATGGCGCGAACCTCTCCGTTTTTCACCAAGTACGACGATTCCAACGAGATGATGGCGGAAGTGCTGCAGCGCCGTGGTGTGCGAACCGTCAGCGCGCACGCGCATATGTATCTGGACAAACCGAGTGGTCTTACGCAGGGCTTCGATGTGTGGCGTCTGATCTCGGGTATCCAATTCGATTACAACAAAGACCCATACATCACGTCGCCACAATATACCGATCTGGTGAAAAGCATCCTAGAGGCACCGGAAAACACATCTGGGCGTTTTTTCGGCTACTTCCACTACATGGATCCTCACCACGAGTACAACACGCATAAGGAAGCGCCGACGTGGGGAACGACATCCCGTGATTTATACGATGAGGAGATTTGGTTTACGGATAAGTGGGTCGGCGAATTGCTCACGTTCATCGAATCCCGACCGTGGGCAAAGAACACGGCCATCATCGTGACGGGAGATCATGGGGAAGGGTTTGGGGAGCGAGTCGGCGGAGTCGACAACTACCGGATTTGGAAACATGCTTTCGAGCTTTACGAAGTGCTGATTAAAGTACCGCTGTTCGTCTACGTGCCCGGCGTCGAAGCAAGGCAAATCGCGCGATGGCGAGGACATATCGATCTGGTTCCCACCATCTTCGACTTGCTTGGTGAACAGCCTCCCGAAGGGCTTTCGGGAGTGAGTCTCGTTCCCGAAATCAAGGGCGAAGACGTTCCCCCAAGGCCCATCATCGTCGATCTTCCCGCCGATACCCACAATCGACGTCGCCGCGCCCTCATCGAGGATGGCTACAAGCTCATTGCTTTTGGAAAGGATTTCCGCTTCACATTGTATAATGTGAAAGACGATCCGGGCGAGTCCAAGGAATTGTCTCGGGTGGAACCAGAGCGTAAAAAGGCGATGGTGGAGCGTTATCGCGGCATCGTTGCCGGCATTCACGACGTCAAGGCGGTGGGAGCGCCCGTGCTCGACGACTGAGCGTCATGGGACGACGGCACTTCGGGTGCGCACGGTCCATCCCTCTTTGGTTTCGACAACCTCCACGCTGGCGAACCTTGGATCGTCGGCGAAGGTGGTGTTTCGCGATTCCAGCATCAAATCAAGGATTTTTGAAGCGTGGGGACCGAGTTCGGGGGGCACGTCATCCAGGGAAGCGCAGACATCATTGCCGAAAGAAGGGTCGTCTTTGGCGAGCAAGGGGAGGTTCCATACGATCGAGGCAAGGTGCATGGCGAGGCGTACTTGCTCGAGGGTGGGGGGAGGATTGGGAAGGCTATCGAGCAAAGGTTTCGCAAATATCAGCAGGACTTCCGACAGGTTGGGTCGGCCAGCCTCGTTCGCACGAGCCTTGTTTTTCGAATTGTGATGGGCCTTTGCACGTTTGACCATGGTGGCATGGTGTACCACCACCTTGCGAACGATTCCTTGTCTTCCTTCATTTTCGGAAGAGCGCCGCGATTTCGATCGTGGACGTATCCATCAAAAAAGCGGGAATCATACGGGGCAGGAAAGAGGGTCTTTCCGCTACAATGATGGCATGCGCATCGGTCGTTGGATTCCGTGTCTCGTGGGGCTCGTGCTTGCCGCGGGCATTGGCTTCGTGGTTCATGATGATGAGTCGATCGCGAAAGCAGAGCCTCAACCCGCTCCCATCGTCGCGCCTCGCGTCTTGATGCTTTCCGGGCACCCGGGCAGCACTCAGACCCAGCTCATGGTCGCTTCTGCGGGAACGAACGATACTCCCAAAGCCATCGCTACGCTCGATCACATTCCCGAAGCGGTGGTGAAAGGAGCCTTGTTGCCCGGAGGGAATGCGGCGCTGGTCATTGCGGACACGATTCCATCGCGAGAGCTGTCTTGGGCGGCGTCGCTCATGATCATCGAAAAGGGACAGCCGCCGCGAAAGCTGGTGGAAGGCGTTTATCATGCCTCCCGGCCGTTGGTTACGGCGGATGGGCGGGTGTTCGTGCAACGAGGAAAAGCCGGGAAGAATCTATCCGTAGACGGACATCATTTAGCGATGCGAGTTGATGATTTATCGATAGATGAAGTTGATCTCGCAACTGGTTCGACTCGTTCCATATTATCCTGGAAAGGATACGAAACGCACCTTGCGGCGTCGATCGAACACGAGATCATCGTGTATCGGGTAGGTCCCCAAGGCGCCGATCTGGTTGCGATTCATGCGGACACGAGGCAACTGCGGGTAGTGGTTCCGTCATGGCCGCCGATGGCGCGAGACTTTTCCGTGGATGAACCCGCACGAGCCATCGTGGTACAACAACTCGGAGAAGGCCCGGTTCGTCAATGGGTGGTGGAGCGAATCGACGTGGATACGGGAAAGCGCCAGGTTCTGGCCACCAGTCCGCATCTGGACCTCGTACCCTATGCGTTTCCTGATGGGTCCGTGCTCGTCAATCCAGCGGATCGTCGCGGGCCCCGACGGCTCGGCGCTTCGCATGGGATTCAGGGTTTGGACGGTCCTGGGGTGATGTGGCTTCGTGCCACCTCCGAAGACCGGGCATGGATGACAGGGACATGGGCAATACCCGGCTCTCTTCCCGTGGGGATCGTAGTGCGAGCGTCGGACGGCAAAGTCGTTACGGTGCCGAGGGTAGAAGGACATCGGGTGGAGATTCTTGGTTTGGCGGGAGGTGCGTGGTGAACCTCGCGGTTTCGAAGCTTTTCGCACCAGGTCTTGCCAGTGCAGCCATGCTGTGGACCGCAACCGCAAGCGCGTATTGTCCCTGCTACACGGCTTCGTCGTCGAGCAATACGCATAACTGCGGCGTGGAAGCCGCGCCGGGGAAAAACCCTAGCATTGCTGAATGGCAAGATATTTTCGATCTGGTGGCGCAGGGGCCGTCGGTCTGGGGTTCGAAAGGCCCTGATGTAGCCGATATCGGGCAGGGATGCGGCAAACCCGAGCCGACCCATAGCGTTGCCGCGAAGTTTCCTTGCGAGCTTCTCAAAGCCATCGCGATGGCCGAAAGCGGATGGAAACAGTTTTGTGTTCCGGAATCACCGTCGGATCAAGTCGGTCCCCCCGAACGAACGATCATTTCCTTCGATTGTGGCTATGGCGTGGGGCAAGTCACAAGCGGGATGCACAGCGGTGAAACGCCCGCGTACGATCGACAACGGGTAGCCGCTGACGCCACGTACAATCTTGCGACGGGAACGCAGATTCTTGCGAGCAAATGGCGTGCAACCAAGTGCGTCGGGGATAATCAACCAAGCACGGTCGAGCATTGGTACACGGCGACCTGGGCGTATAATGGACTAGCGTGGATCAATAACCCGAACAACCCGAACCACGATGCGAACCGGGGCGTATACAATCCATCCGTAGGCGGTTCCTACACGTATCAGGAAAAGGTATTCGGAAGGATCGAGCATCCACCAAGCGGTGGGTATTGGCCGTCGATCCCCCTTGCGTATCCAGACCGCGCCGATTGCGGCAGTGGAGGTGCTCCCCCCGCGCTGCCGGAGCCCAATTGTGCATCGCCGACGGATTGTTCTCATACGAGGAGCAC
This sequence comes from Deltaproteobacteria bacterium ADurb.Bin207, assembly GCA_002070115.1. GTDB lineage: Bacteria > Myxococcota_A > Polyangia > Polyangiales > Polyangiaceae > MWCO01. The sequence goes on from MWCO01000042.1 coordinate 14,743, forward strand.
CCACACATCCACGTGTTTTCCTGGGCCGTTACCGGATGGGGGGAGCGATAGTGGGCAAGCGGGAGCATCGGGAGCCGCGGGGTCAGCGGGAGCTGGGGGCGTTGAGCTAGCGGATGCGAATGAGGTGGAACCGGAAACAGGGCCACCGGAGGCATCTTTGGATAGTGCGGGCGATGGTGGGTGGGGCGGCCAAGGAGGTTCGGCGGGAAAGAGTTCGTCCACGTACCATTATCAAGCCGAGGAGCCGGACGGATGTGCGTGCCGGGCGGCAGGGAATTCGACGTGTGGGCCATGGGCGCTGGTGGTTTCGCTGCTGGGAGCCATCAGCGTCCTAAGACGCCGCAGGGGGAGTTGAAAAAGGGCAGGCAGGGACGAGCCCGGATTCGTCACGCAGTTTTGCGTTACTACGCTATCCTTTGGGGAGTCGTTTGACCATTTCACACGCGGGGCGGATGCCAGCGGCGCATGTTTTGTCGAGGATATCGCGTGACGTGGCGATGTCTTTTTTGACGCCTCTTCCTTCGGCGAGCACGGCGGCGTATTTGAGGCAAGAAGCCGGGTCCCCCACTTGGCAAAGGCTACCGAGCATTTTGGCGCCTCGTTCGATTTCGGATTTGCCACCAAGTCCCATGATGAGGGCGGTACCGAGGATGGAGCAGCCTTGGGCCGAACCTGCCTGGCAGGCTCGTTCTACTTTTTCCAGTCCCCCTTTGACATCGCGTTTGGTGCCGCGCCCATCCATCATGGCTGCGGCTTCTCCGGCACATGCGTTTGGGTCGCCCCAGGCGCAAGCTTGGCGATACAGGTTCAGGGCTCGGTCGTAGTCGGGTTTATCGCCATCGAGGCCGGTTTCCACCACGGTGGCAAGTCCTGTACAAGCGGGGGGGTGTTCTTGTTCGCAAGCTTCTCGCAGGCGTTTGATTCCGGAGGCCACGTTTTTTTCTATGCCGACACCTTCGACTTCCACGGTACCGAGTTGGGTACAGCCGGCGGGGGAATTGTCGTCACAGGCAATTTTGAATAGTTCCGCGGCTTTTTTCGGATTTCGCTCGACTCCGAGGCCCATCAAGTGGGCTCGTCCCAGCGCGACACATCCTTCTGGCAAGTGATTGTCGCAGCTTTTTTTGAAAAGACGGATGGCCTCATCGAGGTTCTGTTCCACGCCAGCCCCGGTGGCATACAATTCCCCCAATTCGGCGCAACCGGCGGGGGGGGCTTTGTCGCAAGCTATTTTGAAAAGCTCGATGGCTTTGGGCACGTCGCGCTCCAGCCCCATGCCCCGGACATACAAGGAACCAAGGAAGGCGCAGGCATCTTTGGTATCGGAGTCGCAGGCTTTTTGGAATAGTTCGATAGCTTTTTTGGGGTCTTGTTTTTCTTTGGGGCCGTTCATGGCCAACACGCCAAGGCCCGCGCAAGCGCGTTGTTCGTTGGCTTCACAAGCGGTCTTAAAGAGTTGTTCGGCCTTGGCCTCATCCTTTTTTTCCACACCCACCCCGTTCCAATAGGCGACGCCAAGTTCGGCACAACCACGTTGTTGGCCGGCATCGCAAGCGGTTTGGAATAATGCGACAGCCCCCTTTGGGTCCTTATCGGTTCCTCTTCCGCGCATTTTGGCGAATCCCAATCCCACGCATCCGAGTTGGTTGTGGCCTTCACAAGCGCGTTGCAACACGGTTACGGCTTTGGGTTCATCGCGTTCGATGCCGGCGCCATTGAGCAAAGCGCGTCCAAAACGGGCGCATCCTTCCAATTCCTGACCTTCGCAAGCGCGCGAAAAAAAAGGCACGGCTTTTGCGGCGTCCTGCTCCACCCCTTGCGTCCCGTCAGCATACATGATCCCTAGTTTTAGGCATGCGGTGGCAGAGGGATGATTGGGTTCATTGCAGAGTTGACTGCAAGCGGTGGCGGAGTTGGCTTCGCAAGCGGCCACTACCGCATCATGATCTTGCTGTTTTTTGTAGCGGTGGGCTAGCAAGGCCCCGCCTGCGGCTATCAACGCCACAGCGGCGACTAGCATCAAGTTACGGCGACGAGTCGGTGGAATCATTGGGGGCATACTCGCGGATTGTCGCGCCGGGTCAAGGGAGGATGCACAACGGGATGTTCTTTCCCTGGGTTGTCCCGTACAACAGGGACATGCGGCATGATCAATCCACGCTCCCGTTGATCGAGGCACTCGATGCATACATCAAGATGCAAAAGTCCCCTTTTCACATCCCTGGGCATAAATATGGCCGTGGGTTACCGGAAGCGTTTCGTACGCGAATCGGAAACGAAGCTCTATTACGGGACTTGGCATCGCTGGTCGGCCCCGAAATCGACTCTCTTCACGATGCATCGGGGTGCATTGCCCGCGCACAAGAACTGATCGCGGATGCATTCGAGGCCAGTCGTTCCCTGATGTTGGTCAATGGTCCCGATATTGGGTTGCAAATGGCGATCATGGCGGCGTGCGACCCGGACGACGAGATCATTTTATCGCGCAACGTTCATTTTTCCGCGGTGGGTGGGATCGTGATGTCCGGGGCGTGGCCGGTGTTCACCCCGGCTCGTTTCGATGAAGAACTCGGATTGCTCGAGAACATGACGCTGCTCGATCTTCGTCACGCGATCCAAAAACATCCCCAGGCGCGTGCGTTGCTTCTGATGAGCCCATCACGACACGGTTTTGCTCCCGATCTCGACGAAATGGTGGAAGAGGCTCATAACGCTGGATTGACTGTCATCGTGGATGAGCGGCTTGGTGCCCACTTCCGCTTCCACAAAAAGCTTCCCATCTCCGGCATCGAGGCAGGCGCGGATCTCGTGGTCCAGGATTGGCACCAATGCCTCGGTGCCCTCGAACAAGGCGCTGTATTGCACGTTCGTGGAGATGCGGCCGAGCGATGGGGCCGCGTGCAAAACGTCTTTCAAACCATGACGACCACCAGCCCCTCGTACCTCATCATGGCTTCGCTCGACATCGCGCGGCACTACGCCGTCATGCATGGAAGTGAAGCTCTCGATCACTGTATCGGCCTGGCGCGAGAGATCGCGGGCTCGATCGATCGACTCCCTGGACTCAACGTACTCGGTTATGAAATGCTCCGTCGCTCCGACGTGGATAACATCGATTGCACGCGGTTGACGATCACGGTCGCGGACACAGGGTTGACAGGTTACCGGTTCGCGCAGCTTCTCGAAGAAGAGCACGATGTGGTGGTGGATATGGCGGAGGAGTCGAATCTCATTTTGTCGACTGGCTTTCAGCTCAGTGAGGAAGCCGCGTATAAGTTGATCGATGCGCTGGAACGTGTGGTGGGAGATTATGGAAGACCCGCGCCACTGTATGTGGACGTTCGACGTCCCACGCCTGTATTCAGCAACAATTTGGTGCTCTCACCACGAGCGGCATTCTTTGCGCCGAGGCGCAATGTCAAACTCGGCGAATCGGTAGGATTCGTTTGTGCCGAGGCGATTCATCACCACACCACGGGTCTTCCCTTGGTATTTCCGGGTGAAGAGATCACGAGCGAGATGGTTGATTACATCATCTCCGAAGGCGCGCGTGATGCCACCGTGTTTACGAGCAACGACCAATCCTTGCAACAAGTGGGAGTGGTCGATGAACGAAAGATGATTTTGCACCGTAGCTTCTTTCGCGGCGCTGCTGCATGGGGTGGACGATGACGAAGGCCGAAGACTTTCAACCAATGTTGCTTCAGTCCCTCGAACCGCGTCCCAAGCGCATGACGTTCAATCGTTTGGGCGAGGGAAAAGATGGCGGCCCTCCAGAGCCGGCAAGCATGGGCAGTGCCGTATACACTTTCGACAGCACCTTCGTCCCTCGTGACGCTCATGTGGAGGCATTGGCGAATCTGCGGAGTTTCATTGCCGAATTGTCTGGAGCGCAACAGGCCTATCTTCTTCTCAATGGCACCACGAGCGGCAACTTGGGCATGGTGCTCGCCACGGTTCGTCCTGGGCAAAAGATCATCATCCCTCGCAACGCGCATAAGTCCGTACTCGGAGGTGTGGTGTTATCGGGTGCGGCCCCCGTATTCATTCAGCCGGAAATATCCGCGGAACTCAACTTGGTGTTCACCATCAAACCCGAACAAATACGACAAGCTCTGCTCGACAATCCGGACGCGACCGCCGTGTTGCTCACCAACCCTACCTACCAAGGCTTTTGCCTCGATTTGGCGGAAACCGAACGCGTCGTGCATCAATCTGGAAAACTTCTGCTCATCGATGAAGCCCACGGACCTCATTTCCGTTTTCATCCCGATCTGCCGCTGAGCGCCATGCGCGCTGGAGCGGATATCGCGGTCCAAAGCACGCATAAAATCCTAGGTCCTTTCGCACAAACTTCGGTGTTGCTCGTCAACAGCCAACGGGTCGACGACATCAGATTGCGCATGGCCATGACGATGATCACGCCATCGAAGATCTCTCATCTTCTTGCCGGATCCTTGGAAGCGGCGATGACCCAAATAGCCGAAGATGGGGAAGCCATCCTGCAACGGGTCATCGATATGACCGAAAACGCCCGGGATCGAATCAATCAAATTCCGGGCGTTCGCGCCATCGGTCGAGAAGTGATTGGGAAAAGTGAAAGCGTGGTGGATGTGGATCTTACCAAACTGGTCATCGATGTTGCGGGTCTGAACCTGTCCGGGTACCGGGCCGCCCGCGTGTTGCACGATGATTATGGCGTAAGCGCGGAAATGGCGGGAGCTACCACCGTGACCATGGTGGTCACGTTGGGCAATGATCAAAAAGACTTGGACCGCTGCGTAACGGGAGTCGAGCAGCTATCGCGACGACAACGAAGCGCTCGAGCGCAATCCAGCCCTCTTCTACACATTCTCGCACTGCAAACCCCTCCAATGGGAAGGCAAGTGCTCGTGCCAAGAGACGCATTCTTTGCACGAAAAGCCCGCGTCCCCGTCCCAGAATCCACCGGAAAAATCAGCGGAGAATCCGTCATTCCTTATCCCCCAGGCATCCCCGTACTCGTTCCCGGTGAAGAAATCACGCCCGAGATCGTGGAGTATCTGACGTCGGTACGACGCACGGGAATCGAAATCCATGGGTGTGAAGACCGCAGCATCTCCACACTACGGATCGTCGATGAACGCGAGTTTTTGCATAATTTTGGCAGCGGATGGGGATGATGGCTCACGATGGGGAAGAGGGCGGAACCGTCTCCGTACAAAGCGGAATCTGAATCCATACGGTCGTTCCTTTTCCTTTTTCGCTTTCCATGCGAATGGTTCCGCCGAATCGCTCCACGGTTTGCCGTGCCATGGTGAGCCCGAGTCCAGCGTGCTGCCGCGAATTTTTCGCTGTGAAAAAAGGTTCGAAAGCTCTAGCCAACGTCTCTTTCGTCATCCCTGCCCCGGTGTCGCGAATTCGAATCTCCATGACCCGCTCGCGTGCTCTAGCACGCACCTGAATCACCTTGCTTTGCGTCGAAGCATCCATGGCCTCGAGCGCGTTCATCAGCAAGGCCACAAGCACGGACGCAAGTTCGACATATTGCCCCGGACACGGTGGAATGGCCTCAATATCCGTCTCAATCACCGCGTCATAACGATGGGCCGCACGCGTGAGAATGACCGCTGCGTCAAGCACCCTTTCCAGATCGACCATGACCACCAACTGCTGTTTCGTCGATCCCGAAAGAAGGCGAAATGCATCCACGAGGTTACGGATCTGGTGGGTGGCGTCACGAATGCCATCTGCGAGATCGAAAAGCATCTCGAACGTGGATTGTTCCGCGCATCTCTCTTTCACCAGTTTTTCGATCTGGCATCCAGCCAAACCCATGAACGTCGCCGGGTTGTTGATCTCGTGGATCAATCCTCCCGCGAAAGCGCCAAGCATGGCTTTTTTCTCGATGAGAGCCATGGCGCGCAACACATCGGATCCGCCGGGAAGATAGCCCTTCTGACGCAAACGTATCGTGCTTCCCACTCGTTTTCCCAGGATGGCCAGAACCTCGGCTCCCTGCGCGAAAGCTTCGACAGGCGCTTTTCCCGCGGGATGACCCAAGACAATCGCTCCCAAAGGCCGCGTATCCACAAAGGGTATCAGCGTGAAACAGTCAATCCCAATCTCCAGCAGCGCTCGTTCGAGAGAATTATCCGGATCGGGATTCTCCACACATACGGGAACCGACGGTATCGAATCGAGATCGAGGATTGAATCGTGAGCTTTCGTGATTTGATCGTCCGCAGGGTCAACCCTTGCGTCATCGTAAGGGCCCAACACCCAGCCCTTTCCCTCGCGCTCGATGATCAATGCTATTTTATCGCTGCCGGCCACTTGCCGAAGACTCATCGCGAGCGCGGATAAGAGGGTGGGTTCCGACGGATCCCCGTAATCCCACGCTCGTATGACGGTGTGAACAACACCTCCAAGATCCCACGGAGCTACAGAATCCACCGCATCTCCTCCAGAGCGTTCCGATGACCCGTGAGCGTATTGTATCAGCTTTCAATCCGTTCGATCACCAGAGGCTCTGGAGATTTCGCCTCATCGCCTAGTTTGAACGCATGAAGGATTCGGTCCATGGCCGGTTTCGCCGCTTGCACGTCGCGAACGTGAACATGAGCGAGGATAGAACCTTTTTCTACTTTCTCTCCGAGATGGGCATTCAGGACAATTCCAACCGCTGGATCCACCGATTGATCGGCTCGCGTTCGACCTGCGCCCAACATAACGGCGGACAAGCCCATCTCGAGAGCATCCATTTCGCAAACGAAACCCGATCGCGGGGCAAGCACCGGAACGACATGGGGCGCGGCAGCCATCAGGCTCGGGTCGCGGACGACTTTTGGGTTTCCCCCCTGCGCGGCGATCATGTTTTCCATGACCTGTGCGGCCTTTCCGCTTCGGATGACTTCGGAAATCCGACGCAGGGCATGGTCTCTGTCGCTTGCGGCATCGGCAAGAAGCAGCATCTCCGCGCATAAAGCATACGTACACTCGGTCATGTCCGCGGGTGCTCGTTCAAATAACACATCGATTGCCTCCCGAGTTTCGAGTGCATTGCCGATGGTGCGTCCGAGAGGCGCCTCCATTCGCGTCAGAAGGGCAACGACACGTTTTCCCGCACGCGTGCCCACACGAACCAGCGCCGAAGCCAGCGTGCGCGCTTGCTCGAGATCTTTCATGAACGCGCCCTTGCCGACTTTGACGTCGAGCACCAGCGCATCGATACCCTCGGCCAGTTTTTTGGACAGAATGCTGGCCACGATCAGAGGAACGGATTCCACCGTGGCCGTCACATCGCGCAACGCGTAGATGCGCTTGTCCGCGGGAGCCACCTCCGCGGTCTGACCAATCATGCATCCACCCACCTCACGAATGATGCGTGCGAAAGCGTCAGCGTCGAGGTTGACGTTGAAGCCGGGAATGGCCTCGAGCTTGTCGAGTGTTCCGCCCGTGTGGCCGAGCCCTCTTCCGGAAACCATGGGAACAGGAACACCACAGGCGGCCACGATGGGCACGAGCGCAAGAGATACTTTATCACCCACGCCACCGGTGGAGTGTTTGTCCACCTTGATGCCAGGGATATGTGACAGGTCAAGGACCTTTCCTGAGTCGAGCATGGCCTCGGTAAGAGCAACCATCTCGACATCGGTCATGCCGCGAAGAAAAACCGCCATGAGAAAAGCGGACATCTGGTAATCGGCAAGTTCGCCAGTCCCAAAAGACTGAATGAGTCGCTTGATTTGTTCGGAAGTCAGTTCACGACCGTCGCGTTTGGCAGCGATGAGTTCTACGAGATTCTGCATGGCGCGAGTCTACTACGGAACGGGCGCGCCACGAAGGGCAGGCAGGCACCGTTGGTCGCGTTCTTGGAGTGTCTTCGAATCAGTGCGGGGAAAACGCCTTCATGCTTGCCGGTTAGGCAGAAGGAGGCGTGATTTAGATCGTGGGATCGGAATCGAAACAGCAGCGGAATCCGACATCGAATAGCTTGAAGGTACCGCTTACGTTGTAGAAGGTGAAATCACACGCCGCGCCTTCTCCCGTGGGATCCGCCGTATTGAACGCACCACCCATGAGCGTGAAACTGGTTGACGTGGCGGTGCATGGCGCGGAAGGCGAGCCGCCCGCGGCGCATGTCAGCTCACGCAAGTTGCCCGTGATGTCATAAAAGCGATTCGTCGTGGAACCCCAATTGGCATAACAATTGGGGATTCGATTCGAAGCCGTGGGTAGCAACCCATCCTGATTACCCGGAACAGCCTGGTTGAAATCGAATGGTCCAAGGTTGCACGTCGTCCAGTTGATGGAAGTAGTGAACGTGCTGCAATTGGTGGCAAATCCCCACCTGCAAGTGTTCGAGGTAGATCTACAACCCGTCTGCCACTCGCTGTTTCGACAAAGACGTCCACCCATTTCCACGCAAACGTGCTGCGCCTCAGGCCCGGTGATGTTGAACCAGGGCACCTTGTTCGGAACTGAGCAAGCCGTGGTCTTGTCAAGCGTCGTTCCCGTGGGCGGTACCGGTTGAGCCGCCCTCATGTTCGTGCCACGCCACCAACCATTACCCGTTCCGGGGGAGGTCGTCGTGGCGTTCGGACGCGAAGCTTCATATCGGTGCATCCAGACATTTTGAGTACCAAGCTTGACGATATCGGGCTTCACCCAATAGGCCGCCCCTGTCCCCGTCCCCTTGTTCCACGGTGGTTCATCCACCAGGCCATCGCAATCGTTGTCGAGTCCGTCACATACCTCATCGCAAGGATAACCTGACTGTCCTGTGCCAGTGCCACACGGACGCTTGACACCCGCGATGGGCGTTCCCGACGAGTTCTGACAAGAAGTGGCACTCGTCCCACTGCATCGGAACGTACCCGTTTGCTGGCATAGACCGTGTTTGGGAGTAACCCCATCATCGCTCGCACAGGCTTGCCCGAGGTAGCCCTGATTCAATATGGGAGGCTTGAAGTTCTCATCGGTGTTGCCGTTGCAGTTGTTATCGAGTCCATCGCAGATATCCTGCGTGGCAGCACAAGACGCGCCCGTGCAATGTCCAGGCGGGTACTCACACTTCCATGCTCCGTTGTCGCACGTAACTTTCGTACCGCTCAAACACACACCAGTGGCGCCGGGTCCGATACCGCACACCTGAACCGGCGAAGGAGTCGGTACGTTTTCGTCGATCTGGCAATTGCAGTTGTCATCCAGACCATTACAGACTTCCTGATCCGAGACCTTGTCGCATTTGCGCTCACAATCGTTTGGATTGCCGTCGCAATCGATGTAGCCCGGCATGCACTTGTTGGTCGGATGGGGTTCGCACCCCGTGGCGCCACATATCCAGTTGATATGCCCACCTTTCGCCGTGCAATCATTACCGCACTTTTTGCAGTTTTTGACATCGGTATCGAGATTGAAGTCGGGAGACTTCGTGCCATCACAGTTGGCATCGACTCCACAGGTGTCGAGTGTTGCGGTGGCTGTGACCGCCCCTTCGCAAACCACCGAACCACCCACACAAGCTAGCACCCCCGCCTTGCAAGGCGTTGTCCAACCCGATGGAGGCGGTGGCGGGACTTTGCACGCTTTCGGATTGCCACCATCCATAATATTTGACGGTGGCGTGGCGCATACCTTGGTTCCATCTGTCTTGCTCATGCAGAACTTGGCCGTCGCTTGCGTCTGACAATCATTATCCGTCTGACACGGAACGGGTACGGAAGTCACTGTGCCATCAATGACGCCATCGCAGTCATTATCCGTACCATCACACAACTCCGGCGCGGGATTGGTGGCCCCACTACAGACAATTTTCGCGTTGGAACAAATATACGTCCCTTGCGTGCAAAGACCGACACCGCTGCCACACTTTCCTCCCGTATCCGTAGTCCCAACGTCGATCTGCCCATCGCAATTGTTGTCGAGACCATCGCAGATCTCCGGGCTTTCATTGACCCGAAGCACTTTGGTTCCGCACACTTTGTTACCTGACGCGCCATCGATACAGAAGGGTTTGTCCGGGTCCTTACAATCCGCGTCGGCCGTACAAGCCACATTTCCCGTGTTGTCATTGACGCACTTGATCTGTGCCGCAACACAACGCGTGATACCCGTGTGATACGGTTTGGCACACTCGCCTTTGGACGCTCCTGTACAGGACTGGCTCAACAATGGATCGCCTTTGACCGGATCGAGCAGGTCAGGATCGAGCCCATCGACGTTCCCATCACAGTCGTTGTCAATGCCATCACAATACTCGACGTTGCACACCTCGTTGGGCGCACACTCGACCAGCGAGTTCGGATCATTGGGATCCGTTCGCTTGGTCCTCGTACATTTGTACTCGCAACCATTCGAGAAGACACCGTCCAGATCCACGTAACCAGGCGCACAATCCGCGATCACACACTTCGTATTGCCCTCGTTGCACGTCGTGGGATCGCCAATTTTCACGCATTTCGCGGACTCAACTCCCGCCTTCCCCAGGCAGTTTCGTCCACACATACCGCAGTTTTTCGAGTCCGAGCATAAGTCGACACCATCATCCACCACGCCATCGCAGTTATCATCGATGTTGTCGCACGTCAGATCCGTGTCCGACGTTTTCGAACAATAGTACTCGCACCCATCCGATGGATCCTGATTCAAGTCGAAGTAGTCGGCAGAGCATGCCGTATACCCGCATTTCCCAGGTGTCCCAGGCGTTGCCGTGCATGTCGCCTTTTCAGCTCCGAGAACTTTGAGGGTGCAGTTCGTGTCGCAGGTTCCACAATGGTATGGATCGCTCGACAAGTCGAAGTCCTCGTCGATTTCACCATCACAATCGTTGTCCAACCCATCACACAACTCGATCCCACCGTTGGTCTGTACACAACCACCGGACCCACCAGTACCTGCTCCCCCGGTGCCCGATTCGCCACCACAGTTGAAACAACCTCCACCCGTTCCGGCCGTACCGGCAGATCCCGATGCACCACCGGTTCCCGCCGAAGCACCGGTACCGCCGGCATTATCCCCTTCGCAATCATCGAAACAGTACGACTCCGTCGTGCATCCCACCGCGGCCAACGACAGGCCCAAAGCATATACAATGAGAAACCTATTCATCGCTGGCCTCCCTTACGCCCGTTTTCCGGAGCATTGATTTCCTCTCCATTCACCCCAACGCCCTTGTTTCGCCTTCGCCAGGCAAACGCCGACAAGCCCAACAACAGCGAGGCCAAAAGCCCGCTCTTGCCACCTACTCCAACCCCCGTTTCACAAGCACATCCTCCACCACCCGTGGCTAACCCCCAATTTCCCTTGGGTTCCACCTTCGCTTTGCCTCCGGTCCCGCCATCTGGCTCGCCAGTGCCACCCGTCCCAGATGCGCCTCCCGTCGCTCCTTGCCCTCCTGTTCCACTCGCTCCTCCACTGCCCGACGAGCCGCCGCTTCCTCCGCTTCCCCCACCGCCTTCCACACACTCCCCTTCCTCACAGTCCTGACCCGATGGACATACCACCCCTTCACAAGGCCAATTGCCACACTGACCCGTCAACGGATCACAGTAGCTGCCATCATCACACGCCTCTTGCGAACACTTACTGTCCACACACTCGCTGCCGTTGCAAACCTGACCCGCTTCACACGCCTTCTCACAACCCGTCGGTACACACTTGCCCGATTCGCAACGATCTCCTTCTTCACACTTCACTCCCGCACACGAGCCAACACACTCGAAGCTCGAAAAGTCTGCCGCAGGCTTGCACACTTGCCCCGCTTCACAGCTATCCGGCTTACAAGGATTATCCACACATTGACCATCATCACATACTTGTCCGCCTCCACACGGCACGTTCCAACACGTGTCCTGAACACACTTGCCAGCATTCGGACCGTAATCCGTACACACCGACGGCGGCGTGCAGGTCACGCCATAACAGGGGCGATGACACGCATTCTGCACGCATACGCAAACCGGCGGCTTCGTCCCATCCGTGTCTACCGTCCCCGCTGGCGCACACTCGATTCCCGATGGACCCGTCACCGTCTTCGAGGAACAGTCTCCACAACCGTCCAACACACAACGGTTGCCAGCGCTTTCCCCACTGTGGCTGTAGTTCACTGCCTCGCACACAAATCCACCCGTAGGACACGGATACTCACCTCCACCGCAAAGCGCCGCGCATTGACACCCTCCCGCATACACAACACACGCCTTGCCATCCGAACATAGCGCGGGCTCACCAGCCGACGGATCCTCATCCGTCTGTCCATCGCAATCGTTGTCCAAACAATCGCAGATCTCAGGCTGCGGATGAACGCCGCCCACACACATGAATTGGGCATCCACACAGGCCCACTTGCCTGGTTCGCACTGACCTACATCACTGCCACACGCATCACCTATCTTCTCACTCTCTTTGCCCGGCTTCGGATTGCTCGTGCCGTTGATGCCATCATTCGGTGGCCCCAACTCGTCTACCTTCCCATCACAATCGTTGTCCAAACCATCGCAAATCTCCGGCGATGGACCCTTGCCCCCTTCGCAAATGATCTCTCCGTTCGGACCACACTTGCTCACTCCCGGCTTGCACTGACCCTTGTCCCGATCCCCCGGGTACATCACATCGTCGTACGGCATCCAACACGGCGTGCCTATCGCTATGCCGTTGTCTATCTCCCCATCACAATCATTATCCTTGCCGTCGCATACCTCGGGCACCGGTCCCACCGCTCCCACACACTCGATCTTGCCGTCGATGCACTGCTGGACACCCTCCTTGCACTCACCAACGTTGCTGCCACAAGCCACCGTCGGCAATCCTTCATCCACCGAACCATCGCAGTCGTTGTCCACACCATCGCAGACTTCAGCGTCAGGAGTCTGCCCTCCCGCACATACCCAACCTCCCCCCACACACGCCAGCGACCCTAGCTGACACGGCGACACCAGCGTCCCAAGCTCATGACAGCTCGCTTGCGGCGGTGCGCACCATGCCACCGTATTGCTCGAGCCCGTATAACTACACGGCGTCGAACATCCCGAAGGATCCAACGCCCAGCACGGTTTTTGCGCCGCCGACGGCGCATCCAACAACGTGCCGTTGTCCACGATCCCATCGCAATCGTCATCGATCCCGTTACATACTTCCGGCTGGGGCTGCACATTCGTTTGACAGATCAGCGCGCCATTGACGCAAGCCGTCACGCCCTTGCCGCATACCCCGTCACACGGTTTGCCCACGCTCGATGGGTCGATGTTATCCACAATCCCATCGCAATCGTTGTCCAACCCATCACAAATCTCCTCTGATGGGCCTACCCAACCCGTGCATTCTCCCATGCACGGCTTCACACCTCGCTCACATACCGTTTTGGGATGCGACGGGCTCTTATACACGAGCCCACTATGCCCCGGCACATCACACGCCTCGGGCGGTATGTTCTCGTCGATCTGACCGTTACAGTTATCATCGATCCCATTGCAGATTTCCGTCTGCGGATGATTCGAACACGCGCCCCACTGCACACCGCCCGTCACACAAGCTCCGGGCGTACTCACAGGCTTGGGTACACACGTCATCTGCCCAGCACAATGCGCTGGACTTGGAAATCCACAAGACACCGGGTCGACACCATCGTCGGCAATCCCATTGCAATCGTTGTCACAACCATCGCATTGCTCGGCCGTGGGAACACACTTCACACAACCCGGAATCGAATACGGCACCGAACTGCCGGACGCCTCATCGATGATCCCATTGCAATCATTATCGATGCCGTCACAGATCTCCGCGCTCGGACACGTGCCGTTGCACTTGATCTGATCTTCATCGATGGTCGAAGCGTTGGGCGTATTGCCATCGCAGTTATTGTCCCGCTCATCGCAATACTCGCCCGGGTCATAACAAAGCCAATTGGCCGAATCGGTCAAATGCGAATTGAGATTCGAGGGCGTATGGCACGGCAACCACCAACGATTTCCGGTCGGATTCGATGTGGTGATCGAAGCCTGGAAGTTGGCCATGCACGTGGCACGCGCCGCGCTACAACACTGCGTCATATTCGTCGGATTCGTCGATGGCGTGCGGTTGCGATTGCAATAATGCTTGTAGCCTTCGTCGACACATCCGTTGCAGTCATCGTCTTCGTTGTTACAGACTTCAGGTTTGATGGCGCCGCTGATGATTTCCGCTAACGCTGACGACAACGCCTGCTCCGATACGGCGCCTCGCGCGATCCCATTGCCCGCGTTGGCGATATTCACGTTTGCGGTCGAAGGAGTGGCATTTTGGGCATCGATGACGTGAACACGCACACGCCAATGGTTCGTTTGACCCGCCGTGGTGATATCGAATCCTGCCCAAAGCTGAGTCGCGGCGTCGACCGCGGAAGTCCCTTCCCCACACGCCTCCGCGCCGTCCGTCAGCAAAATGACATTGACGGAACGACACCCCAATTCATTTCCCGTCAAGGGTGTTGGAAAATCATAGGGTGTTGCCGTTGCCGCTTTCGGAGGTTTGTTCCACCCACGCGCGAGATAACGATAGGCATCACGAAGAATGCCGTTGAGTGGCGTATTGCTCCAAGCGGGCAATTCACGACAGTCATTGCATCGATTATCCGCCCAAGCCAAAATATCCCCGAAATTGCCGGGGCTCTGGGGCGGGTTCTGATCGGGTTGCAACGCCACCAACATCGCTCCCCCACGACGCTGTCTATGAGCCGTCGGCGCCGTGCCAGGAAGCAAGTCCCCGTCGATCGGCCCGCAACCACTAGAACCGGAATTTCCTGGGAAATTTGAATACGTACAACCAGTGACCGAACTCATGGACGTCGGACACGCGACCGGCGGACTGCCTGTTTGTCTAATATCGAAAGCGAACATCATCAGGCCGAAGTTCACCTGTCCCGCGTAAGCCCGCACCGTCTTCGTCAACGCGCACCGAGCCGCGCCATTTCGCGTGTCCGGATAGTCGGTCGGAAACCCGTTCGCGATTTTGCAACTGTTGGCTGCCGCGCTCGAATACATCGAGCCGGAGGTATCCACAGCCAACAGGAAATAAGGACGCGCCGGCGCAGGCCAATCCGCCGGATTGTCCGAAAAACAATCCTGCGCTTTGGCTTGCCCGGCGACGCCGAGCAAAATCGCTCCCGTCATCGTCGGTCCAAGGATCCGCCATCTTCTCGCCATCTTCATCTCGACCTCACCTTCTTTGCCGACGCCTAAGCATTACCGTCAGCCCCGCCATGAGCCCCGCCAACATTCCCCAACGGGAATTCGCCGTTCCAACCCCCGTTTCACAAGCACATCCTCCACCACCCGTGGCTAACCCCCAATTTCCCTTGTGTTCCTCCTTCGCTTTGCCACCGGTTCCAGCGTCTGGCTCGCCAGTGCCACCTGTCCCCGATGCGCCTCCCGTCGCTCCTTGCCCTCCTGTTCCACTCGCTCCTCCACTGCCCGACGAGCCGCCGCTTCCTCCGCTTCCCCCACCGCCTTCCACACACTCCCCTTCCTCACAGTCCTGACCCGATGGACATACCACCCCTTCACAAGGCCAATTGCCACACTGACCCGTCAACGGATCACAGTAGCTGCCATCATCACACGCCTCTTGCGAACACTTACTGTCCACACACTCGCTGCCGTTGCAAACCTGACCCGCTTCACACGCCTTCTCACAACCCGTCGGTACACACTTGCCCGATTCGCAACGATCTCCTTCTTCACACTTCACTCCCGCACACGAGCCAACACACTCGAAGCTCGAAAAGTCTGCCGCAGGCTTGCACACTTGCCCCGCTTCACAGCTATCCGGCTTACAAGGATTATCCACACATTGACCATCATCACATACTTGTCCGCCTCCACACGGCACGTTCCAACACGTGTCCTGAACACACTTGCCAGCATTCGGACCGTAATCCGTACACACCGACGGCGGCGTGCAGGTCACGCCATAACAGGGGCGATGACACGCATTCTGCACGCATACGCAAACCGGCGGCTTCGTCCCATCCGTGTCTACCGTCCCCGCTGGCGCACACTCGATTCCCGATGGACCCGTCACCGTCTTCGAGGAACAGTCTCCACAACCGTCCAACACACAACGGTTGCCAGCGCTTTCCCCACTGTGGCTGTAGTTCACTGCCTCGCACACAAATCCACCCGTAGGACACGGATACTCACCTCCACCGCAAAGCGCCGCGCATTGACACCCTCCCGCATACACAACACACGCCTTGCCATCCGAACATAGCGCGGGCTCACCAGCCGACGGATCCTCATCCGTCTGTCCATCGCAATCGTTGTCCAAACAATCGCAGATCTCAGGCTGCGGATGAACGCCGCCCACACACATGAATTGGGCATCCACACAGGCCCACTTGCCTGGTTCGCACTGACCTACATCACTGCCACACGCATCACCTATCTTCTCACTCTCTTTGCCCGGCTTCGGATTGCTCGTGCCGTTGATGCCATCATTCGGTGGCCCCAACTCGTCTACCTTCCCATCACAATCGTTGTCCAAACCATCGCAAATCTCCGGCGATGGACCCTTGCCCCCTTCGCAAATGATCTCTCCGTTCGGACCACACTTGCTCACTCCCGGCTTGCACTGACCCTTGTCCCGATCCCCCGGGTACATCACATCGTCGTACGGCATCCAACACGGCGTGCCTATCGCTATGCCGTTGTCTATCTCCCCATCACAATCATTATCCTTGCCGTCGCATACCTCGGGCACCGGTCCCACCGCTCCCACACACTCGATCTTGCCGTCGATGCACTGCTGGACACCCTCCTTGCACTCACCAACGTTGCTGCCACAAGCCACCGTCGGCAATCCTTCATCCACCGAACCATCGCAGTCGTTGTCCACACCATCGCAGACTTCAGCGTCAGGAGTCTGCCCTCCCGCACATACCCAACCTCCCCCCACACACGCCAGCGACCCTAGCTGACACGGCGACACCAGCGTCCCAAGCTCATGACAGCTCGCTTGCGGCGGTGCGCACCATGCCACCGTATTGCTCGAGCCCGTATAACTACACGGCGTCGAACATCCCGAAGGATCCAACGCCCAGCACGGTTTTTGCGCCGCCGACGGCGCATCCAACAACGTGCCGTTGTCCACGATCCCATCGCAATCGTCATCGATCCCGTTACATACTTCCGGCTGGGGCTGCACATTCGTTTGACAGATCAGCGCGCCATTGACGCAAGCCGTCACGCCCTTGCCGCATACCCCGTCACACGGTTTGCCCACGCTCGATGGGTCGATGTTATCCACAATCCCATCGCAATCGTTGTCCAACCCATCACAAATCTCCTCTGATGGGCCTACCCAACCCGTGCATTCTCCCATGCACGGCTTCACACCTCGCTCACATACCGTTTTGGGATGCGACGGGCTCTTATACACGAGCCCACTATGCCCCGGCACATCACACGCCTCGGGCGGTATGTTCTCGTCGATCTGACCGTTACAGTTATCATCGATCCCATTGCAGATTTCCGTCTGCGGATGATTCGAACACGCGCCCCACTGCACACCGCCCGTCACACAAGCTCCGGGCGTACTCACAGGCTTGGGTACACACGTCATCTGCCCAGCACAATGCGCTGGACTTGGAAATCCACAAGACACCGGGTCGACACCATCGTCGGCAATCCCATTGCAATCGTTGTCACAACCATCGCATTGCTCGGCCGTGGGAACACACTTCACACAACCCGGAATCGAATACGGCACCGAACTGCCGGACGCCTCATCGATGATCCCATTGCAATCATTATCGATGCCGTCACAGATCTCCGCGCTCGGACACGTGCCGTTGCACTTGATCTGATCTTCATCGATGGTCGAAGCGTTGGGCGTATTGCCATCGCAGTTATTGTCCCGCTCATCGCAATACTCGCCCGGGTCATAACAAAGCCAATTGGCCGAATCGGTCAAATGCGAATTGAGATTCGAGGGCGTATGGCACGGCAACCACCAACGATTTCCGGTCGGATTCGATGTGGTGATCGAAGCCTGGAAGTTGGCCATGCACGTGGCACGCGCCGCGCTACAACACTGCGTCATATTCGTCGGATTCGTCGATGGCGTGCGGTTGCGATTGCAATAATGCTTGTAGCCTTCGTCGACACATCCGTTGCAGTCATCGTCTTCGTTGTTACAGACTTCAGGTTTGATGGCGCCGCTGATGATGTTGGCCAGCGCTTGCGAGAGCTGTGTTTCATTCGTGGCAAATAGCGAGGATCCAGTGCCGCCCGCCGCGGCGATCTGGTCGGTATTGGCCTGGTTTCCACCGATGAAATTGATGACGTGAACGGGAATATGAAACGTCTGCGCCACTCCACCGGTCGCCACCGTCACTCCCGTCTCGTACAAGGCCCGAGCCGCGTTGGCCGCAGGCCCAGGGTCAAACGAGTGATAGGAGGGATCACAGGTTTCATCACCATCCGTGAGGAGAATGACACGAATGGCGCGGCACGACGGATCCGTCCCGCGCAGTGGTGAAGGGTAACGAATGGCAGTATTATCCGGATGCACCCATTCCGAAGCGAAATAGCGGTACATATCGCGAAGCGCACCGTTGAGAGGCGTAAGCCCCCAGGCGGGGTCCCCTTCCTTGGGGTTGGTGATCTCCTGTTGGTCTCCGCAAGCGTTATCCAAGAACCGGAGAATATTGCCGATGTTTCCCGGAGAGGTTTGCGCGTCCACCTCCAGGGGCACCAAAACCCTTGCCCCTCTTCGACGATTGGTCGCTGTATTGGCAGCACCAGGAGGCACGACCGTTCCAGTCGTCGGACCACATCCGGCGCACGAACCACCCGTCTCGTTGAGTTCTGCTTGATAGCACTGCACCTCACAATTCGTGTAACAAGTGCCCGTACAATCCCTTAGCTGCAACGCGAACTGAGCGAGGCCGAAGTTCACCTCGCTGAACGCCGCCACCGTTTTGCGAACCGCACATTTGGCATGTCCCATCCGGGTGTTTGGATACCCTGGGCAGGAAGGTGGTGTGGCACCGGTGACGTTCAACATCATCGATCCCGAGCTATCGACGACGATCATGAAATACGGCCGGGCCGGTGGCGGCCAATCCGCCGGATTGTCCGAGAAGCAATTCTGAGCTTTCGCTTGCCCGGCGGCGCCGAGCAGAAAAGCTCCCGTCATCGCCGATCCAACGATACGCCATCTTCTCGATATCCTCATCTCGACCTCACCTTCTTTGCCGACGCCCTAGCATCACCGTCAGCTCCCCAAATCGCCGCGCGAGCAACTCTCATCCGACCCTCACGAAGTCCCCCTGCCCGGGCTTCCATGCCCACACGCAAGCAAAGCGTTGAGCATGCAGACGCTGGGTGAACAAGCCTCGTGCTCACGGTGAACCTCGACAACCACGACCAGACCTTACCGAACGGACTTAAGGTTCGCACAGGGCAGGGCAGTGAACAAGCCCAGACATAGAGGTGTCCTTGTAGTGCAACACTTTCTGCGCTCAATGAAATCAAGGTTGTATATCTCCAAGAAAGGTGCGACGCCCGCCCACATCGACTACGCAAGAGGTGCATCTCGACCCGTGAGAGCTGCAAAGGTACCCTGAAAAAGTGACTTCCATCCTACCAACCGGTCTTTCCCGTGGACGTCCCTCCGGAAAGTTCGTCCAAGTTACACGCCTGGAACGTCTCCGCTCGCTGATGCTCGCTCGCGGCGGTGGAACCACACTTCAGGAAATCGCCGAAGTGCTCCAGGTCACACCTCGCACCGCACGAAGATACCTCCAGCGGTTCCAACAAGAATTCGAACTCGAACAAGTTTCCTCCCCATCGCGCTCACGCCATTGGCGTGTGAAGTCCATCGAACGTCCCCGCAAAATCGGCCTTCGACGAGCCCAATGCTACGCGCTTCTCGCCACACGCCGCCTGTTCGAACCCATGCGCGGTTCGGCGCTCTTCGACGAATTCGAAGATGCCATTCATTCGTTGACCACACTCGCCAATCGACCAGGACGAGGTCCAAACGCGGGATTGGTCGATACCAACGTCGAAGATCGCTTCGTTCATCTTCCCGCACAACCCGCCAACTACCGCACGCGCATCGAGGATGTGGATGTTTTCTATCACGCCGTCGCCGATTTGCATCCCGTCGAATGTCGGCTCCGCACCCACGAAACCCAAGAGCAACTCGTCACCTTGCTCCCCTATGCCATCGTCCTTTATCAAGATGATATTTTCATCATCGCTGCCGAATCCCAACACGAAACCGAAGAAGCCAGGGTGTACGCCCTCGATGACCTTCGTGCAGCGAACCTTCTTTCCACCGAACGGTTCGCTTTGCCGAAAGGCTTTCATCTCAAACCCTACTACCAAGGACGGTTCGGCCTTTTTCTTTCCTCGAGAAAAACACGTATTGTCGTGGACTTCGATGCCAGCGTCGCCTCACAACTGCGTCGACGACAAATCCATCCCAGTCAGCGTTTGTCGAATCTGCGTTCGGGAGGATTACGCATGACCCTATACGTCGACAACCTCGACGTCGTGGCTCGCTGGGTTCTTGGTTTCGGACCTCATGCCCGCGTCATCGAACCCGAACCTCTCCGTCAGCAGGTCATCCATGAACTGAAAGCTACCCTGTCTCTTTATCGGGAACGCTCCGGCAAAAACCCAGCCTGAATCCAACGCCGCTATCCACCGCGGTTTCGCCAACAACGCCCCCCCTGCCCCGAAAGGTTACGGATTCGTTGCCACCTGCTCCGCGGACAACGTCCGGTAACGGTGATAATACGCCAATACCTTCACCACGTATTGCTGCGTCTCCTCATACGGCGGGATGCCCCCGTAACGAACGACCGCCCCTTCTCCCGCGTTGTATCCCGCAATGGTTAGCTGCAAATCCCCATTGAACATATTGGCCAGCACTCGAAGATACCGCACACCACCAAAAATATTCTCGCGCGGGTCGAAAATATCGCGCACCTGCATCCGCTCCGCCGTCGCCGGGATCATCTGCATCAATCCTCGAGCCCCCGCGGGAGATACCGCTCGCGGATCGAAATCACTCTCCACCTTGATCACCGCACGCACCAACTCCACCGGAATCTGGTAAAGCGTCGCCGCCTGCACAATCGCCGTGTCATAACGAGTAAACCGCTCGAGGGACGTGTCGCTCGGCATCACGGGCACAACCCCTGGTTGCGGACGACGACGTGGAGCTTTGAGATACAGCGAGGAACCTGGCTGCGGTTTGCTGGTAAAATGAATGACCCCATCGTCATCCGTAAATGTATAGATATCCGCCGATGCGGCACTCGCCAGAAGCACGATGGCCCCAGCAAACAGCGAACTCACGGGGAAAGAGGGGTGTCGTTGCATCGTGAAGGAACCGTGAAAACCACTGGACCGCAGCGTTTCAACCAAAGGCTCGTCCAGCAAATGGTAGGCCATGACCGAGCCAGTACGCAAACTCTTGACTACACCCGGCTCATAACCGTCGAGCCCACACGATCATTCCCGCTCACGGCGCCATCCACTTGGTGGGCAACGCATCGCGATTGAACAAGGACAATAGATCCATCGACAAGGCTACGGTGATATGCACGAGAAATCCCGCGTAAATACTTCGTGTTTTCATCGACAGGGAACCAAGAAATATTCCGGCGATGATCGCCCCATGCGCCTCCAGATACGGCTTGCCGTAGTGAATCATGCAATAGGGCATCGCCATGACAAAAATGGCCGCGGCTCCCACGGTCCGGCGAAGCGCTCCGAGAAACCAACCCCGAAAAAAGATTTCGAGAGCCAAAAACTGGGCGAAATACATCACTTCCCAAGCCATCAGGTCGAACCAGGACCGCGACGCCAGCTTGTAAAACGGATAATAGGTGCCGAAATCCGGCTGCCGAGCCACCAAAAACATGGCCGGAATCACCACCGCCAAAGACACCCCGTAAATCCACACGTGGCGAAAGAATCCCGAAACACGAAACCCCATGTCCAGCAAACTGTCCCGGGGAAACAGGATTTTCCAAAGCGGAAGAGGGATGAGCACGTAGCCCAACACGCGCGCAAAAGACCACCACGCGTAGCTATATAAGTTGTCGTACTTGGCCATATCGATGACGCCCGACAACCACTTATCCTGCTGGTCCATCAAAAACGGCCGAATGACCGATTGGTACGTTCGTCCCCCACCGTAGTACTCCTGCAGGGTCAAAACGACCGCCATGATGACGCAAGCCACCGCCGGACGCGCGTCCCACTTGCCCATGGCTAGCCGATGCCCCCTTTCCTTTTGCGCTTCGACATCGAGCTGTTTCCACGTCCCGCGAAACAACAGCCACATCAAAGGCGCCAAAAGGAAAAATACGGGAACGGGGAGCGGTGCCTTGACCAACGGTGACTCGAGCCATTGATGCAAAGCACTCGGAGCGTCCACCCACGGCGGCGCCGCCAGCGCCATCAACCCACTGCACGAACTCACGATGCCGTGCCTCGCGCAATCTGCACCCCCTGCCGCAACCGTCGAATCGATTCCTCACGCCCCAATACCGCGAGCATCTCAAATACTCCCGGACTCACCTTCTGTCCCGTTAGGGATACTCGGGCCGGTTGCGCAATCTCCTTCATCTCCCATCCCCGACTCGCCAATAGCTGCTGAATCGCTTGCTCGATTTCCCCTTCGTCGAACGAATCCAACGACGACAAACACGCGATCATCGCTTGGAGCGGCTCGACCACGTCCGGTGTGAGAAATTTTTCCTTCGCCTTGTCATCGAATACCACGGGGCGAAAATAAAACTCGATTCGCTCCGCAGCGTCCGCAAGCGTTCGCCCTCGCGCTCGCACCGTACCAATCGCCTTGCGAAGCATCGCCTCGTCCACCGAACCCAAGCCCCGTGCGGCCATGAACGGATGCAAATGGCGACTGTAATCGGCGTCAGAGGTGAGCCGGGGCTCTTTCAAGTGCTCAAACGCCACATCCGCAAATTTTTTGGCGTCGAAACGACCATCCGACCGGTTCAGACTCTCGAAGCTGAACTTGTCCACCAACTCCTCGAGAGAAAAAATTTCCTGGTCACCACAGGACCAACCAAAACGCGCCAGATAATTGAGCACGGCTCCCGGCGTATATCCCATTTTCTCGTATTCACTCACGCTCACCGCGCCATGCCTTTTGCTTAGTTTTTCTCCCTTGGGCGATAGCATCATCGGAAGATGCGCAAACGTCGGTGGCTTCACCCCAAGCGCCTCGTACAACAGAATCTGAGGCGGCGTGTTCACCATATGATCCCGACCTCGCATCACCAAATCGATGCCCATCGTCAAATCGTCGATCACAACCCCAAAATTGTATAGCGGCACCCCATCGGATCGAAGCAACACGAAATCCTGCTGCTCACGGTTCGGCGTCGTGATCTCACCAAAAACCAAATCCCGGTACGTCACCGCCTCCCGTTGCACCGCCTCCATGTTGAATCGAACGACATACGGCGCATCGGGCCGGTCCTTGCGATGACGACACGTGCCCGGATATCGGAACTGCGCTTTCGGGTTGTCCTTTCGCAACGATTCGCGCGCGGCCGCAAGTTCCTCTTTCGTGCAATAACAACGATAGGCTTTGCCCTTGTCGATCAATTCCTGGGCGTATTTTTCGTAAAGCGAAAGACGCTGCATCTGAAAGTACGGACCATGGGCGCCTCCCACCTCAGGCCCTTCGTCCCAATCGAGACCAAGCCATCGGAGGGAATCAAGGATGACTTTCACACTCTCGGGGGTGCTGCGCTCCTGATCGGTGTCCTCGATGCGCAACACAAACGAGCCCCCCATCTTGCGAGCCCATAACCAATTGAATAACGCCGTGCGAACTCCCCCAATATGCAGATAGCCCGTGGGAGAAGGTGCGAAGCGAACGCGAGGAGAAGCAGCAGGATTATTGGCCATGGCGCGGGCAGATACCACGCGATGCGCCCAAGGTCACGTCATGCGACAATTCTTACGATATCAAGCGAAATCCGCCCCCTACGCTGTCACGCGAGCCGCACGGCGAGGCGCCTCTGCGCTCCTCAAGTCCTTCGAAAATTCTCGATGATCCAGTTCAAATAGGCCGCCTGACGCGTCATTTCCTCCTCCGTCCCACCAAATTCCACGAGAAATAGATAGTCCGGAGTCACGAACAGCGTGATCGTATACAGCATCGACTGCCCTTTTTCGTCATGCCCGAACTTAAGCTGCGTGCCCTCGAGCCCACTTTTGGTCTTCACCGGTTGGTTGGAAAGCAGCGCATAACCGCCTCTGTCGCGCATTCGATTGCGAATCGCCTGCACCCAAAACTCCTTGTCCCCTTTCGGTTCATGCTCGATCGACCGCACCCCGACCACCACCCCATCCGCACTCACCGCACGGTATTGATAGCCAGGCTCTTGATCCGGCAACTCGACAAAACCAGGGGGTGTTGCCGCATAAAACGTGGTGCTCCCACACCCTACGATCCCCAACAGCATCAGCCCCAACCAAGCTCGCATTCGTACGCTAAGGTTCGTCATCGTCTCCCTCCATCCATCACTGAACATCCATCAGCCCACCCAGCCCCAGATTCCGAAGCCACGGAAAGGGAAGTTGAAACGGACGCCCCACAACGTCCGCCTGCAGCGGCCGAAATGTCACCGTTATCGTCGAGTATCGCGCCTTGTCTCGAAGATACTTCAACCTGCCTTCCATACGCTCGATCTCCGCGCTCAAGCGATGCAGTTCTCGCTCCACTTGCAATGACTCCTCGACCGTCTTGGCATTCGCCAAAAGCTGGGCGATACGCTCGCGAACCTGCCTTGCGTTTTTCAGCCGAAGCAGAACATCCAAATATTCCTCCGTTACATCGTCGACTTGCACATTGCGCGACAATACATCCCCCATTCCTCCAATCCCCTTCAACGCATCGTCGAATTGCGCTGCCGGAACGCGAATCGTGATTCGAGTGTCCGTACGAGTCGCAAGAAATCCACCGAGATTGCGCGCGATCGCCTCCACCTCGGACATCGACTTATCCACTTGATACACCGCCATCGTCAGTTCCGCCGTGTAAATGAGAACCTGCTGAATCGGCACCGCGTCGCTTGCCACAGCCGATTCACCCTTCGACGAAGACGGTTTCGAGTCCGCTGCAGCGCTGTCGGAAGTGGTCGGTTTCGGCACCACCTGGGCAGTCCCTTTTTTGTCAGCTTCCAGCGAACTGCCCCCCGACACATACTCCGCGATAGGCTCTGCCATCACCCTTCCGTCAAAAGCATACCCATACGTATCATCAGAGTCGGAAGCCCCCGACGAAGCTTGTTCCTGGGCTTCGTTCGGCATCGCAGACGCTGGAACTGCATAATCCCCCCGGGATCTCGAATAGCTCGCGCCACCACACCCCACGGTCGCTACCACCGAGAACGCAAGTAAGACACAAATCCACAGAAGCCATAGCGAAATTCTCGTTTGCATGAAGCTCTCCCTTGGTTTTCGGGATTAACGCCCGCGAAAGGCCCGAGCTTACACGATCTTTTCCGCAAAGGCTTCGGGATTGCCATCCCGTCGGTTCCCCATTCCCTATCACTCACGGTTCTGCTAGACCGCTGCACTTCAATGACCGCGTGAGTCATCTCACGCACCACCGGAAGGACGCATCGTGAAAAAAACACCTCTGCAAATCGTCAAGGAACGCTTCGGCAACAAAGCTGCCCTCATCGAAGCCCTGCAAAAATTCACCCACGAAGACCTCTGGGTCAACCGACTCAACTCCGAAAAGGGCCTCGAACACGTGTCCAATGCCAAGCTGCTTCGCTTGCATGACACCTTCTCCGCCGTCAAAGAGCAGTTCGGAAATCGTTTCAAGCTCATCGACGCCATCCTCGAAGCCGAAAACCGCAGCAAGGATACGGGATACCGCGAGCGCCTCGAAAAGTATCCCGTCCCTCGTCTCTTTGACCTGTACCGAAGCGTTACGCGCAGAAAGAACAGGGAAGATAAAGCCAAGAAGGACTAAGGTCGCGCTTATCCCCCATCCCGACTCTCCCCCTGCACAGGCGCATCCAGAACAACTAGCGGGGTCAATCGCTTGAGCATCCGGGGCCCAATGCCCTTGACGCGAAGTAGCTGGCGTACCGACCGAAATCCACCAAGCTTGCCTCGCAACTCCACGATCTTCGCCGCTCGCGCAGGCCCAATCCCAGGTAGCTTGCACAATTCCTCCGCCGATGCCGCGTTCAACACGATGCGCCCATCCGGCAACACCCCCACCGCACGTCCCGGCGACGCCCCCGCATCACCCGCCACCGACCCCATCGGCGCCGCACTCGCCTCGCCTCCCCCCGCGACCAACGACGCCTTCATGACCTCCATCATCTCCGGATCCAATTGTCCCGATGGCGACACCGACGATTGCGCGCTTCGCATCCCCAGCCAGGACAGCAAAACCACCGCCCCCACCACCGCTCCCGCCTTCGCCACCGGACCCGTCCACGGCCCATTCACCAGCCGGTGAACCCGTCCCATCCAACCCGCGTGCTCAACCCGCTTTTGTATCGTCATTGCCATCCGCTCACTCCTTTGTTCGTCGTGGCAACACCACGAAACCCTCGCCACCCTTCCATCGAACCCCAAAAACGAAGGCGCTTCGCGCAATCCATGCTCCACGCGAAGCGCACCTCGTTAGCCGCAAACGTAGGGATTCCGATCGCTAGAACGTCCCGGGAAGATCATCGATGAGCTTCGAGGAGGCGTTCTTCGAAGCCCCATTCGACCCGTTGGATTTCTTCGGCTCCTGCGCCGTCACCTCGTCCCGCGCCGTCCAATCCCGCACGTGCATCGTCCCATTCACCGGCACCGCATCCAACTTGATGTTCAACGAGCCGTCCCGGTTGACATACCCAACCCCAATCCGATGCCAGTAGCTCCGCTCTCCACGCTCCGTAATGGTGTACACAACCTTCAAGTTTTTCGTATCCATGCTTTCCTCCGCGGTCCCCCTATCGCCAAGCACCTCGCTCGGCTTCGGAACCTTCTTGCGGCATCGAGATTGCGAAGAACGGGCCAATTCCGAAAAGGATCTATCCTATTGAATTTATTGATTTTTATAATTATTCCTCAAGTGGCGGCCGCCACGGCTTCCACGCCCGAATCCGCCCTTGGTCCCTAAAAAATACGTGAAATTACAAATAGATAGATCGCAAGTGGCGAAGCGCCACCCCGAATTGGCGGTCGCCACCGGTTCCCGTACCATCGAAACGACGACGACCCATCGCCTGTCAACGCTCAAACTTCGTCAGAAGGCCGCTTCAAGCAGCCCGGTATCCTACGGCGCGTGATGTCATCGTGGCGACGTTTTCGCTTTTCGAAAGCGACATCGGTTCGCGTGAATGACCCAGGGAAGGCGTATCGTATTCAGGGATTGAAATCTCCCCCTGCCGCTCCCATCTCTTTGCTCGGTCCGCCCGATGCGCCTGCCCCCGCATTCGGCTTGACGCGAGCCCCCGTGCCCTTGGGCTTTGCCTCTTCACCCTCTGCCACCGCATCTCCGCTCTTGATATCGAAATCGGGCGGTTGCTGCGGATTGCATCCCGGACCAAATCCTTGGGCGTCGAACCTCGCGGTCACGCTGCCCTTTCGTTCTTTATCTCCCTGTTTGACCACCGCTTCGATGCGCACCTCGTGCTCCCCCGCCCGAGAAGGAGAGCAATAGCTCAACAAATAATAGCTCTTGGTGAGATCCTCGATGCGTTTGGCAATCGTATCGAATGCTTGCACGACGGCTTGACGATCCGCGGCCATGGCCGTGCCATTTTTTCCCACCTTCTTCAACTCGTCTTCACTGATCTCAGCCCCAAGCCCGATCGCAAACACATCGAAGGAAGTGTTTTTGATCGCGTCGCGCATTTCACTCGCGGGTACGCGTGCCGCGCGATCCGTGCCGTCCGAAAAGACCACGAGTGTCCCAAAACGCATCGGATGCTCCGCCCCTTGAAGAGCTTTGTCCAACTCTTCGAGCCCTTTGACGATCGCGCCGTGCAAATTGGTGGAAGGATCTTTGGCTTTGAAGGTAGCGAGCCGCTTGACACCCGCGGTCGCACTGCCCGCCGAATTCGTAAACGGAGCCACCGGATGCAAATCCTCGCTCCCATCGAAGGCATACACACCAACTTTCTGATACTTCTCCACCCGTTCGGTAAACGCAGTCGCCGCCTCCACCACAGCGCCGGACTCACCGGATTCGGAGATGCTACCGCTCATATCCACGAGAAGCAGCGTGTAATGGGAAGCCGCTGCCTCGGGATTGATGATGGTCTGCTGACTCTCGAATTGGGAAACGACTTTCCCATCCTCATAAACCACAAACTGATCGGCCGTCAGTCCCCCCACCGGTTGACCATCGGACATTTGCACCTTGAAGTAGACGGCGACATTGCTCGGACGCTTGTAGGCGCTGCGAATATGCGTCAACTGCAACCCGCCCTTTCCGCATCCCACAAGCAGCAGCGTCAGGACCAACCAAGCGAGCCACGAAGCTCTTACGCCCATCGATAGGTACGGAGTGTTCACACGTGGATTGTAAAGACCAAAGGCAAGATTGCACAAGCGCGTCGCACGAGGTTCCTGGCGTTATTGCGGTTCGACACGCTATCGTGTCATCGCGCCCTTGTTCGAACACCGCGTTGTTGGATAAGACGCTGCCCCGTTTCATCCACCCATGGCACACCTACTCGTCGTTTCGCTCATCTGGGCCTTTTCCTTTGGTCTCATCAAAGGCAACTTACAAGGCCTCGATCCAAGCTTCGTGTCTTGGGTGCGGATGACACTTTCGCTCCTTGTTTTTTTGCCTTTTTTGCGTCCTGCCCAGATGAAATGGCGCCAAGCCTGGCAACTCATCGTCCTTGGCGGCGTGCAATACGGCTTGATGTATGTCTTCTATATCGCCTCCTTCGAAACCCTCAAAGCCCATCAAGTCGCGCTATCCACCGTCTTGACTCCGCTTTTCGTCGTGGGCTTGGAGGCCTGGACAACGCGTACGCTTCGTGCTCGTTTCGCACTCGCTGCCCTTTTGGCAGTCGGTGGCGCGGCCTTGCTCAACCCCGACCCCACTTGCCTTGGCGCGTGGAAAGGCATGCTGCTCGTGCAGGGCTCCAACCTCTGTTTCGCCGTCGGACAAGTATGGTACCGACGCTTGGGACGGGGACCGACTCCGGACCGATCGAGTTTTGCCCTTGCTTACGCGGGCGCCGTGCTCGTAACGGGCATGGCCGCCCTGCTGACGAACGATTCCATCCCGTCGAGCCTGACGTTCACCCAGATCTGGACACTTGGGTATCTGGGGTTCGTAGCCTCTGGGATCTGCTTTTTTCTGTGGAACGTGGGAGCAAAAGCCACGAATGCGGGCGTGTTGGCGGTGTTCAACAACGTGAAAATCCCCCTCGCCGTGCTGGTTTCTCTGCTTGTTTTCGGGGAATCCGCGCAATGGTCCCGGCTGCTGTCGGCCAGCGCCATGATCGCGCTGGCCCTGTGGCTGGGCGCACGGACCTCAAAACAAGCCTCGCCCGAAAAGGCACTGGCGTCGGTGCGAAACGATACCAAATAGCTGGCGAAACAACGCGAATTCACCCATGGTTCGTGAACGAGGAAGACGATGACGCAGTACGATCGCCACCAAACCCTGACTCGGAGGCAACTCGTTGGAGCCGCGGCAGCCACGGCGCTTGTTGGCGTGGCGGCCCGAGCGAGAGGGCAAACTCCTGCCACATCCGCGGACCGTGCGGAAAAAAAAGATGATCCTCCGAGTTTGGCCGCACGACGCCCCGATGGTTTCATTCCGATGGCAGCACCGGGGTTGATCGTCAAAGTATCCAAATCCAATACGCTCCAACCCAACCAGTTGTGGCCGACGGAAGAGGCGGCGAAGGTCATGCTGGAGCGAGCGATGACAGAATTCACAGGGAAAAATGACCTTGGACAGGCGTTCGGGCGCTTCGTTCATCCCCAGGACAAGGTGGCCATCAAAGTCAACGGCATCGCCGCGCAAAAAGGTGCCACGATGGGGACCAACAAAGAGCTGATCCTCGAGATCGTCCGCGGGGTGCTCGCGGCGGGTGTCAAACCCGAAAATTTATGGGTATTCGAGCAATACCCATCTTTTCTCGCGGGTACTCGAATCAAAGACGACGTCCTGCCCGAGGGGGTTAAAAGCTATACGCACAACAACACCGACGCGGGAACCGGTCAGATTCGAATTCATGCGATTCGAACGCGTTTTGCACGGCAGCTCATGGAGGCCACGGCAGTCATCAATGTCGCGTTGATCAAAGACCATTCCCTGTGCGGATACACGGGGACCATGAAGAACATGACGCATGGGGTTACGCTCAACCCTCATGATTTTCACGCCAATTTGATGGATCCACAGATCCCCTTGGTCTACGCCCAGGACGCGATTCGAAGCCGGGTTCGCTTGCAGATCACCGATGGTTTCAAGCTCATTTACAATGCCGGCCCCCTGGATCGGGACCCTCGCGCGCGAGTGCCTCACGAAGCCGTGTACGTAAGCACCGATCCGGTCGCCATGGACCGCATCGGATGGCAAATCGTCGACAAATGGCGCGTGGACCGCGGGCTTCCGACCTTGGAAAAAGCGAAACGCGAACCCACCTATATCCAGCGAGCCGCGGATATGGGCCTGGGCATCGCCGATTTGAACCGGATTCGAATGAAAGAAATCGACTTGTAACGCACCGCAATCGCTGCTTCTTGCCTTGACGAGCCGCCCAATCCGTTTATGCTGCGCGTCCCTTCCGCTCTGGAGCCCCGTGCTCCCTGGTGTAAGCCGCTCCGGCACCAGCCCCATCGGGAGAAACGGTCGGACCGGCGGATTTCCCGCCCTTCATCATCACTCTTTGACGGAGCTTATGGTGTATCATGAACCAACACCCAGGAACGATCGGGCGAAAGCTCGGCATGACTCAATTCTTCGATGATAACGGCATCGTCCAGCGCGTCACCGTCATCGAAGCCGCCGCCGTCGTCGTCGGAAAACGCACCCTGGACAAAGACCGCTACAGCGCTTTGATCGTGGGTCTCGACGAGCGAAAACCCAAGCATACCAACAAACCGCTCGGCGGCTTTTTCAAAAAAGCGGGCGTCACGCCCAAACGCATCCTCAAGGAATTCCGCCTGCCCGCCGACGTGGTCGCACAATACGAAATCGGCCAGAAACTCGAACTCGATAAGGTCTTCGAAGTCGGCCAATTCATCGATGTCCGCGCGAAATCCCGCGGCCATGGCTTCTCCGGCGTCATGCGCCGTTACAACTTCAAAGGACAGGTCAACACCCACGGCACGCATGAATACCGTCGCCACGGCGGATCCATCGGCACGAACTTGACCCCCGGCCGAACCCTCAAAGGCGTCAAAATGCCCGGCCAATACGGCAACAAACAATGCTCCGTGCTCAACCTCAAAGTCGCCAAGATCATCCCGGAACAAGACCTGCTCCTGGTCCACGGCGGCGTGCCCGGTAGCCGAAACGGAATCGTCGTGATCCGTGGCGCCGTCAAGAAAATGGGTGGACACCCGAAAGCCAAGTAATCCGGGTGGCTCGTAACCCCTATCGACGTCCCGATCACCGGAGCCGCCAAGCGCGCGAACAGGGATATCCCGCCCGAAGCATCTTCAAACTCGAAGAAATCGATAGGCGCGTCCAATTGCTGCGCCCCGCCATGCGTGTGCTCGACCTCGGTGCCGCCCCAGGCTCCTGGTCCATGTACGCCTCACAACGCGTCGGCCCCATCGGACGAATCCTCGCCATCGACTTGCAACCCATCGACTACCCCCTCGGTTCCAACGTCACCTTCCTTCAGGGAGATGCTCTCGCGCTACAAGAACCCGCCCTCGCTACCTTCGCCCCCTATGATGTCGTGCTCTCCGATATGGCCCCCAACACAACAGGATTCAGCCACGTCGACGAAATCCGCTCCGCGGACTTGTTCATGCGCGCCGTCGATGTCGCGGCCTCCCTCGGCTGTCGAGGAAGTGCTTTCGTGGGAAAACTATTCATGGGTGCAACCTTCGAACAGGCACGCCAGCACCTGCGAGAACGATTCAACAAAGTCCGTATCATCCGTCCAGAAGGCACTCGCCGTCGTAGCGTAGAGACCTTTCTCATCGGTATTGAACGCAAGTAATTGCAAATCCGCGAGCGAACCGTCGCTTCGCCCGCTACGCCATCACCAATTGCATCATCCAATGGGAGACGATGAATCTTCATCCTGCTCATCCAAGACCGAAAACCGAATCCGGTAGTGAACTTCTCGACTTCGACCAATTGTCGTGGCCCTTTTCCTCTGCTTGCAAGCCCCGACACGCCTTTCGAATCGGCATCGAAGCCGAGCGCTTCGGCGTGTACTCACGCACCTTGCAGCCGCTGCAATACGATGGCCAGGACGGCATCCTCGGTTTGTTCCATGAATTGGTATCCCGATACGGTTGGCTAGCCAAAAGCGAAAGCCCCGGGGGCCCAGTGGTGTCGTTGAAACGAAACGGCGCCGCCATCACCCTCGAACCCGCGGGACAATTCGAGTTTTCGGGCTCCCCATGGCATGACTTGCACGCCCTCGAAAATGAGCGTCAAACGTACAATACCGAGTTGCAATCCATCAGTGATCCCATGGGCATCACCTGGCTTGCCTCGGGCTTCCATCCTCTCGCCAGACACGACCAACTACCCTGGGTGCCCAAACTCCGTTACGGAATCATGCGCGTGTATCTCGCCTCCCAAGGCGGCGATGCCCTCGAAATGATGCGACGAACCGCTACGGTACAAGCCAATTTCGACTTTTCGAGCATCGAAGACGGATTGCGGAAGTTGCGCGTTAGCCTCCGTCTCTCCCCCATCGTCTCCGCCATGTTCGCCAACGGTCCGTTCGTCGAAGGCCGCCGCTACGGCGGAAAAAGCCGTCGTATCCAGGCCTGGCTCCAGGTCGACCCCGCCAGGCAAGGACTGCTGCCCCAAATGTGGAACCCGTCGGCCACCTTGGATGATTATATCCAATGGGCCCTCGACGCCCCCATGTTCCTCTTCCTCAGACAAGGCAAAGCCATTGAAAATACAGGACAAACCTTTCGCAGCTTTTTGATCGACGGTTTCCAGGGATATCGCCCCACCCTCGAGGATTGGACCGCTCACCTGAATACTCTCTTCCCCGAAGTCCGACTCAAGCAAACCATCGAGGTCCGTGGCGCCGACTCGGTCCCCAATCGATATACACCAGCCCTCCCCGCCCTGTGGACCGGCATCCTTTATGACGATAAGGCCTTGGACGCCGCCGAACGGCTCACCGAAACCTGGACCTATCCTTCCATGGTCACCTTGCGCCAATCCCTCGGAAACGAAGGACTCAACGCCATGTTCCACGGAAAGACCGTCGCCACCTGGGCCCAGCGCGTGTTGTCGATCGCGAAAGAAGGTCTCGGACGACGCAACCAGCGTGATTCCGCGGGACAGGCAGAAGATATCTACCTGAAGGATCTCGAAATACTCCTCGAAAAAGGCCGGTGCCCAGCCGATGAGGTCCTCGATGCGCTCGAACAAGAACCGTCTGCCCAAAATATCGTGCTCGCCACCACGGCCTGATCCCCTCGCCGAAGCATCTTTCCGCTCGAGCCCCCATGCCCCTGTGAATCCCTCCCACGAAGATAATCACATCATCGTTGGCCTTTGCCTGCCTCGCAGCACCGACATCGGCCATGGATTCCACCCTTCGCCAACGAATACTTGCTCGAGCGCCCTTCGAACCCCCGTCAACCTCGCCTTGTCGCAGTTTCGAAACGGGTGGTCGGAACGGCCCAATTCAAGCATCGCGTAGGTGCGATCCATCACACGAATCGGAACCATGGCGACACCCCGAAGCGCCATTCCGCGGCTCAAACGCGCCACCAACGCACGCTGGGCCGAACCAACCCCTTGACTGCCCCACACCCCTCGACCGTCCATCGCCGCCACACAAGCCGCATCGTAACCAGGCAACGCATGGCCTACCGACGGTTCAAGGCCGTCACCATGCGTGAAACTGGTTACAAAAGCACGTTCCGGGCCGCGATACCGATGCACCATCGCAACTTCTGCTCGCGTCAATTCGACCGCCGCATGCATCGCCAACAACAACGCTTCGGTGGAACTGATGGCACAGCGTAGGAAAGAACGAGCCAACGCTTGCCCTTCGTCTTCTGGGTAAGGCAATTCCCATCGTGGTTCGAACGAGGGATTGCTCGCCTTCTGAAAAGCGCTAACCTCACGTATTTGAAGAATATTTCTCCATTGTGACCAGGCATGGGCGCGGACCAAACTGTCGGTGGGCACATGGCCCTCCGCCACGCCTTGCAGCAACGTCACGGTGTTCATCGGACCGAAGACCGCCCCCTGCGAGCATACATACCACAGGGGAGGCGTTTTCATGATCCTGGAGGCAGAGGACGACATGATGGTGGGTATCCGCGATACCGGCCCATTGTCGCGGTTGCCCGCGCAATGGCCAAAAGACTCGTGGGGCTTCAATCCGAAAGGCTATTTTTTGCGGTGAACGGGCCTTGCCGGGCATTGTCCTGCTCGCCTGCGAACCGTTCATGATCCGCCCGTTCCAACAACGCTCCCGCGTTGGGTACGGTGACAGCCAGACCTCTTGCGTACAGTCGACGACGTTCCGTTTCCGGTAAATCACCGGGGCGATGGGCTGTAGCATAAGCAAGCAATATCCCTCCGCTCACACTCACGTTGAGGCTTTCCGCAAACCCCCGCATCGGCACACGAACCGCGTGTTCACATGCTTGCGTCAGGACCGGACGTATCCCTTGATGCTCGTTGCCCAGCACCAGAGCCAATCGAGGAATCGACTGTAAATCCTCAGCTTGTAGCTTCCCTTGGGGATGCGCTCCCACCAGCACCATCCCGTCGTCGCGAAGCGCTTTCACACAGGATTCCGCGTCCGCGTGGGTACGCACCTCGACCCACTTATGCGTGCCCCGGGCGACTCCCGCGTGGGCGAGAAACGAGGCCCCTTGTTCCAACAAATGAATCCGCGCTACCCCAAACGCTTCACACGTCCGCAGCAATGCCGCGCCGTTGTGGGGGTCACAAATCGAGTCCATCACCACCGTGACCGAACCGATCCGGTCGGCGAAGACCCGCTGCAACTTCTCCCGCCGACGTTCCGTGGCGAACGGTTCCAGCACGCGAATCACGAACTCTGCATCCACTTGGCCCAGGCCAATCCGTTGCGCCAGCCGGTCCCCCCACAGGCTCACATGAATCGTTTCGATGTCCACACGACGCATCCGCGCGACCATAAAGGCCAAGCCGTTGCCTGTCCACTGCCCTTGCTCCCGCGTCCAGGGCCAGAGCATCCACTTTCGCCATCCATGGGCAGGAAAG
The DNA here is from genome assembly GCA_002070115.1 of Deltaproteobacteria bacterium ADurb.Bin207. Taxonomy (GTDB): domain Bacteria; phylum Myxococcota_A; class Polyangia; order Polyangiales; family Polyangiaceae; genus MWCO01. Next base: position 50,167 of record MWCO01000042.1, read on the forward strand.
TGTATTCCATCCTGTGAACGGCATCCGTTTTGGTGGGAGTCCGCTCGCTCGCGGGCATACGCTACACGGTCACGGCACACGCTTCACGCACCATGCCTTCGCATTCGCTTACCAGGCCCAAATCGTCTATATTCCCGCCTGACAGCTCGGAGAAGTGTTGTCCCCATGACGTTTCGGATTCCCGAGGGCCTGCACTGGTGGGCGATTCGCACCAAGGCCAACTTCGAAAAAACCGTCTTCGCTCAACTCACGAATCGTCAGTTCGAAGCCTTCCTTCCCACCTACAAAACCTATTCGCGACGAAAAGACCGTCGCGCGATTGTCTCTTTGCCTCTGTTTCCGGGGTATGTTTTCTTGCATTCGAACCTGACGGATCGGGAACGACGCGTCGGTGTCATGCAAACCCGCGGAATGGTTCAGATTTTAGGTGGTCCGGAAGGCCCCTTGCCCGTTCGGGACCATGAGATCACCAGCCTTCAGGTGATGTGTAATTCCGATCGTATGTTGGAACCTCTCGGGCGAATCGAAAGAGGAAAGACCGTACGTATCGTGTCTGGCGGATTGGCGGGCGTGATCGGAATCGTTGCCGAAATCAAAGGCAAGGGCCGTCGAATCATATGCAACGTCAACCTGCTGGGTCGCGCGGTCGCCGCGGAATTGCTCCCTACCGACATCGAAGTCGTCGGTCCTTTCGATCGCTTCGAATAAGAAATGGCCACTGATTTGTCGTCGCAATCAGCGCTCAGAGCATCCGTCAACCTCCCTTTGGCACATTTCATTCGGTATTCTTGCCGAAAGCCGAGCCACGCGTGCCACGCATTGCTTTGTCTTCTGACAGGCGCATACTGACGGAAACCGAAGCGGGCCGGGTCGCGCGAGTCTCTCTCGCCACATCTGGGTTGCATCGAATCGTCGTGGAGTGAAGGAACATGAAACGCTTGTTGATCTACGGAATCCCTGTTGGAGCCTTGTTTTTTCCCCTTATGCAAGCATGTAGTTCCGACGATGAGGACCCTTCCTCCCCCTCCAAAGGAGGCTCCGGGGGAGCAGTTACCGACGCGCAATCCGACCATCAAAACGATACGAGCACCGGCGGAGGCAGCGGCGGCGGAACGTCGGGAACAGGCGGTTCCATCGCTGGTTCGGGAGGTACGGACGTCCCCGATGCACCAGAGGATAGTGAGCCTGACGTTCCCGAGGACATCGTCGTCGGTGATGTGATTTGCCCCGCGGGTTCGTTTCAATGCAAAAACAACACCCTGCTCAAATGCAATGAAACGGGCACACAATGGATTGACTACTGGCCCTGTGCCACTTCCGCGTTGTGCGACGATCAGCAGGGACGATGCCATCCCCCTGTCTGCCAACCTTCGGAACATCGTTGTGTCGGTGCCACCCTCGAGATTTGTTTGTCCAATCAGACCGGCTGGTCCACCAAAGAGGTGTGTGAATCGGCAGCCCATTGTCGT
>MWCO01000043.1 GCA_002070115.1 Deltaproteobacteria bacterium ADurb.Bin207
TTCTGTCGACGGGTCCCGACCACACGGTCCCCTTGCCTTTGGATTGAGGGGTCCGTTGGGGGGTGGATCTGAAGCGATCCCAATGCTCAGTGCGGGCAGACGTGCAGACCTCAGAGGATTAGGCGCGTGACTTTCCTCCCCTATACCCGTCGCATCTACGTCCGTCGGTCCGGATGACATCGGGCTTTGGGTGCGATCGTCCCCTCGCCCACCGAGCGGCCGCCTCGTATGCGCTTCGTGTTCCTCGGACCGGGAGTTTGCCTGCAGCTTCCTCCAGACGCTCCCTCGCGGTCGCGCCCTTGCTATTCGGCTAGAAGTTCCTGTCATCAAGGTCTTCCAAGAACTTTCACCTTCAAGTCACTTCCCGGTCGGCTTTCGCCTTCCGGTTGGCCAGCGGGACCAGCCCGCCGCGCGCCATGCCTCTCGCACCAATGCGGGCGAGACGCCCGCACACCCGTGTCGCTCTATCCGGTAATTCAGCGTGTGAGCGGGCGCGCGACTCAGCCTTCCACGGGCGTGTTTCCCGCCGACTCCACGGGTTTCGTCTTGCGAGCGCGCGTCAGAGACAACTCGTCGAAGTAGCCGAACGTCTGTTCCACAAGGTTGCGCGAAAGCGTCGTATTCGCCGCCAACTCGTCGACCATTGCGGCCCGTGCCCTTCCGAGCAAGCCAATCGTGGCGCTGCGGAGCGCTCCTGCCGGTCCCTGGTCCGATGCCGTCTCGGCTCGCACCGACGCACGCTCACTCGTCAGTTGTTCGAGCTGTATTTCAGTCTGGACGTATTCTTTCATCCAGGAGTACAGCGAGCTTCCCAAGACCGGGAAAGCTTCCAATTCGGCCTTCATCGCCTCGAGCTTGGGTGCCCGACGAATGGCCGCCGCCGCCCTCGCCACCGTCACCCAATAGCGGGGCGGTAAACAGGACAGCCTAGTACCAGAGGGCGTCGCCCTTGATGGATGGGGCAGCACGCTGGGTGAAGCGCCTCGCGCGACTGTAGGCGCAAACCAACTCGGGGCTGAGCCTGCCGAGCAACGCAAGCTCTGGCTCGCCTTTCCGTCCAACCGCACATAGGGCTGCGGCAACGCCCGAGAGCAGCTCCGCCAGATGCAGATCCGGTGCGGTCACGACAGCCCACCGATTTCCCGCTCCGGCAGCACTTCACCGCGCAGGATCGCATCGACCTCGGCAAGGCGCACTCGCGCGCGATCCACCACGTCGTCAGCACGGACGATCCACCAGGCAGCCCGACCAGCGGCATCGAGATCCGTCAACACGACTTCGGCGTAGCTCCGCGACGTGCCGTCCTGGTCCAACCCGAGGATGGCGATCGAGAGCATGCCGTCGGTAGCTCGGACGGCGAACAGGTGAACCTGTAGCCTTCGTTCGAGCATGGGCAGGATCGCACCTGCCAGGTTTCCGCCCGAGGCGAGGTGCAAGCGGTACATCGCGAGGTCGCCAACGTCGTTCCAACGCATGGGTTACGCCTCCGCCAATATGAGCTGCTCACGCTGTCGGAACAGCAGCCGTACGTCATCGTGCTCATCCGCGAGCACGATGGTATTGGTGCTCGCTGGCCTGCCCAGGTACCCGCCACCGTGGACGACCCACAGCGCATGACAGTGCAGGGGCAGACCGGATTCCTCGGCGGCTGAGTCTAGCGCCTGTCCCGGTGGTGGTACCGCGTGGTCCAGCAAGCGCAGGTGCGCGGGTGTGGGGTGGATCTCGTCTGGATCGTAGTTCGACATACTCTTAGAACGATCCAGCGGCGTGAAAATCAATCTGCTGCCTAACTTTAATGCTTTGATTTCGCGTCCCTGCGGTGCAGGTCTCCCCATGGACGGTACGAGCGGCATCGACGGCACGATCGCTCTCTGGCGAAGAACCGACCGGAAAAATTGGTACCTCCAGGTCTACGACCCCCGTACCCCGCGCGAGTACCGAGACTCGGCGCACACAACCGACGAAGTCGTCGCTCGCCAGCGCCTGGCTAACGCTGAAAGGCTCGTGATTCTCGGGGCCTTCGTGCCTCCGGCTGAGCACCACCAAGTCCCGGCGTGGCTCGATCTGTCACTGCGCACGGGCGGTCGCGGAGTTCATCGCCAGCACGCTGCTCTGGCGACCCACGTTCGAAAAGGAGCGCAAGGCGCCGACAGTCAAACGTGCGGTGCCACTCATGACGAGGCTTCGAGACATGCCCACGGACAAGCACGGGCATGTCATGGGTGTGCATGATCGTTGCAAGGCGCTCGACCGGACGATGGAGCTTGCCAAGATCCGAGGATATGTTCGGTTTCATGACCTGCGTCCCACGGCGTCCACGAGGCTGAACGACGAAGCGCTCCGCAACCGTCTCCGGTTTGTACCCGCCCCCCATTTGCCCCTTGATTCACCGGACCACAAAACCAAAAACCCGCTGAATCTTCAGCGGGTTTCCAGTCGGGGCGAGTGGATTCGAACCACCGACTCCTTGACCCCCAGTCAAGTGCGCTAACCAGGCTGCGCTACGCCCCGGGGTTACGGCCAAACCGACCGCAGTCCAAAAGGAAGCGGCAGTGTATCGAAACACGCGCGAACTGCAACCTCAAAATTCAATCGATTCATCTTCGAAGATTCACGCTCCCTTGCGACGGAAAACATCCACCACAACCCTTATTTCGCGGAATTTGTGGGCGCAGGCCCAAGGCCGGGCGCGGAAGCCTCCCACACCCGCACCGCAAGCGGAGCCTTTGCCCGAAGCGGCGACACACGCATCTCATAGCGCCCCGCGCGCACACAAAGCACGGCGTCGCGCGGTGCCAACAAGGGCGTCCGCGAGGTGACCGACTCCAGCACTTGCCCTTCGGAATCCGAAAGCACGACCGTCGCCCCCACCTGCTTTTCGGAAGACACTATCCCGATTCGTATACACCCATCCACGCTTCGCTCGATCGGCACTCGCTCGGGGGATTCGGCAAGCGTGAGAAAATCGGAAAGCCCCGGCGCGCAAAGTCGTCCCAATTCATCGAGCTGCTCTCGAGCCGGCTTGCTCTCGTCCACATCCGACGCGCATCCCGGTTCCAGGTCGTAGGCGATCGCCGCAAGCGCCGAATCCACCGGTTTGGCCAAGCTCGACGCTTCCGCCGTCGACTGGCCTTCCACCACGGAGTTCGAGGGGATTGCCGAGGACGCCGTCGATGCATCCCCCGCGCCCGGCCGGCACCCCAGCGCCGTCACAAGACAAACGAAAGGAAAAAGCCTTTCCATCACCAGCCGGTCTGGCTATCGACCGCCAGCAGTTCATCGACATTGGGTTGAATGACGATTTCGATGCGGCGATTTTTCGCTTTATTTTCCTCGGAATCGTTGGGATGCAGGGGATCGAATTCCCCGTATCCACATGCGGATAGTGTGTGAGCCGCTACGCCGTCCTCCACGAGAATCTCGACGACTTTGATGGCTCGGGAGGCGGACAGGTACCAGTTGGAGGGATAGTTGGAGGAACGAATGGGTTCGTTATCGGTATGCCCGGCGACCTGGAATTGGCGATTGGGGATGGTGCGAAGAATCGACGCGACTTCTTGCAAGGTGAGCTTGCCCCCCGGCTTGACGGCGGCGCGTCCGGAATCGAAGAGCACGTCGTTGGGCAGTTGCAGCACCATACGACCTTTTCGAATGTCCACTTGAAGCTGCCCGGCGTCGGCCATTTTTCGGAATCGTTCGATGAGTTGTTTCATTTGCTGGGCGCGACGTTCGGCGGCGGCTTGGGCGCGGCGCAGTTCCTCGAGACGCGCCTTGGCGGCTTCCAGGCTGGTGGAAAGGGCGCCTTTTTCTTGCAGGAGTTTGTCGACGTTGGCGCCCATTCGCTCGAGTTCGGCGCGCAAACTCGCGTTGAACGCGGTTGATTCATCCAGGTTTTTTTGTAATTCGGCGAGGTCGTGGTTGGCCCGTTCGGTGCGGGCGTCGAGGAGCGCCTGCGTATCGACCGCTTTTTTCTCATTTTCCTTCGCTTGAGCCTGAACATTTTGAAAATCTTGGGCGCATCGTCCCAGCGTGCCTTGGCATTGGGCCAATTCCGCGACTTTGGCGTCGAATTCGGATTTTTTGACGCAGCCGAACGTGCTGGAAGCGAGGATGGTGGTGAGGATGAAGAAGCCAACCCGACGCATGGGCAGGGTCTAGCATCAGGGTTGGGAAAGGAACAAGTTGGCGGGGGATTATTCGCTATTCTCGCAGGAAACCGTAAGATTCCAATGAGATAGCAGCGGGGTGCTCGTGAAGGTGGGTGGCGCGCCTCTCAAGTGCGCGCGGACGCGGAGGAACGGTTTTTTCCTTGGCTGGAGCTTCAGAGCAAGGGTTTGGTCCACATCCGCCGAGCCCGATTGGGTGTCTGGGGGACCTTCCTTGGCTCCAATGGCCTGTCCCACGAGCGAGGAGGGGCCCTCCGGTGTGGAGAACAACAACGGGACCTCCTCGGCGGTGTCGAGCCCGGCCTGCGTATCGGCCGTGGCCACAGTAAAGTCGATGCTGGTTCCGTTGGGGGTAGTGGATTCCCAAATCCATTTGGACCAAAGGTGGCTGGATCCGGGGGGGCACATTCCCGCAGCATTGTAATCTCGCGTAAAAACGCCGTTGTTGTAGTTTCCGAGGCAATCGTAGAAAATCGCCACGGAAGCTTTGGAATCCGTGGCCAACAAATCACAACTTGCTGAACAAAGATAGAGGCGCTGCGGGTTCGCGGGGTTATCGAAGTAGTACCCATGCTCAGAACCGCAAGTGGTGCTCGAACGCAACGGGAAATCGACCGGATTACCGCCGTTTCCGGGTGAATAGCGAACAGTGACGGCTTCCGGATCGGGCACGCCCAGCGAACTGCTAGGAATCATATATTCGCAGCCCAAGGCCTGTGCTCGAATCGCTTTCATCGCGGCCGCAAACTCGCTGGCGCTCCCACCGCTGACGATATACGCCTGCGAACTCCCGCCACTTACCGCAATCGAATTCAACCCGGACTCATATCCAACGCCAATGACGTAGGTCGGGATGGAAGGAAATGTGTCTTCTGTCCACTTATAACGAAGGGACGTATTGCTCAACGTCCTCGCAGTATTGTAAGAGTACGTGTGCCCTTGCGTACCTGACGCATTTTCGATGCCAATCGTCGCGGATGAAGCGTCGGAATACGTCCCCGACATAGACCCATATCGGAACGATATCTCCCCATTTTCGTGTAATACCGCCTCGAACGTACACGATCCTGTTTCCGACCAATGTCGAGCGTTTTTCCACGTGACCACGAGCCGTCGATTGGGTGCGGTACCCAACGTTTGATAATATACGTTTCCAACCACAACCAAGTCATCCCAGAAGGGCGCAATGACGCCGTTGGGAGTGCCAGAGTCCGGAAGACTCGTGTTGATATAGCTGTTACTAGGTGGAGAGCTACCCAGCGCCACAAACCCGTTGGTATTGACATAAAACTGCGTGTAATTGACCCCATAGTACCGATAGGTAAACCCGATATTGAAAGGACCTTTGGTTACCTCGTCTCCAGTCGCACCGGTTGCGGTTCCGGTCGTCGTCTCGAGAGCTTCATTACCCACTGTGACCGCAGGTGTCACGATGGCCCCTCCCGCCAGCCCATCCGCTGCCACCGCCGCCACCCCCGCAATCGTCGAGCTGCAGTTATTGGGTTCCCCGTCGGTCGCCAACACGACGACGACTTTGTTATTCGGGTTTGCGATGGCACGTTGTCGAGCGAGATTGATGGCCCCTTGAAGCGCTGGCACGGTTGGCGTTCCGCCATTCGGGTTGGTGCCGTTAAGAGAGGATTGGATATCGGAGGCCTTACCGGGGAGAAGACTCCAATCGACGGAAGGGGTCATATAGTGCGATACAGGGCATTGATCGCTTTCCGGAAGGGGGAAATAATCGAGCGCCATCGTGGTTCCCGCCGCATCGGTGGATCCCGCATAAGCTCCGAGCGCTTGTTTGACCGCATTCCATCGTGTCAGGGCACCGCCCGGACACGGCGGATTTTTTCCGTTGGCACACCAGGCCATCGAGCCGGAGCGGTCCAACATGACCACCATGTCCAGTGGAACAGGGTCGACACCCACGGAGGAGGAACCGCAATTGGCTTTGCAGGCAAAGCTGAGGTCTACTCGGTAATTGGCATTGCTTTGCACGAGGTTGCAGGTTGCCGGACACAAATGCATCGCTGCCGGGTGCGGACCCGAATCATAATAATATCCGTGCCCTCCGGCACAGGCGTCCTCATTCTTATGCTTGTCCAACGGGGTGGAAGCTCCCGAACCGAGACGGTACCCCACCGTAGTCGCGTCCAGATCCAGGTTACCGTCGGCCGGAGTAGGAAGCGGGTAATCGCAACCAATTGCCCGTTTACGGATATCCTCCATGGCGGCAATGAACGAGGCAGAATTACCCGAATCGGTGATATAGGCGGTACCCGTTCCGCCATTGGCCGCAATGGTATTCAAATTGGCCACCAATCCCACACCAATCACGTAGGTTTCGATGGGTTGGGTGTGGAATCGAATGGCTGTGTTGCTGGATAATACACTCGCGTTGTTCGAATGTTGAACGCCATCCGATCCGGAAGGGTTCTCGACTCCGATCGTGGCGGAAGAGCCATCGGAGTAAGTACCGCTAAGTGATCCATAGCGGAAAGATATATCCCCATTCTCCCAAAGCACAGCTTGCATTGGGATACTTGCGCTCGAGTTGCTATAGTGGGATGTATTGTACCACTGCACGATGAGATAACGGTTGGGAGCCGTTCCAAACGTCTGATAATAAATATCCCCGTTGACCCTCAAGTCATCCCAAAATGGGGCGATCACACCATCGTTAGGGGCGCTGGTGCTTGGGATGGTTCCGTTCGTATAATATGCGCCCCCTGGAGCCGCGCTCACCGTCAAAAACCCGTTGGTGCTCACCCAAAACTGGGAATAATTTCCTCCGTAATAGGGAAAGGAAAATCCAATGGGGAAGGGGCCGCCCGTGGCTTCGTCGCCCGTCACCTTCGTGGCAGTTCCTGTCGAACTAATATTCACAAAAGCCTCGTTGACGACCGTAGCGCCAAGAGGATAACCCTTGTATCCAGCTTGCGCCGCAGCAGAAACCGTGTTAATATCGGAGCCGCATCCATTGGGATCACCATCGGTGGCCAATACGACAATCGGTTTTCGATTTGTGGTGCTGGCCGCCCGAGCACGAGCCGCGGTAATGGCTCCCCGGAGTGCGGGAAGCGTGGGCGTCCCTCCATCGGGTTTATTGGCGGAGTCTCCTAGGGAAGTCGCAACCGCGGAAGCCCCCGCGGTCAATGTAGTCCAGTTCACCGAAGGAGTGGCGTATTGGGTCTGTTCACAGGTGTTTGAACCCGTAGGGAAGTAGTCCAACGCAAAGCCAACATTGTTAGCCGTCGAACTGGTGGTAAACGCTTTGATCGCCGTGGTGGTGACCGACCACCGTGAATTGGAATAGGGATCACATTTTGAAGTTGTATTCGGGCACCAATCCATCGACCCGGACTTATCGAGCATCAAGTAAATATCGAGTTCGACCGGCTCGACTTCGACCGTTTCCGTCACGCATTCCGTCGACGGCCCTGCGTCCACAGGTGTGAGACCGAGTTGCAGTCCGGCATCACTGCCCACGATACCCGCATCCGGATTTGTCATGCCGTCATCTGGCTCGTCGGGGAAGTCCTGGCAGTAGGGGTCACAGGGTTCGTTGTTGCAACTCACCGGGTTATTGCTCAAGCCCATGGGCCGAAGAGGGGATTTCATGCTCGCGGTGGAATCCCCCTGCTGGCACGGGCCCCATACGCCCGCGGAACACGTTTTCGTTCCCATGAAACACTTCGATTGCCCGGATGGCGAGGTACGAAGTTCGCCACAAGCCACCGTCTTGCCTTCCACACCGCAGGGGCAGCCGGTAGCATTGCGCGTGCAAGCGTAGCATTGGGTGGTCACAGACGGGTCGCCGTCGTCGCAGTCGGGCCCATTTCCACACCCAACGCCAAAGCCATCGCCATCCTTGTCCAGGCAACTCGAGGCCCATTGCTCCGCTGGTTCACCGTTGAGGGGATCTTCCGAAGCGGACGGCGACGAGCACGCCAGCCCCCAGAAAGTAAGCAGCCCGAGCAGCAAGAGCAGCGCAGGGGTCCGAAACGATGTTAGCTGGGCTGTTCGCTTGGTCACGAGCCACCTCCGAAACGACGGGCGTATCGTCATCATGGCACCTGCACCGCTTTCATCTGTCCACTCAAAGAAACAAACCACGCGTTGTATTTCCCACCATCAAACGAGGCAGTAGGAGGACCGAGAAGGTCATCCAAGGTAGAACCGTGAAATACGATGTTGGCAGCCGATGAGGGGATCAGAAACGAGAATTCTTCGGCGGAAAATACGGCACACTTATCGTCGAATTGACCGCCGAAGGAGAATTGAACGACAGGAATATCCACGGTGCCGAAACGCATGGCAAACGAGGCATCGGCTTGGGCATAGATGGAGTGTTTTTCCCCAAGGCGGAAGGGAGCAGAAGCGGGCGTGCCATCGAAAGAGGGAGGATCGCCCTGGGGGGTGCCGATTTTCAGGACCCAATCCGCTTCTTGGGTCGAGTCCAGGCCATCGAAAACAACCATGAAGGGCCCGGGAACGGTCAACGCATTCATTTCGGCATTGAAGGCGGTAGCAAAATCCGTGGGGGTAGGTCCTCCAGCGTATAATTGATCACCCACGACCGCGGACCGAGGGGCATCGCAAGGATCCACGGGAACAACGATATCCAGCGTAACATCTTGGGCCGCATTGTCAGCTTCGGCATCCACGGGTGAATCCGGCTGCGCGTCACCCGATATTCCCCCCTGTCCTGCGGGGCCTTGGTCGGGACCTGCATCACCGACGCTTCCGCCCGTATTGGAACCACCGGCTCCCGCGGTTCCACCAGAGCCTGCGGTTCCACCAGAGCCTGCGGTCCCGAAAGGATTCGCGCCGCCCGAAGGCTTATCGTCGCTCGAGCAACCCAACGTCAGCACCAGTATACCCCAAGCTAGGATGCAACCATACACTCGCATCGGATTCCCTTCTTCGAAAATACAGGGCACGTCTTCATGCCTGCACAATTCGGACCGAAAATCTCTGATCCATCTGAAGGAATGCCTCGCTGCTTGTCGATAAGGGAGCGGCTAGCTGTCCGCAAAGAGTGCGAGGGATCGATCTTTTTTCATATACGGACACAACGATATGAGTTCAGCAAGGATGGACCACGACCACCCGAATGACGCCGCCACGAAACACGGTGAAAGGCTCAATGGGGTAAGTGGCACCCTCAAAAGTATACGACATAGACACTTTCGAACCCGGATACGACTCCGCGGGAAGGTTGGCCACGACCGCCACACCGTATTCGCCGGTCCCACTACCCTCATCGTATTTCCACCCTAATCCATCATGCACGAGTACCATTCCACCGAGGGGGGAGGAAACGGAAACACCAGAAATCCGTTTGCTTCCTTGGCTCTCGCAAGATTCGAAGCTCAGGATGACCTGTGCCAACGCCGGATCCCGGATCACCGTCGGAGAGACAGAGCCGTAGATGACGACAAAGGAATTTTTCCCTATGACGGGGATATCCCATTCCACGAGCCCTTCTTGCACTTGTCGCTCGAATACGCTTTGCAGCAAACCGTTTTTCTCTTCGATATCACGCACGACAAAAGTCCATGTTCCCGTGGGTATCCCTTCGAGATGGTAGCCTTCGGCAGGATCGTAGGCTGCGGCGTATTCTTCACCGAACGCCCATACGGCGACCTCGGCTGGAAAAAGCAGAGAGTATTCGCTTGGCCGGGTGATTTCGAAGGCGGGTGGATTCGATAGGAACAGAGAACCGCGAACGCTTCCCGTGGGCCCGTCATACGGCTCACCGTCGTTGCTTCCATCGTCACTCGTTTCAGAAGAAACGACATCGTCGGTGGGCTCAGAGGTGGCGTCTTTGGCGTCCGGTCGCGAATCCGGACGGTTTGCGTCTCCGCAAGAAGGGCTGGAGCAGGATGCTCCCAGGGCGTTGGGACGATCGTGCTCGGCACTGCACCCTTGCATGAGGGTGAGCATGGGCACGACTATCCAGGCGTAACGGTTCCGCATGCCGCGATTCTGTCATGAAACGTCAACGTACGCACGAAGACGATGGGTCCAAAGCACAAGATTCTGAGGCGGCCAGGCTCGGTTCGATGAATCGGGGTGAGACACCTGCTGGCTTGGCGGAGATGCGGGAGCTATTCTAGGCTCATGATGGTTCCGCAGTCCGTTGGAAACCCTACGCGCTCAGCAGGTATTTTCCGTTGGTTATGGGGGATTGGATTCGTCGTGGTCACCGGAGCTTGCGGTTCGGATGCCGAACATGATTCAGCGAATCACCAGGGAGGAAATCATCAAGGCGATTCCGGTGGGGAATCATTCTGTGGCGATCGGGCCTGTGACGAGGATGAAGACTGCGATACGTGCCCGTCGGATTGCGGGCTTTGTGGGCAAAACTCGTGTCAGCAAGGGCTGCGATGTGGCAAGTTGAGTTGCTGTGCTGTCGCCGCGGTTCCGGAAGGAACGTTGATGCGTGGACGAAGTCTGTTAGGGGATGATGCTTGCCCGTGTGATCTCACATGTTCCAAGAACGAGGAACAAGAACACGAAGTGAGTGTTGAACCATTCTGGCTGGACAGGCTGGAAGTCACGGTGGGACGTTTTCGACAGTATCTGCGAGCGGGAGCGCCCCATCCCGCGCCGCAAAGCGGGGCTTATCCCCCCTTGCCCGAAACGGGTTGGGACCCTTCGTGGGATATCCATTTGCTTGCTGCCGGCACCTTATCCGACGAGCTGGCCTGTCATCCTGGATTCCATACGTGGACCGCATCGCCGTCGGACATGGAGGATCGACCGATCAATTGCGTCACGTGGTACGAGGCGTTTGCATTTTGCGTGTGGGATGGCGGTCGATTGCCGACGGAATCGGAATGGGAAATGGCGGCATCGGGAGGGAAGAATCGCTTGTATCCCTGGGGCAGTGAGGCTCCTTCGCCGGACCGGGCCGTCTACGATTGCATGGTCGGCGGTGTTCAATGCACGCTGCAGGATATTGTGCCGGTGGGCAGCTTGTCGCGAGGAGCCGGGCGTTTTTCGCATCTGGATCTTGCCGGCAACGTGCTCGAGTGGGCTTTCGACTGGTTCACCATGCAGGGGTATTCTCCCGCGTTGCCGTGTACTTCCTGCGTGGCACACGCGCAGGGAACCGAACGCATCGTTCGTGGGGGAAGCTTTGCGCATACCCAAACCCGTTTGCGAGCGGCGGCCCGCGGGGGCCAGGACCCGTCGAAGCGAAGCAGCTATTTGGGTTTTCGTTGCGCTCGCGACCTGTAGGCACGACGCGCTAGCCACCGAAACCATATTCGTATAGTCACACCCAACTGATCAATGATAACATATTGAATTATATGATCAATTTACCGATTACAAAATCCGTTTTTGGGGTTGTCATCCTATACAAATAAGTAGAATCAGAATTGGATCATGGTTTGAAAAATGCTTTGGTGCCGCGGCGAGGCATGACCAACGCTCGAGATGCAGTCATGAAAAGTCGTCCTGGGAGAGCGGCACTGCGCTCAGCGAAAATCGGAAGTGGGGTCGTCCATCGATTCGGAAGCCGCAGCCGCCCGCTCTCTTGCACGAACCTGCAAAACCCCCGTTGACGGATACTCGTATCTGTGCATAATGCGCTCCCTTTCGTTTGCAGGAAGACGTGTCATGCAGACCCATCCCAAGATCACGGCTCTCGAAAAAGAGCAGCTTCGCCACGACTTGTCCCGTGTGATGCCCGGCGCAACCGTCCGCGTCCATTACCGAATCCGCGAAGGCGAAAAAGAACGCATCCAGGTATTCCAAGGGGTCGTCATCGGACGGCGTCGCGCGGGTGCCCGCAGCTCCTTTACCGTGCGAAAAATTAGTTTCGGAGTCGGTGTCGAACGCGTATTTGCCGCCCACAGCCCTTTCATCTCCGAAATCGAGGTGGTGAACCTGGGGATCGTCCGGCGTTCCAAGCTATACTACCTGCGCAAGCTGTCCGGAAAGAAAGCCCGTATCAAGGCTCGACGCGAAAACTAGGCGTTTCGCGCTCACCCTTGCCTTGGCTCACGCCTTGGCACCCTTGCTCTTGCCCTGGAGCATGTGTGTTGGTGTATGCTCAGCGCTTATCCTTCGGATGCGATTCTCCCTTTCCAACTACTCGCATCGATTTTCCTGACAGGTTACCATGCGAAAGCGACCACCCTTTGCGGGTGTCGATTCTACCAAGAGGATAAGCTGATGAGTGTGTGTTGGCGCTGTGGCGCACCAATCAATCCAAACGATAAATTCTGCGGTGTTTGTGCGGCTCCCATGGCGCAAGGTGCGCCTGGTCTGTCTGGTCAACCGCCGCAGCCCATGCCGGGACCGCCTGCCGCGTATTCTCCTCCTCAGCCAGTTGCTCCGGCACCGTATGCGCCCATGCCGGGACCTGCTCCGGCGGCACCGCAAGGCGTACCAGGACCTGCACCGTATCTGCCGCAGGGCGTACCGGGACCTGCACCGTATCCGCCGCAGGGCGTACCGGGACCTGCGCCGTATCCGCCGCAAGGCGTACCAGGACCTGCACCGTACCCGCCGCAAGCCGTACCGGGACCTGCGCCGTACCCGCCGCAAGCCGTACCGGGACCTGCTCCTTATCCGCCCCAGGGGGTGCCTGGACCTGCTCCTTATCCGCCGCAGGGGGTGCCTGGACCTGCTCCTTATCCGCCCCAGGCACCGCCGGGAGCTGCGCCCAATTATTCGCCGCCTCAGCCAGCACCGTTCAACCCACAGCCGGAGCCTGGTCCTTATGCACCCCAACCGGTGCCAGGCATGCCTCCGTATTCACCTCCCCAGCCCATGGATTTAGGGGGATATCCTTCCCCCGGTGCCGCGCTGCCCGCCGACCCCTATGGTGTTACGGGCACTCCACCGAACCACGGGCCGGGCCATGGTTCACCTCCGGCGCTGGCGGATATGCGCATCGCGGGAAGCGAAGCATTCGAAGCCACTGCCTTTTCCCCGGGGGGACCGGCTCCTTTGCCTCCCACCGGCGCGATGAGTCCTTTCCCTTCGCCCGTCGAGGCCCCGGCCATGGCTCCCCCGGGCGTCGCAGGTCCTTCCGCGGGCATGTATAGTCCGCCGCCCCATCCGGCGGAACCGTCCGCGGGTGTGCAGGGGCTCGATCCGATGGCAGAAACCAACAAAGCGGGTGTCGGCAGGATTCTGCGAGGATTTCTGTATAGCTTCCACACCAAAACCGAGGGTGAGTTTTGGCCGCTTTTCGCTGGGCAGAACTCCATTGGACGTGCGGACGCGGGTGAGGATCTGGATATTTTCATCGCGGATCCCACCACATCCTCACGGCATGCCACGATCATTTCGGAGGTTCCCGGTCGGTTTGTTCTGCAAGATGCAGGTTCGACCAACGGAACGTTCGTCAACGACCAGCCTGTCGGTTTCCAAGGATCCGTCGAGATTCACGATGGTGATCGAATCCGTCTCGGCGGGTACAACGCGGCAGTTCGATTCATCACACGATAGCTTCTGGATGACCGCGGAGAACACAGTCCATGCGAATACGACATCTCATCGTTGCTGCCCTTTGGGCGTCTCTGTTGCTGGTTCTGACCGGACCGGTTTTCGCGGCCCCCATGGCCCGTATCCTTCGCATCGATCCGATAGCGGCAACGACCGATGGCGCACCCGTTCTCACCCTCGTGGTCGACTTGGTGCAATCCAAACGCGTCAACGCGGTCACCGGTGAGTGTGCGGGCAATCTGGATTGCGAGTCCGAGAGACTCGAGAAACCCAAAGCGCTCTTTCAGCCATTTCCCTACCCGGAAGGCAACGCCAACTTTCTCGTGACCATCGATGGTTCGGCCTTTCCTACCAAGTACGTATGGAAAGGACGTTGGGGAGAAAATCAGCAAATGCCGGGGGTTGGGACCGCGTGGCTCATCCTTGTCGATGCGGGCGGCTCGATGTCTTCGCGAATTGGCGATGCGAAGGCCATTGCCAATGCGTTCGTCAATGCCATGGGTGCCAACGACATCATCAACATCATGGCCTTCGATGGTAAGCAAGTCGTCAAGGATTCCAAGTGGTTATCCGCGAGCCGCAAAGGCGAGGCGAGTGCTTTTGTCAATGGCATTGGAGCCAATTACGGGAGTTGGGGACGAACGCGTCCGCTTGCCAACATCATTCGCGCGGGTGTGAACGACGCCTTCAACGAGCTTGGCAACGTGGGCAGTGACATCGTCGTGCCGATGCATCAGGCTCTCGTGGTCATTTCCGATGGCGCGGCGGGAACCGATCCATCTTCGACGGGGCCTGGGGCATTGATGCTCACGCAGCATCTGAGCAAAGGCAGGTTTCCGGAGGACAACAGCGCGCTTCCGAAAACGCCGCTTCCTGTTATTTCGATTTGGTTTCCGCGTACGCAAATTGAAGAACTCGCGCAAAACGCGCAAGAGTTCATGATGAATCTCGCCAACCCGGAGTTTGGCGGCTTTTATACGAACGTGAAGGCGGGGGGAGCGGGACGGGCGCCGCAGATCGTCAATGCCGTGCGCGATCGTTTCAACCACATGCATATCGTCAAGTACCGGGTGTCATGCATTGCCTCCAACGTGCAGCAGACTTTTCAGCTCGTATTTACCAACATCACGCCGATGATTGGGGGAGATGCCACCTTCAAGGACGTTCCGGTGGGCATCGATCCGAGCACGTGGCCGTTGGACATCAACGTGCAGTACACGCTCGACCGGGCGAAAAAGAATCCCGTGCATCCGGGAGGAAAATTTCGGGTGTATGGTGACTTCTGTTGGAGTGGGGACAAGTCCCGCGCGGAAGTCTATTTCTTGCCGAAAAATCAACCCGCGCCACCGAGTGTCAAAGGTGGTGACATCGAAACCGCAAAACGCGCGCAGCAGCAGCTCATTGCGATGAACATGCGCGGCACGGCCAAAGAGGCTTCGGACACGTTCGTGGAATTCGAAGCTCCGAACGATGAAAAAATTCTGCTGGGCAGCGGTGATAAAGCGGTCGTACGCATGGTCATTTACGACAACAAGGCGCGTCGAGCGAGCGCCGCGGATGCGCAGCATATCCTCACGCTCAAAGGCTCCACCGCGCCGTTTCCTTTCCTATGGGTAGGAGGCGGAGTGTTTGGAGGCCTCGTGGTGTTGTTGTTGCTCGTGGCGATCGTGCGAGCGGGAGGAAGTAAAAAACAGCGACGAGCCGGGGCGGCGCCGCCAGCTCCGGTGGTGGCGGGATATGGCGCACCGCAAGCGCAACCCTACGCTGGAGCGGCTGCACCGGTAGCCCAACCTTACGCGGGGGCGGCTCAACCGGCGGCCCAACCTTATGCGGGGGCGGCTCAACCTGGAGCGCAGCCTTATGCGGGGGCGGCTCAACCGGCGGCCCCGGCTGCCAATGCCGGTTTCATGTACGGTGCCGGGCAACAACAAGGTTTTGGGCTTACGGGAGCCCAACCCCAGCACCAGGCTCCGCCTCCCAATCCCTATGCGGCACCGGGCATGGGTGGCTCCAAAGCCATCCTTTCGGGAGCGGCGGGCAACTTTCCAATCCCTGCCGGTTCCGAAGTGTTCGTGGGTCGGGATTCCGCGCGTTGCCAAGTCATTTTGCAGGAACTTCGCGTTTCGGCCACCCACGCGGCCGTCCGTTTCGACGGTAGTCAGGTGCTGGTGCGGGATATGGGAAGCAACAACGGCACCTCGGTCAATGGCACTAGAATTCCCCCGAATATCGATACCCCGGTTCCCGTGGGATCCATTCTTCGCTTCGGACCCGTCGAGTTTATGGTT
This sequence comes from Deltaproteobacteria bacterium ADurb.Bin207, assembly GCA_002070115.1. Taxonomy (GTDB): domain Bacteria; phylum Myxococcota_A; class Polyangia; order Polyangiales; family Polyangiaceae; genus MWCO01. The sequence continues at coordinate 15,926 of MWCO01000043.1, forward strand.
CGAGTAGAGTAGTCTCGACGGGCCATGGTCATGCCCGTGAATCAACCACAACGGGTTTCGTTAGCAATCGCATCTTTGTCCGATCCTGGACTCGATCCAGAAAAGCAGGTCAACGAAGACGCTTGCGAAGCTCGCCAACTTCCCATCGGGACACTGCTCGTCGTTTGTGATGGGATGGGGGGGCACGTGGCTGGAAAGGAAGCCAGCGAAGCGGCTCTACGAACGATTTTCGACCAAATGCAAGCCGCAAGTCCTGACGCTCATCCTGGGCTTGCGCTTAAAAACGCCATTGCTCACGCGGGGAAAGTTGTCTTCGACCTGGGCGGCCCCTCGGCGATGTTGCGTCCTGGCTCGACGGTAGTCGCGGTGTTATCTCATCCCGCTGGGTCGGAAATCGCCCATGTGGGAGATAGCCGTGCTTACTTGATTCGGGATTCGCAGATCCATCCTCTGACCCGGGACCATTCGATGGTGCAGCAAATGGTGGACGCCGGATTGCTCACGGAGGAGGAAGCGAAACACCACCCGGATGCCAATAAAATCACACGGGCGCTTGGAATGAGTGCGATCGTGGATGTCGAAATCCGTCCTTCTCCTCTCGCTCATCAGCAAGGAGATATTTTTCTATTGGCCACCGACGGCTTATGCGATCTGGTGGAGCCTCACGAGATGTTGAGCATGACGATGCAAGCTCGTCAGGTGGGGAGTCTGGACCAGGCGTGTCAGCAGATGATAGCCCTTGCGAACTCGCGGGGAGGTCATGACAACACCACGGTATTGCTTGGTGAAATCCTGAGTTGTCCCGCGTGTTCGGAATCTCGTTCGCGCACCCTCGTTACCGATGATCCGATTGCGGTGACTGGCAGCGCAGCGGTGGCGGCCGTGCCTGGCGCGATGCTTCCCACGGTCGTGGATGGCAACGACCTGGGCGTCTCGATGCCAACGTGGGTGGATAATGGCACGGCTCAGGATGGGCGGGCTTCGGAAGCCGAGCTGCTTCAACGGCGAAAACTGACGTGGTTCGTGGTGGGAATGGCGTTGATGGTTTTTGGGATTGCCGCGGTCGTCATTTCGGTGTGGTGGGCCTGGCAGGCTACGGCATCGGAGGAAGATGAAGTCGGTATGCGCGAAAAAGCGAGTTTTACCGTCGTGATGGCGCGGTCCATGACCGAACGGTGCCGTGAGTGCGCTGGTACCGGGCCGGACGCAAGCGGGATGATCGCCCAACGAAGGATGCGGTCCTGGATATCCGATGGGTGTCCATCGACTGACGGAAATGGGTATTTCACATGATTGCAGGCTTTGGAAAGCAGACGATTGTTCTGGGCAGTGCTGCGGATTGTGACATCGTGTTGGCGGGGCCGGGCGTGGCGCCGCAGCACGCGCGCATCGTCCACCAGGGAGCAGGGCAACTTTTGTTCGTTGATGGTGGGGCAGGGCCATCTTTTGCCGGCGGGCAGATGGTTCCCAAAGGTGGCAGCGTTCCCTTTGATCTTCGAACTCCATTTGCGTGCGGTCAGGTGGCGATACCGCTCAACCATCCCGCGATTGCGTTGATGTTGATGGAGCGAGGCAGCGTGCAAGCGCCGCCGGGACAGATCATCGTTGGACGGGATCCGGCGCGCTGTTCGCTCGTCATCCGACATGCTTCGGTTTCCTCACGTCATGCGACGGTGATGCTCGATCGGATGGTGGTCGTGGATGAGGGGTCGACGTCGGGCACCTATTTGGGCTCCGGTCGCATTGCATCGGAAACGCCAACACCGGTGGACCCGAACGGGGTGATAGCGTTTGGGCCGGTGGTGGTACCGGTGGCCACGTTGGGACAGATCGTGCAGGCGATGGCGGGGGTGCAAGGGCAACCGATGGTTTCCCAAGCGGTTCAGGCGGCGCAGGCATCCTTCGTTTCGCAGGCGATGCAAGGGCAAGCGCCCATGGTATCGCAGCAGGTGCCGGCGCCGGTCTCGGCGGGGCATAAGAAAAATCGTACGGTCATCGGCAACCTGGACTTTCAAAAACCTTTTCAGACGATTGGACGAACGCCGGACAACGACATCGTGCTGTCGCATCCGCAAGTGTCGAGTCGTCATGCGGTATTGGTCAAATCTGGCAATCAGGTATTCATCGAAGACCGTGGCAGTGCCAACGGCACCTATGTGAAGGGGCAGAGAATCGCTCCTGGTGTGAAAGTACCGGTGCAGCACGGTGAGCGCATCTACCTGGGTCCGATGCCGTTGGTCATCCACATGCCCGAGGAGGGAGGAGGGCAGCTTCTCATCCCCGACGTCAGCAAGTGGCAAGGCCGTCCGCTTTATGAAATCGAAGCCTGGGAATTATTTCTCGAGGTACCCGATCGGGATAATCCATCCACGAATAAGGTATTGCTGGACAAGATTTCATTCAAGGCATTGCCTGGCGACATGATCGCGCTCATGGGGCCCTCGGGTGCCGGAAAAACCACCTTACTACTAGCCCTAAACGGATACTTGCCCCCTTCGTCGGGTCTCGTTCGAATCAACGGCGAGAATCTCTATGCGATCTACGACAACTTGAGGGGTTCGATCGGATACGTGCCGCAAGACGACATCGTGCATCCGGAGTTGACGGTATTCGAAGCGGTTCGTTACTCGGCTCGCTTTCGGTTACCGCCGGATTATTCCGATGAGGAGATCGATCAGCGAGTCGATCAAACGCTCAAAGAGCTTGGTCTCGAGGGGGTTCGTAACCTTCAAATCGGCAAGCCGGAAAAGAAAATTTTGTCGGGGGGGCAGAGAAAGCGTGTCAACATTGCGCTGGAATTGGTGACGGATCCGGTCATCTTGTTCCTCGACGAGCCCACCAGCGGGCTTGCGGCCGATGATACGACAGCGTTGATCAATCTTCTTGCGGACCTGGCGAAGGCGACGGGCAAGACGATCATCATGACGATTCACCAGCCGGCGAAAGACGAGTTCGAGCGATTCAATCTTGCGCTCATCCTCGGTTATGGGGGTGTGCCCATGTTTTATGGTCCGACGTCGCCGGATGCGTATCGCTTTTTCGGATCGTTTTTGGAGACGCAGGGCAAGCCGAATACGGTCGACAATCCCCGGGATATGTTTGACATTCTCAACCAGCGGGAGGGACCGATTTACCAGCAAATGCTGGCGCAAAATCCCAATACGCCGCGGGGGGCGGCACGGCAATACGCGGCCAAATTATGGGAAGCGGAATACAAAGCGAGCGCGGTATACCAAAAGATGTATGCGCCTCCGCGAGCGGTTGGCACGGGAGGGGGGCAGAATTATGTGCCACCGGGGGCGCCGAAAACCAAAGGGCAGCTTCGTCTGCTCATGTCTCGCTACTTCACGGTCAAGTGGAGAGATCGCTCCGGCACGGCGATCATGTTTTTGCAAGCGCCCATCATTGGCGTTCTGCTCGCCCTGGTGTTCGGTGGGCAGAAGGATTCCATCCCCTATTGGTGCCTGGGCGCGCTGCAAGAGCTTTCCAAACGCGCCGGCCAGCTTGGCTCCACGGGGGACTTGCTCAGCAACATGCAGGCCACGAGAGACAACTCCGCGGCCGCGTTTTTTGTCGTCGTGGCCGCCGTATGGTTCGGAACCTCCAACGCCGCACGCGAAATCGTAAGCGAGCGCGCCATCTACCTGCGGGAAAGGATGGTGAACCTGAAGCTATTCAACTACGTGGCTTCCAAATACATCCTGCTTTGCGTGTTTTGCGTCCTGCAATGCACCATGCTGCTCGGCATCGTTTTCTTCTCCTTGGGATTTCACGGAGGGATCGAAGCTTTCCTCTGGGAACTCAGCTACTTGAACGCCGTAGCTTTCATGTCCGCAGCCTTGGGCTTGCTACTTTCCACGATGGTGACGTCCAGTGAGGCGGCTCAGGCCCTCACGCCCATCGCGCTCATTCCCCAGGTGGTTCTCGGCGGACTCATGGTTCCCATGACCACCAATCCCTTGCTCAAATGGCCGATGCTCATCATCCCGGCGCGCTGGGGCTTTCAGGGGCTCGTGGCGCACGAGCGCAAGGCCATCGCGAAAGACCCCGCTTGGCTCATCGACATTGGAAAGCCGGACATCAACAGCGCGGCTGACTTCGTTTCCGCGGGCAAGTTCGAATGTGCGACCGCGCAAATCGCTGGCGACAACTTCAACGGTGCCTGGGGCTTCACCGACTACGACCTGTTCTGGGTTCCTTTCGCGGTGATGGGAGGCATGACATTCGCCACGCTGATCGCGCTACTCATTATCCTGAAACACAGAGATCCTGTGTAATTTCATCAGGTTATAACATATCCAACCCCTCGCTCCCACGCGAAACGTTGGTTTTTGCTCATGGGCCATGCGTTGGCGCACATGGTTGGCTGGGCATATTTCGATTCCTCAGGTCCTGGGGGAGGCCGACCAGGGAATAAAAATAGATAGGGGCCCGAGGGGCGGCAGACTTTGATGAAAACGTAGTTTTCCGTCGAGACTTCTCGCTACGTGCGGTTTTCTCCCACAATGGAGTATGGTAAGCACCCGATAGATGGGAGCACAACGGCGAGCGAGCCACGAGCTTTCATCGAATCGCTGCAAGGAGAACCGTCATGAAGCGCAATGATCAATGGTTGAGCTTTTTGGTTTCGGGCTTGATGGCTTGTGGTGGGAGCACGCCGCCGCCACAAGAACCCATCGTTCAGCCTCAACCTCCTGTCGCGGAGCCAGCGCCCGAACCTGAGCCCACCGACAAAGCGGAACCTGACAAGGCGCCTGAAGAAGAAGCCAAACCGGAGCGCAAGGAGCGCCGTCCTCTTGCCACCTATAACGATCCTGTCGAGCCGGTTACGGTTGGCTTCGATGGCGCGGTCATTCGTCTCGACGGCGGTGCGGAGATTAGGATTCCAAGCGGTTCTCTGGCATCGCCGCGCAACATCTTGTTCACGGTCAATAAAAAACATAAGGGAGATCAGGGGCGATTGGGTGAGGTTTACGCGTTGCAAGCGCAGGTACCGAACCAGCAGGTGCAGGTATCGAACGTGCGCGCTTCGCAACCGTTGTCCTCCAACGGCGACCCATTCATCCTCAAGCTACCGATTCCGGGGCAAGGAGACTCGGCCAACTTGGCGGTCGAGAGTGTGGAAGTGGATGACAAGGGTCGAGGCAAGAGCACGTGGACGATCGTGGCGCGCACCAAGCTCGAGACATCCGATTCGGGCAACAAGGCGGTGTTCGAAATCTCGCAGCTTCCTGACGCGCACGTACATTTGACCACGCGCAATCCTTGATGGGTGCCGTCACGGCTGTGCCAATAGTTTTCTAACGGTCTTCTCGAGTTGCTCGATGGAATCGGCTCGCAGTATTTCATCGGCTCTTCGATCATCGATTTTTTGTCCTGCGAGTCTTTCGCTCCACCCGCCGGCGCCGGTCAGGGCCACGATGGGTTTTCCGAACATCCAGGCGTAGGTCATTTCGTTCAGCGTGCCGGAAGCGCCGCCGATGGCGACCACCACATCACCGGCCAGCACGTTGGGCATATTGCGTGCGAAGCCAATTCCTGCGGGAAGCACCACATCGAGATAAGGGTTGACGTCTTCGAAATCGCTTCCGGGAAGAATGCCGATGGTCAAGGCGCCGGCACGTTTCGCGCCTCGGCTGACAGCTTCCATGATTCCGCCTCGGCCGCCGGTGATGATGGTGCCGAGTCGACCGAGGGCTTCTCCTGCGCGTTCGGCAAGGTCGAGGACATGCGCGGAAGCTTGGGCGTTTCCGATGACGGTAATCTGGGAAAAACGAGGCATGAATACTGCCTATGGCAGAGCGTGGGAAAAAGGTAGCGCCGTTTTTCGTGTGTGCGAAAAAGCGGGGAACCGTGTTGATGTTCGTGGAGCCGCAAGCCGCATCCACGACGCGATTGCCGATCAGCAGGCGACAATCGTTGGAAGGTGTGCTACCCCGCGCATCCCATGCGATGGTCACGAGCTTTCATCCCCACGATCAAGGAAGCCCCTGCGGATGCCACCAATGCCAGCCATATCTATCTGACGCGCGGTGGATTCGTTCGTCGGATAGGTGCGGGTATTTACGAATTTCTGCCTCTTGGTCTGCGTGTACTTCGTAAGATCGAGAGCATCATTCGGCAGGAGATGGATGGGGCTGGCGCGCAGGAATTGCTCATGCCGGCTCTACTACCCGCGGATTATTTCCGGGAAACGGGCCGCTGGGATGTATTTGGCGACAACTTGTTGCGTCTCAAAGACCGCAAAGGCGGCGATTATCACCTTGGTCCCACGCACGAAGAGATCATCACGGATCTGGTTCGTCGAGAGGTGCGTAGTTACCGCGATCTCCCGAAAAATCTTTATCAGATTCAGACCAAGTATCGCGATGAGCCTCGGCCTCGCGGGGGGCTATTGCGCTGTCGCGAGTTCGTGATGAAGGATGCGTACTCGTTCGATGTGGACGAGGCGGGAGCCTTGGCAAGTTACGAGGCCATGCGCGGCGCCTACATCCGCATTTTCGATCGACTTGGGCTTACGTATCGCATGGTGCAAGCGGACTCGGGTTCGATGGGAGGGTCGACCAGTGCCGAATTTCAAGTGCTGACCCAAAGTGGGGAAGATGCGATCGGGGCTTGTCATCTCTGTGAGTACGCGGCGAATCTGGAAGTAGCTTCCGCGCGTGAACCCGTGGACCAGCCTCCGTCGTCGATGGCGCCGTACCAAAAGGTTCACACGCCCAACGCGGGAACCATTGCGGAGGTCTCCGCTTTCTTGAAAAAATGCCCTGAAAAGTTCCTTAAATCCATTTTGTATCAGGTCGGTGGCGAGATCGTGATGGTCATCGTTCGCGGCGACCATGAGATCAATGAAGTCAAGTTAGCTCACGTGCTTGGCGTGGGGGAAGTCCTGTTGGCGGACGACGAGCAGATCAAGCGTGCCACGGGCGCTCGTGTCGGATTTGCGGGACCTGTTGGTTTTCAAGGAAAGATCATCATCGATCGCGATGCGGCGGTCGTTCATGGGGGTATTACTGGCGCGAACGAAGACGATTACCATTTCGTCGATGTCGAGCGGGGTCGAGATTTCCAGGCCACGGTCGCCGACATTCGTTCGGTGGTGCAGGGCGATCCTTGTCCGCACTGCGAGAAGGGAAAAATCCAACTGTTCCGCGGCATCGAAGGCGGCCATATTTTCGTCCTTGGCACCCATTATTCCGCGACCATGAAGGCCCATTTTTTGGACGAGCATGGCAAGGACAAACCCGTTGTCATGGGGTGTTATGGAATCGGTGTTTCTCGTCTCGTGGCGACCGCTGTCGAGCAGCACAACGATGAGGATGGGATTTTATGGCCGATGGCGATTGCGCCCTATCAGGTCCACGTCATCAACACGGGTCCGGATGAAAATGTGCGACAAACTGCGGAAACGGTGGTGGGCGAACTCGAAGCCTTGGGGATCGAAGTGCTGTGGGACGATCGTGCGGAGCGACCGGGGGTGAAGTTCAAAGATGCGGACTTGGTCGGTATTCCTCTTCGTCTAACGGTGGGGAGCAAAACGCTTGCGCAGGGATTCGTCGAACTCAAACCGCGCGACGAAAAGGATAATAAAAGAGCGGAATTGCTGCCGGTGGGGCAAGCGGCCGCGACGGTGGCCGAGCGGGTACGCGCTTTGCTAGCAACCTCCCATGATGCCTAAATGGGTGAAATGACACGTTTTACCGGCAACCCAGCTCCAGCTTTGCTACAAAGGGCCCATGAAGGAGTCCGACAACCTCGATAGGCTGGACCCCATTCTTGGGGATCGGGATGCCGAACCGTTTTGGCGCTCCTTCGCGCACTTCTCCCACTTTGTATGGAGCGGTTTCACGTTCCGCAGTTTTCTTCCCCTGCTTGCTCTCATCGTCACCGTGGTGGCGGTGGCCATAGGCTGGTGGGACCTCGTGGATTTGAACCAATCCTTCGATGGACTGCTAGCCTTTCTTTGGCTTTTCATGGCGTTGCTGATGTCGTGGCGCGTGCAATTTCGGCGCGACATCGTGCTCATCGTGACAGCCATTTGGGGTGGGTTTCTCATTGAATGGTGGGGAACCACCACGGAGTTGTGGACGTACTTCACGCGAGAGCGTCCGCCACCCTGGATCATTCCGGCATGGCCTGTCGCAGCGTTATCGACCGAACGTCTTGCGTATATGCTCGATCGGGCTTTTCCGCCCACGCGCGCGCGACCGTGGTGGATCCTTTACGCGCTTCTGATCCCTGGGTTTATCGTGTGGATGGGCGACTTCATGTCCCCTTCGTGGCACATCACCTCTTCGCATGTGGTGCTTGGCATCATGCTCGGTGTAGCGGTCAGCACGAAGACGCCTCGACGAGATGTCATGCTTTTCGTGATGGGAACGGTTCTTGGGTATGGGCTGGAGAGGTGGGGGACGACGCGAGAGTGTTGGACGTATTACACGCGGGAAACTCCTCCCTGGGTGACCGCCTTCGCTCATGGTTTTGCCTCGATCGCCTTTTTCCGCGCCACGCAGGTATGCCATACGATAGCGGCGATGGTGATGGGGGCGATTCGTTCATCGCGTGGTTCGAGCTTCGCAACGTCTTCGGTGGTCCCTTCGTCTTCTGACACATCCGAGCAGGCGGCATCTTTGTCGTTACGCGAAAACGGTTCGGTATCCTTATCTGGTGGTTGATATGAATTCCAGCGTGTTGTCTGTTCGAATCCGGCCACCATGGCAGCGACTCATCTCCAACCCCTCGTTTCCGAGAGTATTTCTTCGGCGTCGGATGGACGTCCTACAACCCTGAACGCATCTCATGACCGATCGAATCGAGATCACCAAGATGGACCCCATCGTACGAGAAGGGCTTGAAGTCTTGCGTCGAAGTGGCGCGAACAAGGCGCTTCGGGCCACGATTCAAGCTGTGGCTGCCGTGGCGGATGAAACGACGGAGGAATCCGTGGCGTACCTCATCGCCTGCTACCAAGGGGCGAAGGTTTTTGCCGCCGCGGGAGACATGGATGCGGCGATTACCTTGATGAATACGGTACCCAGACAGGTAGCGGAGCGACCCGAAAACGCGTTGATACTATCCACGCTCGCCCTCGAGGTCGGCGAGGGAATGCGTCGGCTTGGAGCGGTAGATACAGCGGAAAAGATCGTGGGGCTCGGCCATGAGTTGCGACGACATCAATTTGGCCGCTTTCATCCACGAACGGGGTTGTCTTCGCTCTACGCGGCGCGCATCTGCATGGATCAGCGGCGCTGGTCGGACGCTCACAAGTATTATGAAGCCAGCGTCGTGGGGTTGGGGCCTTATCACCCTTTCAACGCGGCAGCCTACGCGGAGCGCGCTTTTGCGGTACAGATGATCGCTCCGAATGCACGGCTATTTCCCGAATTTGTGATGTCCGCACCGCGGCCGTATTGGCGAAGACTGGTGAATTTCATGGCCGGCACCACCCTTCAGCTTCCCCTCGACTTACGTATGGCGGTGTTGCTCAACGTGAGTTGCGAGATGGAAGAAACGCTCGAAGACAGCGGCGATCTCTCGCGGCCTTTGTTGGTGACCGCATACCAACACGCCTGTACTTCGAACGATGAACGTGGTGAGGAACTCGAAGAAGTGTTGCAAGAGCGGGGTTGGTGTGACGACCAAGTGCGCATGCCACCGACTCTTCCGGAAGCTGGATCGGATACGGAGTCATTTTGGACCGCTCCTGATCGCGATGACGATAGTCGACCGATGGACGCGTTAGCTATATCGTTCAAGCTATTCGAGGGAGCCGCGGAGGCATCGGCGGGGCGAAAATCCTCGGCCATCGATGCTTTTGAGCGCGTACGCGATGCGAGCGACGAGGATACCATCGAGCATTGGGCGGCCCGGGGCTGTCTTCAGCTTCTCGACCGCGGGTGGAAGCTCCGGCACAACCAATTCAAGCCGGAAATACGTGCCATCGAAGCGCTTGCGTTATCCAAGCTTCCCAAAACAACGCAAACGAAGTTGCGCGGCATCGAATTATCGGTTCGAAAAGGTTCCCTCGATGTCTCGTTCCTTGGCGCTGAACTGACCGAAGCGCAGCAGAAGCGAGCGGCCCAAGCGGTTCAATCAGCCCTCACATGGATTACCGACCGAAGCGAAGAAGCTTCATGACTCACCGGAATTGTTGTGGCCATACGCTCCGAGCAATGCCACGGTTCGCCCATGGATAAGCGTCTTGCCATGCTCGAGGACCTCACTCGCTCCGGAAAAGCGGATGCGTTTGCGTGGTATGCTCTCGCGTTGGAGTACAAATCCAAAGCTCGATTCGACGACGCCATGCAGACTTTTTCGACATTACGCGAAAAGGAGCCTGGATATATTCCCATGTATCTGATGGCTGGATCCATGCTGATCGAACTCGGCCGGGAGCAGGAAGCCCGTGCTTGGTTGACCGACGGTATCCAACGGGCGGAGGCGGCGAACAACGCGCATGCCCGCGATGAAATGGAGGCCCTTCTCGACTCGATATCCTCCTAACCTATTGTTTTATTAGCTGAATTTCTATAATCCCGGGAAACGATTCGGTCCGCGGGATTCGTGGGGTTTGGGGCGCTAAAAGCTCTGGTGGCAGGAGACGATGACGTGAGCGATACGCGCGAGGGAGCATCTCGTGAAGCACGATCGTGGTCGACCGCGGATCGTGTTTTGGTGGCGCTGCTCGCGATCGTCGGCACGTTTTGTTTGCTTCAACTTTTGTGGATGAAGTACGGCCGCGACCAGGGCATTTACGCGGTGGTGGCCGATACGGTGTTGCGTGGGGGCATGCCTTATCGTGATGCGTGGGACTTCAAGCCCCCGGGTATTTTCTTCGTATACATCATCGCCCATCTGCTTTTCGGATCGAACGAATGGTCCATCCGCGCGGTCGAGGTGATGGCGTTTCTGTCTTTGGTTCCCATCATGGGGACGCTTGCGCGGCGATTTTTTGGGGATGCGCGCGTGGGCTGGGTGGCCGCGGTGCTGTCGATATGGATTCAATCGCAACTCGAGTTTTGGCATACGGCGCAACCGGAGTCCTTTGGGGGGGTGTTGGCGTTGGCGGGGCTTGCGATAAGCACCCATCCCTCCTCGCTCGACAACCGGGGACAACGTTGGAAACCTTGGGTTCTTGGGTTGTTGGCGGGATTTTTCTTCGGTGCCTCGGGTCTCATGAAGCCACATCTATTTGGCGTTGCCCTCGTCGCCGCCACGCACGCGGTCTGGACTCTACGCAAGTCGGGTCATGGTTGGCGCCGACAACTCGCGGCCTTTTCAACCATCGGTTTCGGCAGTGTCATACCCATTGTTCTGTGCATCGTTTGGTTTGCCGCGCGAGGCGCCTTGAGCGATTTGCATCACACCTTATTTGTATTTGCTCCGTGTTACGCTTCGACCACGTGGAATCAACAGCAGTTTTTCCATTATCTTTACGCTGCCGCTTACCGTGTCACCGGTGGATATTCGGCCATTGTCGGCATAGGAATGGTGCTGACGGCCGTGTGGGGAAAGCGAACAACTCGGGAACGCGAAGGGTTATTGTTGATCGCTTTGGCCGCGTTGCCACAAGTCCTTGGCATCGCCATTCAGTCGAAGTTCTTTGCGTATCACTTCGGGGCCACCTTTCCCTTTTGCGCCTTGTTTGCGTCGGTGGGGATTTGGAGGACGTGGCAATACGCGCAACGGTGGCCGTGGCTGGGTCCCACGCTTTTCGCACTTGGCACCGTGGCCGCCGCCGACGCTCGCACCGCTACCGTCGATCTATCCGACTCGTTTTTGCAACGAAGCTTCAAACGCACCCGCGCCATGCTTTTCGAAAGCAAGGAGCAACGCGATCGCATCGACGGGGAGCTATACACCGTGGCAGACGTCCACTACGGGGCCAATCGGCGCGTGGCTCAGTGGCTCGAGCAACATACGTCGTCGCAGGACACGGTGTTCATCTGGGGCTTCGAACCCCATATCTACGCAGCCTCTGCACGGCGTCCGGCTTCCAGGTTCATCTACAACGTGCCGCAGCGGGTGGCCTGGGAAAACCAATGGGCTCGAGACGTATTGATGGAGGATTTGCGGAAGGACCCGCCCAAAGTCATTGTGGTGGAACACGGTGATATTTTCCCGATCGTGACCGGTAATCACAGCGATTCGGCTCATGCGTTGGCGTCTTTTCCCGAACTCGAACAATGGATGGAAACCTATCGGAAACAAGATAGGATCCAGGACTTCGATATCTTCGTTCGTGAAATAAATGCTACGCCATAACCTTCGGATGCGAACTGGCCCTGGAGGAACTTCCCCATGAAAAGCCTACCCATCGTGCTGAGTGGTCTGTTGTCCGGATGCTTGATGATGCCACCGCCCCAAGCAAGCACGGGCTCCACCAACCCATCGCAAAACAATGCACCCACCGAAGTCACCCCCGAGGAGCCTGCCTCTCCCACGCCGTCTGCAACGGCCCCCGTACCTTCTGGACCGAGTGTCGTTTCCGTCAAGCTTCGCAATACGTGCGGCAATACTGTGAAGCTATTTTTCGGAAGCAAACCGGGTTTCAGCAGCGGCCGTTTCGATTCGTTGGGAGGCAACACCTCTACGAACATGCAGCTCAAACCTGGAGACATGGTTTGGCTGACGGACGAAAACCGAAAAGAGATCTCGTCAGTAACGGTCGCGGAATCAACCAGGGAAATCGAAACGACCTGCGACGGGATTCGACAGAAATAGGATTCGATGGATGGCAAAATCACCCCTCACCACGGGGTTCGCGCCCCGTCGCCACCGCTTGGGGAAAGACCAAAATAATCTATAAATACACATAGTTATTCATTGCTCGACACATGCCTCCTCGAAGAGCTGGTTTGCTCTTTGGTCCTGGAACGGGCAATTGGGGAATGGGGGGGTGAGATCAAAGAATGCTGGACGACAGCCATGAGAAGGGGTTTGGTGGTGTGGGCCATGATAGGCGTTCCGACCCGATTTTTTGGGATTCACACCACGGCCATGGCACCTGATATCATCGAGTGTGCAGAACGCCCCCCAGGGAATGAAGCGGATCGAAACGTGGGCGAGCGGGAGAGTTGTTGATGGAAAGCAACGCATTTTGCCCGCATTGTGGCACTCCCATTCCCCTGTCGGCCAGCGAATGCCCATCCTGTCAGGAACCGGTGCCTGCCGCCAAGACGGTGATTGGCTACGCCGGGCTTCCCGATGTGGACCCATCTCGGGAAAGCTCAATGCAACCGGTTCCCGAGGCGCGTTCATCACCCCACGCGAGCAGGGAACAGGCTGAAGTATCGCCTTCACGGTCGGTGGAACATGGGCAAGTGAGCCCGATGGCGCACGAGCCCGATTGGCAAGCACGGCAACGAAAGCGGGGTGGCACGATGCCCATCCCTCAGCCGAGCGCCCAGCCGACTCCACCGCCGATTGCCTTCGAGGGGCCACCTCCTTCTCCAGCCGCGATCGATGCCGTGGCTGCGGTTCCCATCGTGTCGATCGACGCGGCTGCTGCTAGCGCAACGACCCCCAAAGACCCGGCTCCCGAAGCTTTTGTGTACGGACAACCTGCCTATCAATCCGCGTTGTCCTCCGCCGGTTCCGACAGTGCCGTTTTATCTCCCACGGACACACGAAAGGGGTTGGTATGGCGAACGGTCGTCGGAGGTGCATGGGTCACGGAGGCGCTGTTTTTGGTGCCGATGGCAACTTGGTATGTGGCCCTTCATCTCTTGTTGATGCACGAGCATGGCGCGGCAAACCTGCATGAGAGCGCGTGGATGACCTTCGGTGTAGCCACGGGAGCGCTTGTGACTGCACTGCTGCTATGGCTCGTCGGCTTGTCTTGTCTTTCGGGTCGTGGGTGGCCACGCGTCTATTCTGTGCTTGCCGCGGTGGTTCACGGGGCATGGGGCATCACCACAATCACACTATTTACACGCAGCTATGACAGCGATTCCATCTGTTGGTTGATTGCTGTTTGCGTTGGCTCGGTGTTGGTCTCCTTCGCGCTCGCGGTCTTGACGCTTTCCGGACATAAGTGGATTGGACAGGGACCGGTCAACGGCCATGCTCGCGCCATCCCCTATCCATTATGGGCTGGTCCCTTGTTGCTCGTCTCCGCCTTGGTGCAATTGTCGCGCGAGCTTTGGAAGCTCGTCCTTTTATTCATCGAATACAACACATATTCCCGGTTCTCGTCTGCCGTCCGCGAAGTGTACGGAGGCCTACCGCTTTTCATCGTTGGGATGGGAGGACTCGTCACTGCCATGCTGATCATCGTTGTGTCGATTGCGTTGATGCGCCGCTCCCGGTGGGCGGTGGCGCTGGGCGGTGGCACGGGTTTGTTGCTGCTTTTGGTCAACGTGGCTGCTGGAATCGTTCTGCTTGCCACCTATGGCAAGGTCGTCAGGTACGGCTTTTCGTTCACACTTCTTGATATGGGCGCCGCCTCCATGTGGCACTTTCCCGTTTGGTTATCCCTCATCGCGGCGTTGCGATTCAGATTCCGTTTGCCGGCCTATTTGCGCGATGCCCCTGCCAAGGACTCGAACGGAAAACGCCTTTCCCTGTTGGAGATCCTCGTTCCAAAGCAAACATGAATCAGCGCGTCTTCCTGGGGATTGTCCACGCGCTTTGCACCACGATCGTGCTGACATCGATGGGTTGGACTACCTTGGCGAGCGCCCACGATACAGGGGATCTTCGCTGGCTCGATGAATTCATCCCGGAACAACTCGAGCGTCATCATATTCCCGGTGCGACCATAGCGTGGGTGGAAGAGGGAAACGTGCGATGGCTGCGGGGGTATGGCGTAGCCGATCGCGAAACACAGCGTGCGGTCGACGAACGAACGACGTTTCGCATCGGGTCGGTGACCAAACTATTCGTCTGGACGGCCTTATGGAAACTCATCGAACAGGGAGTCATCCATCTCGACGATGACGTCGATGAGCATCTTTGCGGTCTTTCCACTCCAAAGCGTTTTTCGATTCCCATTCGAATACGCGATCTCATGAACCATACGACAGGCTTGGAGTCGCGTCGTCGTGGCACCTATACCGACCACGAGGAGGAATTGGTTCCGCTCGAAGCATGGTTGGGCAAGGAAATGCGTGCGCAGATTCGTCCTCCGGGGCGTATCGAATCGTATTCGAACTTCGGCACGTGCCTGGCTGCCCGCGTGGTGGAATGCAGGGAGGCAATGAGCTTCCAACAATACTTCGAAACACGAATTTCGACACCGCTGGGACTGCGGGACAGTACGCTCGAGCAACCGTTACCTCCCGCGAAACAGGCGACGGCGGCTCGCGGCTACCGCGGGCGCGGCGACGCATGGGTTCATCATCCTTTCGAATTCATTCGTTTGGCTCCCGCGGGTGCGATGAGCGCTTCAGCACGAGACATGGCGGCTTTCATGCTCGCGTTGCTCGGTCATGCGCCTCATTGGATGAGCGCGACGACCCTGACTTCGATGCTTCAGACGAGCCACGCTCCAAGTTCGTACCTCGGAGGAATCGCGCACGGTTTTTTCGTAGGGCGTCGCGGCTCGTTACGGATCCTATGGCACGGCGGAGATACCCTTGTTTTTCATAGCTTGCTCATGCTGGTGCCCGAACGCGGCCTGGGCGTATTCGTTTCGTATAATGCGCAGGGCGGCGCGCAAGCCTATCGCGAGTTGATGAGCGCCGTCATCGATCGCCTTGACCGCACACCGTCGGCTACGTCGGCTCATTGGATTGTCCCCTCTTCGATCGAGGGTGCGTATCGTTCGAGCCGGATAGCTCAGTCGAGCTATGAGAAGACGGAAGCATTGATGGGGGATCTGGAGATTCGACGATCAAAAAACGGAGTCACCGCGGCCAACCAATTTTGGGTTCCGGTGGCGCCTTGGGTGTTTCGTCAAGAGAACGGTGATGATTGGCTCGTTGCGGAAACCGGAGCGGATGGAACGGTCGCACGTGTTCGAAGGGCGAGTTATCCCATGCAAACCTACGAGCGGATTTCGCTCCTCGAAGCCTCGAAAACCCATCGTTCGATCGCATGGTTCTTGTTTATTTTGCTGCTGACGCCCCTGATGTGGCTCCCACGCGGTGTTCGGCAAACCATCGGCGCTGGCAGTCCACGGCGAAGCCTGCTCATCGGTGGAATCAATAGTATTTTCGGTATGTTCCTTCTTGGCCTCACGGAATATATGCTGCGGCAAGGCACGGACCCATGGCTTCGAGATCCTCCCTGGACCGTGTGGGCAATTCGTTTGTGTTTGTCGTTGTTGACGATAACCGTCGCCACGGGACTTTGGATGGTCTGGCTTGGTTGGCGTCGGAATTGGTGGTCACGGTGGCTGCGATTTCACTATGCCGGGATGGTGATAGCCGGTGCTTTGCTATGGACCTTTGCGCATCATTGGGGCTTATCCTGGTAGAGGATCGCAAGCGCGTCTCGCCTCTAACAGTTTGTAATTATTAGCATTTATTGCAACTAGGAAAACCTGAAAAGGGAGTCCGGCGAGCGGCTTCAAATACCCGAAGGGGTATAGGTGGGTTTTGGTTTTGGCTTGCCCCCGGGTCTTCCGCCGGCCGGTTTGGTGGTGGCGGGTTTCGGACTGGCCGCGGTTTCGCTTTCCTTTTCTGTTTTCGAAGGAGCATCGACGGCGGCGTCTTTGGGCGTATCCGCGGCGGCTTCAACCACGTCGGGGGGCGCGGCTTCAGGAGTCTCGGTGGGTGTTGGCACGGGCTCGGGCACCGCGGTGGTTGGGGTCGAATCCAGCGCTGCATTCGCACTCGAAGGCGTGGATTCCTTGCCTGATTTCGAGACGATGAGACCAAGGACCAGCACCAGCGCGGCAACGGCCACGACGCCCCCCACGATGAACATCATCTTTCGTTTTCGCTCATCGGGATTTTTTTCGAGGTCGGTGTCGGGCAAGGAAGGAAAAGCTGCGGTTGGCGAGATGGCCGCAGGCGGTTCTTGCTTGTCGGAATCGACAGCGGCCTCCACGGACGTTTCGGGTTCCGGGGAAGCTGCGGAAAGCGCGGGTTCCGGGGTCTTATCGGATTGCGCAAGCTGGGCTTCGGGCGCCGGCGCGGTTTCGGGCGCTGGTTTTTCCGGAGCAACGGGCGCGAAGGGCTGTTCGAAAGGATTGGAAGAAACTTCGGGCGGGCTTTGTCTCGCGGCGTCCTGCGCCAAAGCTTTTTCCGTGCGTGCGGCGTCGAATTGGGTAGGTTCCGACGCGGGGTCCGACTTTGTATCTTCCGCCAACGATGCGAGTGCATCCAGGGGCATGGGAACCGGAGGGAGATCGGAAGGTGGTTTCGAAGGTGGGGAAGACGGTTGTTTTGGCGCGGTCACGGGCGCATTCGCGGCTGGTGGCGGTTTTCGACTGCTGGGGGGCTGTTTGATAGCGATCCGCGGCGGGGGCACCGGAGGAGAAAACTGTCCTGATACTTCTTCGAGCAAATCCTCTTGTTCTTCCAGGTCATCGCCTTCGCCAATGTCCACATCGACATCGACACTCACGGGGATGACTTCGGGTGCCGTAGACGAACGGGTCGCGCTGGCGGAATCCTCTTCCCGAGGCTCATTCAACGACGCGCGTTCGATCGCGGAGCGTCGGGTTTCCAAGCTCGATCCCACGAGTTCCGCCAGATATGCCCCTACTTCTTTGCGGGTGCCCACTTGTGCTCCCACGGCTTTTCGAAACTGCGTCGCCAAGTCCTGGAGCGAAGAAAACCGGCTATTGATGGTTTTTTGAAGGCACCGTTCCACCACGTCCGCCAGCGGCTTGCTGATGGCTGGAGCAATCCCCATCGATGCATCGTCGAGCCGTGGAGCTTGCTCTTCGAGCACGCGCTTCGCGACGGCCTCGCCAAGTTTGTCGTCCGTAGCCCCATCGACGACCAAAAACAGCGGTTTGTTGGTCAACATTTCCCACAGCACGACACCCGTGGCAAAGACATCCGATCGGGCGTCGATTTTCTTATCCGAAAGCAATTCTGGGCTTTGGTAGGCAATGATTTTTTCGTGACGTGCGAGCGAAGGAATTCTTCCGATCTCCGTGGTGACACCTGGTTCCATGAGGCGAGTCTCACCCGAGGTGGTGACGAGAACGGCGTCGGGAAGCAAGCCACCGTGCATGTTTGCGGCCAATTCCGGTTTGCGCAGAGCCGCGCCGATCAAGTTGACGAGAGCTTGAATCAGATCGGTGGCGATACGAAACACGACAGGTTGGGGGATGGGGGCATTGCGCAAGCGCGCGAGTTGAATCAAAGAGCGCAACGGTTCGCCTTCTTGGTATTCGGAGACGATACCGACGCGGCCCGAGGACTCGACCCTGTCGATGATCGGAAGGGTTCCTGGCCGTGTGACGCCTTCCCACACCGACGCGGCGTTGAGAATCGGTTTTGCGACGGCATCCTCGTCGCCGGGGCTGACGACGATCCGTCGCATGGAATAGACTTTTCCGAGATTCGGCGGTGCGGTAGTCATACAAGCCCAGGAAGAACCGTATTCCGCGCGCGAAAGAACGCAGATCAATTCAAACCGGCCAAGCTGCTCCAAACCACCGATTCGAGAGGGGGTTGCAGGCCGTTCCGAGAAATCATCCATGGTAAATTCCTGATCCTCATGGTCGCACGACACCATTCGAAGCGATCATGAAGGAACGATACTTGGAATTGGACACGCAACCGGTCAGCAATGTCAAGAAATGCGGCGCAAACAGCGAGCATGGAGGGCAAGGAAAACCGAGGTGCCATGGTTCCCACCGTGCCGAATTCAGCGCAATAGGGCGTCCAACGCATCAATCGTGCTCGCCAAATCGTGGGAATCGTCGCTCAGGCAGTCACACTCGTTCCACTGGTCGAGTCGTTCATCAAGGCTCGGGCTGCGGCCTCGGAGTTTTTCGGCTTGCGAAAGGCCATCTTTCACGAGTTGGCGTGCGGTCGTTGGGCTGATGGCCAATAAGGACCGCGCTGCCTCGAGCGAGTGACGGATGTCGATCATCACTTGTTTGTCGTGCTCCACCAGCACTTCCCGCTGGTTGACAATACTCAAAGATTCCAGGTACTTGGCGAGACCTTCGCAGGCGAGGGCTGCCATCTCGGTGGGACCTTTGCGGATCTTTCGAACGAACGATTCCAACTCCAACCGTTCTGGAGCACGCATCCCTTTGCATACGTTGCCATCCACGTATTGCTCCAACACGTCGGCCACGCGAAAAATCGCCTCTTGCACATCCGCCGCCGACATCGAGGCATCCTTGATGACCCAATCGTTTTCGCTCGTGACCAACTGACTCAACTCCGACAGCGCCTTTCGAAGCTCCAAGGATTGTTCGAGCGTGTTCTTATACGAAGGTACGAGATCGGACCTTTCCACATTCACGCCGAAGATCTCGAACACGGTGGACGCCATCGCGAAGATCCCGTCGCCCAAAGCCTGACGGCTCGCATCGAGTTCGCGCAGCGCAAGCTCGAAGTTACGACGTTCGATGGCGATCGCGATTCGCAAATCGAATGTTTCTGCTTGCTGTGTGAGTACGCCGCCGAGCGTTCCCAGTTGCTCACGAAACAACCCCAACATGGTCGATGAATCTGGAATCTCGTCCGCAATGGCTTCGAAAGCCTTGTCAATCTCATCGATTTCAAGATCCTCGAGCGTGGGCGCGCCTGCCGGTGATGCCTCCTCGAAACACAAATCGAAATCGTCACCGAAGTCGAAGCCTTGGTTGTCCAGCGTGGAAGGTCGCTCGGAGTGTCGAAGCATTCCCGAGGCATGCAGATAGGAACATAGTTTGCGAATAGCGCGGAAGGTCTTCGCATGCACCTCTACGAACGTGGCTTCCGTGATCCCCGCCTGCAATTCATCATGATCGGTCAACGATAGCTTCGCATTCGCAAAGTAGTCGTACAGCGTCTGGTCCAGCTCCGCGAGCTGTTCCATCGCCATGATACACATCTGCAAGACATCCGATGCCACGGTTCGCTGCCTGTGATCGGAGACCACATCCCGAACGCGCTTGATCAATGAACGGGCATGTTCCTTCATGACATCAAAGCAGTTTTCTCATGCGGTCTTGTTTGCCCTTTGCCGCGAACAAGGGTCCAAGGCCCTTCATCGTCTCACGAATCCTCGACATGGCAGCGCTTCATTACCTGCGCCGGTACTCGGCCTCCATAATCGTATCCCAATCCGCATCATCCCGCTGGCTCTGCAACCGAAACACATAGGCTCCGGGTTCGAGGAATGTGTGCGAATAGCGCACTTTCCCGCCAGGTTGCTCGAGTACAAACACAAGCTCGTTTTCCTTCCACGTCCCACGGGCTGGCTGCCTCGGGGCAAGCCCCATGGAATCGAACCAATATAATACGTACTCCTTCTCGATATCGTCCCAGCCATACACCCCATGCCCCACGAACGTCTCCCCCCCATCCCTTTGTTCCACATAATCGGATACCAAAAAAAAGCCGTCCGCCACCACCGTGTTCGAAAAACGTCCCACAGCCATCCCCGCCGAACCCCATGCCGATGGCGCCAGCCGCACGATGCCTTCCCAATTGCCTACCAGGGTATGAAGCTTCTCATGCTGTTTTCCTGGTTGCGGTCTCCAGTTCATCGATACAACCTCGCTTATCCTCGTGGCTTCCAGTTGACCGGCAGCCTGTCCTCCCATGATAGAACCAATCGCATGGCGGTAGACGATCCTTCTAACTGTCGACCCAATCGGTGCCGTATCGCAACAGCCACACGGTTCGGGTCATGGTTTTCGTGCTTCATCGCCCTCGGTTGCTCCGCGGCCCCCGTTACCTCACCGCAAAATCCACAAGCCACCTTGGCACTGCCCGAGGCTGCGAAAACCCTTTCTCTGGGACGACGGCAGGTGGCTGTTGCCGCTAGTCCGACTCCTCTGCTCGAACGCCTGGCTTCTGAAGTCCAGCAATTCGGAACGGTATTTTCTTCTCGCGAAGATACGCCCGTATACCACCTGGCCTACGAGGTGAACGACACCTCGAAAGTCGATATCCTTGCGAGTTACGGAGCCATTCTGAGCCACACGCATACACGTCGACGCTTGCTCGATGTGGACCTACGCGTGGGTTCCTACGAACTCGACAATACGCATCCGCTGATTGATTCCGCTTATTATCAAGGCAATGCGGCGATCGCCTGGGACGACGATGCTCATGAATCCCTGCATAACACCCTCTGGTGGGAAACCAACCAAGCCTATAAAAAAGCTTGTAAGGAGCTTATCGAAGTACGCGCACAACGACAGATCGACGTGGCAAGCGACGATCAATCCAGCGATTATTCCGAAGAAGCACCGCTTGTCCACCTCGAAGCTCCCGTTGCACTGACTGTCGATCGCGCGGATTGGGAACAGCGCGTTCGATCGTTGAGCGCCTTGTTTCGGGGACATGAACACATTCACCAGGGCTTCGTTCGTTTCGAACTGACGACCACGAACCGCTCCTACGTGAGCATGGGGGGACATCGCGTGCAGACCGGAACAACCCACGCTCGGGTGTCCTTTGGAGCGTCGGGCATCAGCGATGACGGTGACGAACTCACTCGTTCGGATGAGATCGATGCGCACGACGTTTCGGGATTGCCGAACGATGAGCATCTTCGTTTTCGAGTTCAACACATCATCGAGGATATGGAAGGCCTGGCGAAAGCCCCGAAAGCAGAGCCCTACGTGGGCCCGGCCCTTGTCGATGGCAAAGCCGCGGCCGTGCTATTTCATGAGGTCTTTGGGCATCGCGTGGAGGGGCATAGACAGAAAGGGCAGATCGAAGGACAAACCTTCATCGATCAAGTGGGGCAACCCATCATGAATTCCGTGTTCGATGTGTACGACGACCCCACCGTAAGTTCCGTCAACGGCATCGATCTCAATGGGTTTTATCGCGTGGATTCCGAAGGGGTTCGAGCGCGACGGGCTCAACTCATCGAAAAGGGTGTATTCGTTGGTTTTCTCATGTCTCGAATGCCCATTCGCGGCATGGCGCACTCCAACGGCCACGGTCGTCGTGAACCAGGCTATCGAGCGATCGCGCGACAGGCCAACTTGATCGTCGATCCATCGCGGGTCACCTCGAGAGAAGCGCTGGAGCGTGCATTGATCGATGAGGTGAAACGTCAGCGCAAACCTTTCGGGCTGCGCATCGGTGAAGTCACGGGTGGTTATACGACGACCCAGCGGGGAGATCCGCAAGCCTTCGTGGTCGAACCGGTGATGGTATATCGCGTATATCCCGATGGACGACAGGAGTTGGTCCGCGGCATCACGTTGGAAGGCACGCCGCTTTCCCTGCTGAGTCATGTGCTCGCGGCGGGTAACGACTTCGCGGTGTTCAACGGGTTCTGCGGGGCGGAGTCCGGGGAGGTCCCTGCTTCCGCCATCAGTCCAAGCTTGTTGCTACGACAAATCGAAGTGTCCAGACAGCCCGTCAGCGGTCAACGTCCACCGCTGCTTCCCGCTCCGCAGATCGCTCGTTCGTCAGGGAGGAAGCCATGAAACAGCGATTCATCAAGGCGCTACGAATCGCTGCCGCAGGTATCGGCACCGTTGCGATTCCCATCATTTCCCACGCGCAAATCCCTTCGCATCCCATCAGCGTTTCGCCATGGGTCTCACCGATGCAGGATGAAATCGAGCGTGCCATGTCGCTCGAACTTCCAGGCATGCCTCGTCCCCACTACATCATCGCAACCCTCATCGAACAACAAGAAGCGCTCGTCGAAGCCAGCCTTGGAGCGGTCCTCCAACAGCACCAGGATCGTTCCAGGGTTTTGAAAGTCGAAGTTCGCGTGGGCGATCGCTCCTTCGACAACAGCAATTTCCTTGGAGGCTCACCGCAAGCCATCGTGGTTTGGCCCGCTCCGCTCGATGACGATCCGCTCTGTTTACGACGCTTGCTTTGGCTTGCCGCGGACCGTTCCTACATCGGGGCGACTGAATCTTATGAAGCCAAACGGGCGCATCGGGAGGCGATGACGATCGAACAGGACCGCATCGATGATTTCTCTGCGTCTGCAGCCGTGAGATTTCGTGGTTCATCCGCTCCCGTTGTTCCGCCATTGGATCGGCTCAGCGCGTTGGCCACGGCGGCATCGTCTGTTTTTTCCAATCATCCCAAGGTGTATCAATCGCGCGTTCGAATGGCGGTACGCTCCCAAGCGCGAACCCTGCTTGATTCGGAAAATCGGGTCATCGAAGACAGCGCGTCGCTTGTCGAAATCGAAATCGTTGCGCAAACGCAAGCTCGAGATGGGATGGAATTATCCGATCGGCATGCATTCGCTTCCATTCATTTCGATGAGATACCTACCGAAGAGACCATGGTTCGTTGGGCGCGAGAACTGATGGTTCGGCTCGAAACGATGCGCGAGGCTGCCATCGTTCAACCCTATTCGGGGCCGGTATTGTTCGAGGGAAGGGCTTCTTCGCGACTATTTCGAACCCTGTTGGCCGAGGAATTATCCGCAACTCCATCGCCGGAGCCCACCGAGGGTCAGGATACATTGGGCGCTTTGGCCACACGAAAAGGCTTTCGTATTTTGCCGGTAACCTTCGATGTCGTGGATGATCCGACAGTGGATCGAATCGCGGGTCTTCCGGCCATCGGCCATTACCTATTCGATGATCAAGGAGTGCGGGCCCAACCCGTTCACGTGGTGAAAGAAGGCATTCTCGACATGCTGTTGTCGTCGAGAACGCCATCGAAGACGGTTGCTATTTCGAATGGTCATGGGCGGGCTGGTTGGCTGGGCGACGCTCGCGGACGAGCAGCGAACGTATGGATTCGAGCGCGTGATGGTCTGTCTCGCGCATCGTTGCGAAACGCATTGCTCGAGGCCGCGAGGAAAGAAGGTTTGGACTACGGAATCATCGTTGCGGGTTTTGAAGAATCGTCTGGAATCGAAGGGACTTCTTTTTCGCTTGGACGACGAGACAGCCAATGGCCGCCGTCGGCGGAGGCCTATCGACTGTACCGGGGCGGGAAGCTGGAACCGATACGGGGGTTGACGATCCAGGGGCTTCGTCCTCGGGATCTTCGTCGTATCGTAGCGGCGGGGGCGGATGCGAATGTGTATTCGTATCGCGCCTCGGCGAACGCCGTAAGGGCATTCAACGACAGCGTGGGAGAGATACCTACAACGATCATAGCTCCTTCGGTATTATTTCCTGATGTCGATGTGGTGGGAATGGCTCCTCCCTATCCTTTGGTTCCTGCTGCGGCGCCTTGAGGAAAAAATATCGACGTGTCTGGGAACAAGATCGCCCCATCGATGTCTTGGTTCGATACGCCTGTTTGAAAGGAGCCGAGGATGCGAGCATGGGTGGTTAGTGCGGTGATGTTGATGGGGGCTTACGGACTTTGGATGTCCTCGGGGATTCATCGAGAGGCGCCTTTGGTTGAGCATCGGGGCATGACAGCGGGGGTAGTGGCGATGGAAAATGAGGTGGCCCTGGCTCCGGACGATGCGCAGAAGCTGTCATCGTTGTGTCAGGCTTATCTTCAGCGAAACGCGCCAGGGCTTGCTCTGGCGGCGATTCATCGCGCGCCTTCGATGGTCCAGCAACAGCCGGAGATTCAGCATCTTTGGGCGAAGGCGTTGTTATATGAAGGGCAAGCTTCTGAGGCGCTCGACAAGCAGCGTTTCGTTCTAGCCGCGTGTGAGAAGCAGGAGTGTTCGGCGTGGCTGGTAGCGTCGGCCGCGAGGCAGGAAGCGTTTTTGTCGGCCCTTGTCGATGGGGGAGTCGAGGACGTATTTCGCAATCCGGGGCAAGCGTTTGAGGCGTATCGTTTGATCAGTGGCCCTATGGTGACGGTGATGGATAGCGAGCGTCAGACGGTCCAGTGACACGACAGGCGGTGGCGGGTGGATGGTGGGGAGAGCCGCTAGCGATGGGTTGTGGCATTACTCTTCTGGTTCTGCGGGTTCGTGGTCGTGGGCGTGTTTGTTGTTGGTAGCTTCGAGCCATTCGAAAGCCATATCGACGACTTCGACGCGCGTGGAGGGAGCGACATATTCATCGTCGGAGACAACGGGCAGGGCTTGGAGTCTGCGCGTGAGGGCTTGCCGCAAAGGGGGGGCGAAGCGGAATACCTCCCATTGTTTTTCAGCTTTTGGGCCTACGAGGGCGACATGGGCCATGGCGACGGGGAAAATCGTGATGGAAGGGGCCGAAAGGGACCAGAGCAACTGGTCTTGGGCGAGGGGTTCCCAGCAGAGTGGGTGGCGTGCGCGCAGCAATTCCCCGAGGTAGCAGCCGGCTACCGAGGCGATGAGGGCGTGGGTATGGGGTGAACCTTGAGCGCGGGCCTCGCGCAGATAGTGATCCAGGACAGGAAGGGTTTCGGTCTGATAGTCAAGAGCAATACCGAGATTCTTTTGCACGTATTGGACACACGTTTGCGCACCATCGACAACCTCGATGGGTACGGGCGTATTCGTTGATGAACGGTCCCAACTTGAGGTATTTCCCATGGTGGTCCACCATGCTTCCGGATGGGTAAAGACGCAATGGTCGAGCGGGCGGACCGAACTGACGGCAATGGACATTCCTATCCATCACTTTTCCGGCACGGCGACACACCTGTGCTAGGATGGCAAACCTTGTAGGCGATGCGCATTGCAATATTTTCAGACGTCCACGCGAACTACGAAGCCCTCAGTGCGGTTATCGAGGCCTACAAGCGTGAGGAGATCGACGTTTACTACTGTTTGGGAGACACCGTGGGCTACGGTGGTTCACCGAATCATTGTGCGGAGTTGGTGCGCAAGCTTGCGTCCAAAACGATTTTAGGCAACCACGATGCGGCGGTAGCTGGGCGAATGGACTATTCGTATTACTACGAAGCTGCTCGCAATGCTTTGGACACGCATGCGGCGATGCTCAGCGGTGAAAGCATGAGCTGGCTCAAGAACCTGCCGTATCAGGAACGCTTGATCGATCAGGACTTGCAGCTTTGCCATGGTTCGCCGATTCGTCTCGAGGAGTTCGAGTATATTTTCGCGCCGGAACAGGCTCGCGAGTGCTTGTCCATCTGGGACGAATTGCAGCACCTTACGGTGATTGGTCACTCTCATCTGTGCAAGGTATTTGCTCTCGACCAGGATTCGGTCGAAGAGCTACCCGCCACCGACTTGGTGCTCGACCCCCATCGCAAATACATCATCAGCGTCGGTTCCGTGGGACAACCGAGGGATTACGACAACCGTGCCAGTTACACCGTGTACGACCTGGCCACGGGGCGATTCGAGTTCAAGCGCATCGAATACGACATCGAAACGGCGGCGGACAAGGTATTGAAAGCGGATTTGGAGCGCAACTTCGCGCACCGGCTGTACATCGGCGTTTGATCCTCTCGATCGTCGTTTCGTCACTCATCCAGCTTGACCGGTAGAACCCCTTTTGCCATGGTGCGCCGCGGAGAGATGACCGAGAGGCCGAAGGTGCCTGATTCGAAATCAGGTGTGCCCGTGAGGGTACCGCGGGTTCGAATCCCGCTCTCTCCGCCAGTGACTATCAGCAAAAAGTGAGTTAGGAGTTGGTTGGCTGGTGTTCCAGCCATGGTTCGCTTGGGAGAGATGACCGAGAGGCCGAAGGTGCACGACTGGAAATCGTGTGTACGGAAACGTACCGTGGGTTCGAATCCCACTCTCTCCGCCCTGCACGCCGCGTGACGCAAACGCGGCGTTTTTCATTTCACACCCTTGCTTTTGAGGCTCGCGGTTCTCCTCGCATCGACCCTACGGAAGCGGTAGGCTCGACCGCAATGCGTGTGCGTTGGCTCATTCCATGGCTTGCCATCTTTGCTTGCGGAGGACCGCCGTCGGCCACGACTCCCAGTTCGTCCACGCCCGCGACAGAGCGTCCCAGCGACCTGACGAGCGATGAACTCCGCAGTTACGATGCTTACCTCGAGCGATTTCGCTCGCCCTGCGACAACAACCAGTCGTTGGCGTCGTGCTTGTCGTCTGCTCGGTCGTGCTCCTCTTGCCGTGCCGCCGCGCAATTCGTAGCTCGTTCCATTCGTTCGGGATATACGGCCAAGCAAGTGCAAGCGCGCTATCAGGCTCGCTTCGATCCCGCTCTCGTTCAGATCATCGATGTGCGGGGAGCCCCCAGTCTCGGTCCTGACGATGCCCCTGTCACGATCGTCGAATTCGCGGACTTCCAATGTCCTTTCTGTGCGGTTTCCGCTCCTTTGCTCGATGCGCTCGTCGAATTGTACACGCCTCATTTGCGCCTCGTTTTCAAGGACTTTCCCATCAAGTACCATCCCAATGCGCTATCCACTGCCCAAGCGGGAGTGGCAGCGCATAACCAAGGCAAGTTCTGGCAATTGCATCATCTGATGTTCGCCAACCGTGAACAGCTCGATCCACCGGACATCGAGCGGTACGCCCGCAGTCTCAACCTCGACATGCAGCGCTTTGTTTCGGATTGGGAGTCTGCAGCGACAACCCAACGAGTCGACGCCGACTACCAGGAGGGAATCAGGCTCAATGTCCGAGGAACGCCATCGTTTTTCATCAACGGTCGCAGCTTCGACATCGAACTTTTCGATTTTGGTGGTGAAGACTTGTTGGCGTGGATCGAACTCGAAATCGAGTTGACGACCGGAAAACCATATCAAAAGTAGGAGTCGTTCATGCGAGGTGTCTCCGATGTCTGCGGCTGCTTTCCCACGGGTCTTCCCTACCCTGGAATTGCGCAACTCGTTCGCACCACCTTGCTGGGAGTCGTCCAAGAACTCGATGCATCCCTGCCGTGGGTCGCCCATCCCATCGTCATGATCGATACCGAAACGACAGGTCGTAAGGCATCGGAAGATCGGATCATCGAAATCGCCATTGTCAAAGGCCGTGATGGCGAGATTCTCAGTCGCGATTCCTGGCTGATCAATCCAGGATGCCCCATCCCGGAGGACTCATCAGCCGTTCACGGAATTTTGGACGAACACGTCGAAAGCAAGCCATTTTTTGCGGATGTCTGCGACGAAATCATCGAAAAACTCGAGGGAGCCATTCCTGCCGCCTACAACGCGTCGTTCGATCGCGAGTTTCTTCTCGCGGAAATCCAGCGTTTGCAACGTCATGATCTACGCGACGTGCCAGCCATACGCGATCGCGTCGTTTGGATCGATCCGCTCGTTTGGGCCCGTCACCTATTTCAAGAAGAAAAATCTCGTAAATTATCGGCGATGGCCGAACTGCTTGGCGTCGAAATGGAACGAGCGCACCGGGCCACGGATGATGCCAGCGCCGCTTTGCGTCTGATGTACAAGATGGCCGAGCAAAACCGTGTTCCCTCGGCGTATGGCGAATTCATTCAAGAGCAAGTTCGCCTGTCGCGCATCCAGGGAGAAGCGCGCAGTGGATGGCGCAGGTCTTGAGCCCATTCGCAACGAACACCATCGATTCGCATCCAATACAGTCATGAATCAAGATCCGTCAGCGACTCCCACGCTGACTCGCTACACGCTTCGAGTCGAGGGAATGACATGCGCCGCATGCTCCTCTCGCGTTCAACGTAAGCTCGACAAACTCCAAGGGATTGAATCGGCATCTGTCAATCTTGCGACACACCTGGCTACCGTCATGGCCAAGCCAGAATTGGGAGAGGAGCAGATCCGCGCATGCGTTCAAGCAGCCGGATACGGTGTGGAAGTCGTGCGGCACGAGGATACCGCCGCGGCTTTGGCGCAACGACCGGATGACCGCCCTGCCCTTCGTCGACTCATTGTCGCTGGCGCGCTCGCCGCTCCCCTCATGGTCCTTGGCATGGCGCATGTGAATGCGCCTTGGTCTTTCGCTTTGCAAGCCATCCTTGCTTTCGCGGTCACCTATGGAGCGGGTTGGACCATTCATTCCGCTGCCGTTCGGCGTGCGCTGCATCTGGATACCACGATGGATACCCTCGTGAGTCTCGGTTCCACCGCTGCCTATGTCTATAGCTTGGCCGCGTGGTTATCCTCCGATTTTCACCATGTATACTTCGAAACCGCGGGAGGCATCGTCGCGTTCATTCTCGTCGGTCGATATCTCGAAGCCCGGTCCAAAGCTCGCGCCACCGACTCGCTTCGCTCTTTATTTGCCATGCGGCCGACGCGGGCCACACTGCTTCGCGGCGACGGTGAGGCGGTCGTTCCCATCGAAGTCGTTCGTGTGGGCGATCGAGTCCTTGTCAAACCAGGAGAACGCATTCCGGTCGACGGCATCGTTCGCGAGGGCGCAACATCGGTCGATGAATCGTTATTGACGGGGGAAGCGATGCCCGTTGACAAACAGTCGGGCGATGCAGTGCATGGCGGTACGATCAACGGTTCGGGTTCGATCGTGATGGAGGTATCGTCTGCAGCATCCGAATCGGCGCTGGCTCGCATTGCGACCATGGTGGCGGAAGCACAAGGCTCGAAAGCTCCTTTGCAACGTCTCGCCGATCGCGTATCGAGCCGGTTCGTTCCTGCGATTTTGCTCATCTCGGCACTTACCGGAATTGGATGGTGGTTTTTGTCTGACGTATCGGCGGACAAAGCCATCATGGTTGCGATTTCGGTGCTGGTCATTGCCTGTCCTTGTGCGCTTGGACTGGCAACGCCAACGGCGGTGATGGTGGGTGTGGCGAAAGCAGCGCGGGGAGGCGTTCTCGTTCGCGACGCCGCGAGTTTGGAACGATGTGCCGCCGTTGATACCATCGTGATGGATAAGACGGGGACATTGACAGAAGGCCGCCCGACGGTGACATCGGTGCATGCGATAGACGGGGTCGACAAGCAAGAGGTTCTTCGATACGCGGCAGCGCTGGGCTCCAACTCCGAGCATCCGCTGGGAAAAGCGGCTGTGCAAGCGGCTCGCGACGCGGATCTATCTATTCCTTCCCCCACGGACGTAACCGCGGTGCCCGGACAAGGGGTACAAGGAATCGTGCAGGAGAAGTCCGTGCGCATGGTAGCCGCTGGAGATCCGTCGGATGTATTACCCGAGGAAGTGATGAAAGCGCGCTCGCAAGGCGGCACGGTTTCCTTGGTCGAAGTCGAAGGACAAGCGCTTGGTATCGTCGTGTTTCATGATCAGGTACGGCCGGAGGCCGCGGCGGCGGTGCGAGAACTACAGGCGATGGGTGTGCAGGTGTTGTTAGCCACCGGAGATCATGAAGCGGCGGGCAGGGCCGTTGCCGAGTCGGTGGGGATCGCAGGGCAAGACGTCCATGCGCGACAACGACCGGAAGACAAATTGGCTCTGGTTCGTGAGAAAAAAGCCGCGGGGCGGGTCGTGGGCATGGCTGGAGACGGTGTGAATGATGCGCCAGCGCTTGCGCAAGCGGATGTCGGTATGGCGATGGGAGGAGGAACGGATGTGGCCAACGAAGCCGCGTCGATGACGTTGGCCCGAGGGGACGTTCGCGGCATTGCTCACGCGGTTCGTACCGCGCGCGGCACGGTGCGAACGATCAAACAGAACCTCGGATGGGCGCTTGGATACAATTTGCTTGCCGTTCCGGTGGCCGCTGCCGGATTGCTCGAGCACCTGGGTGGCCCCATAATCGCCGCGGCGGCCATGGCCCTTTCCAGCGTTTCGGTCGTCCTCAATTCCCTGCGATTAGGGCGGAAATGAGCTTGAACGCTCATGGATGATAGGCAACGAGCAGCGGTTCGACAGCAGACCAATCGACACCGAGCGCCTCACACGTTCGTTCGAGTCGCTTTCGTGGAACGGAAACACGCGTGGGCATACCACCAGACAATCCCAGTAGTTTGAGCAAGTTCACTCCGCCGTCGAAACGGGTAGCCAGATTGATGGTATCCCGATCCAGCACCATGGCGATGGGCTCTCGCTCTTGTCCAAGCAGCAATAGAAGTGTTTTATCGATGCGTGCGCGTCGATGGGACACATCCACGAAAGCGACGCCAGGCGCCAGGCGCACGTAAGCGAGGGCAAGTTTTCGGGTTTCCGCCTCGATGGCGCGGAGCTGTTCGGCTGCTTCACGAATGGGAATCCACAAGGAAGCGTCTTTCAAGCCTTGTGCGAGATGTCTCACCATCAAGCCGAACAAGGCGTGGTCATTGGGTCTGGCGCGCAGGGCTCGATCCATCACTTCGGCATAAGAAGAGGGATTTCCTATTCGTGTATCGATGATTCTCGCATCGGCATCGCATCCTTCATAAGGTTCGATGCCTTTGCGAATCCATTTGGCAGCGCTCGCCAACCCATCGAAATCGGTATGACAAACGAGGGTGTCGACGGGACCGATTCGCTCGACCAATGCTGGTGTGATGAGTTCCGGGCAGGCTCCATGTTCGGCTTTCGTACACAATACGAAGCGAGGGTCCGACGCAAATCGCGCGTGCTGCTCGTGATCGTGGTGATCGACCCAAACGGCCAATCTCGGACCCAATTCCTCGATGAACGACAGGGTAATTCGCTCGAAGCCGGAACTGATTGCATCGGAAACGAAAGCGAGATCGAGTACGGCAACCCTTCCGTGGAGGCTCGCCCCTCGCGGAGGTTTGCGCGGTGTGGCAAATACAAGATTCATATCGAATCGAATTGTGAGATCTTGCATGAAAGCAAGCGCCGGTCCGTCCAATTCGGACATGAGCGCACGGAGGTCTAGCATGATGGCTGTTGAACGACGAAGCGTTATCGCGGCGATGGCATGTTTCGCGGGCCTGTTTCATTCGATGAGCGCGGCCTACGCCGACCAATCCGGCCAAGAAGTGAATGCAGATGGTAGCGGCAGCTCGTGTGTGATTTCTGGCGATGCGATTGTCGTCAAAGACACGCCCATTTTCAGCGAGGCGGTGGGAGGCAATCCGGTAGCCAAGTTTTCAGGGGCAAAGGCGCCGTTGAAAGCTACGCGATTTCCCAGCGATTCATCGACTGGGCGCGTGCTCATCAACACGGGTGCCGGGTTTCGGGTGGAGGGGTTCACGGACCCTCGTGCATTGAAAGCCTTTGGAATTCGGGATCTTCCCGTATCGGGGAGTCTTTGGATCTCGGCTTCCGCGCCCCTGACGATCGTGGGTTCGGCCCCGGGAAAGGTGCAGGTCGAACACCCTGCGATGGCCGGGTTGTCTCGTCCCATCCGCGCATGGGCGCCTTGCGATGCCATTACTTTCACGCAGGGTTCAGCTCCGATTTACGAGGTTCCGAAGAATGCGCGGGGGTATGTCGCGAGACAAGGAGCACTCGACATCTACGCTTCGGCAGGGGGAGATGTGGCTCATACCCTTTCTATTTCGGGAGAAGGCAATGGGCTATTGTTGTGGGGCACAACGCTTCGTGCGGGATTCGTTCATGTGACGATGCGCTCGAGCATATTTATCGATGGGTGGGTGAAAACAAGCGAGGTTCGTGCGTTGCCTCGCGGTGAATTGATGGATCAGCTCGCCCCTCCCACGCAGGTGCAACTGCCGCCGGCACTTGCTTTGAAGGAATATCTAAGTGTGATGCGAGCGCCCAAGCCGCTTTCCTTGTACTACGGCAGGGGAGAGGCCAATCCCACGATGGGAATGGTCGAACAAGACGCGGAGATTTACGTGTTGGAGACGGTGGTGGGGTGGGCGACGGTGTTGCCGAAGAGTTTGCATGTGTTGCCCGTTTCCGACCGTGCATTTTGGGTTAAAGCGACGGAGTTAGGGATAGGTGCCAAGCCTGATGGGGGCGGTCCATGACAGATCCCCACATTTTTTCTTGAATTGGAAAGGGATTCGAGCAGGGGATTCGCTGGACTTTGGCTTTGACCTGGTCCTTGAGTCCATTTGGATCACGCCTTACAAAAACACCCATTGCCCTTGTCAATCACCATCCAACCAATAATCTCCAGACATCGGCAGGCGGCCTGACGCCACGGCCACAGATCAATCGCCGTACCCATTTTTATAAAACCGGTAATGACCATGGCTGTGCATAAGCGCGGCGGCCACCGCGCTGCCCAATCACCCAGCCACCGGCACAGCCGCAGCCATCAGATCAGCTAAAAAACGCTCGCGACGTACAATATCGACTCGAAACGATGCCCCTATCATCCATCGCAAATGGGTACATACGGCTCTGACTTCAGCCCAAGCAATACCCCCAATGGCATCCAAGGCTCGGCACGACCAGAAGCAAAACGCTAGGACGCTGTCGGATTGCAAAGCTTGCAAAACATATTCTTCGGTAAGCTGCACGGCACCAGTGGCCAGTGCTTCGATGTCGGAGGCTCGCGCGCGCAACGCATCGAGCTATCTGTCGCGGACCTCGAGTCGATGTTCCAGCAGGTTTCTGCCCATTGGCTCGAGAAACTCACGCTGTTCGACATTTCGAATGATTCCACCGAGATACCGTTCGGGCGGGCAGTCTTTCGGCAAGGTCCCGCGCTGGACTTTGGCTTCGAATGTCGAAATTCCTGTAAAAATTGTATCCATCGAATACGAGACAAGCGATAGGGCAATCTTATCGTTCGGGTCGTCGATCCCAAATCGCGCCAACTGCGTGCGCAAAAGCTCACGTCGAATCGGATCGATGCGTCAGAGCCGCGTGGTACGCGCCACTTGTTCACGTCTTCGGAGCTGCAGGATCCATGGCTTGGCCTGCTCGATTTGTGGGTCCATGGGGTCGGCTTGCATGTGTATTTCCTTGAACAGACGAGCAAAACGGCTCACGGCACGCCATGCCCAAAAGGCCGCTCCCCCATCGCTCATGACGGCTTCGGACTTGCCATGACGACTGACTGCCTGCTCAAAGCATTCGAGCACGGCCTCGGAGCACTGCTCCCCCAACAAGGCAACCCATCGAATATAAAGGTAAAAATCATCGATGATAAATAGCACGCTGTTTTTCTGCTTACTAATATGCCTTTGCAGAAAATCCATGTGCCACAGTTATTTTCCATCACCATGCGCACGGTGCGCACGGATATCGTGACGCCGGCGCGTCGAAGCTGGTTGCGGATCTGGCTGGGTCCCAATCCGGGATACTTGTTCCCCTCGGCCAAGACCAGGGCATCGCGGTCGTTTTTGGCAGGGGTCTGGTCGGCGAGAGGGTCCGAGAGGTGCTTTTGCTGCATGGCCTTTTCGTGGATGCGAGCCCATTCGTACAAGGAAAAGCGGGAGATACCTGTTTTTCTATGTGTTTCGGCCACCCCAAGCTGCTGCACCAACTCCAAAGCCTCCCCTTTTTCGGATGGTGTGTACACGCGGGCGACTTTTTTGCCGGCAAGTCGTTTGGGGGGCTCCGAAGTCGAGGGTTTTTGTTGCTCTGGAGGCTCTGGGAGCTTGGCGAGTTTTGCTCTTTCATTTTCCAGACATCGCCATGCCGTCACAGTCCCCGGGGCATCCCTTTGCGTTTTGCAGGCTCGAGTGGCCCCGCCTCTTGTGCCAAACGCAGAATCTCGGTGCGCTGTTGCGCGGTACACTTTGCGGCCATCTTCCCATCCTCCAAGACGGCATCCTGAACACCCTATGTGTCCGGTGATATTGCCGTCAAATTGATTGTCGGTGTGGGGCAAGGGCAGATACCCTCAACGTTTCGCATTTTGCGGCTCGCCTCAGCGGCCGGTGCCGACGTAGCGGAGGTGGTGCGCATAAAGGCGCTCGAGCGTCGCGGCGCTCTCTTCGTCCGAATCGGCGGTGAGTTCGCCGATGGCGAGGACCGCGATGACGCCATCGACGAAGTAGGCGTGAACGCGATCCCAGGTGCAGGTCGCAGCCTCGTGCTTCTGGCCGTTTTCGGTCGACACGGTCACGCGCGCGCAAACCGCCTTGCCGAGCGCTCGCTCGGCGTCGGTGCGCTTGTCGCCGACGCGGACGGGCAGGGTCGTCCGCTTATCGAAGTACGGACCGGACCACGCGACGAGGGTAATCGGCTGGTCGCCGTGCGGGACATCCTTCGCGCGCGGCGTCAGCACGACGACCGTGGTCGCGTCCGGGAAGGGCGAGGCCTGGGGACACGTTCCGCCGGCCCAGAAATAGAGCGTGCGCTGTTTGTGATCGATCGCATCGACGTCGCAGGGCGCGTGGAACGGCTCGAGTGCGAGGAGTTCGCGGACCGGCGCGCCGAGCGCGATCCCGTCGATGCGGACGTCGCCGGGTGGCTCCTCCGATGGCGCAATCGGGGCCGGGGCGGGCGTCATAGGAGCGACGATAGGGCGTTCGCTCGACGTCCCACACGCCACCACGGCGACCGTGAGAAAGTAGAAGAGGCGGCTCATCGACCGTTATACCTCCGTCGTCACGCGCACCGGCAGACTATACGCGGACGGGTAGGGAATTCAACGAACAATACTCTTTGGATTGTTCCAACCTGGAAACCATTAAAAATTAGAATTTAAACAACATTATTGGGCGTTAGTCCTAGGCTCGGTGTAAAAATGATAATGTATAATATGATCTTGGCTTGAGGTTGAGCTTTGCTAAGTGGCACAGCCGCAGCCATCTGCTCGGCCAGAAAACGCTCGCGCCGATTGATATCGACTCGAAACGATGCCCCTGTCCTACGCCGCCAACTGTCCCCTTCCGATTTGAATCCCGTAACTGTCATCATCAAGGCCATAACCGATATTCCGCCACCTTTTTCCCGCCGCACCTCAATATCGCTGGATCGGGTAGCCGGGGACCGTTGCCGGTCCCCAGCCCCCACACCACCGGCTATGCCGTTCGGCAGACGGCGG
>MWCO01000044.1 GCA_002070115.1 Deltaproteobacteria bacterium ADurb.Bin207
CCATCGCGGCCTGGGCGTACACCGCAGGCAGTTGCGCGAAAGCGACAATGTATACGTTAAAGGACGCCCCCATGGACCGTGGACACATAGACCAGCGGATCTTGGTATGCAAAGTCGACGATGACGGGAGCTTGCGTCACCACGACGGGCGGATTCTTGTTTTCCGCGAACTTCAGCACATCGTTTTGCCCTTGTGCCTCCGCACTTTCGACCCATAACAACTCCCAGCCGGTCGTGTAGCGCAATCGAGTCACACTGCCGCTGCCCTGCTGCATCAGATCCGATGGTGAGTCGTGGTAAATGCGATAGCTGTTTTTATCAATCTCTGCAAAAATGATATATCCGGCGACGGCCTGCATCGAATACCCGATGGACTCACCGTTCCACGTCGGCGATTTTTTCTCGTAGGTGGTGCCTACCGTATCCGTCAGTACGTTTTTCCACTTCAGATAGGCGGCTCCGTTGTAGTTCGATGAGTAATAATAGCGATTCGCACTGTACTGCACCCCAAATACATTCGTTTGTTCCTGGGTGAGGTTGGAACCGTCGAAATCACTCGCGAACAGGATTCGATCCCGTCGACTCCCCACGAAATACAGCCTTTTCGGGCTGATCGCGATCTGATCGAGTTCCCTCATATTGGTGATGATACTGACGGGCGTCGAGGGCGAAATGATCGAATTTTTCTGTACGCGGTACTTTTCCGCGGACTGATTTTTGTCAGCGTTACTGACCCAGAATACCTCGGTATCGCTGAACACGATACCGTGATTGTAGGGAGGCCAATGTTGCGAATCAGCCAGTAGTTCAAAGGGTGCGCAGTCGCCCGACAGGCACAAGCCATCACATTTCTTGCCGCAAGCTCCGCAATCCGACGGAGAAGAAAAAATATCCGTCTCGCATCCGTTGGTCGGGTCGAGATCACAATCCGCGACTCCAGCAGGACAAGTCAGACCACTGCCCCCCGAGCCAGCCGCGCCAGCGCCGCCGCCGGTCCCGGAAGCCCCCGCGCCACCACCTATGCCCGATGTGCCCGCACTGCCTCCCGTGCCAGCGGTTCCCGCACCGCCTCCCGTGCCAGAGGCCCCCCCACTACCAGAAGAGCCGCCTGTGCCCCCGCTACCAGCGTCTTTGCCCGTGCTCGCTCCCGGCCCCGATGAATCGTCGGAATCATCGGAGCCACAAGACACGCCCGCAATAACCACCAGTCCAGCCAATCCAAGAATACCAAACAACGAATATTTACTTATAGACGGTATCATCCGATTGATATGACCTCACGGCCACGCGATGTCAATCGTTTCCATCACGGGTTTTTCCTGTCTTTGCAAACCGGCTGCGAAAATGGGAGAGCGGAAGCGGGAGAACTGAAATAGCAATATATTTCAGTAGTTTATGCTTACATGGAGCATTCGGGCACGACCATTTCCCCCACCTCGCCCCTGCGTTTCCGTATCGACGGAACCGTTGTCTCGGTGAGGTTGCCACGGCATCGCATAAGGCGGTTCTTCTCGAAACCATCTTGCCCCATTCCCCCCGCAATGCTCGAATACCGCCTTCGCCCTCGCTCGATCGGAGAAGGCATGGATCTCGAAACGTTGGAACATATCGCTCGTCAGTTGGACCCGGACGCCCCCCAACGAGCCTCACTTGCCTCTTATGTCATGGAATACGCCGAACGGCATTGGAGCGGTGTCGAAGGGGCCCTCGCGTTTGTTCAGCAATCCCATCCGGGGGCGGGACTTGCCGAGCACGCGTTTCGGGAAGAAGGACGCCCGATCAGCGAGGTGTTGTCGATCCTCGAGCGGGAGGTGGACACGCCGGGAGCGCACGGTGGTTCGGGGCGCCATTTTGCTTTCATTCCGCCGTCTACCCAAATAGCCGGGGCCTTGGGGGACTACTTGGCCGCGAGCACCAATAAATACGCTGGATACTTTTTCGCCGGCCCCGGGGCCGTACGAATGGAAAACCTTCTGCTTCATTGGATGGCGAGGGAATTGGGCTTTCCGCAAGGCACGCACGGCAACCTGCCCGCGGGAGGTAGCCTCGCGCATATCATTGGAATTTGCGCCGCAAGGGAGGCTGCTGGTTTCAAAGCCGCCGATACACCAAAAATCTGCGTCTACCTTTCCGACCAGGCACATCACTGTATCGCCAAAGCGTTGCGAGTGGCGGGATTGGGCGAGGCTCGACTGCGGGTGATCGCCAGCGATGATCACTTCCGCATGCGCATGGACCGTTTGCAAGCCGCCATCCAACAAGACGTGGCGGCGGGCAATCGACCTTGGTTATTGGCACCAACCGCGGGTACCACCAATAGCGGTGCCGTGGACCCTTTGGAAGAATGCGCGCACATCGCCGCCCGATACGGCCTG
Organism: Deltaproteobacteria bacterium ADurb.Bin207; assembly: GCA_002070115.1. Classification (GTDB taxonomy): domain Bacteria; phylum Myxococcota_A; class Polyangia; order Polyangiales; family Polyangiaceae; genus MWCO01. Next base: position 2,376 of record MWCO01000044.1, read on the forward strand.
TGGATGCATACGGATGGTGCCTACGGAGCCTTTTTTGCGCTTTGTGAAGAAGGGAAACAACGGCTCGTGGGCCAACACCAAAGCGATAGCTTGGTAGCCGACCCCCACAAAGGCCTGTTCTGCCCGTTTGGCATAGGCGCGGTCTTGGTCAAACACCTCGACCCCCTGCGTCGCGCTCACGCCTATGCAGCCGATTATCTGCCAACTCCCCCCGATGACCTCAACGAATTGAGCCCCACCGAATCCACCCTGGAGTTCAGCAAACACGCCCGGGCACTGCGTCTTTGGCTACCGCTGATGCTTTTCGGCGTGAGCCCGTTTCGCGCCGCCCTGGAGGAAAAACTGCGATTGGCGCAATATGCATGGGAAAAACTGCAGTCCCTGAAGGGGTTCGATCCCGTGGCAGCACCCCAATTGAGCGTGATGGCCTTCCGATTGTTGCCGCCTTCGGGAGATCCCGACGCTTTCCAGCAAGACCTATTGGCAAACCTATATCGTGAAGGACGGGTGTTTTTGTCTTCGACCCGGCTTGGGGACCGGCTTTGTTTGCGCCTTGCCGTGCTAGCCCTGCGCACGCATCGCGAGCACGTAGACGAGGCCATCGACTGCCTGGCACGGGCGTACAAGCAAGCCATAACTAATTGAAATTACAAGATTTTTCAACCTTGCAAAAGACCTGCAAGGGAACCTAAGGCTTGAAGGTGCGACGCGCGGCTACCAGGGTTACCACCAAAAAAACGAGGACAACGGCCAGAGACCCAAGGAACATGGGACTTGTGGGGCGAAGAGCAGCATCGCCCACGATGGGATAGACGATGGCTCCGGGGATGATGCCAATCGTACTTCCCAGCAAAAAGGAACGTGGGGAAACCCCCGCAACCCCCGCCCCATAACTCACCAACGTATAATGAGCTATCGGGCACACCCGAAGGAGCGCAATCGTCACGGCACCCCGTCGTTCGGCCAAAATATGCACCACCCGCCGTGCGGAAGGTTTTTTTTCCAACTGCGCGCTCACCCACGCCCTTCCTGTTCCGCGCGCGATGAAATAGCAGAGAACGGCGGCCATCGAATCCCCAAGGATGGAAAGGACGGCACCAAGGACCGGCCCAAAAAGGATCCCGCCCGCGAGCAACCCCCACATCCTGGGAAACCACAATAATTCCGCTATGATAACCGCTAGCACATAGACTGCCATCGCGCTCGGGCCGCCGTCGGCTACCAGGGTTTGGATCGTGTCAGGACGAACGTGGCCGGTGAGCAGCGCGATGGCGTAGGTACTGACGGAAGCGATGACGATGACCGCAAGCCAGAGGATGCGCGCGGGTGGGGCAGCGGCGGAGGGGGGAGCAGGCGGGTCCATGCGACAGCGCTCAGCATGCGCCAGCGGGATAAGAGGAGCAAGAGACAGCGAGCGATTCGTGGAAATATCGTTGAATATCGGGATGGTATCCATGTGCCGGGACCCGTGGGAAGGCCGTGGTTGCCTGGCATTTCGAAACCGCGGAGCCCGAAAAGGGAGGTGGGGGAGCGAGTTTGCCCAGGGTGGGTCGATTCGCGATAGGCTGGAGGAGCATGACGAATCCTCGAAGGGCCTATGCTTTCGGTCTTATGACGGTTTTGTTGTGGTCGACTGTGGCCACGGCGTTCAAGCTCACGCTGCGGCATCTCGAGCCGGTACAAATGCTGTTGGTGGCCCACGTCACGAGCATCGTGGTGCTTGCGGTAATTCTATGGGTGCGGGGCAATATCAAGGCGCTAGGGTCAATGACGAAGCGTCAGGCCCTGACTTCCCTCGGGCTCGGGTTGATCAATCCTTTCTTGTATTATCTGGTGCTTTTCGAGGCATACCATCGTCTTCCGGCGCAAGAGGCGCAATCGTTGAACTACACGTGGGCCATCACGCTGTCACTGCTGTCCGTTCCTTTGCTGAAACAACGCATCACGGCGCGTCAGCTCGTGGCCGCGGCCCTGGGTTATGCGGGAGTCGTGGTCATTGCGACGCGAGGCGATGTGTTATCGTTGCGGTTTTCCGATACGTTCGGGGTCTTGCTGGCGCTTGGAAGCACGGTACTTTGGTCGATTTATTGGATTTTCAGCAAACGCGACACACGCGAACCGGTGGTGGCTTTATTATCAAGTTTTTTGCTGGGATTGCCCTTCGTGGTGGGGGCGTGTCTTTGGTTGTCTACGCCCTGGATCACGAATGTTCGGGGGTTGTTGGGGGCCATTTACGTGGGGGTGTTCGAGATGGGCGCAGCTTTCGTGCTCTGGCTCGAAGCTTTGCGCGCTTCGGAGCATACGGCGCGCGTCAGTCAACTAATTTTTCTCTCTCCCTTTCTGTCGCTCGTGTTCATTCGTCTGGGCCTGGGAGAACCGATAGTGCGTTCCACGTATGTCGGGCTGGGCTTGATTTTGATGGGCTTGATGGTGCAGAAAGGCGCAAAAGCCAGCCCGGAGGGTCAGGGCTGAGCTTCCGAGCCATATGCTACGGTACGAAGCTTATGGCTCATCATCTCGTCAGGACGGGGAGCGGCGGGGATTCCAGGGGGACGACTATAAGGATACGCGATACACGCCCGAGCCCTTCATGGAGGTGACGAGCAGGTATTGGTCAGTGATGAGGATGGGCCTCCAATTGCCGAGCACCTTGCGGTTTTGCAGGGTGTTGGATTGCAACACGAAGGTCGAGCCGAGGGTAGCGCTGCCGTTGGTCGTGGAATAGGTCATTCGTTGACCGTCGGGACTCTGCAAGAGTGACTTGTCCGCGGGTCGGGTCTGCCAATTTCCCAGCATCCCCTCCAGGTCGAGCATCGCGAGCATGCTTCCCTCGATATGTTGATCTTTGAGTGTCGTGCGCGTGAAATCGTAACCGCGAAGGGAGAGATATCCACAAACGTAGTAGGGCGCACAAAGCCCCGGCGTCGCAGTCGATTTTGCGTAGATGAACTTGCTGCCATCGTTGCTGAAGCGCGTGTACAAAACGCCATTCGTCATATTCGTCGACTCTTTTTTGCCTGTCGACAAGGTCCAGAGATCCACGTAGGTCCATGGAATGGATTCGCGAACGGCGGCAACCCGGTTTCCGTCGCGGCTCATCACAAGCATATTGTCGCCGGGGGACACGCGATGCCCCAAGGTTTTGGGGAGCCCGGGTTCTTGGAGGTCGACCACCCGCAATTCTCCTTCCATTCCTTTTGAGCCTTGGTTGCAATCCGTCACATACACGACCCGAGACGACGATGGTGTGGTAGCGGCCCAGCAGGTGTTGGCCCCGGGAATCTGGTCGATGGTACCGGCGGAAAGGTTCCAGATTTGCAGTTTTCCACCAGCGATATACGCCAAAGCGGTGTCATCGGCGGCAAATCCTACGATTTTCGAAACATCCGCGTCGGGAGCTTCGAATACCTGCTGGCTATTCCAATCGAAAAGCCTCAACCGGCAGCGAACATCAGCTTCCTCGAAAACGCATTGGGATTGGGAAGCCACGAACTGGCCCCGGGGGCTGGGCTTCACTTCCCATTGCTTGCCCGAATCGATGACGGAGGATGAGCCGGAGGCAAGGTGGTAGAGGGTCAAGATGCTATCGTCATCATCGTTGGTTTCGGTGAGAAGCAACGATTGGCCGGTTGGGTCGAACAGAGGTTCTGCGCCCACGAACACCTCGGTGGACAGGGTGGAGCGTAAGCCCGTGGAAATATTGAATACTTTGACAATGAACCGGTTGTTCAGGCCCGGAATACCGTATAACAGGTGAGACGCTCCGAAATAGAGTTCTTTGACCCGGCCTTCCACGGCTTGTTCCGGTTGTTCTTCGACAACGACAGGGACCGCACCCGACTGCCAAAACATGAGGCGAACCGTCTGGTGGGTTTCCGACCATGTCCAATAGGCAACCCGCTGCCCGAGGGTATCGACGACGGCCAGCGGGTGAGAATAAAACTGAGGACAAAAGCTGTCGGCTGTCAGAAGCGTGGTCTTTGCCGTGTTGGTGTTGAGCAAGTACAGGGATTTGCAAGGCGAAGAGCCATTATCGACGCTGAAGACGGCGAAATCGCGGTTTTCGGAAAAGGCTTCGAGATTGGCTTGGCCGTTGAGGATCAACGAGGGGTTGGCGGTGTAGCCGGAATACGCTTGTTCGGTGGAGTCGGCCTGGTCTTGCGGATCGATGGGCAAGTCGGAATCCGCGGCGCTGCAAGCGAGGGCGAAAGGAAGGGCGAGAAGGGGAAGCAGGGAGGTGAGTCGCATCGTATTTCCTGATATCCGATATGTGGGTTTGGGTACGCACGTTAGCACATTCCGTTCCATCCGCTCAATTGCGGATTCATCGTCATTTTTCGATCCGAGTGGGCTGAAGTTCAAAACGAAACTGACGATATTTGGTCAAATCACCATATACCGTCACCGGCTTTGGTACCCCGGTTGCGGCGGCTGGTTTATTCATCCAGCAACTTCCGAGCTGCCCTTGTCAGCCCCCTGCTTGCGATCAGAGCCAAAACCAAGCATGGTCGGGGCGTGTCCGAGGACTTGTTCATCGCCGACGGTCTTTTCATTCCGGCAGCCGAATTGCGTTGGGTAGCCGTTCGTTCCTCCGGGCCCGGCGGACAGAACGTCAACAAAGTCTCCACCAAGGTGGAGCTTCGGTTCGATTTGGAGGGTTCCACGGTGTTGCCGGAGCCGGTACGAACACGTCTCCGAGCGCTCGCTCGCACACGTTGCGATGCCGAGGGGTGGATTCTGATCACCAGCCAACGCTCGCGTTCTCAAGAAACCAATCTGCAAGACGCGCGGCAGAAATTGGCAGCCTTCATCCGCCGGGCGCTCACACCCCCCATCGAACGTCGCCCCACGACCCCTACCCGTGGAGCCAAAGAACGACGTTTGCGCGCTAAAAAAGAGCTTGCGGACAAAAAAGCAGGACGCCGAAAAGTGGTTCCGTCGGAATGACGATCCGTACCCCTTACAAGGAAGAAAGCCGTGACAACGGCCTTGGAGCATGTTCGGATGAAGCGATGAACGTCCGAATCACGGTGGCGCTTCAAGGTCGAGTGGTCGCGATCGACCAAGTGACGGACCGTCGCATCTCTGACCCTTTTGTCCAGGCGGGAAAGCAAATCGCCATCAAGTTGGAGCGCCTTCGTTGCCCTGTTCATGGCAAGACGGCTAGTAACGTACGATTGCACTTCGATGTCTCGGGTGCCGTGGACCTGCAATATGACTCGTGTTGTGAAAAGCTCGGTACGGTCATCGGTCGCGCGCTCGGGTGATTGACAAGGATGATTTCGACACTGGGAGTTCTCGAATTGATATTGATAGCGCTCGTTGGAATGGTTCTCGTCGTGGGTATCGTTTCGGCTGCCCTTGTCATTTTCTGGATCGCCCGTTCGCGCGCAAGCACGGGAGACCCAATGCTTTCCCACCGGGATGCGAAGCGACTGCGGCCTTTATCCTCCGCGACGGATTCTACAAGCGAGGGTTCTGGCGACTGACGGCACCGTGAGCTTGGTTCAGGGCTGGTAAGGCGACGGCCCGGTATTTCGACGAGCACGCTATCGTGGATGGGCTGGGCCCATGACGGGCTAGCGGGAGTACCGAACTCGTGGGCTGCGGCGACACGGTGAATGGAGGCTCTTCGAAGCAGGTCCCGACCTTCTATTTTCAACTTTATTTTCAAATAGTTATAGCAATTGGATATCACGAACGCCCGCCCACTTCGCCTCGGTCAGCAGGGTGATGAGGCTATTCATTGCCCTTATGTAAGCACCATATCCACGGGTTTGCCGCATTCCATACCCCATTGTCTTGTCCATCGATTAGACTGCCGACCTTGTCATGGGTTCACACGATCAAGAAATCGACGGTGAGTGGACGAACCACGGAATTGAGGAAATGGACGATCTCGAAGAGGTCGCCGTGGAAGCGGCGGATGACGAAGTGCCGTCGGAGGAGGTCTTATTGAAACCTCAGATACCCGACGAAGCCACGGGAATCATGGAGATCCCGTTTGCGGCTTATTCGACGGACAATTCGCCTAATGATGATGATGACCAGGGCGATCCATCCGAGGGCCCCGAAGAACCGTTGTCGGCTGTTCCGGATATCGCGGAGGAGTTCATCGTCGAGGAGTCGATGGCCGAGGAGTTTAGCGCCGTGGAGCCCATGGCGGAGGAGTCGATGGCCGAAGAGGATGTGGACATCGCGCCCCAAGCGCCAATCCAATCCGAACCGGCGAGGGAGTCGAAGCCTATCGCTGTAGACCTCGAACGGACCATCGACGAGGCGATGCATTCGCCGGAACGGGAAGAGCTTTGGGATCGGGCGGAACAGTTGGCTCGACAAGCGGATCGCATGGATGCGGTAGGGGCGGCGTACCAAAAGCTCGCGGCCTCGGAACTCGAAACGTCGGTTGCGTTGGCCTTGCTCGATCGAGCAGTCCAGTTTTTCGATGAGTGGATGAACGATTTGGACGGGGTGGCGACGTTGCTTCATCGCGTTTTGGATTACGATCCGACGGCGCGATGGGCATTCGACCGCATTTCTCTCAAGCTTACGGTCGAGGCACGATGGGACGAGTTGCTCGCCTTATACGACCGGGTTTTGACCAATACGTCGGATTTGCCGACTCGATTGGCATTGCTCGATGAGGCTGCTGCGGTAGCCAAGGATTGCGCGGGCAATCCCGAACGTGCGATCGATTACTTGCAAAAGGTATTCGAGGCCCAACCGTCGGACACGCGTACCGCCTCGGCGCTCGAGCGGTTGCTCAAATTGCAGAAGCGTCATGAGGATCTCATCGGCTTTTGGAACCAGCGGCTTCAGGTTCTGACGGGGCAAGAAGCGCTCAGTACACGACAGCAGATTGCTTCTTGTTGGCTGGAGGATCTCCAAGACCCCAATGGTGCGCTCGAGGCGGTAGAGCCCTTGCTCGACGACCCGAGAACAGCTTCCGCGGCCGGGTCTTTGTTGGAGATGATCGTCAGTTCCGGGGCAACGACCCCGGAGATACGCGCTCGTGCGTTGAAGCTCTTGGGCGAAAGTTATGATGAAACGGAGCGATGGCACTTGGTGATCGACGCGTTGGAAACGGCGATTGGCCACGTGTCTTCCGACGAGCGTGCGTTCATCCATCAACAAATCGCTCGTCGGCTGATCGGTCACGACGCCCTGGAGCAAGCTCTTGATCATTTGGCGGCGTTGTTGGTCACGGAGCGCGACGTTTGGACGGACAAGCGAGTCCAACTTGTGCTTCGCGGTGAATTCAAGGAGAAAGTACATGGCTTTTATCCGGTCCTGGATCGGGAACAGGGATATCGGCTATTGCACTTGGCTGCCGAAACTGCCGCCCGTTCGGAGGCCAGCCGCGATCGTGCCATCGAGTTGTATCGACTATTGATCGAGGATCGGCCAGATGACGCCAAAGCGATTTCGAATCTCACGAGGCTTTATTCCGGAGCGGATCGGACCAAAGACCTGCTCGAGCTTCGTCGTCATGAGCTAGGTCTTGCGGAGGATCTCGACAGGAGGATTTCTCTTCGTTTGCAGATCGCCTCGCTGCTGGTGACCCTTGGCGATGCGACCGACGCGATCACCACGTTGCGTGACGGCTTGGAGGAGAAAGCCGACCATGAGCCAACCATCGACGCGTTGATCGTGCAGTACGAGGAACAGAAGCGTTTCGATGACTTGGCGGAGATGTTGAAAACACAAGCCGCAGCGGTGCAGGCTCTCGGTCGTACCGAACTTGCTGTTCGGCTTTGGTTGCAAGCGGCACGAGTCTGCAAGACACAATTGCTCGATCTCGAAGAAGCTGTGCAGTGTTACCAGCGAGTCGTCGATTTGCAGCCGAATATCGAAGCGTTGGACGAACTTGCCTCGGCCTGTCTGCAGCACGAGCAATATGCGACCGCGGTATCATGGTTGCAGCAGCGTTTGGCAATTAGTCCGTCAGGTCAGCGAACGCCCACGGTAGAGCGTCTTGCCACCGCGCAGCTAGGAGCGAAGCAGACATCCCAAGCTCTCGAGACGCTTCGAAGCGGATTGGCGGAAGACCCGGGGTCTCTTGCGCTTCGGGACAAACTCGCGGAGCTATATCGCACCGCTGAAGCCTGGTCGGAGCTTGTGGTCGTGTTGACCGAAGGGGCCGATGGTAGCGACGATGAAGCCGTTCGAAAGCGGTATTTGCTCGAAGCCTCCGACGTTTTGCTTCATGGTTTGCGCTCGGCGCATGAAGCAGTGCCGGTGTTGGAGCAGCTCGTCAAGCTTCAACCAGAGGATCGGGCGGTGCGTTTTACCCTTGCCACCGCGCTGTTCCAAGCGGAACGATTCGAGCAAGCGCGCACACTGACCACGAAGCTCATCGACGAATATGGGCGTCGTCGTCCACCCGAGAGGGCGAATCTCCACTTGCTGTTGGCGCAGATTTTGCGCGCCCAAGACAAACCCACGGAAGCCATTCAGCAGTTGGAGCAAGGGGTTGCCATGGATATGGGCAACCTCCGTTTGCAGCATCTTCTCGGCCAAGTGTATCGGCAGACGGGGCAACTCGATAAGGCGGAGCGAGCGTATCATGCGCTAGTGCTACTTCTTCGACGTCGAGCCGCACTGCAACGCGGGCCTCTTCAAGAAGGCGATGTTGGCATTGCCGAAGTTCTTTTCGAATTGCACTTGGTGTCCAAAGACCTGGGAGCCCAAGAGCGAGCGGTGGAAAACCTCGAATCGGCGTTTGACGCCGCGGCGCTCGATCCTTCCGAGAACGAGCGATTCGAAACGGCGTTGCGCGCCTTTGGCAGCCTCGAACTGCTCTTGCGCTCGCTACAACAACGTCTTGCCATCGTGGATACTGCCGTGCAGCGTGCCAACGTGCTTGCGGAAATCGCGGAAGCGCAGGGCAAGCTCGGACAATCCGACCTCGCGTTGGCATCGTTGATCCAGGCTATCGAAGAAAATCCTGAAGCCACCGCGTTATATGACAAGGCCCAAGAGTTGGCGCAACGAGCGGGAGAACTCGATGAGTATGCAGCCATGCTCGAAAAAGCCTCGGACCGAGCGTTACAAGACCGGGACCAACAGCTTGCCTGTCGCTTGTTGATGCAACTCGGCAATCTCGAGGAGCAGGAGCGGAAAAACCTGAATCGTGCCGCGCAGTTATACGCTCGAGCCCAGCAAACGGAATGTGCCTTGCCGATGGTCTGGAGTGCTCGTGCCCGTGTCGCTGCCCTTGTGGGTGACACGACCACCGAGTTGGAGATGCTGCATCTGCTCATCGACTTGCCCAGCGACGAGGTGTCGAAGGAGCGAACGGATGCGTTGTATCGCTTGGCCAGTCTCGAACTAGCCAATCGCGATTCGATGCAATCCGGTGTCATCACCCTCACGACGGCGTTGCAAACGGAGCCCCGATACGCACAGGCATCGCTCGCTCTTCAACAAGCGCTTGCTCTGAACCCGGAATGCGAAGAAGCCATCATCGCTTTCGAACGCGTGGCACGAGCGGCCAACGACGACCGGTGGCTGCTCGAAGCCCTGGAGCGACGGCTTCATGTTCAGGCGGGGACGCAGCCCATGTTGCAGGAAGCGGTCGACGTCGCCCAACGGATTGGGGATACCGAAAAATTGGAGGCGTTTTTGCTGCGCTCCATTGACTTGGCCAAACAGGACGATGGCACGCTTGTCCCTGCTCTTTGGGCAATGCAAGCGCTCGCTGACTTGCGCGAGTCCCAGGGCAACTTGAAAGATGCCATGCAATGGCTGCAGCAAGCGGCAGAGGTTGCATCCGACGACGAAGCGCGAGCCTTGTCGCTGCGAGTTGCGCAAATCGCCGCGGATTCGTTGAATGAACTCGAAACCGCGGTACTGGCTTACGAGCGCCTTTTGCGCTTGGACCCCGGCGATCCGAACGTTTGGCAACCTTTGCTTGCCGTGGTTCGGCGCATGGGGGATCGTGAAAAATTGGAGGCGACTCTTCGTTCCATCATCGATGACGTTTCCGATCTCGCGCTTCGCAGCGGGCTTCGCATCGAACTGGCTTCGCTGGTTCGCGACAAAGACCGTCGTGATGAGGCCATCGAACTGTTGCGCACGGTCTTGGCGGAAGATGCGGAACACGCCCATGCTGCCGAGGAGCTTGGTGATCTGCTGCAAGACAGTGGCAGAGCCGATGAGTTGGTTGCCTTGCTGACACAACAGCTCGAAGTCAGTCGCTTGCGTTCGGACTCTCTTTCCGGAAGCCAGTTCGCACGTCGGTTGACCGATTTGGTAGCAGACTCGAACCGCGAGCAAGCCTTACAGGTTTTCCGCGATACTCTTGCATGGATCCCTGACGACGGGCAGCTCATGCGCGGCCTGCTAGCATTGTTGGATCCGGACTTGGATGCGCAGGAGCGCGCGGAAGTCATTGAGAAGCTGTTGAATACCGAAGGGGCGGACGATCCGTTGTCGCTGGCGCTTGACTTGGTGGATGCGCGAGCGCGTATGCAAGACGAAGCTGGACTCGAGCGCGCCTTGGAATCCGCGTATCGTCTCGAACCGGAGGAACCACGAGTTCTCGAACAATATCGAAGACTTGCAGAACAACTGGAGAATGAAGCCCAGGATTTATCCGACACCGAACAAGCCGTGAAAAAACTGTTTCGAGCCGCGTCGATTCACGCCGATCGCCTCGACGATCCGGGCACGGCGGGACAGCTACTCGCGGCCGCGCAAAACCTTCAACCAAGCGACCTTGGTATCATCGAACAACTCGTACAAGCCATGATGCAAAGCGATCAATTGCCTGTCGCCATCGAACGAACGACCGAGGCGATCGAGCGATGGGATGGCGACGAGGCGGGAAGGGCCCAGTTGCACCGGTTGCGTGCAAGCATTTGGGAATTGTCGGGCAACCACGAAGCCGCGGCTGACGACGTGGAGTATGCTTGCCGAATCGAAGGTCAGAGTTCGATGCCCGAACTTCTGGATGCTTTGACCAAAGCCCGCGATGCGGCGGTGGAGCGGACGGATTTCGACGCGGAGCGAAACGCGACACTGCGTATCATCACGTTGTTGAGCGAAATGGGACAGCCTGAGGAAGCCAGGGAAGCGCTGAACCGTTGGGTATCGAGTGCTCCTGAAGACTTGCAGGCTCTTCGCATGCTCATCGAAATCGACCGCGCAGCAGGCCGTTGGCAGGATGTGGCAGCCAACTGTGAGCATCTCGTCAACAACGACACCGGGATTTCACTAGCCGAAGGCGCGCTGATGCATGCAGAAGCATGTGACCACCTTGGAAATCCCGAGCTTGCAAGAGCGAGCCTCGAGCGTGCCTTGCAACACGACAACTCCCACGAAGAAGTGCGCCTTCGTTTGCGAACGCTCTATGAACAAGCCGGAGAGTACGGGCCCTTGTCCAACCTTCTTCTGATCGACGCCAACTTGGCGCAGGACGATGGCACTCGATTCGAATTCCTTCGTGAAGCCGGGAGGATGCGCCTCGCCAACTTCGATCAGGCTGCTTCCGCCATTGGCCCATTGTCACAAGCGTTGGAGTTGCAACCCAACGACCTCGAAGTCATGCTTTTGCTAGCTGACGCCTATATTTCCGCGGGCCTCATTCAAGAGGTCGTTCAACTTCTTCAAGAGGGAATCGACCGGCAGGGAGGACGTCGCTCCCGTGAGTTGGCGGCACTCCAGCACCGCATGGCACGAGCGGCAGCAACGAGCGATCGAAATACGGAAATGCAGTGGCTCCTGGCGGCATTCGAAAGCTATCCGCAGGGAACGGACGTGGCATCGGAACTCGCGGACCTGGCCATGGCTTTGGGAGATTACGAAATCGCCCTGAAAGCATTGCGAACTCTTGCCACCGCCAAAACGCAAGGTCCCATCTCCAGACCGATGGCCTTTCTCAAACAAGCTCAGATTGCTCATATGCAAGGCGATGATCGCAAGGCCAGCTTCCTCGCCAAAAAAGCCGTCGCCATGGATCCCGAGTTCATCGAAGCACGCGACTTTCTCGATCAGATCGGTGGCGGATAATGGCTTGACCCACCCTAGATCCCCGTCGAACGATTCCTGCTACCCTTCACTTCCACGATCACCCGCCAAAACGCTTCACCCTTCATCCCATGAGCGACGACCGGTCACCATCCAGCGGCGATCACGTATGGATGAGCCAACCGATGCATCCAAAAAATCCTCGAAACTCATCGATTGGCGCAACGTACCACGGAACCACCTCCAAGCCGCGAATCAATGCCCATTGCTGTCTTTCCCTTCACTCCGAACAACTGGCCTTGATATCGATGAGTGGAGAACCATCCTTCGCGTCCAGACCCGAAACGGACAGCCCATCGTCGTTCACCATCACCACCTGCCCTTGTGTCACGCCTATCGGATTGGGTCGCACACAGCTCCTAAGAGAAAAAACTCCTTTCATCTCTCGATCGGGATCCCCTCCCGGATGCACACGCAAAGACCTACGGTCCCCATGCGTCAATTCATGCATCCAATAAAGCACTTGGACGCGGGCCCCCACCTCCAATCCCTCCAACCCTTGCCGATATGCCGCAAACACGCTCAGCATGGCGATGCCATCACCACGATTCCGAATCACACCAATCGGCTTCACATCCACACTGAGCATGACGGACCTTCCTTTCGCTATCCCGTCGTTTCACCACCGATTTCGAATCAGGTCATATCAAGCTTCATGCCTGCATGACCGACCACCACACGGTCACCTGGCATGTCGCTCAACCGTGCCACGGCCGCTTCCCCAGTGCAGTGGCAAGGCACGACGAGATCCGGCGACCAAGCCTGTAACGCTTCCACGGTTCGATCGAGTCGTTCCTCGTTGGCTTCGCCCAAGTGAAATCCGCCAATCACCGCGTGGATACGTGTTTCGCCGCTTTGATCGATGGCTTGCCGAACGGTGTTCACGATCCCTGCATGACCACATCCGGTCATCACTACCAAGCCATGTCGGGTTTTCAACCATAACCCCATGTCATCCAAGATGGGGTCGACGGTCGACCCATTCGTATCTAAATAAAACGGTCCCCCCGTGTCTTCGTAGGCCGTGTATCGTGCAATCGGACCCGTCAATCCAATGGTTGGTGCCAACAGCGCGAGGGCATGGACGTGGTGCCAACGGTTTGCCGCACGCTCTAGCGCTTCTTTGGATTTGTCGGGCATACCAATCGAACGAGCCTGACCTTGCCGTATCGACGTTCGCGAAAGCACAATGTCGGGGTGTGAAAAAACTTTTATATTCCGCGATGTTACAAGAATATCGGAAAGACCGCCGGTATGGTCGTAATGCCCATGGCTCAGCACCACCGCGTGGGCGGAGGCCGGTTCGATTCCAAGGTTATGGGCATTGATGGGAAGCGCCATCCCTTGCCCGGTATCGAATAGGATGCGAAAGTCGCCCGCTTCAATCCACGCGCTGAAGCCATGTTCTACCGCCAAGCCTTCTGCGGCTCGGTTGTCGACGACCAACGTGATCGAGATTTCATCGGTGGACGATGTCATGGTGCCTTTTCCGTCTGATCGCGAGACATGGGAACGACCACTTTTCTCACATACGGAGAAAACTGGCGTGTTCCTCCTGCTTCGGAAACGACGCGAAGCACTTCATCGGCATCGGTGATCACCACACCGGATAGCATCGTGACTCCTTGTGGTTGAAAAACCTCTGGAAGCAGGGGTGTGGAGGCACCGAGCAAGACCACCTCACGACACCCTCTGGCGGCTTGCAACAAACCGTCTGCGGTTCCGTTGAGCAAACACGTGGAAGTCAGGATCGCGATGTGACAATGACCGAGTCCTTCGATGGCCTTGTGCGCGGGCAAGGAATTACGATGGGATTCGGTGTCTTGTTCGTAGATGGTCAACGACCGTGTTCTATTTCGAAGCGGTTCGATCAACGGTCCAAACCACCCCACCATCGCCACGTCATCGTCAGATCTCGGCTCGAGTCGTTCCAGCACATCGCCTTCTGATGTCGACTCGCTCGGAGAATTGATGAGCGCATTGGCGCAAGCCAATCCAATCGCGGCTTCCAAGGGGTCGGTGCAGGTGGCAAGAGCAAGAAGGTCGGCAATCCGCGAGCCAGCAAGGGGCCGTCGCCGACGAAACACCGAGCACCCACCGACGGCCTGCTGTCGGAACGTAAACGCCAATCCCGCTCTTCCGTCCTGCAGCAGCACCGCGGTATAGCCAAGGCCGACACGAGCATCCGCCAGGATGACATCACCCGCCGTGGGAAGGAGTCTATCCACGATGTGATGAACGACGGATTGGTGTTGCTCGGGGTTCATCCGCGATCGTTTCTCAGGATTTCCCATAGGCATTGCCTTTCATCGAGCAGGTGGATCCGCACGCGACAGTCCACGCCTCCCGCCATGGCCGGGTATCGGGATCGCAACGAAGCGAAATCCATTTCCGAAAGAAATAGTCTCAATGTTTCCGCCGCGTGCTGGTCGGCTTCGGAGGCGTCGGACTCGAGCAAGACGGCCATGAGTGCGTGATAGGCTTGTTTCGCGGTCGTTTGAATGCAGCTTTCTCCAAGCCATAGTGTGACGCTTCCATCATCGCCAACCACGAACGACTGTCCGTTACTTTCGTGACCATTCGTTGTCATCGAGGATGGGGCGATCTTGCATCACGACGATGGGATTCGATGCGAAATGCCGAAGAGAAATATGCCCGAACGTAGCAATGGTGCAACGCGACAACGAGGGGGAAGCGAGTTGGGGGAGATATTCAATGCATGCGGCGACGGATGGAAAAACCGAAGACGAGCAGAGCGACAAGGAGCATCGACCATCGTTGCGCGTGGGAATGATGCACCGAATGGCTGATGGTGCAACCGTGTTCTGGCTGCTCGGACCGACACTCGGGGGAGAATCCGTGGCGAGGGATTGGATTGCAGCGAGCGAGATCGATGGGCCACGGAGGGTACATCGTACACATCCCTCGTTGATCGTCGATGCTCAGGGTACGTTGTTGTGTCGACCCTGGTTCGTACATTTCGAACATGGTGGCATCCCATTCGGGAGAGTGACCCATGCCAAAAAAGTGGCCGGCTTCGTGGGCCATGATGGAAACGAGATCGTAGGCTTCCGTGGGTTCGCTCACGGTAAACAGGTGTTGGTTGCTGTTGATTTCGATATCGACATCGTAGATTTCTCCGGTGCTGGGGCTGAAGGTTATCGTGGTGACCGCGATTTTGTCCGGGGATTCGGGGTGGGTCCAAAGCTTGTCGCGGAACACGATGACATTCGCGTTACCTGCCGAGGAGTTGTATTCGACGCGATCGCAAGACACGTTCAGCATTTCGATGAGGCCGATGCCTGGTGGTTGGCCGTTGCAAAAAGGCTCGAGCCAGACGTTGAAGCCAGCCACGATGGCCGAGGATGCCTCTTCGAACGACAAGTAGGAGGTTCCATCTTGTTGGATGCTGAAACCGACACATTCTCTGGGCCAATAAAGGGGCGAGCCGCAATCGAGGGAAGAGGGGTGCTCACAGATGACGCCATTGGGTTGGCACGTGCTCGCCCAGCAAAACGCGTGCGCTCGTGTCGAGATCGAAGTCCCCATCAGCAGGAAAAAGAGAATGAGAAACGGGCGAACCCATGGGAAAAACATAGGGGAATCGCGGTGTTTTTGCTGACTCCTTCGGCAAAATAATTCGAGATACCGCAGACGATGAATTCGTTTCGAGGTTCTGTTAAGCTGGCCGTCCATGATCAGTTTCTCGATCGATCCTGCCGTAGCTGAGCAGCAGATGCACGCCATCATCTACTACTTGACCGCTTTCGGCTATGTGGATGGCGACTTCGACCGCAGCGAAAAAGCTTTCATTCGTGAGTATATTGGCAAGCTCGTGGCGAAGCGAGCCGACGATGCTTTGGATCCGAAGACGGCTTCGGGTATCCGCGCGGAACTTGTGGAAAAGTGGACCAAGCATTTTCATGAAGAACTCGACCGGATCGACCAAGGCATTCAGGCGGATTTTTTGGAATCCGTGGCGGAAGGCGAGGATGCCCGAGACTTCGTGATATCACGGCTCAAGCTGCGATGTTTCGAATTATTCACCGGTTTCGACGACGATAACCGCTCCCAATTGTTGTCCTTGGTGGATGAATTGATGATGGCCGATGGGGTCATTCATCCCAACGAGCGACAGTTTCGGGATGAGCTATTCGACCTGTTGAACGCGCCCGTCGACCTGGATCCAGCGGATATCATTCCCCTCGAGTCGGGTGCGGTGGTGCTCGAACCCCAGGTTCGTCTGGCTCCCCAACAGATCGATCATCCGTTCTTTCAGCGTTCGGAATTCGACTACGAACGCAACCCGGAGGTGTTCAAGAAACAAGCCGAACAGGACCTCGATCTCATCCAACGCACCCTGGCGAAGCTCCAACAGCAGCGAGACAAGGGCAAAGGAGCCCTCGGGGATGCGGTCCATGTCGATGAATTCAAAGGGCGGGATCCTTTTCTCGACGGCCATGTCTATGTGCATCCTTCGAAGCCAGGCATGAACTGTGACATCCTGGTGCTGGGGGATCTTCACGGGTGTTATTCATGTTTGAAGGCCGCGCTGTTGCAGGCGGACTTTTTCCGAAAAGTCCAGGCCTACCACGACGACCCCGTGCATAACCCAGATATGAAGCTGGTGCTTCTCGGTGACTACATCGATCGCGGCCGCTTCAGTTACAACGGGGTGTTGCGTACGGTGATGCAGCTTTTCCTGACCGTGCCAGACCACGTCTATATGTTGCGGGGCAACCACGAGTATTACGTGGAACTCAACGGGCGGATCTACGGCGGCGTGCGTCCAGCCGAGGCCATCAACGCCTTGCAAGACATTGCGCCTCAGGAAATGTTTCGCGCCTTTCGCAGCTTGTTCGAAGCGCTTCCCAATACGCTACTCTTTGACCGCACCTTATTCGTGCATGCCGGCATTCCCCGCGATGACACGCTGGCCCTCAAGTGGCTCGGACTCAGTTCCCTCAACGATCCGGAGATCCGTTTTCAAATGCTGTGGAGCGATCCTAGCGATGCGGACGTCATTCCTACCGCACTACAGCAATCCAGTGCTCGTTTCCCTTTTGGACGGTTGCAATTCAAAAAATTCATGGCGCGGCTGGGCTGCTCGAGCATGATTCGTGGTCATGAGCGGGTGACGTCGGGGTTCAAAACCATCATCGATGATGGCGATGTGGTGCTGCTCAACCTTTTTTCCGCGGGGGGAGCCCAAAACAACGATCTTCCCCCGGATAGCACCTACCGGGAGATTACCCCAATGGCGCTAACCATTCGATATCGCGACGGAATTTCACAGCTCACGCCCTTCGAGATCGATTATGCCCGGTACAACGACCCACAGCACAACGCCTTTTTTCGCAACCAGATCCGATGACCACCGCGGCGCAGGAGCCGCTGCCGTGCTGGCTTCTGACCATCGTATGCTCTAGTTTCTGACCGTGCGATCTGCTCCTCGGGTAACGGTATTTCACGAAGCCGGCCAGCGGTTGACGCTCTATGATTACGGCACGCGTCAAGAATTGATATTTGGAAAAGTGCCGATTTTGACGAGTGCGGCGCTGGGCACGGAACGGGATTTCGGCGCGTTGGCGAAAACGCTTTGCACGCGCTCTTGCCCTCGTATCCTCATCGGTGGTCTCGGATTTGGAGCCACTCTCGCCAGCGTGTTGCAAGTCACCGGGCAACAGGCGGAAGTCATCGTAGCTGAAAAACTGGCGACAGTCGTAGAGCTGGTGTCCGGACCGCTTGCCCACTTGAATCCGGGTGTGTTGCAGGACCCTCGCACCCAGCTCGTGCAACAGGATGTCATCGAGGTGCTCGAGCGCGAGCGCAATTTGGATCTCATTTTGCTCGATGTGGACAACGGTCCTGATTGGGCTTCCTTTCGTTCCAATGCAAGCCTGTACGGAGACCGAGGATTGCGCACGGCTTTCAAGGCCTTGCGACACGGAGGTGCCTACGCCTTATGGAGCGGATATCCCGCGGACCGTTTCATCAAACGGCTACGACGCGCCGGATTCGAGCCGCTTGTAATCCCGCTGTATGAACGACGGAAGCTCCAAGCGCGTGCCTATGTCGGAAAAAAGCCACCGCAAAAACCTAAATCCGTGCGCCCCCGTGGATGACCCTGTCACGGACTGCCAAGCGTGATGGTCAGCTCAGGGGAGTACTCTGCGCCGCGAGCGATATCGTAACCCGTGATGGACCGTGAACTCTCGTACTTGGAACCATCTGCATCCGTTGCGGAGTTGATGAGGAAAATCGTCAGTGCATTGCCGGAAACCCAATCGGCCTGATCCACCACTTCTTGCACCAGGGACCGAAGGTCTTTCGGTACCTCGAACGCCACGCTTCGATTCCAACAATCAAGTTTTCGCTGAGGGCAATCATATTCAGTCATATCGGTGCAAGAAGCATTGCATCGAACCAACCAACGATCGATGAAGGATAGTGTTTTCAACCGTTGATCGGGTCTGCCACTCGTGTAATTCGACGGATCGAAGGGCGCGGAATTGCCCGTCCGTTCCGCGTAGACGTTGAGCCACAAGGCATGCGACGAATCCACTTCGTTGGTCGGGAAAAAGCGAAGGCGAGCCGAAGCGATGGGAGCGCCTTTGGGAATCGCCACACCCACAAACCGAAACGCGGTGTGATACGAGACATGGCCCGAGTCGAAGTGCCGTCCCACCGGCACCGTCTCACCGTAAAAAATGTTCCAGGCCGGAGGAGACAGGTTCATGAGATAGGAAGCCAGCGCATCGTTCTTGCTCCCCACCCGTACGGATATGATGCCACTGCTTGCTTCCGCCACATCGGTCACCACATCCGCCACTACATCCGTCACTACATCCGTCGCCACATCCGTCACTACATCCGTCGCCACATCCGCCACTACATCCGCCACTACATCCGCCACTACATCCGCCACTACATCCGTCGCCACATCCGTCGCAACGTCCGTCACTACATCCGTCGCAACGTCTGACCCCACATCGGGTTCCCCATCGATACCGCCGTCGGTATGCGCATCCGCATCACTTTCCCCGTGGCTATCCGCAGGCGATGAGTCGGACGTCGCATCCAACGTCGAGCTTTCGGTCGAGGTTCCGTCCGGAGCCCCACCAAAGTCATCGGTGGCATCATCGGAGCCGCAAGCCGCTAGCCAAAGGACGAGAACGACGGAAGTTCGGTAACGCATAGCGATCACTTGGGTAGCCGTACCATATGGAAAAGTCGTGGCAAGTGTTGCCGGTCGAAGCCACGGGAACCAAAGAAGCCTGGAAGTTGCGCACCTGGGAGCCGTGCCTCGACTTTTGGGCTACGACAAGGCCCATGTGTGGATAAGTAGCCGAAAGACGGTTCTTTTTCGTTTACGTTTGGAACACCACGGTTTCCGTCTTGTAATGATTGACTTCAACAACACCAGAGGTATTAACGATTTCTACTGTCTTTCACGTGCCTCGCGCGCTGATCCGTATCCGCGGATTGACCTGCGCGGCGAGAAGAGGTGCATGGTGCGAGTTTCTCGATCGGTGTGGATCTGGCTGGTCTGCGTCGCTTTGTCGATATTGGCGGTCGATGAGGCTTCGGCGGAACCAGCCACCCTTGTGTTTTTGAATAATGTACCCGCGGCGGTTACGTTCAACGACGGTGATAGTTTTCGCGTATTGGAGGGACCAAACACCGGCTCCAAGGCGCGTCTCGCCGGATTCAACACGCTCGAAAGTCACGGTCCCGTGCATCAATGGGGAGGTTGGCATTACAAGGAGCTATACGCGTTGGCGAAGATGGCCACCCTCAACGCTCGTCGCGGCGTCTGGCACTGCGAATCGAAGGATCTCGCGGCGGATGGCTACGGCCGGATCCTTTGGTACTGCCTTGACCTGGCGGAAGATCAGATCCGTCATGGGTTCGCCCATGCCATGACCGTATCCGATGAACCGGCCAATCCGCGATTGCTCGCCGCACAACACGACGCAATTCGCCATCGTCGAGGAATGTGGGCCAAGGGCGTGCCCACCTACGTCCTTACCTCCATTCATTCCGCCGACGAGGGCTTCGGAAAAAAAACCTACAACCGACTCGTCAATACGGTCGATGGCCATTCCAAGCGTTGGTATCACAACGCAATTTTTTCCGAGTGCCAAGACGTATGCCATCATCCGACGGAACTGCCCATGAACGAGGCTTATCGCGTCGTCAGCGAACTGCGCGCCGATGCCGCGGTGGCACCTTATGTCCGCGGTATCGATGACATCCTCGTCGCTCTTTCGGTCAATACCTTCATTCAGAACGGGTTCGTTCCCAAAATATTTGGCGACAACGCGAAAGTGCAGGCCGCGCTCGAAAGCATGAAATCCAAAGGCCGTTTCGCTTCTGTTCGCTCCATCAAAGGCGCTTGTGCCATTCATGTAGACTTCAAACGTCGATACGTTCGACCCAAACCAGCGTGTCTCCAGTGGTAAACAACAAGCCTAATTACATGCCGTGGATGCTCGGAGTTCTCACGCTGGTGACGGCAGTTGCCCTCGCCAGTTGCGACTTCAAGCGTCCTCCTTATGCCGTTCTCGGTCACGAGATCGGTGATATCAACTGCCATGACGGCCTCGACAACGATGGTGACGGACTCATCGACTGCGAGGATCCCGATTGCATCTATGAATCGACGTGGTGTGGTGAGTTCATTCCTTTGGTCGAGGAGGATTATGAACCGGAACCGGACCTGCGACTTGTCAGGCGTTATTGCCGCATGAAGCTGCCTGATGGTGCGGACAATCCCTATTACGACATCAAAAAGTGCAAGAGCGCGGGCAAGGCCATTCTCGCGGTATGCCACGACTCCATCGACAACGACTTCGATGGTCAATTCGATTGTGGCGACAAGGGGTGTTCGAACATCCAAGAGAATTGTTGCGCCAAGGAATTCACCAACGAAACGTGCTCCGATGGCATCGACAACGACCAGAACGGTTTCACGGACTGCCAGGACTTCTCCTGCCGACATGGGTTGTACGTGACGGTCTGCGTGGAAAATACCGATGCTTTATGCTCCGACGGTATCGACAACGATGGCGACGGGAAGACCGATTGCAAGGATTCGAATTGTCAAGGGACAGCGTATTGCAAGGGCAAGGACCCGGAGAACACCGACGCCAAATGTTCGGACGGCATCGACAACGACGGTGACGGGCGAATCGATTGTGTGGACAAGGATTGCCAAGCGCTCGATATCTGTAAACCAGACGGAAGAGCCGAGGATACGCTCGAGACGTGCAGCGATTGGATCGACAACGACGGCAACGGATACCGAGATTGCGCTGACAACTCCTGTCGATATAGCAAAGACCCCGCCATCCTCGAGTACTGCGCTTCGGTTGCCGAAAACACGCTCGAAAAATGTTCCGATGGCATCGACAACGACGGCAATGGGTATGTCGATTGCAATGACTACTCGTGTAAACGCGACGGTCCCCCTGAGGTCGTACAATACTGTGCGAACCTGTCCGAATCGACGTTGGAAGCGTGCAGCGACGGAATCGACAACGACGGCAACGGCTACACGGATTGCGATGACTACTCGTGTAAACGCGACGGTCCCCCTGAGGTCGTTGAATACTGTGCGTCCATTTCCGAAACGACATTGGAGAAGTGCAGCGACGGAATCGACAACGACGGCAACGGCTACACGGATTGCGAAGACTGGTCGTGTTCGAAAAGCACCGACAAAGACGTGTTGGCCTACTGCGAGTCCATTGGCGAAAACACGTTCGAAAAGTGTTCGGATGGAATCGATAACGACGGCAACGGCTACATCGACTGTGCGGATTGGTCGTGTAGCAGAGCGGAAAAGGTTGAAGTGAGACGAGCTTGTCAAGAAAGCGCCGCGGATGATCCGGCGGGTGCCGATGAAGCTTGTTCGAATGGTTTGGATGATGACGCCGATGGCTTCATCGATTGTGATGATTGGGACTGCAGCCACAACCCGGATGTCACGGTTTGCGGCAACGGACCCCGGGTGTGTGAGTAACGGGCGAGGCGTCGACTGCATCACGGTTCGACGCCCCCAACCTACAAGGCAAGACGCATGATATCGAAACGGACCTGTTTCCGAGTCTTATTGTCGCTCGCTTCCCTGTCTTTGGCATGGGCTTCACCACAGCATGCCACGGCTCAACCAGAGCCGGACAAGGAACTCAATTGCTCGGATGGTAAAGACAACGACGGAGATGGCGTCATCGATTGTGAAGATGCCGATTGCGCCGACAACCCTGCGTGCCAATCACCTCCGCCATCAGCCAAACCCGACCGTGAAACCAATTGCACGGACCGAATCGATAACGATGGCGATAGCGTCGTCGATTGCGCCGATTCGGATTGCTACGACGACCCGGCTTGCAAGCCCAATGGAATGCCGGAAAACACCAACAGTCTTTGCTCGGACTTCATCGACAACGATGGCGACGGCGCGATCGATTGCGATGACATGGATTGTCAGGGCCCTGGAGTCACCGCATGCAAAGGTTCTTGGCGTGGACCCAATAGCGGGACCGCACAGGCTCCCATGGATATGCCGGCCTTGGGTCCGGGCATGTCCGTCGAAGACCTGATCGGTACGGGTTCCGACAAAGATGGCGAACGCAACGACATCCTTTGCTCCGACGGTATCGACAACGATGGCGACGGACGCATCGACTGCGCCGACTTCGGATGCCGATTCGATCCAAGCGTCACTGTGTGTACAGGAAACCCCGACATCCGATTCTCGGTCGTCGGACAACTATCTCACAGCCATTACTTCAAAAAAGACCCATCGAGCACCTTACCGGAAGACGATACGCGGGTTACCGCATTGCAACTCCGCGCCTTGGGGCCCATCCGCGGCATCGAAAACTCGTTCTTCTTGCTGAGTATGCGCGCGGAACGTACCCCCCGACTCACGTTTGCCATGTTCCAAATCCCCGTGGGCAGCCGCTTTTACCTCAATGTCAACTCCGGCGGTGGATCGTTGTCCACGGGCCTCATCAAGTCCGCTTCCAAGCGTCCTCTCATCGACCCCGCGTACTACCTTTACTCCTCTTTCGAACAAGGCAACGGCGCGGCCGTCGACTTCGGCGGACCCATCAACGCAAGCGGATCCCTACAGTTCCGAACCTACGTCGCGGGCGGGTCCGGCCGCTACAACGGAAACGTCGGTGGTCGCTACTTCCGCGATGAGGACGTGGGCAACTACACCTATTCATTCGGCGCGCAAGCCACCGTCAACCTCATCGGTTACTTCCACCGCTTCGACACGGGATTTCTCTACACCAAAGTGCCCACCATGGCCGCATTCTCGCTCGGCGCCAAATACGACCAGCGTTCCATCGAACGATATCCCGCCGGCAATGCCCAACTCGCTTTCCGTTCCGGTATCTTCAGTCTCGAGTCCGAGTTCTACGGCAAACGAGAACTCGAATTCAAATCCACGCAATTCGCCTACAATGTCACCGGCGGACTGCTCCTCGTGCCAAAACACCTGTTTTTCGCAGCAGACTACGGCGCCTTCATCGCGGGCAAGCTGGAAAAACCACCAGAAGACCTCTTCGATACAGGTAGCGACGTTCGCAAGCAGCGCGATGAAATGCAAGCCCGTGCCGCCCTCCATTGGTTCTTCTATCGACACGTCGGCGTGTTGTCAGCCTTGTACCGGTATCGCGATGTCAAGTCCTCACGCGATCAGAAAGACGGCTACAAGGAAAGCGAAGGCCGACTCGTAGCAAGTTATTGGTTCTAACCCATCTGAGTCTCTTTCCAATCTCTCCGCCGCGCCTCCCGCTTCAGTCGACCTCTGCCCACAAGGTGTTGCTTCTGGCAGCCCTTCGAACTCATGGATGACCAGATCGCGTTGTCAGGGATGCGTTGATCGAATCTCCGAAACGAGAGGATATGCCTGCACAACATGCTGCAGGTACCATAAAATCGCGCGAGTACTCACCATCACATTGCGCGAACGGTCGGGGTTGTACCCGTAGTCTCCCGCTATATTCTCGAACACACGATCGAAGTTCAACCCCACCATCTTGCCTGTCCCATCGAGCACGGGGCTGCCCGAATTACCGCCTGTCGTATCCGCATTGGACAAAAAACATAAGGGAACGTCGGCACCGGAGGGGTCGGCATACTGCCCAAACGCTTGATTCTCGAACGCGCGGAAAAGCATCTCCGGAACTTGAAAGGGAGGACTGCCCGTATGCTTGTCGAGCATCCCTCGAAACGTCGTTTGGGGAATATGCCAAACTCCATCCTGCGGAGCGTAGCCTGCCACATGGGCGAAACTGATACGCGGTGTGCTATTGGCATCGGGATAAAACGCTTTGCCGCGAAACGCGATCAAGGCTTGCAAATATGGACGCTCGAGACGAATCCTCGCACCTTCTCGCTCTTGATTGCGACGATCGAGGTCATCGAATTCTTGGCTCACCCGAAGAGCAAGTTGGATCATTGGGTCTTTCGACCGCCGAAGCTCATCCAACCCTAGGCCAAACGCATCGAGACGCCCCTGGATCATCCCAAGCTTGGTGCCTTGATATAACTCCCGCAGCTTTTTTTGAAGTTGATCCGCTTCACACGGCAGTCCTTCTGGCCCAAGCAACGCACCGGGACGTTCGTGGGGAGCCAGGGCGCAAAGACGTTGAACCATGAGCCGCATCACGGCTCGGTCGGAATCCAGGTGGAGGCTTCGTTGCGCTTGCTCGAGTTCCCGACGAACCGTGTCACGATCGCGATCTTGATAACCGGGCTCTCGCACGTCGTCCGGTTTCTCTCTTTGCGCCGCCCACTTCACGATCCGTCGCGAAAAACCGAATACCTGTGCCCCCGATACCAAAGCACCGAGCAGTTGATCTTTTTGTCTCGTTTCGCGCGATGCCCGAAGGTGATTCTCCAAATCGTCGAGCACACTTGCATACCGCGCCGCTCGCTCGGGCTTTTCCGAGATCCACGCTCGAAGGGCCTCATCTCGTCTTCGCGCGCGTTCGACCGCGCCGTTGGCGCGCAAACCTTTTATCATGCCACGAGCGTGAAATAGCCCATTGTTGAGACGTCGGAGCCACGACGATACGACAAGACGAGCTGCCGGATCATCGCCTGCGCCCCGTTCCAACGCTTCGATCCAAGCGGTATACAGACTATCCCGAAATGGATAATACCATTCAAGGGCGTCTTCTACCTCGGTATGATGCGCATATCTACGCGTTTTTCCTGGTTTTCCTGCAACCATAACCAGGGATGGCGGAGTGGGGAACAATTCCGATACGGTCAGGTAGGTATCTGGATGATAGGGCACATTGGCACCGTCGTACTCCGCTGGTTCGCCAGAGGGTTTGACATAAGCCCGCAATATGGCGAAATCCAACGTGTGTCGCGGCCAATGCCAGTTGTCGATCTCACCGCCGTAATTGCCCAAGCTCTCCGGCGGAAAAGCCACGAGACGAACATCCTTCAGCTCCGTGTTTTCGAGCATCATGAACCGAAGTCCGTCGTTTTCTCGCGCCACTTCACAGCGCATATTGGGCTTGCTCTCACACTCGCGTACGAGCATCGATTCCCGACGCTCGATCTCTTTTAGCCGTTGCAGGTCGGTCAACGACGAATCCAAGGTGTCGAGGATGCGAGAGGTCACGTCCGATTGCCGTTGAAACACGTACACCAGGGTTCCCAAACCGGGGAGTTCATCGGCGCGTGTCTTGGCGACGAAACCATCGGACAGGTAATCCCGACCGGGTGTCGAATTACGCTGAATGGCCCGATGAACACAATGATGGTTCGTGATGAGCAAGCCATCAGAGGAAACGAACGAAGCGCTGCATCCCTGCAGCCCGGCCACCGCGCGAAGCAGCCCACCTTTTCCGGGTGTCCAAAGATCCGAAAGGGAAACCGCCAAACCTCGGTGGCGCAACTTCGACTCATCGAGTCGTGATAGATCGTGCCACGGCCACATGCCTTCCCCCGACGCGGGCGGTGGCATGAACCAGGAGCCGTTACCCGGAGTCGGACTCTCAGGCTTCGACGTGGTCTCGGTACAGGACGGCGACGCGTGGATCTGTGGATGGGAATACGAGGGGGAGCAACTCACGAGGGATACTGCCACCAAAGCCACAAAATGCGGCAGCAGCATGGGCAATCTCTTTGCGAAACGGACGCGCATCTTCGCGATAGCCTAATCCGAACCCCACCCTGTGGCGACCCGAACCATCTCCGATGGGTTCTGCTGTTTTCCTGCCTTGACACACGACCCCGTATGCCATTGCCTATCGCGTCATGGATGCTGATGAGAGCCGATCCAACCTCGATCTCGAGGGGCGGTGTGGAACCTGCGCTCGATTCGTTCGGGTCACCGAGCGGGTGGAGGCCCACGGTGCGGTAAGTCGTGTCGGCGACTGCCTGCTTGGCGTGTGGCCTTCGCCCTTGAACGAACGGGGAACCTGTCCCCATTACACGAAGCGAGGCGAATTCAAGCTCTCCTTATCCACAAAAAATCAACGAACCGCCACTCGAACCCCAAAACGAACTTCGCCCGTGGTGGCGCAACCCTTTTCGTTTCCAGAGGCAATGACCGACATGGATGCAGACGAATTCCGCTTGGCGCTTCGGCAAGTTCTCCGCGAGGAATTAGGCCTGGGCGAGGTGACCATCGCTCCCCGTTGGGCGGGAGGGCAAGTCATCGTCAAACCGGGGCGCGATGGAGTAGCGGAAAAAACGATCCCCATCGATAGCCTTTTTCACAAAATCGTGCTCATCCGCGACAAACTCCGGGTCCTGGAGCAAAAAATCAACAGCCATCCCCTCCTGACCGATGAAGATAAAGTGCAAATGCAGCAGTACATCACGCAATGCTACGGCTCGCTCACAACCTTCAACTTGTTGTTCGACGCAAAAGACGAAGGCTTCGTCGGACAACGTAATCGTGAGGAGTGAGCGAACGACCCGCTCAATTACAAAATGGGAAGGAACACGCGCAACGGCAGACAGCCGCGTATCATCCCATCTTCTAGGATGGCTGCTCAATCCAGGAAATCACCGAATCTGAAGCTTGTTTCGAATTCCGAGGCGAAGCACCCTCCGTCACAACCACGGTGCGCTTATTGTGTTCCAGCCGCTAAAGGCTCGAATGACCCGGCGGATATCGCCGACGAGTGCCTTATCAAAATGCTGGGGCAAGACGAGCGCAAACAGGTCTCGTTGTTGTTGTACCGACTCGGACGCGAGGAGGGACTTTTTGACCAAAAATGTCCGATGACTCGCGACAAAACCTATACGCATTGCCCATTTTATGAAGATATTGTCGATATCGCCGACGAATCCTGAACGCGGCGACAAGACGGTGCCCACTCCACCTCAGTCTTGTGGTTCGACCCAACACGCCCCATGATGCGGGGCATGAAAAATACCCCAGCGTTGACGGAAGCTTCGGTTCGACAAGTGTATGAACGGCAGGCTCAGCGACATGAATGGGCCCGAAACTTACTCGGTCGCCCCTTGACCCTCGCCGAAAAAATCCTTTTCGCTCACGTCAAACCTTATCCCGACGCGGCGCCGAAGGACTTCACGCGATTGAAGTCCTCCACCCAGCTTTGGCCGGACCGCGTGACCTTACAAGATGCCACGGCCCAAATGGCGATCCTCCAGTTCATGCAGGCCGGTGTCCCTCGGGTCGCCGTTCCCTCCACCGTGCATTGCGACCACCTCATCCAGGCCCAACAAGGAGCCCAAAAAGACCTGCTCCGCGCTTTCGACGAAAACCAAGAAGTCTACGATTTTCTCGCAAGCGCCTCGAAAAAATACGGCCTCGGATTCTGGCAACCCGGAGCGGGCATCATTCATCAAGTCGTTCTCGAAAACTACGCTTTCCCCGGGGCGCTCATCATTGGAACGGATTCCCATACCCCCAATGGCGGCGGCCTCGGTATGCTCGCCATCGGCGTTGGCGGCGCTGATGCCGTCGATGTCATGGTCGGCGCTCCTTTCGGCCTTCGATGGCCCGGCGTCATCGGCGTGCGGCTCACCGGAAAACTATCCGGATGGACCGCCCCCAAAGACGTCATCCTGCATCTCATGGGCATCCTCACCACCCGCGGGGGAACCGGGCATATCGTCGAGTTTTTCGGCCCAGGCACCGCAAGTCTTTCGGCCACCGGCAAAGGCACGATCTGCAACATGGGCGCGGAACACGGCGCCACCACCTCCGTATTTCCCTTCGACCAAGCCATGGCAGTCTATCTACGCGCGACAGGACGGGAAGCCATCGCTGCCCTTGCCGAGCAGCACGCCTCGGAACTGCGCGCGGATAAACAAGTCGAAGACGATCCGGAGCGATTCTATGACCGCGTCATCGAAATCGACCTCGATACCCTCGAGCCCCATATCAATGGCCCTCATTCCCCGGACCGCGCCTATCCGATCTCAAAACTCGCCGAAGCCATCGCTTCCGAATCCTGGCCGGACAAGCTTTCCGCTACCTTGATCGGAAGCTGCACCAACTCGTCTTACGAAGATATGGTTCGCTCCGCGGCCGTCGTGCAAGCTGCGCGCGCCCAGGGATTGAAACTCGCCTCCCCGCTTTACGTCACCCCCGGCTCGGACCAGATCTTTGAAACCCTGAAACGCGACGGTTTGCTCGAGATCTTCGAAAATGCCGGGGCGCTCGTTCTCGCCAACGCTTGCGGCCCCTGCATCGGTCAATGGAAACGGGAAGATATCGTCCAAGGCCAAGAAAACACCATCCTCAATAGCTACAACCGCAATTTCCCGCGTCGCAATGATGGCAATCCCGCTACCTTGAGCTTCATTGGAAGCCCGGAAATCGTCACGGCCCTGGCTTTTGCCGGTCGGCTGTCTTTCAATCCCATGAAAGACACACTCGTGGCAGCCGATGGGAAAACCGTTCGGCTACAAGCCCCTTCTCCAGCCGAAAATGGAGGCCTGCCAAAAGCCGGATTCGCTCATGGGCTGGCTGGATTCATCGAACCCGCCGAAGACGGCAACGATCTCGAAGTGCTGATCGACCCAAAAAGCAAACGATTACAACGCCTCGAACCGTTTGCCCCGTGGGATGGAAAAGACTTCGAAAACCTTGTCGTCCTACTCAAAGCCACAGGCAAATGTACGACGGACCATATCTCCCCCGCGGGACCATGGTTGCGTTTTCGAGGACATATCGACGCCATCAGTGACAATATGTTTTTAGGAGCCAATAACGCGTTTACGGACAAACCTGGCACGGCGGTCAGCGCGTTGAGCGGCGAAAACGAAGTCCCCATCGCCGCTCTCGCCCGTGCCTACCGCGCCCAAAACATCGGATGGGTGGCGGTGGGAGACTGGAACTACGGAGAAGGTTCGAGTCGAGAACATGCGGCCATGAGCCCTCGTTTCCTAGGCGCCAAGGCCGTTATCACCCGCTCGTTCGCACGTATTCACGAAACCAACCTCAAAAAACAAGGCGTTCTGCCCCTCACCTTCTCCAATCCCGCCGATTACGACAAAATCCGCGCCGATGACCGGCTCAACCTCCTCAACCTTCAAGCTCTTACCCCTAACGGGACGGTCATTTGCCGCATCGACCATGCCGACGGCTCCAAAGAGCAGATCGAATTGAAGCATTCGCTGGATGCCGAACAGATCGAATGGTTCAAGGCTGGTTCCGCGCTCAACGTTTTCGCGCAGCGTTGACGATAGCGACTACCATGTTCGCCCTTCGCGCCATCGCTTTTTGCTCCATGACCGCCTTTCTCGGCGCGTGCGAGACACGAAAAGCTCCCACCCCTTCCTCCACCACGGCGGACCCTCCCTGTCCCGCGCTTGCTCCCCTCGATTCTTGGCGGCTCATCACTACGGACTATTTCCAGGCAAAACTGCCCGCTTCCTTCGACCAAACCCCCGTTTCGAAGGGAATTGGCTTTCGAGATCCCACCGGCCCTCGCATACGATTTTCCAACGTAGATTGGCCCGCCGAATCCGGCAATACGCCCCAAGCCCTCGATATCCTCGTCGATGGAGTTCGTCGCGAAGCTTCCGACGCTGGCCTTTCTCTGACCTTGGGCCCCGTTTTGGAACGCGGCACACCGCAACGACCCAGCCGCCTTTTTTCCGTCACATCCCCAAACCTCAACGTGGTGCAGGGAATCGTAGCACAACGCATCCATTCCCAATTCATGGCGATCTCGTTCACCCTGGAGCAAGAGTCCTCACAAACTTCAGCAAAATGCCTGGAAATTATGGCTACTCAGGTGATCGACACGATTGAATTGCGGCCGTCGCCAGCCCTAGCTGCATCAACGCCTCCGGCCGATACCCCCTTGCTTCGTCTTACCCCCGCTGCGGTCCAGGAACTCAACCATCAGCTCGAACACGGTGAAGTCGTGTGGCTCGGGGCCAATCGCGAGGGTAACGAGGTGTCTTTTCTGCTCGACGTGGGGCGGGAGATTCCCCCCAATTCGCGACGGATGCACATCGATGGGATTGCTTTTGCCATTGACCGTGGGAGCGAGCCGATGGTCCGGGGCGTGACGATTGACTTCGCACCGGGGCAGGGATTCGCGTTTCACCGCCCCTAAGCCAGGGCTGTTATCCTCCGCACATTTCCCTACTTTTACATCTAACCTGCGACCAATCGATTCCCACTGGGATCATTATATTCTCACGTGATTACGCCGAAACCCCGTAGCGATTGCTCCTACTTCCGCGAATTTATCTCTTCGACTTACCTGATATCCCATGGTACATAATGTGCTTACATCGGCGCCACGACGCTGTTGTCCCCACGGAGCCGTCCCTATTGCCCATGAAGTCCACAAATATACTCCGCTTTTTTGCTTTTTTTACCCTTCTTGCCAGTGGCGGCTGCGGGTCTCCCGATACCGAACGCGATGATGGGCATTCGGACTCCACGAATGTGCCGGAGTTGGGAGGAAAGGCGGACAACGCGGATGGCTACAACGAACTCAACCTCGAAGCCGGGAAACAGGTGCTTTACGAGGTGCAAATCCGGACGGCCAATGCTTGTCATCCGGATAGGGGCAGCCCAGCGCAGCGCGAGGCCTGCCGAACCAAAATATCCCCACAAATCCCTTATCGAGCGGAAGGAATGACCTGCCCCCAAATCGACGAATTGCAAAAAATTCGATTGGGCACCATCGAGGATATGCTCGAAAATACATCAGATTATCGTCAAGGAATCACCTTGCGCCACATTCGTGAAAACGTGGGCGCAACGATGATCTGGTTCATGCCGCTTTTCCCCAACAATGATACCTGGAGCATCCCGGACCCTTGCGACAATCTCGGCTCGCCCTACGCCGTTCGGGACTACTTCCACGTACGTGGAACGCTTTCGCGCGCTTGTATCAAAAAAGGGGCCGACGAATACTCCCCGGAACCTTGTTGGGGCAACGATTCGATGGATGCGCTCATCGAAAAGGCCCATGCCATGGGATTGAAGGTCATGCTCGACGTGGCTTTCAATCACTTTGGGCACGGCTATCTCATGTATGATGTGGCGGATCATCGTCCAACGCGAGACCGGCTCGACGAGGGCGAGGATATCGAGCGTCTTTGGGATTATGCGGCTACCGAGGAGGCGGCGTTGCTGTGGCCGGAGGTGGTGGATACACCCGAAAAACTCGAGGCGGTAACGGCGCGCGATCCGCAACAGAAAAAGCTCCTTGACGCCCTATTGGCCAAGTGTCCCGGGCTGCAGGGCGAGGCTCTGGTTCGCAGCTACCACATGTACCGAGCGGCTTTTGACCACGAAAGAACGGCGATGACCTGTGATGGAGCCTTCTTGGAACACCAGGTCCCCGGGTTTTACCTGGGAGCCAATGCGTGGGACGCCTCGACGCACAGCGGGGACAACTTCACCAACAACTGGCGCGATGTGAAGTTTCTCTACCACCACGAAAGCAATGCCGCTCATAAATGGGATTTCTATCGCCAGCGCGAATACCTCTTTCGCATCCTGAATTACTGGGTTTCCAAAGGCGTCGATGGCTTCCGACTCGATCACACCACCGACGCCGATGGCGGAATGGGCTCGAAAGAATGGGATTATATCATCTCCAAGGTCGATTATTACGCATGGCGTCGCGGCCAGGCCCGCCCCATTTATCTCGCCGAAGAGTTTCACGATCAGATGGAAATGAATAAGGTCGTGGACATCATGACCGAGGGGTATGTGGGAGATATGACAGGGCGCGGAGGGCGCATCAAGGATACGGCTCACGTGGAACGGGTGCTGCGCAGCATGGAGCGGTTCGGGGGCCATACCTTCGTCATGACGGCCCTGGAAACCCACGATGAGGTGCGTTTGCTGCAAGACACGGGGTTTGACATCTGGACTGGGGCCGGTTTTTGGGGAATCGGAGCCACCACGCGATCCACGCCCATGCTATTGATGGGCCAGGAGTTCGGAGAGCCCTGGGGCCTCGGATTCCGAAAATCCGCGTTCATGCCAAGCCGGTTCGAAGGCACCGAGCAATTTCACCCGCAGGGCCAATCCCTCGTGCAATCCTACGGCGCCATGAATCGCGCCCGCCTGGAGCCAGCCAACCAAGCCTTGCTTTCCGCCAATCATTACTTCTTGCGCCCGCGCAACACACCCCAGGACCCCGATTCGCGCCTCTTCGCCCAGGCCAAATGGACCGCGGGGAGTGTCGTTTTTGTCTTCCACAACCTCTGGAATCAGGACGTATCCCAGAGCTTTGCGTTGCCTGGCGAATTGACCGCCCTTCTCGGCATCGTGGCTCAGGGCTCCTATCGGATGGTGGATATCCTGAACAACGATGAGCCAGGACCTTGCACCACGGGTTCCGGACTTGCCCGGGAAATCCCCATCACCATGAAAGCCTCGGAACGGATGAAGTGGTTGCGCCTGGAAATTTGCCGCTGATGCTTTTCTTCTCCCTCCATGGTAGGGTGCAAAAAATCAATTGAGCCGGAAATTCGCCATGACCGTCAATACACTGCCTTTGAAAATGCCGCGCGCATGCCGCCCCTGCTTCGCGCTTTTCGCTCTAGGAGCCATCGCCTGCTCGGATCCTGCCAGCATCGACGATGCGCAAGACGGTGACGAATACCCAGAAGCGGTCGGACCCATCGAGGACTACGGAAAAGCCGATTCCACGGGAATGGGCGCTGCCCACAAACCCCTTCCCGAAGGTGCCTCCCTGGACGGCAACTTCCGTGTCTTTTACGGCCCCCACGAACCCATGATGGCGGTCGAACTCGAATTGCTCAACCAGGTCATCGATGCTCGTCGCGCCGATCCCCGCACTTTCTCCAACGCCGATAATCCTTATCGCATTCGCTATGCCGTCTACAATCTGCGCGCAAGGGAAGTCGTCGACGCCCTGGGGAAAGCCAAAAAAGCCAATGTATTCGTGCAAGTACTGGTGGATTGGCGACAGATGGGCCCCGACTACCCCTGGAATACCGCCTATGACTACCTCGAGAAAAAAGGCTTCACTGTCTACCGCCACCAAAAAGGTTTGACGGAAACCCAACGCCGGGAAGCCAACGTCATCGGTGTCGAAGTCAAAGGCTATATGCACCTCAAAACACGGCTCTTCGAGCATCCAGGAAATACAGTACTGATCACAGGAAGCGCAAATCCTGGAGAAAATGTCGCCTTCAGCGACGACTCCCTGCATGTCGTCCGAGAACCCAGAATTGTCGATGCCTTTGCGCGCTGTTACGACGCCATCCTTTTCGGGCAACGGGTCGTCAACGAATGGGAGGAGGAGGCGCCCATCAACGCGTTATTTTCGGGAAATGCGACGGGTGTTTCCGCCGGTACGCAGATCCTTCGTTGGTTCGAGCAGGAGCAGGAGCAAATTCTCATCAACGTGTTTTCGTTACGGGACTTTACGGCAAAAGACGTGAGTGACTCGCTCGTTTCCTTGCTCAAACGAAAAGTCGAACAGGGCGTGCCTGTCTATGTGATTACCGATAGAAAGCAGTCCGACGGTGTCGATGAGAACATGAAGCAGGTCAATAGTGATGAGCCTACCGACGACCGTTTGCGGCAAGCGGGGGTGAAAGTCTATGAGACGCTCAACACGGCATCGCCGTTTACGGCGATGCATCACAAGGCGGCGGTGCTCGGACGCAGCCGAATTCGTGTGATTTCGGGCTCGGCGAACTGGTCATTTTCGGGGTTGGGTTCACGAACGGAGCCCGCAAAAAATCTGGAAAGCGTTTTATTTCTGGATACGCAACGGCTCGACGACGGGCTGACGGGGCGACGATACCTCGCCAACTGGTTTCGCATTCTCAACGTATATGCGCACCAAGGGGTCCAAATCGACCATGAAGCCCCATTTTCAGATGTTTTCGCTCAATTCACCGGTACGCAGGATTGGCCCCAAGAGTCCTTGTGGTTCGATGTCAGAGACGGTGATGTGGGAGACAACCGGATATTTGTGGCGGGAGACGTGAGCGCTCTTGGGGCATGGGGGGCTCAGCACAGTGGATTGCCTCTTGTGACTGACGAACAGAATTATCCGAGGTGGTGGTCGGAGGATCCAGTGGAACTTCCCCTAGGCGCACCTTTCGTTTGGCGTCTGTGGGCGGGAGCTTCGGAAACCGGCAAGAAAACCTGGGAAAAAACCAAAAACCGAAACGGCCTGGCGGGTCCGGGGCCCTTCGATACGCCAAGCAAAGTCGTCATCGATGCGCAGTGGCAGTAACACCCCATTCGATGCCGAAATTCTGAAAACCGAGCACAAAATCGTCTTTGCGCTCACAGCGATTTGAGGATATTCTATCGTATCATGAGAGCCTTCTATTTTCTAATGGGAGCGGCAGGCGTATGTCTCGGAACGACATTGTCTTTCGAGGCAGCCGCACAAACATGCAACCCACCTCGCATTCTATTCGTCGTGGATGCTTCCTCATCCATGCTCGACGATATCACCGAGGGCGGTACTACCGTCTCCAAATGGGCAGCCGCGGAAGACGCCGTAAGCGCGGTGTTGTCCGCCTATGGCGAGGCTGCGCAATACGGATTGATGATGTTTCCCGGCTCTTCCGGAGGTTGTGCTACCGGTGAGATCAACGTGGAAATCGGAGCCAACAAAGCCCCGGAAATCCTATCCGCGTTGTCGGCAATCAACTGGAGCGCCTCTCGACAAACCCCAGCGGGTCAGTCGCTCATGGCTTCCTCCAAGTACGCCGGCATCACGGATCCCGCTTACAACAACTACGTGATTTTCCTATCCGATGGGTGGCAATATTGCTCCATCCCCACCGGTTCCACTCCGGTATGCGTCTCTGCCGCGGATTGTACGCTGATGAGCGTGGACCCCTGTCCTTCCTGCAACCCGTGCCAAAACGCGAGTTCCGATCCCAACTGCAAGGGGAAACCTGCCGACGGCTGCTTCTGCGTGCGCAAATGGCCCGTGCTCGGCGTACAAGCGCTGGCGGCCGCGGGAGTCTCCACCTACGTCGTGGGTTTTGGAAGTCAGGTCGATGCCAAAACCTTGAACCAAGCAGCGGAGGCGGGAGGCACGGCACTCACCGGATGCGATCCCAACAGCGACTCCGCCAGTTGTTACTATCAGGCCACGGCGCCTTCCAGCCTCAACGCCGCCCTGGCTGATATCGTGCAACAGGTGGTTGTCGACTCATGCCTAGGGCCTTGCGACATCCCTGGAGAGCGAACGTGTACGGCTTCCGGCTGGTCCGCCTGCGATGCGCCCGATCACGTCGAATGTACTTCCGCTTGCGGAACCAAAGGAACCCAGCAGTGCGTCAATGGAACCTTGACACCTTGTGACGCGGAATGCCCTGATTCGGGCGCCGCGGGTGCCGGGGGTGCCGGGGGCACGGGTGGAGCCAGCGGGCAGGGAGGCGAAGCCGGTGTGGGCGGTGAGGGAGCCCAAGGCGGAAAGGGCGGCGAAGGCGCCACCGGCGGAACGGGAGCCGTCGGAGGCACCGGTGGCGAACAAACGGATGCCGGATTGGATAAACCCAAGCCCCCAGCACCCGAAGATACGGGAGAGGACGGCGGCTGTGCCTGTCACACCGGGCGCACGGCCCCCTCCCCTATCGCTGCGGCTTTTGTCGCGCTCATGGCTGCGCTGGGCCTGAGGATTCGCCGACGGCGCTGAATCGCCATATTCTCGTTTTATTTCAAATAATTACAGGCATGCCGGTGCCACGAAACGCTGACGTTTCGGGTCGCACCTGCCACGGTTTCGCTTTCGCAATTTCGCTCGGTCGAAGGCCCACCTTTCACGCATTGCGTTCCGATGACAGGATGAAATCGCGATAAGGAGCCCAGGTGGGTTCATGGACGAAAGTCCTTCGATACTCCTCTCGCCCCACAAGCTTTTCGGCCGCGGCTTCATCCACCAAAATGCAGCAGTTGGCGTGGAACTGAAGCGCTGTCGCACTGACCATCGACGTGACGGGGCCCTCGACGGCGGTAGCGAGAATTTGGGCTTTATGCGCCCCTGTTACGATCAAGAGCGCTTCTCGTGCCTCGAGGATGGTGCCTACGCCCATGGTGAGAGCGCGTGTGGGTACCTTGCTCGGATCATCGCCGAACATCCCCGCGTTTTGCTCCTGGGTCATGGGTGTGAGGGCAAGATCCCGGGTGCGGGAAGACAATGAGGACAGCGGTTCATTGAAACCGATATGTCCTGTATTTCCAATCCCCAGGAGTTGCAAGTCAATCCCCCCCGCGGCCTTGATTCGTTCTTCGTAACTAACGGCTTCCGCGGCCAGGTCACGCGCCATGCCGTTGGGAACATGCGTTCGACCGGGGCGAAGATTGACACGGGAAAACAGCTTCTCCGCCATATAGTAATGGTAGGATTGCGGGTCGTCGGCGGTAAGACCCACGTATTCGTCGAGATTGAAGGTGGTCACGCGGCCAAAATCCAACTTTTCACGCGAAGCCAATTCCACGAGCCGATCGTAAACACCTTCCATCGTTCGGCCTGTGGCGCAGCCCAAAACAAGGTTGGGCTTCGCTTTCAACCGATCGGCAATCATGCGTGCGGCCAAGGCTTCCACCTGCTGAGCTGTATGAAGGATGAGTATTTGCATGGGCGCAATCTAATGTACGTGCCCCCGCGAAGAAAAGGTGGTCCGTACACAAAAAATGAAAGTTCACGATTTTTTTTGAAAACCTATGGTAATTCACATGGTTACAGCCTTCGACGCACCTCGCTCACCTCCGCGCCATCGTATTCGATATGGCCCCCTTCGAGCAGCACGTATCTCGTGCAAATGGCTTCCGCGAACGAAAGGTCATGGGTCGCCACCAACAGGGCGGCTTGCTGATCGCGCAGAAGCTGGGCAAGATTTCGTTTTGCGCGAGGGTCCAAAGCCGCCGAAGGCTCGTCGAGAAGCAGCACAGGCGGTTGGGTGACCAAGGCTCCAGCGAGCGCCACGCGCTGCTTTTGACCGTGGGACAGCACGTGAACCGGATGGTCCACGAGATGACCGATCCCCAGTCGTTCCAGCACGTCGCGAGCCTTTTCTTTGGCCTGAGCCGCACTCATTCCTCGTCGAAGCAAAGCAAACGCCGTATCGTCAACGACCTTCGGAAACAGAAGCTGATCTTCCGGCACGTTGAACAAAAATCCAACGCGGGCACGGATCGATTCCACCGACTTGGGCTCCACGACCTGACCGCAGACCCGAATCGTTCCTTGGTGTTCGAGCAGGCCGACGGTTGCCATCAGCAGGGTAGTCTTGCCGGAGCCATTGAGTCCGACGAGGGCGACCCGCTCGCTTTGTCCCACCTGGAAACAAAGGGAATCCAGGACGGGGGGGCCTTGAGGCTGAAAGCCAACGGTCACGCGGTCGTATCCAAGGGCGTCGCACATCACCCAACCTATTGAATTCTAATCATAATTGCCAGTATCAGAAACCCCATCCCCATCACGACTACCCCCCCATCCCGGGTTCCAACCCGATGGTTTTCGAACGATGGCAAGTCCTGGGCGCAATAGCCCCGAACGTCCATCGCCGCGGCAACCCGCTCCGCGCGCTGGATGACCCGTGGCAGCCACACTTGCGGGAGAGACACAAGGACGCGAAAAGCCGTCATGCCTCTTCCACACGCGCCCCGAACGGACATGGCCGAAGCGATCCGTCGAGTTTCTTCGACCAATACCAGACTTTGATGAACGATCTGCAACACGATAACGGCTACGAGCGAAGGAACCGGCAACCGAAGCAGCCCTTCTCGCAAGTCGCTGACGGTCAAGCTCGTCACCGTCGTGATCGATACGACCATGCCCGCCATGCCATGCGCGAAAATTCCCGCGACAACTCGTGCCGCTGCCGAAAACGCCGACAGGGATAGTTGCTCGGCCATCACCGGAATCAGTAAAAAATATGGGGAAAATAGCATCAGCCCCAAAACCAGGGCCGCTCGAAGGATTCGCTTCGGCGGCTGGCAATACAACGACCATCCCAGGCTCGCCACCACAAGCACGATCGCTCCCATCCCAGTCGATGCGGGCAAAACCATGCACCCGGAAAACAGCAAAACGCCCGAGGCGATTCGCGTCTGCGGGGCAAGACGTCGAACTCTGCCTTTGGCACTCCCCCACACCTCCTCGAGCGCTAGCATTCGCCTGTCTTTTCCGGCTTTTGAGCGGAGATGAGGTAATGATTTTCCGTTTCTTCCGCTTCGAGAACGTCAAATCCCCACTCGAGCAATAGCGCCGCAAGGTCTTGTGCCGGAAGAAGAATGTCCCGGCTCACGGCGGGAGACGCTGTAGCGTGAATCTCGTTGACCTTATCCCGGCCAATATGGTGCCAAATATGCAAACGTCCCAAAGGTCGAAGCACGCGTCGCAATTCGAGAGCCGTGGCTTTGGGATCGTCGAAATGGGGCCAGACGGAAAAGCAAAAGATGCGATCGAAATAGTTGGATGAAAATGGGGTTTGGCACGCATCCGCCACTTGCCACGACACCCGGCCATCACGCACTTTGGTTTTGGCCACTTCGACCATGCGTGGCGAGATGTCGATGGCAGCCACTTTTGCGCCGGGTCCCAGACGACCAAGCAGCGCTTGGGTGAGGTTTCCGGTGCCGCATCCGACATCGAGAATGATTTCGTGGGAAGAGATCTCCATTTTTTGAAGCCCAGCTTTCATCACGCATCCCAGGGCATCCCGGTCTTCCCATCCATCCCACAACTCAGCGATATTATTGAAAAATTCCACTTTGGAATGCATTATGGCTCCTTTTTTTCTCCCTTGGCGACGGGGTAAGCGATGGCTTTTCCGGCCCGAGCCACGGGCGGCACCACGATCACCATCAGGATCAGTCCCGGCCAGCCTCCCAACAGCGACAGCCCCGCCATGAATTTCGGGGGAAGTTCGATGAGCAGCGCGGTGGCGTAGACGAAAACGACATAAAGGACACGCCCGAGCAATAAGACAGGGACGAGGATGAGCCATTCGTTGGCGTTCGGCCATCGTTGTTTGAGCCAGGCGATGAGGCCGGCCATGGTGGCGAGTTCGAGGGCCATGCTCGAGGCCACGGGTGGAAAAAACGGCGGCATACCGAAGATGGCGGCGGACAACAAGGGACTGAGGAGAGCGGTCACGGCCGTCGGCACAGGTCGAGCGAAAAACCCGAGACAGACCAGCGGAAGGTACATGGGCATGAAGACATGGCCGAGGTGTACGGCATGAAAGAGAATGGGCAAAAGCAGGGCAGCGGCCCCAAAAAGCCCACAATACGCGAGATCACGGGAGGCCAGACGTTGTTTCATCTGTATTTTCCAATGCACGCATGCAATGGCTCCACCTGCTGTTCGAGTTTATCGCCGGTGATGTCCAGGGATGGCCAAGAGCGCCAATAAGGGGGCAGCCGTTTCCGACTTCTTTCCCCAAAAGCCCTGCCACGCTATCGGTTGGCGAAAAGGGGTTGGAACAGTGCATTAGTAACATCAATTCCAAGGACCGTGCTACCGAAGCCGCAAGGGATCGTCAAGGGAGCCGGACTAGCCTGGTGCTTGTTGCCGCTCGGCAACGGTGAGAGTGAGGGAGGCGGAGTTCGTTTTTGGCGAGGGTGGGCACGTTCTCGGGGCTGCAGGAGGCTCTCGACGCCCTGGAAGCTCGATACCACCCCGAAATCCTTGGTCAGGGTGTATTTCGAGGAGAGGAGCCTCGATGGTTGATGGCGGTGGGAAGGGTAACCGCAGAGGGGTAACTGATACGGGCCAGCATGTTGGATAGCGAAAAGGGAGCCAGGTAAGCAAGGAAGCCGTTGGCTCATTCCAGAATGTGAGCCCCGGCAGCGCGTAACAAATTACGCAGTTCATGTCGATGACAGTGCAATTCGTTTTCGCAATAGCATCCGATGCTGAAGTCGACGACGTGGGACATGGCGGCCAGAAGGTCGATGGCATGTTTGGCGTCGGGCTTTTTCATTTCGGACCGATATTGTTTGAAAAACCGGGACCAGTCCGCGGGGCTCGTGGCTGAATGGGCGATATCCATGGTCTGTTGGGTAGGAGCGACCGTGGGGAACCAGACATCGTAGAAATCGCGGCTTGCGAACTCGTTTTTGGGCACGCCTCGCGGCGGGCGTCGCACGGTTCCCACGCGCAGGGGTTCCCCTTTTGCGCGAGGAGTTCCTAAACGAACGATGCGGATGGCCATGTTGTATTTCCTGGGCAGGGAGCAAGCGTTTCGCGCGTTTATAGGAGCTTGATAAGAAACACGAGGGGCGTCCGCAAGCCGCGGGGGGCTCGAGGGGGCGTGGTTCGGTGGAATTTTTTGAAAAGGGGCGGGGGGGAGATGGTTCAATTCAGCGGGTATCGATACGTGTGGGGCCTTTTGGCCTGGACCAGCGAATGGTGCGACGTTCAACCTTGAATTCCTGATTGAAGGTGACGACTTCGTCGTGATTTTTCACGCGAAAGGTAGCGACGGGGTCTTGAGGGCGCAAAGAGCGTCCGGCTTCCGTCTCGGATGTTTTTAGCATGAGTTGAAAAGTTTCATCGGGCCGCATTTGCATGCTGACGTGGGCGGCACCGGAGGCATCGGTTCGGGCGATTTCCCGTCCCAAGAACACCACGGGCAGGTTTGGTCCTTCCTCGGCGCGGATGGCCACGGCGATGGTGCGAGTTTGGGGGGCGCAGGACAAGCGGTATTCCGG
The DNA here is from genome assembly GCA_002070115.1 of Deltaproteobacteria bacterium ADurb.Bin207. Taxonomy (GTDB): domain Bacteria; phylum Myxococcota_A; class Polyangia; order Polyangiales; family Polyangiaceae; genus MWCO01. The sequence goes on from MWCO01000044.1 coordinate 43,570, forward strand.
GCGTGCGTTGGGGTCGGCGATACGTCGCAAGGTCACGGCTACAGGTTTGGGATTTTGGTGTCCTTCGGGGCATTTGACCGAAAGGGAGATGGATTCGCCCTCATCGCCGCGCAATTTGAGGTGGGCTTTGCCGGTTTCGTCGGTGGCACCGACCTGGTGGGTGCCGACCAAAATACCCGCGGCTTCGATGGGTTTTCCGGGATCACTTTCGACCACGATCACGATGGGGTAAGGATCCGGTGGTTTTTCCACGAGCGAATCGCAACCAAAGGCGGAGCCAAGACAAAGGGCCAAGGGGATCGCGCGGTGGTGAAGCTTTGACATGGGCATCGGCAGGGTGAGTATAGCACGGTGAGCAGGGGTGGAGTAGGGCGGAGATGATTGGGTTCGAGGGTTAGCCTGGACACAATCTCTGTTCGAACATTTTTCGTCCAAGGTATTTTCGATCTTGCTTTCGCGAAATAGTGAGATATATGGCCGCAATGATAAAATACTCGAGTCTATTTTTGGTAGCGTGCGCTTTGGCTTTCCTCGGTTGCAGCGATGATGAGGATTCTGGCAAGGTTTGCACAGCGGACGAGGAAACGGCCTGCACGACGGCGTACACGACTTGTAGTTCGGAAGCGGCGGCCAATGCCGACATGCAAGCGTGCAACCAATGCATTGAAGACTACTGCAAGTGTTATTCGAATTGCGGCAACACCTGTGACAAGAGCAAGCTTACGCCTTGTGAATGAAGAAGCGGCGGAAAGCAGCGCGAGGGGGTGTTCAGGTCCCGCTCACACAAGGTGAAGCGATTTCGTTTGCGCCTTGGTGAATCATTTTTCTAGATTATCCATTCAATACATCATAAATCACATTCTGACATTTGCGCATGGATAGCGAGTAATGAGCTACCCTGAGACGTTGCCGTTCCATTCTCGCGTGGTGGTAAGGGGAGGATATCGTTGGTATGGGGGTGGGAGTCGTCGGTGGGGCGCGTGGGCGAGCCGTAGACCTGATCGCGCATACTAGATATTTTCAATTAATTCCATCACTTGAACTAAAGTCGTCGCGCATCGAGCAATCATGAGCGAGCGTTTCGGGCGCATGGTTGGGACGAAGGAAGCGTCGCGTGATTTTTCCTTTGTCTGGCTTCTGGTGGGGGGGTACTATTTGAATAGGCGCGTTTGTGCCTCAGGATTGGAAGATTGGACCGATGGTGGTCGTGACCTTGGAAGAGCAGCCATGAAGATACTGACCCGGCTTCGAGCACGCGTACTTGGGCGATATATTCCCAAAGGCGAAGAAGGAGCAGTCATGTCGGAGTATGTCGTACTCGTCGGCGTGGTCAGTTTATCGTTGGCTACTTCGATAGCGGCTTTGGGGCCGGTTTTGTTTGCGAGTTATGAGCGGGCCAGAGGGATCATAATCTGCCCGATTCCGTGAAGCTAGAATGTCGGCACGGCGAAACCAGCAGGAGATGAGCAATATGATGATCCGAATCCACAAGTTCCTTCAAGACAACCGTGGCGCCAACCTGGTGGAATACATCATTTTGGTGGGTGTCATTGCGTTGATCGCGATTGCGGGGTTCAAGATTTTTGGCGAGAAGGTAGACAAGAAGGTGCAGGAGCAGGCGAGCAAGGTCGAGCAGATCGGTAACTGACGCCAGTCAGGGGTCAGATGGGTTGAGGAATCGGGCAATCGGCTGCGAGATGACAGTGGTTTGTCGATGGAGACGTGTGGGAAGTCATGAGCTACGCCAAGCTATTTCTCGTTGCAGCAGTGGTGGTCACGGCCATTGCGGCGTGGACTGACTTCAAAAAGGGGATCATACCAAACTGGTTGTCGCTCGGAGCCTTGGTGATCGCGCCGATATTGCATGGCGTATTGGGGGGAGCCTACCAGGGGGTGCGGGGAGTATTCGAAGGCGCCATTTTCTCCCTTCTCGGAGCGCTGGCCTGTGGCGCTGTCCCCATGCTCTTGTACGCGGTCGGCGGTGGCAGAGGGGGGGATGTCAAGCTGCTTGCCGCCGTCGGAGCGCTGTGCCGTCCAGTGATTGGAATCGAAGCTGTATTTTATGGTTTTTTGGTAGCAGCCATCTACGCGCAAGCGCGATTGGCGTATGAAGGTAAATTATTACAAACCCTTGGAAATACTGCCTTTCTTGCCATCAATCCCTTTTTGCCGAAAGCCCGTCGTCGAAAGCTCACCAAAGAATCGATGACGTGGACTCGGCTTGGCCCGTCGGTATTTGTCGGCACGGCGATAGCCGTATTGTTGAACTGGAGCATACCATGATCCCGAGTACCTTGTGCCGCGGGAAAGTCAGCAAGCCGGACCGGATGGTAGGCAAGCTGCTGCGGGACCGTCGTGGCGCTGTCTACGTCGAGTTCCTCGTAGCATTTTTGCCATTATTCATCTTTTTCGAGTGTTTGGTACAGCTCAGTGGTCTGCTCACGGCGAAGTTGGTGGTGCAGCATGCGGCGGTGACGGCGACGCGGGCGGCGGCGGTCGTCATTTACGATGATCCCCAGTATTATGGGGACGAGAAGGTGGGGTCGGTGACGGGCAAGCGGTTGGAGGCCATCGAATTGGCGGCAGCCATTCCGATGCGTTCGGTGCGCAGCTTGATTGATTACGAATTGAATTTCCCGAGCCAGCCGGGAGGAACGGATACGCGCAAAGACTTCGGTCGTGATGACTTGGTGCGGGTGCGGGTCAAAGCCACGTACCGGTGTCAAGTTCCGATAGCGAGTCGTCTGGTGTGCGACTTTGTATCGTCCACACGCAACCTGACGGGCGAAGCCGCCCTGCCCAACCAGGGAGCGAGCTATGATTACTGATAAAACGACATACCAACGCGTCATGGGGCATGCGCCATCGGGATGGCTAGCGGATCAGCGCGGTGCGGTGATGGTGGTGGGTGTATTCATGGCGGCTTTCCTGGTGGGGTCGCTTTGGTACATCATTGGCATCGGGGATGCGATTTTGTATCGCGAGCGGATGCAGGATGGGGCCGACGCGGTAGCGTTTGCGGCGGCGGTTTATCATGCGCGGGGCATGAACATCATCGCGATGATCAACATCATCATGGCTGCCATTTTGGCTGTTCTGGTGGCGTTCAAGCTGGTGCAACTCATGAACACGATTGCGATGGCGATCTCCTGTGCGTTGTCGTGGACAGGCATCGGGGCCGCGATATGCAGTTTTACCTCGGGGCTTGCGCCGCTCATCAACAACGCCGTGCAGATTGCTGAAAAGCTGGTGAATACGACCTTGCCCATTCTCAGCAAGACGCAGGTGGGCATTGCGGTGGCGATGCCCTGGGTTGCGCAGGGCAAAGCGGTTCACGTGGCGACGACGCAATATTCGGAGCCGGTCAAGGGGGGTGGGTTTGTGAGTGTATCGTTGGTTCCTTTCGTTCCCAAGGAGCGTCTGGGGCTGCCGGTCGAAGAAGACGAATTCTCATTTTTGTGTAAAAAAGCGGGCACTTACGTTGGAGAACTCGTATTCTCGCCCTTTGGAAAGTTCGGTGGTTGGGTTGCGGGGGTGATTGGCAGCATCGTGGAGACGTTCCCAGGATATTTTTGCGGGGACAGTGGCGGTGGGGGAGGCTGGAGCGGTGGTTCGGGGGGAATGCCTCAAGGGCTTTCGCAATCGGCGATCGACAAATTTGCGAAGGAGGCTTGCGAGGACAAGGCTAAGGGCAAGAAGAACTTCGATATGGATGCATGCATCGAGGATGCGAAAAAGGATATCGAAGACGAGTTGAAGCAGCAGAACACCAGTCAATCTGCGATGAATGGCAATGGCAAGACTTCGAAGAAGGTGTTTTGGGGCGCGAAGAACGGCAACGGATATTTTCAGATCTGGTCGGTCTTGGTGGGCAACGATCAATGGCCGAAGAAGGCGGAGACGGGGGTGAAGATTGCGGCGTGGAATCGCTCGATGAAGATGCCTGACATTCCATGGGGGAAAGTGGCGTTTGCGCAAGCGGAGTATTATTACGACGAGAAGGGGGCGTGGGATGACTATAAGGAAGATGCGATGTGGAACATGTTTTGGCGCGCGCGGCTGCGTCGCGTGCATACGCCCACATCGACCTTCTCGAGTATGATCGTGGACGTGGTTTTCGATGGCATCCTGGGCAAGCTGGATCCGTTGGTGGCTGGGGCATTAGGGGGCACGGAAGTGATGGGATCGTTGTTTGGCCAGTCGATGGGCAGCACCTTTGAAGAGATTGTGGGCAAGGTTCATGAGGGGGGTGGGCCTTGGCAGGGGCAATACATCAAGAATCCGAATTTGGCGAATACGGCCAAAATCGAGATCATTCATTGAAGCGGGAGGCGATGATGAGGCGCAAATTACGCAAGATCAGAAGTTCCCGCGGGGCCGCGGTGGTGGAAGCGGTCGTTGTCATCCCGTTTTTCATCATCATTTTCGCTTCGATGATTTTCGTGGCGAAGCTATATGGGGAAAAGCAGCGTACGTTACGGGTTTCCAAGGAATATGCCTGGACGTATGCCATGGCAAACTGTGAGTCTGGGGGGGCGAATGCGACGTTGGAATCGGAGGGCTCGCCGATGAGCCAGCTCGAGTCCAACGACCCGAATGTGAATTCCGACCCTCTCAGCCAGTTTCAGGGTTCGGATCCGGGAATGGAAAAATTCGACAAAAGTTGGGGTACGGCTTCTTCGACCATTCAAGGGTCGGCCACTGCCAGCAAGGCGATTGGTGGTTTTACGAATCATCTATCGACCACGACGAAGGTGCAGTGCAACGAAAAGCCGCAAAAGGGCAATTTGAGGGGTGTGTTTCATTTCGCCTGGTCTCTGTTCAAGCAATGGTGATGCCATGACCGACGACCTCGATCTCAGCAAGCCTTCTGCAACAACGCGGCTCGCCGAAAAAGCGCGACATCGCATCCACCTGCGTGGGGTGATTCGCGTTTTGGCCTATTGTTTCGTGGTGTCGGTGGTTCTAGGCGGGCTATCGATCCGATCGGCTTGGGGCAACTTCAAGGATTCGGCATTGATTGTGGGTCGGCAATTCGCAAGTTTTGGCGACTTGGAAGGCAGAATCCACCGTGTGCGCCTGAATGGCGAACCGGTCTTGGTGACGAGCGCGGTGACGACGGCATCGATGGATGACGTATTGGGCCGATTTGAAGCGCTATGTCGTCAGGATGCCGGGGGATTGGACAAGATTTTCGAAACCTTGCCGGCGAACTTGAAAGAGGAGTTCGAGACAGCCGACGGTGCCGCGGGCGTGGGGATTGTGCGCAACCAGGCGGGGCCGGAGGGAATGGTGGCCTGCTTGTCGCAGCAGCCGTTGGAGGGTTGGCAGAGCTTGCCATCGCGCATCGAAAAATTCCTAAGTACTGGAGATCTAACGCATATTGGAGACTTGCGCTACGTCTATACCAAGCAAATGGACGGAAGAACGCATGTGATTACGGTATGGACCGAGGGATCTTTCAACTTGTTCAATGTGGCGCCGATGGACGGGCAGGAGGCGCCGGGTTCGGATTCACCCAACGCACCACGTCCGGAAGAAGCGGTGCGGTTGTTGAGTGCGACGGTGGAGGGGGCGCCTTACGCGGTACGGATTTACGATAGTGCGAAGCCCCAGCAGGAGGTGTTGGCGATGTACGATTCGCAGATGCCTTCTCGGGGCTGGAGTCCGATTCCGCATGCGACCGACGATGTGGCTCATGGCCGGGCGTATACCCGTGAAGGGGTGGACTTGTTGATTTTCGCCTTTGAGCAGAAGGATCGGTCGTATGTATCGGTGGTGGAGATGAGTCCGCGCTGAAAACGACTTCCTGTCCGTGGGTGCCATCGTCGCCAACGAGATGACGCCCCTCGCTGTCTCTGTTGTTCTTTCTTCTCCCTTATCGGACTATACTGGCCCTTTCTCATGAGCAAACGAGCGCTTTTACTCGCCCTCATCGTCGCAACCCTCGGCCTTGTGTTGATGCTGTTGTACGTCAGGCGCTTCGAACAGCAGGCTTCTGGCGGTGAACGTGTGCAACTTCTCGTCGCCATCAAACCGATTGAGCGCGGGGCGGTCATTACCGATGACGTATTGGCGGTGCGGGAGGTTCCGCTCGCTTATGTCGAGGACCGTGCGGTGAAAGCGGCGGAGCGGGCCAAGGTGGTGGGATTGCGTCTTGGCAACAACGTGCAATCGCAGCAGACGCTGATGTGGTCGGACCTTGCGATAGCGGCCGATGAGCGAAGAGATTTATCGGCGTTGGTGCAGCCGGGGAGCCGAGCCGTATCGGTGCGAGCGCGCAGCGGAGACAAGAGTTACGCGTTGATTCGGCCCGGTGATTATGTCGATGTGGTGGCGATCATGCCTGAGGCGCAAGGCGATAAGCGCAGCGCCGTGGTGTTGTTACAGAAGGTTTTGGTGCTCGCGGTGGGGTTGGATACCGCCAATGAGCTGATGATGGATCCGAATGAGCGCAATCGAAATCGTACGCAGGAGATGGTGCTTACGTTGAGTTTGCATTTGCAGGAGGCGCAACTCATCTCCCTGGCGCTTGAAAAGGGCCAGATCACCGTAGCGTTGCGCAATCCGGAGGACCAGCGCATTGCAGAACGGATCCCGGATATGTCATCGTCGGCACTGACGGACACCAAGCAGCGAGAAGCGGTACAAAACATTCGAACTGGGCCCGTCAAGCTCGAAGCAGGAGACTTGCGGTGAGAACAATCGTCACACTGGCAGCGTTATTGTCGCTCGTTGGCGTTGCGGGTACGTCTTTCGCACAGAAAGGCGATTCGGGAACGTTGGTCGAGACTTCGGAGGAATTGAGTCTCGCGGTAGGGGAGAACAAGACCATTTCCGCGACCGAGGTGAGCAATTATTCGGAGGGGACCAAGGGCGTAGCGGACGTCAAGTTGACTACGGATGGCAAGCGGTTTGTGATCGTGGGCCGTGCGCCGGGGTCGACGACCTTGTTGTTGATCAACAAGGATGGCACGCAGACCAAGTGGGTCATCAATGTGTTTTCGCGTTCACCGGATGCGGTAGAGCGTGAGGTGAAGCAATTGTTGGAGGGCACCTCGGGGGTGCGGGTTCGTCGAGTGGGAGCGCGATTTTTCATCGAGGGAGGGGTAACGGCGGAAGCCGATGTTCGGCGTATCGAGCGCATTGCGGATTTGTATCCTGGGCAGGTCGAGTCCTTGGTG
>MWCO01000045.1 GCA_002070115.1 Deltaproteobacteria bacterium ADurb.Bin207
CCCCGCCCCTCCCACCGGCGTCGCATTCGATAGGTAGAAATCACGCAAACCCGTCCATCGATGGCGCCCATGCCAAGAATTCCCCACACCGGCACACTCCCTTTGCGGGTGACGATATCCGCTTCGGTAATGCCCATGAGTTTGCCGTCGTGGGGTAAGGAAGCCAGGGCATCGAGAAGGCGGCTGGCCTGGTACGCACCTTTTCGGGAGGATTTCGCGTATTCAGGGAAAGGTCGTTCTTCGTGAAGCGTCACGTGAACCGGCGCGTGCTGTTCGAGGCCTTGGGCCGCATGTTCCAAGGTTTCTTGGGGAACGGGTCCGAAGGGAATGAGGTGAACGGGCAGGTGGACCGGCGGGAGCTGGTCGGATGAGGCTGGTCGTTTATCTTGTAAGTTGTTGGAAATAAAGGGTATTACAATATCTGGGCCTGCTTCCGCCGAAGGGGAAAGTCCTCCCGCAGTTTGTACCAAAGGCGGATCGCAAGCCAAGCCAAGGGCGCCGATGGTAACGAGTCGCGTGAGAGCGAGCGGGTAGGGCATGGCGGCAAGCATAGCATGGGAGGCAAAAGCAAGGATTGTGTCCAAGCTTGGCGATGATTTGGGGTGAACAGGGGCATGAGGAATGGGAATTGGCGAATCCCATGAGCGGCATTTTTCGGATGGGACAAGGAACGCGAGAAGGCCGATGCCAATCACGGATGATGTCGGTCGTCGAAACGAGCCAAGCAGCCAGTTCGAAGAGGTTCATTTCAGCCTCCAAAGATCCGCTAAGGTATCGACCTAGCGAGACAATCAGGCTATACCCGGCCCCCATGGACACTGTATCCAAAGAACTCTTCGAACGCGCCCGGATGTCCATCCCGGGCGGTGTCAACAGTCCCGTTCGCGCATTCCGCGCGGTGGGTGGTATTCCGATTTTCATTCAGCAAGCGCACGGTTCACGCATCCTTGGAGCAGATGGTACCGAGTACATCGATTACGTCTGTACGTGGGGTCCTTCGATTGTCGGGCATGCGCATCCGACCGTGGTGCGGGCGGTGCAAGAAGCCGCAACCCGAGGTCTGAGTTTTGGGGCACCTACCAAAGCGGAGGTGGTGTTTGCCGAACAGGTGCGTGTACGCTATCCGAGCATCGACCGCGTGCGTTGCGTGAGCAGCGGAACGGAAGCAACGATGTCGGCGTTGCGTGCGGCCCGTGGATTTACTGGGCGCGACCTCATCATCAAGTTCGAGGGTTGCTATCACGGTCACGTGGATTCCTTGCTCGTCAAAGCGGGAAGCGGCCTAACCACGCTGGCGACTCCAGACTCGGCGGGCGTACCTGAAGCCATGGCTGCAACCACTCTATCCCTTCCCTACAATGACCTGGAAAGCCTTGAAAAAGTGTTTGCCGAGCGAGGCGATGCCATTGCCGCGGTGATCGTGGAACCCGTGGCCGGAAATATGGGTTGTATTCCTCCGAAAGAAGGCTTCCTCGCGGCAATCCTATCGCTTTGTTCGAAAGCGGGCGCCGTATCCATTTTCGATGAAGTGATGACCGGATGCCGTCTTGCTCCCGGGGGAGCGCAGGAACGATATCGTTTGCGGCCCGACATGACGTGCCTGGGAAAAGTGATCGGAGGCGGTCTGCCTCTTGCTGCCTATGGCGGGAAAGCGAGCATCATGTCCGTGATAGCTCCGGAAGGAAAAGTCTACCAAGCCGGTACACTCAGCGGGAATCCCGTGGCCCTTGCGGCAGGTCTCGCCACCCTCGAACTCATGGATGACTTGGCCTATGACCGTCTCGAATATTTGGGAGATCTGTTGGAACGAGGGTTACGGAGCGCTCTGGCCGACCGAGGTATCCCGGGCTGCGTGCAGCGTGTGGGTTCCATGCTGACTCTATTTTTCCATCCTGGACCGGTGGAGCGCTGGGACCAGGCCGTGCAAGCAGATACCAAACGCTTCGCAAAATGGCATGCCGGGATGCTTTCTCGGGGTGTGTACTGGCCTCCCTCCCAATTCGAAGCCGCCTTCTTGTCCGTCGCCCATAGCGAAGCGGATATCGAATCCACCATCAAAGCTGCCAGAGATGCTATGGAAAAGCTCTGAGGGAAAGGGTTGATCACGATCCTTCTTGCCAGATACAACGACTAGGCTTATACAGCCGCGGCTTTTACGAGGACCCCCATGCGAGAACTCATTCGATTAGTCTCTTCCGCCGGAACCGGTTACTTCTACGTGACCACGAAAAACAAGCGTACGATGGCGCAGAAGATGAAGATCAAGAAATATGACCCGCGTGTGCGAAAACACGTAGAGTTCACCGAAGCAAAGATGAAGTAAACACGATCGTCTTTGCATTTCCTTTCCCTGGCTTGTGCCTTGGTAGCGCAAGCCTTCTTCGTTAATCCGCGCAATCGATTTGCATCTTCTTTTCCGCAAACACTTTCAGTGCTTCGCGGAGCGGGGTACGCTACGGCCCGATGGACCGCTCTACCGTTCTCATCCGGCCCGAAGACGCGCGGAAGCAACCGGGTATTTGGTTGGGAGCCATTCGTGAACGAGCATCTGCTGTCTTGCAGCATGTGACGGGAACGGACTTCGAGGAAAAAATACGCCGGCTCGAGGCCTATCGCGGTCACGAACGCATGGACTCGTTCGGCTTGGACTTGGAATGGGTTCGTGTGGCGCTGGTGGCCGTGGCCGTTTTGCACCGCTTCTATTTTCGGGTGGATGCATCCGGTTTGGAGAACGTGCCAGCGGGGCGCGTCCTTCTTATCGCGAACCATTCGGGGCAGCTTCCCATCGATGCGGCTTTGGTCGCAGCTTCGATGTTTTTCGATGCCGAGCCCCCTCGGGTGGTGCGGAGCATGGTTGATAAGTGGACCCAGACGCTTCCTGGGGTTTGCACACTATTTGCTCGCTGTGGGCAAGTGGTGGGCGTACCCGAAAACGCGAAAAAGCTTCTTGATTCCGAGGAGGCGCTATTGGTCTTCCCGGAAGGAACTACCGGTATTTCAAAACCTTTTTCTGAACGCTATCGCCTCAAGGACTTCGGTCTTGGTTTCATGCGGCTGGCGTTGGAAACCCGAACGCCCATCGTCCCCATCGCGGTGCTTGGTGCCGAAGAGCAATATATCAACGTAGGAAACCTCGAAACGCTTGCCAAAGCGTTGCGAATGCCTGTCTTTCCCATCATCCCTCAATGGCTGCTGCCGGGAGGGTTGCTGCCCTTGCCCACAAAATATCGCATCCGTTTTGGGCAACCTTTGATGATGACGGGCGATCCTGACGATGAAGATGCCGTTATCGAACCCAAGGTGGAAATCGTTCGAAGCGCGATCCAATCGATGCTCAATCGAGGCATCAAAGAGCGACAGCACGTTTTTTGGTAGGCGCGGGGAGGCTTTCGAGTGGTGCGTAAGAATAGCAATGCGACGAAAACCAGCCGAAAGGAAACCGCTGCAGCACCACCGGTCGTCTTGATTACCGGGATTTGTGGAAGACTCGGGCAGCGACTCACTCGCCTGTTGCATCGCCAACAGCATGTCATCGGCATAGATCGTCGGCCGTTCCTATCCTTCCCGAAAGATGTAGAGCACTTCGCCGTGGACCTGCGTCGAAAAAAAATGCGGGACATCTTTCGCGGCCGCGACATCGATGCCGTCGTGCATATGGGCATCATGCACAATCCAAGGACGAGTTCGGCGGAGCATCACACGTGGAATGTGCTTGGTTTCCAAAGGCTTTTGGAAAACGTGGCGCAGTTTCACGTGCGAAAACTCATCGTGCTTTCAGGAGCCGCCGTGTATGGCGCAAGACCCGATAATCCCCAGTTTCTCGAAGAAGATGCGCCCTTGTTGGGAGGCGCGAATTGGAGCGGGCTTCGCGATCTCATCGCGGTGGATATGCTGGCTCAATCCTTTTTTTGGAAAAGCCCATCGACCGAAACCGTCATCTTTCGTCCGGTTCATATCCTGGGCTCCGTGCGCAACGGCTCTTCCAACTACTTGAGGTTGCCTCGTGTGCCCACTCTTCTTGGCTTCGACCCGATGATGCAAGTGATTCATCAAGACGATGTGGTCGAGGCCATCCGTATGGCGCTGCGACCGGGGATTCGAGGCATTTACAATCTTGCGGGGCCTCCGCCCATCGCCCTATCCCATCTCATCCAGATCGCTGGAAAGCCTCGCTTTGCCATTCCTCATCCCATGGCGGAGATCGCCGTTAGAAAGCTGTGGAAAATCGGCATGACGTCGTTTCCCGCACCCGAGTTAGACCATATTCGCTATGTATGCATGGTCGATGATGAACGCGCTCGGTCAGTTCTTGGGTTCCAGCATCGCCATGATGTCAATGCCGCGGTTCGTGCGGTTTTTGAAACGGAATAACCAGTTTTTCATCATGGTTGGGCTGATGGGGGTCGTAACGCTGTCGGGAGAACTCGGCTGTTCCAGCAACTCGGGTGAGCAGCCCACGGCACAACGAGCGCTCCCTTCCGGAATCCCACCGGCTGCTGCGCGTGCGCTCGGGCCGGGAGCGGCCACCATCTCCTCGACGATGGACAATGTCTTGCCAGAAAGCCCCATCGATCCAAGGGCACCCGTGGACCCCGATGCCGGCCTGGCTCCTCCTGCCAAAGAGCCCTTACCCCTTTGATCGGATCGTCATGATGACCTTTTCGCACTTGATAGTACGCGCCGGAATGATGGCGCTCGCCCTGGGCTGTTCTACGGCGGTGCCCCCGCCGAACTTACCCGCGCCGGAATTCGAACCCCCGCGGCCCATCGAAGAGCCAAAGCCCGAGCCAGGTGTCGACGATGCGGCACTGGACGCTCCCGATGTGCCACTGCCGCAAACCACACAACCGCAGACCGAACAAGAGCCCAGCCCGCCATGATCCATGGCGCGCGCAGCGAGGATTGATTCGCGCTTCGTTCCATGGATCACGGAACGAAGCAGAACCTACCCCGATGTGAGTTTACGCAAGAAACGAGGATGCTACGGTCTGTCGTTCGTTTGGTTTTGGCCCTTGAAATAGGAGAAAAAGGTTGTTTCGTAAGAACGCATCGGATGCTTTTGGTTTTTTGGCATCGTGCGGCTGGGTCATGGTCGTGTGGGATACGGTTGCGTTGGTGCAAGCACGACAAGCAAACCTAACCTGGGATTTTTTCTCCGTGCTGATGGCCAGCGCGGCTTTGACGATGGCGCATGTTTTGGTCGTGGGGGCTGTAGTCGCTCCAATGTATGCCTTTGCGCTTGGGGATCAGCGCATCGCAACGCGGCTGAAAAATGCGATTATCGCTGTGTCCGCAGCCTTGAAAACACGTTCGGCCCCTTCAGCGGTTTCTGTCCACGCTTGCTTGTTGGCCGCCCCCGCCGCGCTCCTTGGCTATGTGTTCGTGGCCGTTCCCCTGGCCATGCGCGTTCATGAGGATGTTCGTGTGGCCATCAATGCCGCCGGTGCCTCCATCGTGATCCATCTTCTTGCAGTATTCGCCGGAGCACTTTTGTTCGCGGTGCTCCGCGGTGTCTGGATGAGCCTGTTGCGCCCCCTGGCGTCCCGTCGTCTGACGCAAATCTGGCTGATGCGCCCCTGGCTTACCGCCGCTTTTCTTAGCTTGTTCGCGCTATTCGCCATGGTATGGGCCGTGGTGATGGGAAGGCGTGTTCTAAGCGCGCTGGACTTGCGGATGCTTTGGATAGGTCTCACCGTGATGGTCTTGGGAGCCATTCTCGCCACGGTGAGAACGATCCCACGACTGTCGAAAACGACAAGGCGTGTGATCGGCTGGTCTGCCATCATCGGAGGAGTCATTTTTACGTTGGCGGCTACCTTTGCGGTTCCGTATTCGTCCCACGCCCGTTCCATGCTCGTGGCTCACACCACCTTTGGCACCGTGTTTCATGCCAGTCATAACACCCTTTTCGACTGGGATGGCGATGGGTACACAACGTTATTTGGGGGTAACGATTGCGCTCCGTTCGATCCCACGATTCATCCGGGGGCCGTGGATATTCCCTACAATGGTATCGATGAGGATTGCTCTGGTGAAGATTTCGTATTCGATGTGGCTCCTCCTTTGCGACGTTGGGACTATCCGGTTCCTGATAGGTCGAAAAAACCTCATATTGTTCTGTTGACGATCGACGCGTTGAATCCGCTGCACCTTGGGTTCAATGGATACGATCGTCCCACATCGCCTCATCTCGACGCTTTTGCGAAGCATGCGGTCCGTTTCGAAAACGCATTTGCACAGGGACCTAGCACCCGCCTATCCATCCCTTCGCTGTTTACTTCGCTTTATGATCCGCAAATCAAAAGGGCCAAACTCGGACGAATTCCCCTGGCTGTACTGTCGGAGAACGTGACGGTTGCCGAAATCCTACAGAAGGAGGGATACAGGACCATCGCGGTGGTACCATCGCCGTACTTCACGGGCTGGGGCGGCATTACCCAGGGATTCCAAGAGGTTGATGGCTCCGCCGCCAAGCTCAAGCAAGCGCATACCTCGAAAGAAGTCTCCGATGCCGTGATTGAACGGCTGGAGTCCGTATCCGAACAAGGTCAACCCGTATTTTTATGGGCTCATTACTTCGACCCCCACGGACCTTTCGATCAGCCACCTGATGCGCCGGTGTTTGGAACGAAGGCCATGGATGTGTACGATGCCGAGATTCGGTTTACCGATGAGCATTTGGGCCGTGTGCTGTCGTGGATTGAAGAGCATTGGGCGGAGCAGGATCGTCTGCTGGTGGTGACAGCCGATCATGGCGAAAGCTTTGATGATCAGCATGCAGTCAAACATCACGGTTATGATCTCAACACGAGTGTGCTTCGCATTCCGATGTTGATCCACATGCCCATCTTCGCTCCCCATTCTGTTCGCACCCCCGTTTCGTTGCTGGACATGGCGCCGACGTTCATCAACCTGGCCCAGGCGAAGGGCGAGTTCGACTTCCAAGGCTCCAGTCTCGTGCCGATGCTGCAAGGGGAAGAGATGGCCGAACGTGTGACGTTTCACACGTTTTTCCTCCCGGAGTTCGTCAAAAAACAAAAAGACCCGCTGCGCATGGTGTCGGTTCGAACCGACCGTTTCAACTTGGTCCACGATCGCGAAAAAGGTGTCTATTCGCTTTTCGATTTCGTGCAGGACCAGAATGAAACGAACAATCTATTCGATGCGGATCGCGCGACGGCCGATCATCTCATGGCACAGATGCAGTATTGGTATTATCGGGTATTGGATCAGGGGGGAAGCAAAGAAAATGCTGGTGCGGCTACGGCGACGCCACGTCCACCAATCGTCCGTTGATTGTCGGTGCAATCGTTCCCACCGCTTCGATGTAATCAGCCAGGACATCGGTGAGGCGGTCGGCCACATACCCGTCGGCTTGCGAAAGCATCGAATAGCCGTCGCCGCCGAGGTACATGAAATCACTGGTCACGAGCGAATAGGTGGTGTCGTTCTTGTCGATGGCAGTTTTGTTATCAAGGACGATGGAGATGACGCGATTGCCGGCTGGAGCGGCAGAATCGAATGTGACCGTGATGCCAGAGACCTGGGGAAATCCGCCATTGGGAGCTGGCAAAAACCCGAGACCATGCTCGAGCATGGCCCACACTTGCTTGCCCGTCAGCGTGCAAATGGCCGCATCGTTGACAAAAGGCAGCACGGCAAAAACGTCGCCAACCACCAGGTCGAAAGGAGGACCCGCTTGGTAGTCCGGTGAGGGGCGACGCAACGACAAGTTTGCCGGGGCGTAGCTCGAAGGCATGGGAGCCCGCAATCCACCGCCATTGACCAGAGCCAGATCGGTTTGGTAGCGAGCGCGCAGGGCATCCGTGAGTAGGTTTCCAAGGGCTACTTCTTGAAGCCTTTCCACATTGTTTCCCCGTTCGAATATCCCTTCCGCCACGGCCAGGGGAAGATCCAGTTGTTGGGCGAGCTGGGTGCGATAATGAGCCATGAACTCATCGAATGCCGGGTCCGGGACGGTCCCTTCCACGACGGGTGTGAGCATTTCCGATGTCTTATGAACGACTTTTCGCTGCGCGAAATCGAACGATAAAGCTACACGGCTGTACTTCGCTCCTTGGCTGGGATTTTCGACAACCAGAAGGTTGCCGACGGTCGTTTCGATTGCGTTATGCGTATGCCCGCCAATCAATAGGTCAAAACCATCGAGCTGTTCGGCCAACTCCATCAAAGGACCGGTGGGAGCGGCACCTCCCGCGCCAGGGGAACCGCCAATATGCGTCAGAGCTACAAAGACAGAGGCTCCTTCCGCAGCAGCTTTGGCTTTAGCCGCTTGTGCGGAAGCCGCTGGATCGGTCACCTCGATCGAAGCAAAGCTTCCAGGTTTGACGAGCGAAGGGGCTTCAGGGGTCAGAAGCCCGATGACCGCCACCTTGACACCGCCGACCCAATAATTCTGATACGGCGCGATGCAGAGTTTATCGGGCTTCGTTTCACATGCCATGGAGTCCTCGACACCAGTGAGGTTGGCGGAGACAAACGGAAAGTCCGCCAACTCGATCAGCTCTTGCAGCGCCGGAACACCTCGGTCGAAGCTGTGGTTGCCAGGAGCTTCCCCATCGAAGCGCATCCGATTCATCGCCTCAATCACTGGCCTTTCATCGAAAAATGCAGCGATGGGAGGACTCGCCCCAAAAGAATCTCCCGCGGACAAAAGCAGGCTGCGCGGGTTGGCGACACGATCTTTCACAAAATAATAATTCAACGCCGCTGCTCCGCCCACCTTGCCAACCTCGGCCACCGTGATCGGATCGAGCTGTCCATGGAAATCAGATAGCGAAATAAACTGCAAGTCCACGATTTTACAGGCCTTATCGTGACCTTTCGCATACGTTGCAAGCTTCGAGAAAGCCACCGGCCCCACGTACTTCACCTTGTCGAGTTCATCCAAAGAATCGAAATACCCATCGTCGCCAGTCCCTAGCGTGCCGTCCGATCCTTGCCGGTAAGCGACGATGTTTTTCGCGGCTTTGACAGAAAGACCTACGTCCGTTTTGAGTTGTTCGAACGTGCTATCGTTGGCCACCGCCAGCACGCCACAAGCCTCGGCGCTCCCCTCGGCAATTCCTCCCACGTCGGCTTTGCCGTCCACCCAAAACGTGTCGTCCGCGCCATCCTCTTGGCCCGACCCGGAAGGCGACGTCGAATTGTTGCCCCCACACGCGATGAGCCCGGAAAGAAGCAAGTAACCAAGCCGACGAAAATGCGACAACCAGCCATATTTCCTATTCATTTCGACGACATGCCCTTTCTTTCCGCAACGATTACCGTACAGGTCAATGGCGGGATATGTAGTTGAATACCGTACCTGTCTGCTAGGAGCAGATAGTTGAAGTGGGATGGTTATGCAAGCTTTGAGGAGGGGTGTTTGGGAAAAGCCGGAAACGGCGGGGGTATGTATGAACGTGCAACTTCGCCAACCTCAGATGGCGCGGCCAACGAGCAGTCAGTCGTGTTTCCCCCGCTGAACCGTCATGTCGAACTGCGAAGCGCGCACGGGACGCGCCAGGGTCAATTCTCCCACGGCGACCGTGAGTTTGTCGGCTGGCAATCCCGCTTCGAGGAGTTCTTTGCGAATGGCATCTGCTCGATCGGCGGCAAGATTTTCGTTTCGTTCGGTGGTTCCAGGCGAATCGGCATAGGTTTGCACCACGATCATTTGGACGGGAGATACACCCAGGGCTCGCTGGGCCATCATCAGAAGTTGCTTTCGTAGCGCGGCGGTCATTCGCGATGAGCCTGGCGCAAAGCGCTGTGGATCGATCACCGCTACCGTCATGCCTTGTAACACGGTTTGATCTTTGGCCTCCGGTTCGGGACAGCCATCCTGATCATCGATGCCATTGATGGTTTCCGGCTCGTTCGGACATTGATCCAGCGAATCGGGGATACCATCACCATCGTTATCAAGATCCGGACATCCGTCCTCATCCTCGAAGCCATCGACGTCCTCGGGCGACATGGGACAGGCGTCCTTTTCGTCCGGAATCCCATCTCCATCATTATCCGGATCGGGACATCCGTCATGATCCTGGTAGCCATCGAAATCTTCAGCCATGTTGGGACATAGATCCTTCGAATCCGGGATACCATCGCCATCGTTATCGAGATCAGGGCACCCATCTTCATCCTGAAAACCGTCGAAATCCTCCGGTTCATTCGGACATTGATCCAGCGAATCAGGGATACCATCCCCGTCATTATCCGGATCAGGACATCCGTCCTCGTCCTGAAAACCGTCGAAATCCTCTGGCTCATCTCGGCATTGGTCTCGGTCGTCCGGGATACCATCCCCGTCATTATCCGGATCAGGACAACCGTCCTCGTCCTGAAATCCATCCCGATCCTCGGGTTGATAGGGGCATTGGTCCAGGCTGTCGATGACCCCGTCGCCATCGGAGTCACGATGCAAAGGCGCAAAACGAACCCCCGCGGTCCATCGCATCTGAGGCGCGGTCATCGCCGTTCCATCGAGGGGCAACGCGGATCCGCCGCTGATGTAAAATGACAAATCGCCTCCACGTGTCGGAGCCGATCGGAGCGTGGTCATCCATTCCGCGGGAATCAAAGACTCGGACTTGGTTTTGCCGATGAGTTCACCATTGGCAGGATCGCGTTCGAGCGTTTCCTGCCCGACCAATCCCGGCAAGGCATACGCCTCCACTCCAACGCTCAACCACTCGGAAGGCAATAGGTCGACCCCTGCCCCCAACGCAAGGAAACTCTGGGAACCTATCCGACTGCCCGCGAGGTTTGTCGTCTTGCGAATTCGAACCCCCAGCTCCGTCGCCGCAAAAAAACGGCCCAGCCTCATATCCCCAGCCAAGCTTGGAATCCCGACAAAGCCCCGATCACCGCCAAACCATTGCTCATCACCCGTGGGAATCGCGGCCTGCATACGCACCGTGAGCGCGAAAAGTTCATCGGAGTGTACCCGTGAACGCGGAAGCAGAGACCACGTGGCTCCCAGACGAAGATCCCGCATCGAAGTCGTGGGTACTTCCTGGGACTGACTCGATAAAAAACCGCTCACCCCCGTACCGTTTTGGTAAAGCGTCACAGGCATCGCCAGCGTGAGTTCCACCCGATCGGAAAGACCATATCCCCATAGAAACGTCGAGTTCACCATGTGCTCGATGGCAGGCACGTCGACGCCATCCGGATTGGCCGATGACGCGCGAAGAACAATGGGATTTCGAAAATAGGTCGTGAAAAAGCCTAGGGAAAACTCCTCCGACGCCGTGGTTTCCGTCGAACCGATGGCTTGAAACCGTCCGGGGCCCGGATGAAGCCAAAGCGTATCGGCATCGATGCATGTGCTCAAACGAGCCGCGTTGTCGCATTCCGCAGCCGCTGGCATGGTGCTCATCATCAACGCAGCGCCAAGGCAACCGACTCGCACCACGATCATCGCCCGATGCCGTGGCCGGAAACCCAATGAAGAAGGGGATCGTGAAACCATGAATTCCGTTGCTCTATCACGATGGCCCCACCGGGGAAACGCCTCCCTTGACGACGTTCCCGCTTCACGTCTAGGGGTGGAGCATCATGTCTTGTCCGTATCGCGCCGTGCTTCTGGTGACTCGCGACATGCGGGGAACCGCGTCTAGTGTTGCCAAGCTTCGGATTGAATTGCACTGCGGAGAACCGGAAGGTCACCTGGGCGCCCATCACGATCCACGTCACGGAATTCAATGGGACGACCATGGGAAAACCGTACGCACGTTGCTTCGCGACGAAAGTGAACCGGCGCGAAGTCATTTCCCATGATACTCGTGGCGGTTTCGCTTGATCGGATCCCATTTCGCGAAGGTGGAACCAAATCGTTCAGGGATAGTATTTCTTCTCGCAATCCTCACATATGCCATGGCTAAAGAGGGCATCGGAGTTGTTGGAGATATAGGCTTCGAGTTGATTCCAATAACCCTGGTCGTCACGGATCTTCTTGCAATGCGCACAAATGGGGATGATACCGCTGAGCACTTTGATCTCCGCCATCGCTTTGCGCAATGACTCCGCTTGTTCGCGCACTTGCACACTCAATCGGTAGAATCGGTACGCCACGGCAGCGATGATCAACGTCAGCGCGAAAGCTCCGACAAGCGCCCCATAAAGCCCCCGCGGCACATGCTGCGGATTTCTCTCATACAAAAAACCCGAAAGCGATGGCACCGATTGGATGGTGCCCATCCGTTGATACGTTTCCCCAATATGCTGCCATCGCCCAGGGTTGACATATCCAATCTCCACGACGTCCCCCATGATGAGCTGGCGAGAACGCTCCGCTTCAAATAACAAATGCTCCCGTGAATGCCGTTTGCTGTACTTGTTCAGGATCAAATCGATGACCTCTTGCTCATGGGCCATCGCGTATTTCCATCCTTCCAGCGATGCTTCCAAAAACCTTCGCACGCGATCGGGATGCATTCGAACTTGCTCTTCCGTGGTGAATAACGTGTCTCCGTAAAAGTCGATACCTCCGGATCTCGGGGTATACGTGCTGTATCGCATCCCCTCTATTTGCAACAAAAATGGTTCATCGGTCGAATAGGCCGACGTGGCATCCACCGTGCCATCGATCAATCTGGAAGGATCGAATACATGGGGAATCCACGTGACCGCACCACGCTCGATCCCTTCGAAATGCAGGTAAGCGATGAGTTCGTCGGCATGACTCTCCAACATGATTCGCTTGCCTTTGAGCCCGTGAACACTATCGATTCCAGACTTTTCGGACACCAAAAGCACCATCGGAGAGTGTTGGTAGATGGGCGCCAACGCCACCACAGGCTTGCCTTGGGCTCGCAGAATGATGAGATCGGAACTGGCGATACCAAACTGCGCGTCGCCACGAAGCACGACATCCGCGGGATCCCCTTGACCCGTGGCTTCCCATATCTCGACCACGATGCCCGCAGTTCGATAATAACCTTGCTCAACCGCCGCATAAAATCCCGCTGATTGAAATTGATGCTTCCATTTGAGTTGTAGAACCACACGCTCGAGAGCATCAGAGGAAGCGTCGGCCCAGGCCGAAACCGGCCATAACCACACCACCCACAGCAGCACCCACGCCGCTGGCGCAAACCTTCCACGATTGCTGCTCCGTCGTCCCACCATCATTCCTCAGGCGCAAGACCCGTTGATGATTAGCCCGATGTGCTCTACACGGCCCAGAACCCTTTTATCACATCTGTCAGCGGACCAAACCGTGATCGAACACACTACCCCCCTGATTCTTGGATCGAGTTCGCCTCGACGCCGACAAATCCTCGAAACATTGTCGATTCCAATTCGAGTGATTCCCGCGGAGGCGGACGAAATCCATCGCGATGGAGAGTCTCCCGAAGAGTATTTGCAACGAATCGTCCTCGACAAATTGAAATCTGCCGCCGCTCGCGTGGGAACGAACCCCTGTGGCGGATTGCTCGTCGCCGATACCATCGTCCTGAGACAACGTCGTATCTTGGGAAAACCCAAAGACCTGGAGGATGCTTGCCGCACCCTGCATGCTCTTTCCGGAAAGGCCCACGAAGTTCATACTCGCTTCGCCATTGCCGTGCCCACGAACTTGTCCGTTCCGATTCATCAGCAAACGGTTTGCACCACCGTTCATTTTCGTTCCTTGACCGATGACGAGATCATTCGATACGCGACCTCCGGGGAAGGAATGGATAAAGCAGGCGCCTATGCTGCCCAAGGTCTTGGTTCCTTCGCCGTGGAACGCATCGATGGCTCGTTTTCAAATGTTGTCGGACTGCCAACCTGCGAAGTCGTGCTTGCCTTGCTTCAAACACGCCTTCTTCTGAGCTTTCCCCCGTGAACGAACGGCTCGCTTTCCAGGAACGCTGGGATGTGGTGGTCGTTTCCACCATCGCTTTGCTGGCGCGTAGCGCGGTGACAATCTGGGCCGCTGCACGAATTCCTCCTACCGCCGACGGTCAATTTTATCATGTCATCGCCGGACGAATCGCGAAGGGATTGGGCTATACATGGCTTTGGCCCGATGGCGTGGTGACCATCGCCGCGCACTACCCGGTGGGCTATCCGGCTATTTTGGGGGCTTTTTACGCTGTTTTTGGCGCTCATCCATGGGTCGCCATGATGGCGAACGCCCTGCTGGGAACCGTCATGGCGGCTCTCGTGCATGCGATCGCTCGCGAAGGCATGAATCGTCCATGGGCGCTGCTCGCGGGAATCATCGCCGCGTTGCACCCCGCCTTCGTTCCCTATACCGCCGCGTTGATGAGCGATGGTGCCGCGTCGACCTTCTGTGTCGCAGCCGTGGCGTTGACGATGGCAACACGACGAGCGAAAGGAAAACGTCAGATGCCTTCGGCCATGGCGCTGGGAATCGTGTTGGGCCTCGGTGCTCTCGTTCGACCGCAGATGTTGCTTTGTGTTCCATTCCTTGGTTGGCTTGCTTCTGCTTTCGAACGAAACATCCGAAAACGATGGCTCGTTGTGCTTGCGGTGGGTTCACTTTCCCTCGTTACGGTGATGCCCTGGGTAGTTCGCAACCAAGTGCGTATGGGGCATGCGGGACTTTCTTTCAATGGAGGGTGGAACCTGCTGATCGGAACCGACGCATCTGCCCATGGAACCTACGCTCCGTTGCAGGTGCCTCCCTCGTGTCGTGACGTATTCGATGAAGCCAAGAAGGATCATTGTTTCGCAAAGGCCGCGCGAGAGCGTATCGCCTCCGATCCAAGAGCATGGTCATCGCTCATCCCCCAGAAACTCGCATCCACGTTCGATTATTGCGGCGCTGCGGTCTGGTACTTGCACGATGCCAATCCGACGGCGTTTCCTTATCGAGCCAAGCTGATTGGGGCGGGGATCGAAACCGCGGCGATACGCCTGCTGTGGATCGCATCCGTGCTCGCCGTGGCGCGGATAAAAGGCCCCCGACCCTCGATGCGCGCAGCAGGAGCGGTTGTTAGCGTCATTTTTTTTCTCACGCCTCATGGGTGGGCGGGGGTGGTTGGCTTGCTGTTCATGATGGGATTACTAGGCAAAAAACTCGCCACATTGCCCATCGCTGTTCCAGCAACCGCCATCGTGATCGGTACGACCATGCTCACGCATGCCGCGTTTTTTGGTGCGGGCCGGTACGCCATGATGACGTTGGCGTTGATTCCCTCGCTTATCAAAAGTCCAACACCACGGAATGAATACGATTCGCCTTCGGATCCATGGGCGAAAGCAAGCATGGCCTGATCCGAATCCGGCCTTCCGCTACCCTCATGACGAGGGAGAACGTGAACGCATCAATTCCGCAACTCTCGGATTACGCAGGCGTTGCCGTTCGAGAAACGCTTTCGGATTCTGCAGCGCTTCCCGAAGCTCACGACGTTCAAGAGCGTCTAACGCGTGATTGTCATCTCGATCCATCTGACGTATCGCGGCGTAAAGCAACTCCAACTCGTGTTCCGAAACGGTGTCGTTGTCCGAATCGGCATGAGCGAAAAGCTCGAAAATCTCAACACATAGCTCGACTTCATCCGGTTCCAACAAGGCGTTGTTGTTCAGGTCCAGGTAATCCAATACGCGATTGACGAGAACCAACATGCTCGTCGCTGGTCGATGAAGACGACCGAGCACGCGCCTTGCCATGAGGCGTTGCTCGGCATCCAACTCACCCTTGTGACGAAAGTCGAATCGCCCGAGCACTCCTCCCAATTCGAGTCGACCTTGCGCGTCCAGGTGACCCAAGTACTTGTATAATTCAGGGGACTCTTCCTTCGTTTCCGCGAGAAAAGCGTCGGTAATACGTTCGATAGGAAGTGAACTGCGCTCCAACGGGCGTTGAGGATGACCCTTTGCGTCCATGATGACTCCACAATGATTGCCGATGCAAGGAGCCCTAAGGTTACATCGGGCCGTACGATTGCCCCAGCGCAAAGAGAACTACTCGACAGCAAATACGAGGCGTCGGTTCGACTGCGCCGCCTCGATCACGCTTTGACTGACTTTCGACCATGGATCGGTCTTGGAAGCCGAGACCGTCATCGTATCTTTTTCGCCCTTCACACCAAGCGATATACGGATGGTTCGGGTAGGCGGTCCGTGATGTCGTCCAGACCAATACCAGGCGATCGCGCGAACGGCTCGTTCATCGCCACGACAATCACAGGCTTGCCACGCAAGAGGAGCGCGTTTGACGTAGTACTCGAGTCTTTCCTTGCCACCGAGATCTCGCTTCGCGATGTCTCGCAGGATGGATACGGCAGGACGACAGCTTTCCAACGCCTTTTGCTCAGGGCTTGGGGCCTCGGAGGAAAGCAGATCGTCCGACGGGGGCTCATCCGTTTTCGATGTTCCGACGAGTTCTTCCAAAACAGGACACGTGGGCGGTTCGAGGTCGCTGGCTCCTGCAAATACGAGTCCCGCGGTTCGAATTCCCGCCTTCGCTCCCGCCTGGTGGACGGAAACCACTGTTTCCCAAGGCGTATTTTCATCGATATGCAAATCGATTCCCAAAGAGAACCCGGCGGACAGCGCCGATTGGGAACGTGCTTTGAACGCGGCTTGCAGCTTATCGCTCGTTGTGGACTCTTGGGGAGAACCAAGGCGCTCGCGATCGATCTGCAGAACCGAGGAGGAAACGATGACGGCCGCCCCATGCCATGCCCATAGTTCTCCCTGTTCCAGCGATGCCAACTGAATGTTGGCCTCCTGCAGCGGCGCCGTTGGACCTGCCCCTTCTTGCAACAGCGTGGTAAGCCACGCGCTCATTTTTTCCATCCGTTCTCCACACGACGGCGCTGGAGGGACCAACGAGGATGCGGACGCATTGGATGAAGTCGTATGGGTCGCTGGGTCTTTGCAGCCAACAGCGAGGAGAGCCAACAAAAATAGGTTGGATACCCTTGAGGATCGCACGAACACCTCCGCGGTTGGAGCCATGGTAGACCGGATACCCGACGCTGTCTTTTCTCAACGCGCTTTCGTACAAAGGCTGCCCTAGCCACGGCTGTCATGAACACGCTAGGGGTACGGCTTGACGGGGTTTGTCCGGCGCCTCAAGGAATCTTCCATGCCAGCCCAAATTCAATGGTCCGCCGTTCAACAATATGTTGAGGGATTGGTGCCGCCTCGTCATCCACAACTGCAACGCATGGAGCAAGAGGCTCATAAGCTCCGCTTTCCCATCATCGGCCCAGCTTGTGGTCAGTTGTGTTATCAATTGGCACGGATGATTGGGGCGAAACGAGTGTTCGAACTCGGATCCGGATTCGGATACTCAACCGCATGGTTCGCTCGCGCGATGAGCGAAAATGGACAGGGACAAGTGTTTCACGTGGTGTGGGACGAAACGCTATCCACACAAGCACGAGAACACCTATCCGCCATGGGACTAGACCCGTTCGTGCAGTTTCGCGTGGGTGAGGCCATCGCCGCGCTCCGTGATGCCGAAGGACCTTTCGACATCATTTTCAACGATATCGACAAGGAAGGCTATCCCGAGGCTTTTCCCGTCATCGAAAGCAAGTTGCGTGTAGGGGGGGTGATGATCGTCGACAATCTGATTTGGCACGGACAGGTGCTCGATGAACGAGATCGAGAAGCTTCGACCATGGCCATACGATTGTTCACGGAACAAGTCGTGAAAAGCGACCGTTGGATCTCGAACCTGGTTCCGATTCGCGACGGGCTGCTCGTGGCCACCAAAATCGCGGAAATGGCGCGCGTGCCCTGAGTCGCGGTAACGTACGTATAGTCCCTATCGGGATATACGGGGCATGGCCTCTCACCGATCCTGGCGATGGCGTGCTCGATCCGCGCGTATCGTCTCCAGCCATGACACCGGCCGCACGAGATCGACGGCTCGTTCAAAATAGAAATGCCGTGCAATATTCGGGCGCGCAAGCTCCGTGCTCCGCAACGCGCCTGCAAGCGAGTTTGTCCGCGCATTCATCGAGCATGCAAGACTCGCCGTTTTTCGGAATGGGAGCGCAACGAAACTCCAGATATTCATCCGGAAGGCAGGCCGAACCCTCAGAGCATTCGTTGCCGTTGACACAAGCCTGGCCGTCCGCAAGGTCGGCCTCACACTGGCCGATCGAAAACTCGCAATGTAGTTCGTCAAGACACATATCATCGTTCTCACAAGCGGACCCTTCCCCTCGTTTCGGCCGACATAGGCTGTCCGCCCCTTCAAACGCGCACCCAAGCCCCGTCGCGCATTGAACTTCTCCATACCCACAGGCCTGTCCTTCCCCGGGGGCTGTTTCACAGGCGCCTTCGACACAAGAAAGACCGTCGGCGCAAACATGGGGTCCCAACAACCCCAACGCACAAGGTTGTCCTTGTTGAGGTTTGGGAGCGCATATCCCACCCGCACACGCCAGCCCTGTCGCACAATGAACCCCGTCCAAACACTCCTGCGCTTCGCCGGCTGCCAGCGTACACTCCGATTGGCTCCCATCCGAAGACGTCGCACAAACGCTTTCGCCAGAGCAAGTTCCGTCTCCCATACACGGTTCTCCGATGGCGGTTTCGCGACAAACGCTCTTCGCACTGGCAAGGCATGAAAGCCCAGGTTCACATGCGTCCGGCGACATGCAGTCGTTACCGGCTACAAGTGTATCCGCATCCGTACACCGTCCCGATACACAAATCAGCAGCGGATCGCAGTCCGCCGAAGTCGCACAAGCATCGTTGTGTTGACCCGGTGTTACACAACGATACTCACTCCCACACCGCAGTCCCTGCTCGCAAACCGCCTGCTCACAGGAAGCATCGATCCCCGCCCGTGGCCCAAAGCCGTCGCGAGGCACGAAGATAGGACAATCGTCGACGAAATAATCCGCAGCCGGCAGCGCACAATGCGCTCCGAGCTGTTCATATCGCTTCACGCAGGACTCGACCGCCGCGAGGTGAACGACAATCGCGCCCTGCTCGACAGCATCACGGAATCGCTCGATCCATCGACGACAATTCATTTCATACCGGCCCAGGCAATCGCTCGGGAAGCCGGGAATTGTCGTGCAACCGCAACTCACCGCGTAATGACAATGAGTAGCGGCCATGCCAGAACAATAGCTAGCCGCGAGTTCATCGAGCGTTGCCGGTTCGATGTCGCTGTCTTGAAAGGCATCTTGCCCTTCATTCGCCTCCTCATCACCCGCGTCCGCATCCGGTTCATCCGCGGTTGTCGAGTCAGACGTCGAGTCATCGTGACAGCCAGTCCCCAGCCACCCCATGAGCAATACCAGCGGACCAATATGTCGTATCTGCCTTGTTGGCCATGACGGTCTTGGGAACTTGGGACGTATGGTTTCGTTCGAGGGCGTCATGGCAGGTGAGCTAGCAAAGAGCGCGGGGCCAAACAAGTGAACAACTAATAAAAACGCGATGTTACGAGAGCGGAGAAAGGGTACTTCCGCAAATAGGGTGGGCTAAAAACGGGGTTGTTGGAGAGACGCCTTGTTCCGCTCACGGCACGAGCAGGTCCGGGCTTCCTTGGGCGAGCCAAGTCCAGAGCGTGGCGATGGTGCCAACACCCACGATAGTTCCGATGAGCCCAAGAACCAGTATCCACGGAAGTGCCAACGACTTTTCGGTGGTGGAAGCCGAGGATGATGAATCCTGTGTCTTGGCCTTGTCGTCATGCACGATGGTGGTGCTGTTTGCAGCCGTGGAAGCGGCAGCCAGGGTGGATAGGGAGGGGAGCACATCACGATCGGCCGTGTCACCCAGGCTTTTCAGGGAAGCTCTTGCACTGGCCGCATCGGGAGGCCGTTCATCGGGCGATTTACGCAGAAGCCGCATGCAGAGTCTTGCCAATTCCGGGGGGATATCGCTGCGCTGCGTCGTTTGGTCGATCGGTGGAACGGGCGTGTGGATATGCGCCGACAAGATCGCCATCGGATTGTCCGCGTCGAAGGGCGGACGTCCGGTCAACATTTCGTACAGGATGCAGCCGAGAGAATAAAGGTCCGATCGGCCATCTACGGCCTGGCCGAGGCTTTGTTCGGGGCTCATGTACCAGGGTGTGCCAAACACTTCTCCTGTGCCGGTGAGTCGTCGGGTGGAGTCGAGTGCTTTCGCAATCCCGAAGTCGAGGACTTTGACGAAGACACTGTGGTCGGGCATCGAGAGGAGGAAAATATTGGCGGGTTTGAGGTCGCGATGCACGATTCGCTGCGCATGAGCAGCCGTGAGCGCCGCGGCGACTTGATTGGTGATTTCAATCACCTCCGGAATGGAAATCGGCGCTTGTTGAAGCCGATCCTCGAGGGACTGCCCATCGAGATATTCCATGGCCAGGTACAGCAAACCCTCGCGTGTTTGACCGAAGTCATGGATGGTGACGCAATGCGGGTGGGCAATGGTCGACGCCACCTCGGCTTCGTGTAAAAACCGCTCCACAAGCCCTGGATTTTTCGAGTGCTCCAACGGGAGCGTTTTGATCGCTACCTGACGATTCACGCTCAATTGCGAAGCGGCATACACAGCTCCCATCCCGCCAGCACCAATGCGTCGACGAATGACCCAACGACCGTCGAGCACTTGTCCAACCAACGGATCGGTGTCGTCGGTCGCGATGGCGGATAGCTCGCTGCCATCGATGGAACAGTACACGGCACTCGGAGGATAAGTTTTTCCGCAGGTCGTACAAACCCTTGCCACCATCGTGTTGGCGGTCGCAAGGCTTGCGGAAAACGGAAGGGTGTCGTCGTTCATGGCAGTATCGTAGCTTATCGTCGTGGGGGCTCGACGCTTGATTTCATGGGTAATCCAACCGGATGGGCATACGTGAACGCAATCGCTTTCGTGGAGCAAAGAATCGATGGGTCATCGGAGCAGCACCAGGCTTATGAGCACGAGAAACCCGCTGATGGCCCCGGTGGCATGGGTAAGGACAGCGCCTTTCGGCGGAATTTTTTTTCGAAGATGGAAGCTGGCGAGGGTAAGGCCTCCCATAGCGGTCATACCGAACAGAACCACACTCAACATCAACGTGTTGTTCGAGGGCACTCGGGACAGCGCCGTGCCCAGAATCGAGATTCCCGTGGCACCGAGCAGAGCATGACCCAAGGAAAGCATCCATGGAGCATACACGTCGCGCAATACGTGCGAGGCGAGCACGATTCCGCCGAAGGCAGTTGTGGCGAAGACGACGACAGCGATGATGATCATGGCGACATCATGATGGGCTCGGCAAGCGGAGCCGCACATAAACGATACACGAGCCTGGGGCCTCGTCGAAACGCGAATTCATTCCCGGGTGATATCACGTTTGTGGAAAAGCGGACCGGGTCAGGTGTTGCCGGGATTGACGTCGGATGGGCCAGTGGAGGTGATTGGTTTGACGTGGGAAGCGGACGAATGAGCAGCGATGGGAGCTGTTTTTCAGTGAGAAAAGACGGTTTTGTCATACAGAACACGTTAGGATGAATGAGTCATGGGCATGAAGGAAGCATCCAAACTCGCGACGGCTACACCCCGTGTGGCCAAAACCTCTGATGGTGTCAGCATTTATTATGAAGTGATCGGCAAAGGCGAGCGGACGTTGATGCTTGCGAATGGTTTGGGGGGGCGACTGTATGCGTGGGAGCCTCTCATCGAATCGCTGTTCGAAGACTATCGCTTCATCGTATGGGATTATCGGGGCCTGTTCGGTTCGAGCTGTGAGGCCGGTTGCAAGCTATCGGTGCGTGACCACGCGCAGGATGCGTTTCGCGTATTGGACAACGAGGGGATTCGCCGGGCCGCTTGGATCGGATGGAGCATGGGTGTGCAGGTGTTGTTAGAAGCCGCTTCCCTCGATGCTTCGCGCGTGGCCGGCCTCGTGTTGTTGAATGGAACATGGGGTCATGTCTTTTCTTCCGCATTGCAGCCAGGATTGCGATTTCCGATCATGACACGCACGATGCACGAGTTGTTGGAGTGGGTGCGACGGCATCCCGAGTTGACGGAGGTTTTGGCTGTCGTGGGAAAACATGGGTCCTTCGTCACCGTGGGGGTGTTTTGGTTGTTGTTGGGACGTCGCGCGATGATGCTCGAACCGATGCTACAGCAATACATGACAGATATTTTCAAGCCGGAGAACTTCCCGAATTACTTGAGATTATTTCAAGAACTCGACGCGCATTCGGCCTTTCATCATTTGCCGGAGATCGATGTTCCGGCGCTTGTCGTCAGTGGACGATTCGACGTGTTGACGCCGCCGTATCAATCGCGTGAGATTGCGCGACGACTTGCCCATGCGGAGCGGTTGCATGTGCGCAATGGGAGTCACTTCGTGCTGATTGAAAGACCGGAGCAGGTCGTGCCCAGGGTGGAGCGATTTCTCCGCGAACGCGTGAAGTGGTGAATGCTAGACTCTGTCATAAGAACAGTGACACATCAGATTCAGGAATCCTTTACGACGAAGTCGGCGTAACGTCGATAAACGAAGAATAATCCCTATAATCATAGGATATTTCTTCTCGGTGGAGTGCGTCGGCAGGGCTGTGAACGGAGGAAGGGAAAGAACGATAGATCGCTATTCTTCTCATCCATACTTGCGAGTTGGGCGAAATCTTAGTAGCCCATGAACGAGCAAGATGGTGGCCTTGCCGCAAAACGACAAATGCCGTTTTGGCGGGGAATTCGGGATAGGGGTTCGGAACCGGGAATAGGAGACGCTTATGGCGAAGATCCTCATCGTTGACGACGATCCGGATGTTGTGGACGCGTGTCGGATGTTTCTCGAACGAGAGCATTACGACGTAGCTTCTGCCTTTAGCCGCGAGGAGGGAATGAAAGCAGTTCGGGAGATTGATCCGGACTTGATCATCTTAGATGTGATCATGGAGCAGCCCGATGACGGGTTCGCGATGGCGCAGCAACTGCGTCGTGATGGGTTCCTCAAGCCGATTCTGATGCTCACGAGCATCGGCCGGGTGACAGGCTTGACGTACGGAAAACACGCCGATTTATTGCCCGTGGACGCTTTTGTCGACAAGCCTGTCGAACCGGCGATTCTCGTGCAGAAGGTTGCGGCCCTGCTGGGCGGAAAGGAAGGGTAGTCGCATGCTGCTCACGGAGCGCCAGCGCATCTGCGAGGATGTGACGGCTTGGACCCATGAACTTGGCAGTGACCGCTCGGCGATGCTGCCTATCCTGCAACTGATTCAGGCAAAGTATCGAGAGGTGTCGCCGTACTCGATGCAGGTGGTGGCTGACCAACTCGGCATTCACCCCGTCGAGGTGTATAGCGTCGTTACCTTCTTTGCCTTTCTTCGCGAAGGAACCCACGGAAAGTTCGTCATCCGCTTGTGTCGAACCATCACCTGCGACATGGCCGGAAAAGACCGTATCGCGCAACAACTTCGCAACGATCTTGGAATCGACTTCGGGCAAACCACACCCGATGGCCAATTCTCCCTCGAATGGACGTCGTGCATGGGAATGTGCGATCAAGGGCCCGCCTTGCTCGTCAACGATCAGGTATTCACGAGGGTAACCTCCGATATGGTCCACGATATCGTCGAAGCCTGCCGTCGAAGCTTCGGTCCGCTTGCCTTTCATAGTCGCGAAGTGAAAACGGAGGTGGATCAATGACCTCTTCGATCATGCCGGGGCTCGTCACGTTCAAGACGATTGTGCCCAACGAGGGACTGCAGGCCGCGCTTGCACGAAGTCGTTCCGATGTCATCCACGAGATTTCCGCGTCGAAGCTCAAGGGGCGAGGCGGTGCTGGGTTTCCGACCGGGGTCAAGTGGAATCTTGCTGCCGCGGCTTGCGGTGAACCGAAATACATCGTGTGCAACGCCGACGAGGGCGAACCCGGAACCTTCAAGGATCGCGTCATTCTCTCGGAGATTGCCGATATCGTTTTCGAGGGAATGACGATCGCGGCCTACGCGATCGGGGCTACGAAAGGCATATTGTACTTGCGCGGAGAGTACACGTACCTACGTGCTTCGCTCGAGGATGTCTTGCGAAAACGCCGTGAGGCAAACTTGCTCGGGGACAAAATTCTTGGCTCCGATTTGTCGTTCGACATCGATATTCACATGGGGGCGGGTGCTTATGTATGCGGCGAGGAAACGGCCTTGATCGAATCGCTCGAAGGACATCGAGGAGAGCCACGAAATCGTCCGCCTTTCCCCGTGGACACCGGATTTCAAGGCAAACCCACGGTCGTCAACAATGTGGAAACTTTCGTGTGTGCAGCCGCGATTCTTGGTAAGGGAGCGGCATGGTTTTCCGCCATCGGTACGGAAAAGTCTTCGGGACCAAAACTGTTCTCCGTATCCGGCGATTGTGATCGCCCTGGCGTTTATGAGTTTCCTCTCGGCGTGACCATCGAGCAATTGCTCGATGTGGTGGGAGGAAACAACGCCAAAGCGGTTCAGGTGGGCGGCGCATCGGGACAATGCATCCCCGCAGGGCAATTCGATCGAGCCATCTGTTTCGAGGATGTGTCCACGGGAGGTTCCGTCATTGTATTCGGCCCCCAACGGGACATGCTTCACATTGCAAAAAACTTCATGGAGTTTTTTGTCGAGGAGTCTTGTGGGCAATGTACGCCGTGTCGTGAAGGCAATGCCAAACTCCTCGAAGGCATCGAGCGTCTCGAAAAAGGTCAATGCTCGATGGCCTATCTCAACGAGTTGTGTCGACTCGGTGAAGTCATGCAGCTTTCCTCCAAGTGCGGCCTTGGGCAATCCAGTCCCAATGCTTTCCTGTCAATCGTCAAGCACTTCCGCGAAGAACTGATGGGACGGCCCCATCCGGCGACGAGGTAAAGGAGCGCCCCATGTCGGAATTCAAACCAGCAATCCCTACTCGCGCGCCCGTCAGTCAGCGCGGTCACTTCGTGCCACCCGCCTCCAATCCCGATGCCATCGGAGCCAAGGTGCGCGTCAACATCGATGGAATGGACATTCAAGTGCCGATCGGCACGACCATCCTCGAAGCGGCTCGGCAACTGGGCATTCGTATTCCCACCCTCTGTCATCACCCCGATCTTTGTGTGGCTGGCGTTTGCCGAATCTGCGTGGTGGAGGTCGAGGGACAACGAACGCTTCAAGCTTCTTGTGCCTATCCCATCACGGCACCCATTACGGTGAAAACGCATACCGCCAAAGTGCGCCAGTCGCGTCGCGCCATCCTTGACCTCATGTTGTCCAAGCACGTGGGCGAATGCTACTCGTGTTTCCGAAACCTGAACTGCGAGCTGCAGACACTGTGCAAGGAATATGGCGTCGATTACTACCGTTTCGGCCATCCCACCGAACCCATGTTCGAAGTGGATAAATCGTCGTACTCGGTTCGTCGAGACATGAATAAATGCATTCTATGTCGACGCTGCGTGCGTACTTGTATCGACTTGCAAGAGGTGGGCGTGCTCGAGGCCATCCATCGGTCGGACAAGACGACCATCGCCACGTTCATGCAGCGCCCGTTGGCCGAGGTGATTTGTATCAACTGTGGGCAGTGCATCAATCGTTGCCCGACCGCGGCCCTGGGCGCCGCGGATCCCACCGATGAACTCTGGCGCGACATCAACGATCCCACCAAGCATGTCGTCATTCAAACGGCACCAGCTCCTCGTTCGGGAATTGGCGAATGCTTTGGATTGCCCGCGGGGGTGCCGTTGACGTTCCAAATGAATACTGCCCTTCGCACCATTGGGTTCGACAAGGTATTTGACACCAACTTCACCGCAGACCTGACGATCATCGAGGAGGGAACGGAGCTTCTCCTTCGTTTGTACAAAGCTCTCGTGCTCGAGCAAGCCGTGGCTCTGCCGCAATTTACCTCCTGCTCGCCCGGATGGATCAAATACATCGAACACTTCTATCCGGAAATGTTGCCACACGTCTCATCGGCCAAGAGCCCGCAGCAGATGTTTGGCTCGCTCATCAAAACGTATTATGCGAAGTTGCATGGCATCGATCCGGCCAACATCGTGACGGTGGCATTGATGCCCTGCTCTGCGAAAAAATACGAGTGCAATCGTCCGGAAATGTGCGACTCGGGATTCAAAGACGTCGACTATGGAGTCGTGACCCGTGAGCTTGCCGGAATGTTTCAGGAAGCAGGCATCCACCTTCCGAGCATGCCCAAAAGCGACTTCGATGACCCCTTCGGGACAGCAACTGGGTCAGGCGTCATTTTCGGTGCGACAGGGGGCGTGATGGAAGCGGCACTGCGCACCGTGATCGAATTGGTGTGTGGTATCAAAGTGGAAAACTTGTTCGAGCACGCGGATATCATTCCCCTTCGTGGCTTCGAAGCCATTCGCATGATGGAATTGAAGATACCGAAAGTAGGACCAGTTCCGGATATTCTGAAGAAAAATAAGGACTTGCCGTTTGACTCCTGGGATTGGCTCCTCGGGGCAACCCTGAAGGTGGCCGTGGCGCACGGTACCGCCAATGCCAAGCGTGTCCTCGAGGACATCAAAGCTGGTGGTCCGCTTTCCGAATGCCACTTCATCGAGTTCATGGCGTGCCCTGGCGGTTGTCTCGGAGGCGGAGGTATGCCGATCCCGACCTCACCGGAGATTCGAGCGGCTCGTGCCAAAGCCATCTACGCAGAGGATGCTTCCTACGAGGTTCGTAAGTCCCATGAAAATCCCGCGGTGATGCGCGTGTATCACGAGTTCCTCACCGATGGTCCGTGCGGACATACGGCACACACATTGCTCCATACCCATTACACCGCGCGCGGCAAGTACATCGAATAGCCTGCTTCTTGAACCCACCGGATCCCTTCGTTCACGCGACGCCTTCGTTCACGCGACGATGGAGGCGAATCTTGCATCGAGCAGAGGCTGGAAATCGATGCCCCATGCCTTCCGTCGAACCACCGGATTGTCTAATTGCCTTGTGCGCGTACTCTGTGGTTTAGTCTCGAGCGGAGTGTCATGATTGATATTTCTGCCCAAGAGCCGTGGACCTGCGTTTTGGGTTATTTCCGTCGAATCGTGGGTGTGGCTCTTTTTCTGCTGTGTGGCTCGTGTGTTTCCCTTGGGCTGATGGTCGCGCTCGGCTCGTCGCATGCGGTGGCCGCGCCTACGGCGCAAGACGAAACGAAGGCGCGACAACTGTTCAATGAAGGGGTCGAAGCGCTTAACCGGGGGCAGTTTACCGAAGCGCTCGACAAGTTCGAGCAAGCGTACGGGCTTTGGAACAATCCGAAGATCCTTCTCAATATCGCCACGACTCTTCGGGAACTCGATCGATTGATCGAGGCGGCCCAAGCTTATGAAGCCTATTTCGAGAATCCCAACGCCGATCGGAGCCGGATTCCGGAAGTGCAGAATGTACTCTCCGAAATCGACAAAAAAATTGTCTCCCTCACGGTAGAGGTCAGGACAGAAGGTTCGACGCTACGCGTGGATGGCGCGCCCATCGAGCATCGGACATCGGATGCGCCTGGAAAGTGGTTCGTTCGACTAATGCCGGGGGAGCATATTTTGGTCATTTCGAAAGAGGGATTTGTCTCCCAGACGGAAAAATTTTCGGCGCATGCGGGGGAGAAGGTGACGTTTCGGGTGAGACTCGAACCGGAGGAAGTGCAACCGACAGCGATGGAGCAGCCGGAGCTGGAGGATACGGAGGATGATGGTTTGTTCAGTCACGCGGGGCAGTTTGGATTGGTAGCGCGCGTGGATGTGGATGGAAAACTGCGAGGTGCTGTCGGCGTTGTGGGGGTTACTTATGGGCTTGGGGATTGGTTTGAAGGGCAGGTGGCGGCTCTGAATGGTCGCGACAAGGGATTTGAAGTGGATGTGTCGTGGCTGATGACGAGGGGACGCTTCAAACCGGTTGTATCTATTGGAATTCCAACGTTTTTTGTCGATTCCGGAAGAGTCGGAATTCATGGAGCGGTAGGACTTCAGGTGGACCCATCGCGCCATTGGGGCGTGTTGGCACAGGTGGGGGGGGCTAGTTTTTTCAATGCCCCGGACAATCGGGAGTCGTTTGCTTTTGTTCCAGCCCTTGGAGTTCAGGGCAGGTTTTGAGGGAGAACCTTCGCGCGAAGCTGGCTTCCGATGGCGAAACGGGGTGCTGGGAGCCGAATGCTTCCACCGTTGAGCGAAATGGGGGCTCATGAAATCGCTCATTTGGGTTCCGTTGCGTCAGCTACGGTGCATAGAAGAGCAATAGCAGGTGCGAGTTGGATTGAATCCCTTGGGCAAATCGGTATAACAGCGCCGACTGAATCTCCCGCCCTGTGAGTATGCTGTGGGTGTGGCTGCCGGAGCGGTGGCAACCAGTAGGTGCGAAGCTCCGTGGGTCGAATGAAATGCCAAGCGTGGCAAACCCTTGGGTTCCACGTGATCGACGGAAGGAAAGGATGCCAGTATGACCGATTTGTCAACGACGTATCTGGGGCTATCACTCCGCAGTCCCCTTGTCGTGTCGAGTTCTTCGTTGACCGACAGCGTGGAGAAGCTCAAGAGCTATGAGGAGAATGGGGCGGGCGCGGTAGTGCTCAAGTCGATCTTCGAAGAGCAGATCATCAAGGAATCGGAGGACTTCGACGCCACGCTGGGTCGTGGGGCGCAAAGCAGTCCGGAAGCGGATAGCTACTTCGCGAATATTCCGATGGAAATCGGACCACAGGAATATGTTCGGTTGGTCGAAAGCGCCAAGAAAAGCATTCATATCCCCGTATTCGCCAGCATCAATTGCGTGTCCGCCAAAAGCTGGACGGGCTATGCGAAACAACTCGAAAACGCGGGCGCTGATGCTCTCGAACTCAACCTGTACTATCTGCCCACCGACCCGCTGAAAACCAGCGCGGACATCGAAAAAAACTATATCGACATCGTGCAGCAAGTTCGCTCGCAAGTGAAAATTCCCATCGCCGTCAAACTAGGTCCGTTCCTGACGGCCATTCCGCATACCGTCGCGCAGATCGCCAAAGCGGGCGCGCAGGGGGTCGTGCTCTTCAACCGTTTCTATCAGCCCAATCTGGATCTCGACGAACTAAAAATCGTGGCACGGCTCCAGCTTTCTCGTCCGGAGGAAGTCCTGCTGCCGATGCGGTGGATCGCCATCCTCAACGGTCGAATCGACATCGATTTCGCTGCCACCACCGGCATCCATGATGGGATTTCCGCTCTCAAAGTCATCCTCGCGGGTGCGAGTGTGGCGCAGGTTGCCTCGGCGATCTACAAGCACAAGGCCCCTCATCTCAAGGTGATGTTGCGCGACATGGAGACGTGGTTGCGGGAGAAGGAGTACGCATCCGTTGCGGATATCCGAGGCATCTTGTCTCAAAAAACCTGTGAGGATCCGGAAGGATTCGAACGTGCCCAATACATCAAGGTGCTGGTCGGCCACGGATGACCGCGCCCTTTCTCGATAACGATGGAGACCCTTCTTCGGAAGGGATGAACGCTATTTGGAGGTTCCATGTCTGACAAGATGATTCCGGCCGACCGAAAGCCTGAATTCGTGACCATCGACGGCAACACCGCGGTGGCGCATGTGGCTCACGCCGTCAACGAGGTCATTGCGATCTATCCCATCACCCCGTCGTCCGTGATGGGTGAACTCGCGGATGAAAAATCCGCGGCGGGAGAAACCAACATCTGGGGATCGGTTCCCCATGTTGTCGAATTACAATCCGAAGGCGGTGCTTCCGGGGCGGTGCATGGCGCGTTGCAAGTCGGTGCATTGACCACGACATTTACCGCTTCGCAAGGTTTGCTGCTGATGATCCCAAATATGTTCAAGATCGCGGGCGAGCTTACCTCGACGGTATTTCACGTCTCGGCTCGCGCCGTGGCCTCCCACGCGCTTTCGATCTTCGGCGACCATTCGGACGTGATGGCTTGTCGTAGCACCGGATGGGCTTTGATCGCCTCCGGAGCCATTCAAGAGTGCATGGATATGGCTATGATTGCTCACGCGGCGACGCTCGAAGCGCGCGTACCGTTCATTCACTTCTTCGATGGCTTCCGATCCTCGCACGAAGTGCAGAAAATCGAGTCGTTGAGCAAAGACGACATGCGGTACATGATTCAGGAAGACCTGGTTCATGCCCATCGTGCTCGAGGTCTGTCACCGGATAGACCGGTTTTGCGAGGCACGGCGCAGAACCCGGACGTGTTCTTTCAGCATCGCGAGACCATGAATAGCTTTTATACGAACTGCCCTGGCATCGTGCAAAAGCACATGGATCGTTTCGCCAAGCTGACCGGACGGCACTACCACTTGTTCGACTATGTCGGTGCTCCCGACGCCGAAGATGTCGTGGTCGTCATGGGCTCTGGCGCGGAAGCCGTGCATGAGGTGGTGGAGCATCTCGTGGCGAAGGGAAGAAAAGTCGGAATGGTCAAGGTCCGTCTCTTCCGGCCTTGGAGCATCAAGGATTTTCTCGCCGCATTGCCCAAAACCACCAAGCGCATCGCCGTTTTGGATCGAACCAAAGAACCCGGCGC
The DNA here is from genome assembly GCA_002070115.1 of Deltaproteobacteria bacterium ADurb.Bin207. Classification (GTDB taxonomy): domain Bacteria; phylum Myxococcota_A; class Polyangia; order Polyangiales; family Polyangiaceae; genus MWCO01. Next base: position 30,425 of record MWCO01000045.1, read on the forward strand.
CATCGGCGATCCGATGTATCAAGATGTCCAATCCTCCTTCGTGGAGGCGCTCGCCAACGATTCCTGTCCGCTGCCCACCATGCCGCGCATCTATGCCGGTCGCTACGGATTGGGTTCCAAGGAGTTCAACGCGGGAATGGTGTTGGCGGTCTTCGATAACCTCGTCGCCCCCAAACCCAAGAACCACTTCGTTTGTGGTATCGTCGACGATGTCACCCATACCTCCCTCGATTGGGACAACGACTTCGACTCCGAAGCTCCCGGTACCGTTCGCGCCTTGTTCTACGGCCTCGGCTCCGATGGTACCGTCGGCGCCAACAAAAACTCCATCAAGATTATCGGTGAGGAAACCGACAACTATGCCCAGGGCTACTTCGTGTACGACTCGAAGAAAGCCGGGTCCATGACCGTTTCCCATCTTCGTTTCGGCGCCAAACCTATCCGTTCTACCTATCTTCTTACCAAAGCGGATTTCGTGGCATGCCATCAATTCGTCTTCACCGAAAAATTCGACATGCTCAAATATGCAGTCGAAGGCGGCACTTTCCTGCTCAATTCTCCGTATTCCGCCGACGAGGTATGGGACAAACTCCCCAAACTCGTCCAGCAGCGCATCATCGACAAAAAACTCAAGTTCTACGCCATCGACGCTTACTCCGTCGCCAAAGCCACCGGGATGGGAGCGCGGATCAACAGCATCATGCAGACCTGCTTCTTCGCCATCTCCGGCATCCTCCCGCGCGAGGAGGCCATCGCGAAAATCAAGACGGCCATCAAGAAAACCTACGGCGTCAAGGGTGATGTCATCGTCGAAAAGAACTGGAAGTCCGTCGACCAAACCCTCGAACACCTGCATCAGGTGAAAGTGCCTGACAAGGTCACGAGCCAGATCGAAATGCCTCCCGTGGTGAGTCCGGAAGCGCCGGCTTTCGTGCGTAACGTCTTGGGCCCCATGATTGGTGCCCTCGGTGACTCGTTGCCCGTCAGTGCTTTCCCCATCGACGGTACTTATCCGACGGCTACGAGCCAGTGGGAAAAACGCAACATCGCTCTGGAAGTCCCGATTTGGATACCGGAGCTGTGTATTCAATGCGGAAAGTGCGCGATTGTTTGCCCCCACGCGGCCATTCGAACCAAGGTATTCCCGCCCGAGTCCTTGGTCGACGCTCCTGAAACGTTCCAGGTCATGGATTTCAAAGACCGTGACCTTGCCGGAATGAAGTATTCCATTCAGGTTTTCGTGGAGGATTGCACCGGCTGCCGGATGTGTGTCGAAGCCTGCCCGGGTAAAGACAAGAAAAATCCGTCGCGCCGTTCTCTCGAAATGGCCGATCAAATTCCATTGCGCGAGCCCGAGCGAAAGAACGCAGCCTACTTCATGCGTCTGCCGGATGCGGATAGAACGAAAGTCAAGCAGATCACGGTCAAGGGCAGCCAATTGCTCCGTCCGTTGTTCGAGTTCTCCGGAGCTTGTGCGGGTTGCGGCGAAACACCCTACGTCAAACTCCTCACACAATTGTTTGGGGATCGGGCCATCATCGCCAATGCTACCGGATGCTCTTCGATTTATAGCGGCAACTTGCCGACGACTCCCTATGCGGTCAACGAAGAGGGTAGGGGACCGGCATGGTCCAACTCCTTGTTCGAAGACAACGCTGAGTTCGGATTCGGATTCCGCCTGGCGGTCGATAAGTTCAAGGTTCAAGCCGAAGAGTCCCTCGTGCGAAGTGACATCGCCAAATCCCATCCGCAACTCGTGGAACAGATCAAAAACGCAGTCCAAATCGAGGAACCGGAAATCCTCGAGCAGCGTGCTCGCGTGGCCGAACTCAAGAAAATCCTCGCCACCAAATCCGATCCCGAGAGCAAAGCCTTGCTCACCCTCGCGGACTACCTCGTCAAAAAGTCCATTTGGATCGTGGGTGGCGACGGCTGGGCTTACGATATCGGCTATGGTGGGCTCGACCACGTTCTTGCTTCAGGGCGAAACGTCAATGTCTTGGTGCTCGATACCGAGGTGTATTCCAACACCGGTGGGCAAATGTCCAAGGCAACTCCGGTGGGCGCAGTGGCCAAGTTCGCCGCGGCCGGTAAGCCGATCCAGAAAAAGGATCTCGCACTCATCTCCGCTTCGTATGGCTACATCTACGTGGCCACCGTCGCCATGGGTGCCAATGATGCCCAGACCGTACGTGCCTTCGTGGAAGCGGAAGCTTATGACGGTCCCTCCATCATCATCGCTTACTCCCATTGCATCGCTCACGGCATCGACATGGCCATGGGGATGACAAACCAGAAACGTGCGGTGGAGTCAGGCCACTTCCCGCTGTTCCGTTACAATCCGGACCTTGCCGCCAAGGGGGAAAACCCGCTCAAGCTCGATAGCAAAGCGCCGAAAATCCCCTTCGAGGAGTACGCCTACGCCGAAACGCGCTGGAAGATGCTCACCAAGAGCAAGCCTGAACGAGCCAAGGAATTGCTGCGCCTTGCCGGTGAGAACGCCCAGAAAAAATGGTTGTACCTCGATCAACTCGCCAAGATGAGCTACGAAGTGCCCGGCAAGTGACCTCTGTCATGACCTCCCGCCGCTTTCCGAATTGATACCTCTCCCCGTTCTATCCGTTTTGGGATAGCTATCGCTGTTCAGGCAACATCTCGGATGTCCCGAAACCAGGCGCGCCGCCCCATCGCATGCCCGCCATGAGCCGAGCCATACGTCTGCTCACGACGTACATTTTGGTTTCTCGTGAAGAGGCCGAAACCCGCGCTCGAAATATGTGTAACTATTGGTATTATAAGGCAAATATCCGATCACGACGCTTCCGCCGTCATCGCTCGGGTCGCTCTCATACTCACCGACTCCGGGCTGCGCTACACTGATTCGATTCCTTTAGAGGTGGCCATGTCGAAACTACGTTCATTGACCGTGCTCTTTTCCGTGTGGATGCTGGGGATGCCGAGTTGTGGCTCGGGCGAGGAGCAGGATGCGGCTTCGGGGGGGGCCGGAGCTGCCGGCAGCGGAGGGCAAGAACAAGGGGGAACAGGAGCGGGAACCACGGGCGGTGGAGGTAGCGGAGGTTCGGGCGGAGCGGAGCAGGGAGGAACGGGCGGCTCGGGAGGCGAGGGCAACTTCGATCCCAACAACCCAGGTATTCGCATGACATTCACCGTTGGCGTGGCTTTGCTGATGGGACAGCCGGCCACGTTCGCAGCGGGCGCCTTTCTTCCGACAGCACGAGAAGACTTGGAGGCGGGACCCAACCAGCCTTCCGTTCCGTTGGGCTCGTGCGAGGAAACGACGACTACCTACACGCCGACCTGTACCGGGCCCCAGGACTGTGCGCCCGAACAGCAATGCTTACCGGAAACGGATATGAACGGTAAGCCGATTGCGAATAGCGAAAGCTGTGTGACACCGCGTTCTCCGATCGACGTCGGACCTTTTACGATGACGGGGTTTGCTTCCGGTCCGAAAACGTTATCGTATAACGCGCAGCAAAAAGGTGCGTACACCACACCGGGCGGAGACGGTACGATCCCGTATGGAGACCTTGGTTTCGACCGGATTTACGAGTTCGAAGGTGCTGGTGATGCCTCGAAAGGGCTAGGGTCATTTCATGGAAAAGTACGTCTCGGCCCGGAATTCCGCCTCACGTCGCCTTCCATGGTTTCTTTGCCCATCGGCGTCGATGGGATTCAAGTCAGCGTCAGTCAAGACCTCGCATTGACATGGTCTGGTGCCGACCAAGACAAGGAACTGACGATTACGTTGACGGGTGCCACGATGAATGGGCAAAGTCATACGATCACGTGCCGCACGATGGATACCGGCGCTTTCACCATTCCGGCGGCCAAGGTGCAAGCCGCGCAGCTTGGCGATATGGCATTTCTGAACATGCTCACCTTCGAGCGAAACGAGCGGGGAGAAGCTACCGGTGAGGGGATGACTTCCCACGATATCTCGACGATGCAGACCGCGGTCATCAACGTGGCCAAGCTCCCCTGAGGGGGCGAGCGGCGCTTCGGTCACCATCGGCCATTCGGTTTAGAGCCGTCAGGGGTAAGGCGGATCGTTGAACCATGACAAGCCGTCATTTCCTGTTTCGTTGTGGTTGTGTTGCGCTTGACATCTCGACGCCGTGGTTCGAGGTAGCCCCCATAAGAACGGGTGCTCATGAACGATTGGCAAGAACACCTCGAAAAAACGAGCCGCACCTTCGCGCTTTCCATTCCTCTGCTCGATGAACCCTTGCGACGGGAGGTGACCATTGCGTATCTGCTGTTTCGCGTGGCCGACACGCTAGAAGACGCCTTTGTGTGGCCGTCGACCATGCGGCGGAGCGCTTTGCTTGCTTGCGGCGAAATTGTCCGTTCAGGAGACTATCAGCAAGCAACGCGAATGGCGCGTCAGTGGGGGGAGTCGTCCCCCACGACCCATGCGGGCTATCTTGCTTTATTGGCTGCGTTTCCTTCATTGTTGGAGGATCAACGAGCGTTGCGGCCGAAAGCGGCGCGATGCATCGAGCATCATCTGGTTCGCACCATTGACCAGATGGCGGACTTCGCGACTAACTGGGTGGAGGATGAAGTATTGACGCTTCGGACGCGGGACGACCTGCGAGCGTATTGTTATGCCGTGGCGGGTATTGTCGGCGAATTGCTCACGGAGCTTTTCATTCTTCATTCTCCGTCGTTGCGCTCGGCGGCAGACTCGTTGTCGCGTCTCGCCCCATGTTTCGGTGAGGGGCTTCAGCTTGTCAATATCGCCAAGGATTCGGTGGATGACGTCAAGGAGGGCAGGAGCCTCATCCCGTCTTCGATGACCACGGAAGATGTGATTGGGCTGGCTCACACGGATCTCGACCGAGCGGACCTATATGTGCAGCTCCTTCGTCGTGGGGGAGCGCCGCCTGGAACCATCGCTTTTGCCGCGCTTCCCGTGGCCCTTGCCCGTGCATCCTTACAAAAAATCTCGAAAATGGGAGCAGGAGCGAAGCTGACCCGCGCCGAAGTCGCAGAACTCTGGGGTCGTGTCGTTGCCCTTTCCACGATGCCGATTGACTCTCTTGGTTTCGAAGCCGAGATGAGCTAGGGGCACATCATGATCGATGGAGTCGTGGCTAGAAAAAATGGGAAGCTGACCCTATTCGCGAAAGTTGGGCAGCGGATGGGTGTCGTCGCTTGCGTGTTGATGGCGCTTGGATGCACGGATGACGCGGAGCAGGACTTCAAGCGTTGCGAACAACTCGACAAGGAGCGCAAGTACGAAGAGGCTCTGTTGGCGTGTCAGGAGGCGCAAAAGAAGGACTCACGAAGCCCATTTGGACAGAAAGCGATCTCGTTGGAGAGCAAGTTACACGACAAAATTTCGGCGTTGGCGCAGGAAAAAGCCGCGGCGGCAAAAGAGAGTGAAGAAGCCGATGCTCTCGAAACAGCGAATGCCAAAGTGGTATTCAACCAGGTATCGACGCCTCCCAATGATCCGCAAGGCTATTCGGAACGTTGCATGGCGCGTAACCGGGCTTATGAAAACAGCTATCATTGCGAGCCGAAAGACCCTTCCTCCGTGCGCGAAGGTGATGCCTTTCCTTTCAAAGAGGAATGCATGCTCATTGCGAAAAACCGCGGCTGTATGCCGTTTTATGAAGATAGTCCCACCAAGCTGTTCTGTTGCACCAAGTAGCTTCTCCCTCACCCTTGTCGGATTCGTTCGCGGATGAAGGAGCGATACGCCTGGCCGCGCGACTCTTGCGACAGGTGCAAACGTTGCGTCTCGGTCGAAGAGCGATCGAAGAGGAGATCGCCTTGTGGCTGACTCGATGGCTTGCGGGGATGCTGGCAGGAGCGGTTACGATTGCTTATCGAGATCCGCGATCCAATCGAGTACGGTGGTGTCGTTGCTCAAAATCGCATCGACTTCCTTGGCGACACGGGGGGCCATGCGACGCATGAAGCGTTCGGCGATGAGACGTCGTTCGGGGAATTCTTTGGCTTGTTGCAGCAGGATGCGCGCCATTTCCACATCGGCCTTGGCACGCGTGAATCGCTCCGCATGCATCAGGCCCTGGGTGAAGTCGGTCTTCGGGTCCCAATTGCTCATTTTCGCGAACTGACCGATCTCCGTGATTCCCTTGTCGGCCACGGTGCGACGCAACTTGTTGGAAGCGATGCGCGCCAGGATGGTGAGCATGGCTTGATGGAGGCTGGCTTCGGCTTTGTAAAATAGTTTTTCCGTTTCGTCGTGAGCGGTAGTGGCAAGGAAAGTGAGACGAGCCGCATCGCGCGCGAATGGTCCTGGCTTGGATAGGGCTTGCGTCATATTGTCCTTCAAGCACATGAGAGCTTGAATTTGAGAGGTTCCTTCGTACACGGGCAACACCAAGGCATCGCGCAAAAGTTTGTCTGCGCCGATTTCGGAAATATATCCGGGCCCGCCGATCACCTGCATGTTTTGGCGTGCGATACGAACAGCAGCTTCTGCCGCGGCATATTTGAGAAGCGGCGTGAGCAGTCGCCCCTGCATGCCGTATTTCTTGGCCTTTCGCTTCATGGCCTTGCGTTCGTCCGGATCCGTCGGTGGATCGGATAGAAGTTTCATCTCCAACTTGGAAGCGAGTTCCACGCAGTTAGCCGCGGAGAAAGCGAGGGCGCGCAATCCGACGATGTCCAATTCCATATCCATGAGCATTTCCGCGACGATGGGATGGTGATCGATCGTTTGCCCCATTGTCACACGCTGTGCCGCGTACTCTCGAGCTTGTCGCACGGCAGCTTCGCACACACCGATCGACTCGAATCCCACACCGACGCGCGCGTTGTTCATCAAGGTCAGCATGAGCTTGAAGCCTTCACCTTCCTTGCCGATGAGTTCACATTCACTGTTTTCGTACTGCAACGAACACGTGGCCGAACCGTGGTGTCCAACTTTTTCTTCCACCTTGGTGACTTCGAAGTTGCGAATGGTCTCGCCATCACGCTCGATCATCTGCGGCACCATGAACAGACTCAATTGCTTGAGCGGGTCTTTCTTCGCTTTCGGATCATCGATATCGGTTTTCGCAAGCACGATGTGCCACTGACCGTGTCCCGAAGTGATGAAGATTTTTTCTCCCGTCAGATACCACTTGCCATCGCGTTTTTCTGCTTTGGCGCGAATACGTCCAAGGTCGCTGCCCGCATCCGGTTCCGTAAGAACCATCGCTCCCCAACTCTGTCCCGCGGCAATCTCGCGAATCACGTCGTCCCACCGCGTCTGAGTCACTTGTCCGTTCTCGACCTGAAGACTTCCCTCGTGGGCCGCGTACATCAACAGCGCCAACCCGATACCGCCATGAAAACCAAAATGCGTCATTACCGAAACATCAGCCCGTCCGAGTACCTCCCCCGTGGCGAAAAATACGCACATCGGGCAGTTCGACCCTCCCAACTCGCGCGGTATCGGCATGCCAAGCAACTCGCGATCTCGCAGCCCTTCGTACACTTCCACGAGAGCCTCACCGCTGACCACCTTGCCATCGACGAGATGATTGCCCTGCGTATCGATTTTCAACGCGCGTGGTGCAATGAAATCACCCGCGAACTCGCCCACGGATTCCATCACCATCGCGTAGAATTCCTTGGCATCTTCGAGGCTGGCATGACCATCGGGCAGCTTGAAGCCGGCTTCCGTAAGCTCTACGATCTCTTTCCAGTCAATGCCGTGTTCGAACTGGAATCGCAGGTCCTTGTTGTCCAGGAAGTAGTTGGCGCTCATCTGATTGGATCTCCTGTCTCGTGAGCAGAGCAAGACCACTTGAAAAATCGTTCTTGCCCCATTTCGTTCCGAAGTATTTTGGTGTTTACGCACCGCGGCATGAAATAAGCACAACCCACCATGAGAAGGCTACGAAGGGCCATTACCCATCCACCTCCACATGGCCGGTGATTTTCGCTGGAGCCTCTTGCTCCGCCCCCACCCAAAGCAATACTCGCTTCGTTTGCCCCATCGCGGTTGCCTGTCCCGCGAACAGGTGAAGCTCCGCGGGAAGGTGAACAGGACGACGAAAAGTAACGTCGAGTTTGCGAAGTTTTCGTGCATCGCCTTGGGCAAGATGACGCACGCTCGCATGACACGTTCGTGCCATCAGGTCGAAACCATGCGCAATGGGCCCTCGCCAGCCGAGGAGTTTCGCAATCGGAGATGCCCAATGGATGGGATTGAAGTCACCGGAAAGACGCGCGTAGCGCCAGCCCTCATGGGGGGGTAAGCGGATGGCGGACAACAATGTCGAATCGACGGGCACGATGTCGGCGCTTTGCTCCGTGCGCCGTTTCGATCGTCCGTCAGGGATGACCAAGGCAACGGTATGTTCGGCAAGCGGTTGCGCTTCTGGGGTCATGGTGGTGAGCTGCTGCTCGATACGCACCTTTTTCCCCGTACGCACCACGGTCTCCACGGTGGCGGAGAAACGGGCAGGCTCATTCACTTTCTGCAAGCGATGGACTCGAACGCGGCTCGAAGCGTGAACAACACGCGAAAAGTTCAGCGGTAGGCACGAAGCCAGCAGGGCTTTGCCAAGTTCCGCTAGCCCCCAGGTCGCAAAATAAGTAGGCGGAATGAGCAAAGAGCCATCCGAGTCGCGATACTCGTCAAGCGCTCCGCCCGTACTCAAAATATAGCGCTCGATCTCCGCTTCCGAAAATGCTGGAACGACTCCTGAAATGCGTGGACGAAGCATTCGATCACGCTTGGCTCGGAGTCCAAGCCGCATCGTGAACCCTGAGGCCCACACCTGTCCGAATGTGGCGATGGTTCGCAGTTTGCGGATTCGCGGATGCATCGGCGCGAAGCCTAGGACGTTTGGCACGACGCGTCATCAGGAAGATGCATGAGGAGAGGGCAGCCTCGAAACGAACCCGCTTTCACGACGCAATGCCATGCCTTGTCCCATTTTCGACCGTGAGCATGTCGCGTTGCCGAATATCGTCCAATTGCTGATAACTATTGAAAATATTTAGGCTTTTTAGGGACCGGGCGTGGGATTGGAAAGGCGTTCGTAGCTCGAGGCACAGTCGATGGCAGAAAGCTGCGTTTCAGGACTTGCGCGCTTACGTCATGCAAATGGCACTGAAAGGATAACGCGCAGGGGACAGGCTTTCCACAACCCCATCAACCATCGTTCCAAAAGTGATACCCTGTCAGCGATGAGCCAAGAGGATCGAATTCAGCGCTGCAAACATCACATGGATCGCATTGCGGCTTCCTTCGAGGAACGCTTTCATCACGGTCGACTGCAACTGTCGTTTTCCGAGTATCTCGACCTGTTTTCCTCCGATCCAAGACGATATGGGCGTGATGCGGCGATGTATCTCAAGGATATGTTCGACCACTACGGCACCGAGTCGGTGATTCGGCCCACCGGTGCTCTCACACGATGGAAACTCTTCGATCTTCCCTGGGAATCGGGCCCCGAAGCCCATCGTTTTGCCCTTGTCGGACAAGAAGACGTACAAGCGGAAGTGTACCGCGTCCTTGCCAACTTCGTGCGGGGAGGCCGCGCCAATCGGGTCATGCTGCTGCACGGTCCGAATGGAAGCTCGAAAAGCACCGTGGCCGCCTGCATCATGAAAGCCCTCGAAGACTACAGTCTCAAAGAAGAGGGAGCGCTGTATCGCTTTCATTGGGTGTTTCCCAATGAGAAGCGGTCTCGGGGTCCGTTGGGGTTTCGAGAGACCAGCAAAGATGGTCACCGCGTAACCGATGAGGCTTCCTACGCGCATTGGGCGGATGAAGACTTGGATGCGCGTTTGCTCATCGAAGTGCGCGATCATCCAATCTTTCTCATTCCCGTCGCCGATCGCCGAATGCTGCTCAACGAACTATGGGCTTCCTCCAATCGCGAGGACCGTCCTCCCGATTGGCTCGTCAACGGAGAACTAGCCCACAAAAATCGTCAGGTATTCGAAGCCCTTTTGTCCAAGTACAAAGGATCGCTTTCCGAGGTGCTTCGACACGTTCAAGTGGAACGCTACTTCATTTCACGTCGCTATCGCGTGGGCGCCGTGACCTTGGGACCGCAGATGTCGGTCGATGCCGGAGAACGGCAAGTAACCGCGGATCTTTCCCTGGCCGCATTGCCCGTGGCCTTACAAGCAACGACTCTGTACGAGGCCTTCGGAGAACTCGTCGATGCTGCTGGAGGGCTACTCGAGTTCAGCGACCTGCTCAAGCGTCCTCTGGATACGTACAAATATCTCCAGCTTTCCGTGGAAGCGGGAGAGGTGGCGCTACAACGTCAAAACCTCATGCTCAATTGCGTCATGATCGGAAGCGCCAACGAAATTCACCTCGCCGCTTTCCGGGAACACCCCGAGTTCCCAAGCTTCCGTGGTCGAATGGAACTCATTCGCACCGGTTATCTCCTCGATTACCTCGCGGAGAAGAGGATCTACGACAACCAGGTGGCAGCGCAAGTGCAATGCCATGTCGCGCCTCACGCGACGCTCGTCGCCGCAACGTTCGCCGTTCTCACCCGGATGATGAAGCCGGATCCGGATAAATATGATCAAGCCCTTCGCGAACTTGCGTCCTCTCTATCCGCCCTCGAAAAAGCCGATCTCTTTGCTTGCGGCCTCATTCCCAATCGATTGAACCTCGACCAGCGAAAAACCCTTCGCTCCAATATCCCATCGATTCTGGCGGAAGGGCAATCGCGCTCGTTGTACGAAGGTATGATCGGCGCAAGCCCGCGGGAAGTGCAAACCGTATTGCTCGATGCAGCTCAGCATCCCCACTACCAATGCCTATCACCTCTCGCCGTACTCGAAGAACTCGACAAACTCTGTGAACGCATCTCGCAATTCGCTTGGCTCCAAGAATCCCCGCAAGAAGGCGGCTATCATGACCACGCCGCGTTTCGAAAACTGCTGCTCGACCGTTTGCACGATACCTGGGAGGAAGAATTCCGAACCGCCAGCGGTTTGGTGGATGAAAAACAATACGCCAGCCTTTTCCAACGCTACATCGAAAACGTATCCGCCTGGAGCAAGGGCGAGCGTATCCGCAACCGCATCACAGGCGAGGATACGAATCCGGATACCAACCTCATGGAAGAAATGGAGTCCCTTCTGGGATGGGACGAAAATCGAGAAGAGAATCGTCGGGGGATGCTGAGTAGGCTGGCTGCGTGGTCTTTGGACCATCCAAAAGAGCCTCTCGATCATCTGTTGGTCTTTGCCGACCAGCTAAAAAACGTTCGGGAAACCGTTTACGCCAAGCTTCGCAAACCCATCGCCGAACTGTGTCGCGACATCGTGGAATGCATTCGTCACGATGGCACTATGCTTTCCGAGGAGCGAAAAAAGGAAGTCCGCGACGCCCTCGACGCTCTCGCACAGCAACAAGGCTATTGTGATCAATGCGCCGCCGATGCCGCCGCGATGCTCATTCGAAATCGTTTCCGAGATATCATCGTGTAGCGATGGATCAACGCCGTTACCGCCCCTTGGGTCCGATCGCGCTGCTCGCGCTCGGCATCAACGGGATTGTGGGCGTTGGCATCTTCTTCATCCCTTCCACCGTATCCTCCTATATCCCAGGTGTCTGGGGAGCCAGCGTCTATGCTCTCACCACCCTGTTTTGCATTCCCATTGCCTTGTGTTTCAGCCGTTTGGGACCGATCTTCGACGAAGACGGAGGACCGTACGTCTTTGCCCGGGCGGCCTTCGGTCCTGACGCCGCTTTCATGGTCGGATGGCTGACCTTCAGCTCCGCCGTGCTGAGCACCTCCGCCGTGATCCGCGGCCTTTCCGAGGCCATCTGCACCAGCTATCTCACGGCCGACGCCCAACGCATGGTCGCAACCGCTACCGTTCTCGTCCTGTCCGCGATCGTCTTTGGCGGGTTGCGTATCACGGCATGGGCTTGGACAACGATGACGGTGGCAAAGCTCGCTCCCCTGCTGGCCTTGCTCGTCGTGTGGATGGCAGCGCCCGTCGCCCATCATGCATCGTTTTCTTTATCCGACGCGAATGTGCAGCCTTCCACACTGTTGCGCAGCGGCCTGATCGTCCTGTTCTCGCTGCAAGGCTTTGAAATTATTGCAGTTCCAGCTAGTTCGGTGCGCTCTCGCCCCTTCATGGCTACGGCCACGATACTCTCTCTCTCCTTCGCTGGCGTGTTGTACTTCGGCCTTCATCTCGCTTGTGTCCAAGCCATTCCGGAACTTCATGCCAGCAAAGCTCCCTTGGTCGAGGCAGCAAGAGCGCTCGGAGGACCCTGTCTCGCCGGGACCGTCATGGTAGGTACCAGCATCTCCGCCTTGGGGATTGCCCTCGGCATGATCGCCATGTCACCGCGATACTTGTCCGCCCTCGGGCGTAGCGATGGCTTGGGGACCTGGTTCGGCGTGACCAACGAACGAGGGGTGCCTCGACGAGCGTTGATCCTCACTTCGTGCCTGGTGCTGCTTTTCGTGCAAGTAGGGCGCTTGGAACAGCTTTTTGCGATGTCGAGCATTGCGGTGCTGGCCCAATACGGAAGCACATCCGCTTCCTTGCTGTGGATGGGCGCAAAAGGTCAGTGGGGCCTGGGAAGGAAAGATCTCGTCGTGGGTGTGGTGGCCTTGGCAGCTTCCCTCGTTGTGCTGACAGGAGCCACCTGGCAAGAAACCTTCCGAGCCGTCGCCTTGTTGGCTTTGGGCTGGCTCATCAAGTTTGCCGTGAGCATGGGGCGACGAAAACCCTGAACCGCGAATGCCGCGCGAACGGTCTTGTGTCTGTACCGAGTTATCCCTTGACATGCTGTGCTACTCGTCATGAAAGTCACTGATTGTCATGTCGAAATACGCGGTGGATGACGACGATATCTGGACAGAAAAAGTATGGCGTGTTCGTTCTGCGGATGGAGACAGCAAAGAGGAGGTTGGGCCCGTCAGTTTGGATCAAGTACGAAGGGGGATCGAGGCTGGCAAACTCGATGCGGCAGCCAAAGTCGCTCGACACGGTTCCGATAACTGGCTTTCGGCCAAAAAACTGATTGATGCGGCCATCACGCGGGACAAAGCCCTGGTTCGCAAATCCATTTCCACGGCCGAATTATCTTTGGTGGAAGAGGTGTCTCGCGTCCAACTCAACGATCCTGACCTCACCACTCCCGGACAAAGGATGCCCGTCTCCAAGAGCGCCAAAGCCGATCGAAGCGTGGCGCAAGGAGCCCTTGTCTTGTTGGCATTGCTTGCCGTGACTGGCGCATGTTGGTTGAGTTTTCGTTTCATCGGTCCACGCCCTTCTGACGCAGCGATAAACCCTCGTGCCGAGCATTTCCCACGCTCTACCGTGGCCGTGATCGAGTCTGCCATCCGCGATGACATGATCGAAATGACCGAAGTGCCCAACGCATATGTCAGTGCGTGGTTGGCTCGCCATGTGTGTGGAGGTATCGATATCGAAAAGCGTTTGCGCTCCGCAAAGGGCGAATCCCTATCCAAAATGCATGATCTTGGCGTGGTCATGCTCTCGGCACAACGCGAATGGTGGGATGCCATGCGCTGCGGCGATAACCTTCGCTCCCACCTGCTGAGCCCACGACAAACCACCATCGTTTTCGAACACGGCAAGGATTCTGCGGTCGTCGTGGGGCTGAGGATGGATCAACACATCATGCCCGAGGTCCAAGGTCGAAGGGCACATACCTTCAGCGGCTTGACAGGCTTCTGCCAAAAACAAGACAAGGATGAAAACGCCTGCCAGCCGTTGGGCCTCGCCGGGCTAACCTATGGACAAACCTCGTTTTTTGGCTCTTTTGGGGATGTAGAAGCGTTCGCTGCCGCCATCACTTCTGCCCATCACGAATCAAGCTCGAATCAAGACACGCTCGCGGAACTCGCCGAGCATGCAAGCAACGCCCCCAGCCGAACACGTTTGGTTCGACCATCGACGATCCCCTGGGATGGACTTTGCGAAATCGTTGCCCCTCGAAAAGACAAAGAATCCTTCATGAATGCGTGCTTTCCCCGAGCCGCGAAAACGCGTCTGGACGATGCGGTATTGAAAACACGCGGAATCCTCATCGAACGCGAATCGCTCACCACCGCACAACGCGTGCATTGGTCTTCCGTTCTACTCGCCCGAAGCCGTGAGGCCGGACGATGGATCGAAGACGAACTGCTCGATTTGCGAAGAGACTGGCTTTCCTTGCTCGTGGACAATGAATCGATGCTGATTCGCTCTTTGACGGATTCTCGAACCACGACGCAACAGCGGTTGTGGGCCGCGGCGTCGGATGCGTGGTTGCGAGCCTTGAGGCATTCTCGTGTGTCGAAAACTGGCGCTGCCGTGCGTTGGGAACTGAGTGCGAAACTCGATCCTGAAGAGCAAAAACTCGTTCGCGAGGCCATGCAAAACGAGGATCCGGAGGAGAAAGCCATGCGGGCTGTTCTCGAGGCCATGGCCCTGGGAACCCCAATTCCCATTGACGCGCTCGCCGTCTTCCTAGGTGACGAAATCGCAACCTGGTCCGCTGCTCCCCGCGCCACCGAAGGGGATTGTAGAAGGCTGTTGACCGCCGTGGAATCCGTTTCCGTCGATCCGAACGCCCTCAATCTGGTCGGACTTCGAGACTCGTTGATCCGCACCTTCGACCCCAAACAATGTGTAGGCACGCCGCTGCCCGAAAGCTATCGAGCCTGCCTGCTCCAAGCCTCTTCCCTCCAAGCCCTCGAAGCCTGCAAACCTCCCCGCTCGCCCTTCGTAAAGCACGCACAACGACGCCTCCAGGGACAATGGACCGTCTCGAACGTCGACGGAAGTAAAAGCAGCCAACTATCCTATCTCTTGAGAGCATCGCTACAGCGGTGCCGCTTGGAACTCGACAATCAAAAAATTGCCTTCGATTGCCTCGAAGATGGCGGGGTCGACGTGTTGGGGGTGGAAGCCCAGGACACCGATAAGGCGGTATTGTTGCTACCTTTGGAGAAATCGCGTGTCCCAAAACGGGTGGTCTTCGGCGAATCCGAAGACTCCTTCACCATGCCCGACTTCGCCCCAGGAGTCGAACTTACCTTTCGTCGCAGCGTATTTCATTCACTGCTAAAGCCCTGACGCGAAGCGCTCATTGCCCATTGCTTCGAGCGGCGGCGTTCCGTACGGTGCCGGGGAACTTGCAGACGCTTTTTTCAACCGCTCCACGAGCATAGGAGTCAGCCATGTTTCCAACGAAACTCCAGCAGCTTCTGGGGATCGAACTGCCCATCATCGGCGGTACGATGATGGACCTATCTACCGCTCCCTTCGTTTCCGCGATCTCGAAGGCAGGGGCTCTCGGCATCATCGCTTCCGCCATCTACCGCGATGAAAACACGTTTCGAAATGATCTCAAAGCGGTTCGCGATGCCACCGACCGGCCGTTCGGTGTCAACATCAATCTCTTTCCCATGATGAAAAAACTAAATAATTTCAAATATTTAGACATTATGGGGGAGGAGGGGGTCAAGATCGTGGAGACTTCCGGTTTCTCGCCGCCCGAGGATTTGGTGGCGCGCATCAAGTCGGCCGGAATGATTTGGATGCACAAATGCGTAGGCGTTCGCTACGCCAAAAAAGCCGAAAGCATGGGAGCGGATGCCGTGACCGTGGTGGGCTACGAAAATGGTGGCGCTACGGGAAACCTCAACATTGGCACTCTCGTGCTCGTTCCTTCCACGGTCGATGCCGTGAGCATTCCGGTCATTGGTGGAGGGGGAGTGGTGGATGGTCGAACGTTGCTGGCGGTCCTGTCGCTCGGTGCCTCGGGGGCGATCGTGGGAACGCGCTTGCTTCTCACCGAAGAGAGCCCGATCCATCCGCGATTGAAGCAAGCCCTTGTCGATGCGACGGAGTTGGATACGGATGTGGTGATGCGTTCGGTGGGATTTGCCCATCGGGTATGGATGAACGAACCCGCGAAAAAAGCGCAGGAGATTGAAGCCAAGGGCGGAGGGATCGAAGCGCTATATCCCTATGTATCGGGAGCCGCGGCAAAGCGAATGTTCGAAACCGGAGACCTGCAAGCGGGAACCATCTCCTGTTCCCAGGCGGTCGG
Organism: Deltaproteobacteria bacterium ADurb.Bin207; assembly: GCA_002070115.1. Lineage (GTDB taxonomy): Bacteria > Myxococcota_A > Polyangia > Polyangiales > Polyangiaceae > MWCO01. The sequence continues at coordinate 46,482 of MWCO01000045.1, forward strand.
TCTGATCAAAGAAATCAAACCGATTCGTGAGACGCTGCTCGAGATGGTGGACCAGGCCAAGCAAATTCAGGCTCGTCTTGGGTGAGGCAGGACGAACGACGGCGGACGTGCTACGAAATCATTTTCAAGCTGCTTCCCCACGGGAATTGATCATAGGAATGCATTCATGAAGTGGGCGCCCCTCGCGCTATTGCCTCGATCCGCGCTAACGATTCTACGAGAAATGGGACGACATATCCTTCGGCATCCCGTCGTTGGCGTGCTCGCCATCGCGCGCGATAACCAAGGGAAATATTTGCTGATTCGTCGCGCCGATACCGGTACCTGGACCATGCCTGGAGGTACCCTGGAGTGGGGGGAAACCTTGCGCGACGCGCTGTTTCGAGAGGTGCAAGAGGAATCAGGTGCCAAGGTGCTGCGCGTCGGAAGATTGGTCGGGGTCTATAGCCGTCCTGACCGGGATATGCGTTTTCATGCCGTGACCATTGCGGTCGAGGTGACTGTCGACGCCTCCCATCTCGAACCGGTCAATCGTCTTGAAGTTCGGGAAGCGCGGCTATTCGATGCAACAGAAATCCCCACTCCGCTGGCGATGGGGACCGACGCCATGCTGCAGGATGCCATGGCTGGCGGTGAGCCCACGTTCGAATGAGACGCCTGCGGTATGAGCCATGGGAATGATGTTTTCATGATGGATGACGATGCGCGCCCTCTTTTGCTCGTGACCAACGATGATGGGTATGGAGCACCCGGTCTAGAGGCCATGGTTGCGGCGCTGGAGGCGTGGGCGACTGTGTTGGTGATCGCGCCGTCTCATGAAAAAAGCGCCTGTTCTCACCAACTTACGTTGGGAAGGCCCCTGCAGAGAAAAAAGCTGGGGCCGCATCGCTATTGGGTCGATGGGACGCCAGCGGACTGTGTGTACCTTGGGCTGTTGGGGGGCGAGCGCGTGTCACCTCGTATTCCGGATCTCGTGGTTTCGGGCTTGAACGCGGGGCTGAATCTAGGTCTCGATACCTACTATTCGGGAACCGTGGCGGGAGCGAGGGAAGCCGCGATGCGGGGGGTACCGGGAATGGCCGTATCCGCGGAGCCGGGAGCCGATGGAAAGCGTGCCGCGCATCTAAGCTCGCGACTTGCTTGGCATTTCTTGCAAATCTTCGATCGAGCCGAACCCGTGGTCCTCAATGTCAATATTCCTGCCCGCGGTTCGTGGGAGCTTCGCCACACCCGGCTCGGAAGACGTGTATATGGCGAAGGAATCGAGTTTCGACGAAGCCCTCGAGGGCGTGAGTATTTTTGGATCGGTGGAGCGGGTGTGATGAAGGATGAATGCACGCCAGGAACCGATACGCGGGCTTTGCATGAAGGAGCCATTGGCGTGACGAATCTGCCTCTCACCCCTTTCGATTCTCGGGGAGATGACATCATCGACAGGATGATTCGTGCGTGGCAAGCGGAGCAAAGGAGCGAACGATGAGCGATAAGTATCAGGATTTGTGGCACGGAAGTGGGCGCAGGCAGTACGTGGACGGCTTGATTCGCAATGTGCCTGACTTTCCTGAGCCTGGCATACTGTTCAAAGATATTTCACCGTTGCTGGGGGACGCCAAAGCCTTTCAAATCGTGCTCGACGCCCTTGCGGAATCGATGTGGGCAGGCGGCATCGATGCCGTGGTCGGGATCGAATCCCGAGGGTTCATTTTTGGTGCCGCGCTCGCCAGTCGTCTCGGAATCGGTTTCGTCCCCGTACGCAAGCCCGGCAAGCTGCCTGCCGCTGTCGATCGAGTTTCCTACACCCTCGAATATGGCTCCAATACCTTGGAAATGCATAAAGATGCTCTCCGCAAGGGGATGGGGGTGGCTATCGTCGATGATTTGTTGGCGACAGGAGGCACCGCCGCGGCGACAGCGCAACTCGTGGGCAATCAGGGGGCAAAGGTGAAGCTCTATGCCTTTGTGGTGGAACTGTCGTTTCTGAAAGGGCGTGAAAAACTCGGGGACGTTCCGATCGTATCGTTGCTCGAATACGGGGCAGGGGAGTGAAACCGAATTCCGCTCCTTACATGCATCCCACTTGATTGTTTTGTTCTTTGCACTTGGTCTTGCCTCTGCATTTTTCGTCGACGATCCACTTACTCCCCCGGCATACGAGCAAAGCGGATCCATCGACGGCGCAGGCGTAGGAACCGAGGGAAGAAGTATCACAGGGATCGTTGACGAGGGCGATGGGATCGGGGCAGCCAACCTTGCCATCCTTGACCTCGCACTTCTTTCCCCGACAATAACCCGACATATTGAACTGCCCATTCGTGCATTTCAGCACTTTGCTGCCATCGACAGAGCAGGCATAGGTATTGATGGCTCCTGGACCTTTGCATTCTTGTCCCTCTTCCGCGATGGAAAGGTCACAAATCGATGTGTTGCCTTGGGTCTTGCAGCCATCGGGGCCGCGGCAAAGAGCCACCTCGTATTTGCCGGAGTGACACGAGATCTGTGATTTGCCATCGACACCACAAGCCGTATCCCCTTCATCGCCACTGCTACAGGGATCGCCTGCCGCATTGCCGGAAATATCGCATTTGATCAGATTGTTTTCGACTTTGCAGCCGTTCGGTCCCTTGCAAGGGGTGCTGATGGGCGTGATTGATCACCCGGTCAAACTGACGCTCAAGCAAACCGGTCTTTGAGCCGTTGCTGAGGGGTTTACGTGATAGCGCCATCTCGTCGGGTCGCCGCCACTGCCACATCATGGCGGCGAGATGATTCGCGTGCCCATCCGCCCCGTGTCGGCTCGCCCCCTCTTGCACGAACGGCATCTGCTCATCTGCGCTACGCTGGCGACGGATAGAGTGGTATGTACGGCCATTCCCAGCAAGGAAGTCCGCACATGACCACCACGGATTCTCTGTTCTCATACGCCCCCAGCGTCGTCAAGTCTAAATTGCTCGAAAGCTTGCTTCCGCAGGTCGAGCAGCTCTTCGAGTCAGCGCAGGCTGGTGCCTCAGAGCGGGTTCTCGAGTCGGACGTGTGGAAGGTGCTGCTCGAGTTCGGACGTCTGCTTCTCACAGCCCTGTTCGCGATGCAGGCGCGCCGTGCCACGGAGCAGGAAATTCAGGCTCGAGGCCTGGACGGCTCCCAGGTCTCACCGCGGCTCGACCGTGACTACTGGTACACCTTTACGACGACCTTTGGTGCTGTCCGCTTCCCGCTCTTCGCGTACCGCGATCGGAACGGGACGGTCACCACGACAACCAGAGCCCCAGCCAGAACGCTGTTCCCGTTGCATCAGCACTGCCGCTCGTCGCAACTATGCTTGGAATGGGAGGCTCGGCTCGGCAGCGAGCATCCTTTCCGCGCCGCTCAGCAGGCGCTGACGTTCTTCACCCATGGTGCCGTCTCGCTGGAAGACACCACCATCGCCTCGCACATGGCCGCCGTGGGCTCGATAGTGGATTGGCGGTGGGTTTACCGTCCCGTTCAACAGATTCGAGAGATTCTGCGTACGCGTGCGACGCGGGATGCCGAAACGGGCCGTCCGATCATCTACGCGTCGTGCGATGCTCACGCTCTGCGACGATACGTCGATGACACGTGGAGCGCCGCGTGGAAGATGGCGAACGGTTTGCGGCTCTGGTGCATCGACCAGCGCACCGGACAGCTCGTGCATCTTGGCGGAGAATACACCTGGGGCGATTGCTATGAAGTCGAGCGCATCGTTCGTCGGCTCATCGACTCGGGCCACCTGCCAGCCGACGGTGACTACGGCGACGGTGTGGTCGCACGTATCGCGTGGATCACCGATGGAATGCCTTGGTTCGAGACGCACATCCTGACGCTTTTCGCCGGTGCGCTCGTCATCTTG
>MWCO01000046.1 GCA_002070115.1 Deltaproteobacteria bacterium ADurb.Bin207
ATCCAATTATTACATATATTGTCGATTACAACGTAATCTGGCGCTTGTTCCTCTCCCGTTTGCGAAATCTACGTTCAATGGGATGGTCGGTGAATGACAAAGACAGGTAAGCCTTCCCCCATTGTCCACGACGAATACGAAACACTGGCGCTAGCTATGGCGTTGTTGCGCCGTGCCTTCGCCAACCCTGCGGAATCATATTGAGTTATTTTGACAGCCTACCGTGGAGTCATGAGAGGCGGATTCGAGGTAAACCGGGCGTATCTACCCATAATAATTGACGATTATCAGCTATCCAACCACGATCGCATAACCTTCCCTAATATCCGGGACCGGAAGTTCATTCCGAATATCGTGGACATGGATTGCCACTTGCCTATAGTGAACAGGCATGAGGGCTATCCAGATCAGCGACCAGGAACGTCGTCGGCTCGAGAAAACCGTGAACCAAAGGACGGCGCCCGCCGGGCTCGTGCGGCGGATCAAGGCGATTTTGATGATACAGCAGGGCCACCGGCCCGTGGATATTGCCGATGCTCTGGGCGTGAGCGACCGGTGGGTGCGCAAATGGCGTGGCCGCTGGCAAGCTGCTCCGCAACTCGAATCGCTGTACGAGCGAGAACGCCCCGGACGACCGCCCGTCATCAGCCAGCAAACCCGTCGCGAGGTGATCAACATCGCTAGCAGTCGCCCTGAATATGACAGCGATTCGCGAAGGACCACCTGGTCGCAAGAGCAAATTGCCGACGAGCTGGAGCGAAAAACCGCGGTGAAGATCAGTCGAAGCTCCGTGCAGCGAATCCTCGGCGAGCGGGGACAGCGTTCCTCTCGGCGTCGGCAGTGATTGCCCATCGCGAATTCGGCCGGGACCTGGCTTCGAAAGCCAGACCGATGGGTTCGACCTGTGGTAGTCCTGCACTCGCGTCGAACCTGCGCAGGAGTCTCCCATGGCCTATACCATCGATCAACTGAAGCCGGGCATGTCGGCCAGTACCTCCAAAACCGTCACCGAGACGGATGTCATCTTGTTTTCCGGTATTTCCACTGACGTCAATCCCGCCCATCTCGATGAGCAATACTGCAAGACCACCAAGTTTGGCACCCGCATTGCCCACGGCCTGCTGTCTGCCGGATTCATCTCGGCGACCTTGGCCAACAAACTACCCGGACCGGGCACCATCTACCTGTCACAAACCCTGCGTTTCAAAGCCCCTGTCAAAATAGGGGATACCGTCACCGCCACCGTGACCGTTCGGGAAATCAATACGGAGAAAAATCGCGTCACCCTCGATACCGTTTGCACCGTCGCGGGTAACACCGTCATCGAAGGGGAATGCCTGGTGATGCCTCCGATGGCTCCGGCCCCTTGAAACCGGTTTCCGTATTTCCATAACATATTGAAAATATTGCTATATTAGCAAGTCCCTCCTCGTTCGGCCCCAGAAGTATGCTCCGGGCGTTGCCCCATCGTATGGCATCGGTCTTTGGCCGGGTTGTCAGTAGGGGGGGCTTGGGTTGGGGTTTCGGGGGGGCGCCTGTTCTGGCGTGGGGCTGGGCGGTTGTGCGGCGCAATCCGGGTCTTCCAAGGCTGGACGAGCCGCTCGGACGATGGACGGCATCGCTATCCGTATCCGTATACAATTCACGGGCAGGGGGTCCATGCATGCCATGCATGGTGATAAACGAGCGGCGGCAGCACCTCGACGCGGGTGATCTGGGGGTGTTCTGGCCGGTCATTGGAAAGAACAGACCGAGAATTGTTTCTTGATCTCGGCTCGGATGTCGCCGAAGGGAGTGTTGGACGGATGGTACAAAGTGATGTTGGAGCCGTTGAATTCGAGTTCGCCTCCGTCCGCGGCCTCTGTGTTGATCGCATGGGTCACCTCGATCAGCCCGAGGCCGATGGCAGCCACGCAGAAAACGAAAAAATTATCAGAAACATCCATGACGAATAGTTGCGCTGGGGCCTGTCGCGTGGGGCCCAGGACGATGGGGCCGCTTGTCACCACGGGTGATGAAAACAGCACGGCAACAGCGGGAGAGGCATACTTCTGCGTGTCGGTGATGGTTTGCTGTATGACATCCAAGCCTTCGGAGAGTGCGTGGGTAGCGAACGCCCGGGTGAACTGTCCCGCGGGAGGAATCGGTGCGTAGGCGGTGGTATAGACGCCCAAGAAAGCGGGGCCCTGTTGGACACCGTTTTCATGGTCTTGCACGTATTGGTCGTCCAGCAGTCTATTGAAATCGAGGATGAAATCCGTGTGGAAATCGGCTTGATAGATCATGCCATAGACCATGTTGGAACCGCCGCCGGTGCCTGCCAAGCCTCCAAGGCCGCCGGAGCCGGCCGTTTCTTTTCCGCCGGAACCGGCTGCTCCGCCACCCGACGTTCCTCCGCCATCGTCGCCACCCGAGCCTGCGGCAGCCCCCACGTTACCGTCGAAACCACCGTCCGAACCCCCGAAACCACCGTCCGAACCGTCGGAACCACTGTCCGAGCCTCCGCTGGCATAGGCTGCATCGATGGATGAATCGTCGCCCCCCAAAAAACCATCCAATGGTTCTCCAAGCCTACAGGATGATAGGCTCAGCAGACCATGTAGCACCAGCGCAACAGGCTTATTGGCCACGGACGAAATGTTCCTTGCGAGAACGCTGCTGTCAACAACTGCCTTTCCATGACCGTCCTTGCCCTTGGAACGGGGTGATGTTTTCAGGCAAAAGGTGAAGAAGCCATTGGCGAGAGGTGGGCTTGCCAGGAAGGCATATTTCGGGGTGGATCGAGTCGCAGGGGTTGGCTGCCGTGCATGGAGCCAAGCTGCTGTGAACTCGATGTCCTTCGGTGGTGGTGGGTGAAGATGTCGAAATCGCGGCGCGCCCGGGCCCCTGCTGGTTGGCGCGAACGCTTTTTGCCTGGTGGGCAAGGTGGGAAACGAACCTGAGGAGGGTTGATTTCTGTCTATCCATTTATGGATAATCGATCACGATGATGCCGCGGTCTCCGCCTGGGTCGTCTCTGATTCCTCGGAAAACGCTCGCTTCACAAACAGCTCTTCCAGGGTCTCTCTTCGCGGCGCCACCTCCACCACCCGGACCTTCCCTTCCAAAGCTGCTGAAAGCACGGAGGCAACCGCCTCGTCGCCTTTGGCTTCCACGCGCAGCACCGCTTCCGGAGGCCGCGCCAAGACTCCATGTTTCCCCTCGAGCCGTCCATGAAGTTGCTGCAACGCTTCCGGCTCCCCCGCCAACAAGATGTCTGTGAACAGGCCTTCTCGATGCAGCAGCGCATCGATCTTGCCTTCGACGACGACCTGACCTTTTCGAAGGATCGTTACCTGATCGCACATGGACTCGACATCGCTGAGAATATGGCTCGAGAAAAACACCGTTCGTCCCTGGGCCCGTTCTTCGAGGATGATGTCACGCACCTCTTTGCGCCCCACCGGATCGAGCCCGCTCATCGGTTCATCGAGAATGAGAAGGTCCGGTTCATGGACCAGCGCGGCGGCCAGGCACGTTCGTTGAAGCATGCCTTTGGACAGCCGCTGCACGGGACGATCCGCCGCGTAGGCGATTCCTACCCGTTCGAGCACCTGCCCCGTGCGTTTGCGAAGGGCCTGGGCTCCCATTCCCGAAAGACGACCGCACATCGTCACGAACTCGAGTGGTGTAAGATATGGATAAACATAAGGATTTTCTGGAAGGAACCCCAGTCGACGACGTGCTTCGGGCGCTGGCACGCGCTTGCCCAGCACCCACGCTTGCCCATCGGTAGCCGTGATCAATCCGGTTAGAATCTTGATGCCGGTCGTTTTGCCGGCGCCATTGGGGCCGAGAAAGCCGAATATGCTTCCTTGACCGACTTCGAACGACACGCCCCGAAGAGCGTCGACCCGTTTTCGAAAAAAACCATGCCGAAATGTCTTGGAAAGATGTTGAACCTGAATGACCGCGGCGCTCACGAATTAGCCTCTGCCCCATCTTACTACACGGCCCCGAAAGATGCGCTCCGACCTGAACCGTCGGCTCGACAACCCTCATGATCCGCCACAAACCATGCAGATTCGGACAAGCCCATCGAAAATGGTCCGTAGGACCCCTTCTGAGCCCAGAAACGTCATCGAGCCCTGACCGGAAGAAACGATTCCTTTGAGCAACTGTCCCAAACAGTGGTACAACCGCGACCCATCGACCCGTACCGTCCCTCTTTGGGGGCGCAAACCGAATTGGGCATGTGAGGAGCGATGCATACGACCATGAAAACTGCCACCTCTTGGCTTCCCGTCCTTCTCGCCGTGGGTTGGAGCGTGCAAGCGCAAGGGCAAACCCCGCCAACCTATTACTCACCCGGCAGCCCTTCGTCGGAGCCAGCCCCCGCGGAGCCCACTGCCGCGCAACCTGCTGCTCCCGCACCCCAAGCACAACCTGCGCCTGCAACCGCTCCTTCCGCGGGCGCATCGGCTTCCGGAAGCTGGTCCTTCGCTTCCGGCTTCGATGGCGATGCTTCCGGCTCCGGCTCCGCTGGCGCCAAGGCTCCCATGTCCGACGAACAGGCTTACCAATGGCGTCTTCAGTCTCTCAAATTGCATAACAACATTTATGGTTCCACCGGCTTGTTGCGCATTTCCGATGCTGGAAGCGGTGCGGAAGGCACCTTCCGTATCGCCCTTCTCGCGGATTGGTTTACGACATCTTCCTTCCTTTGCACGGAAGATAGGCCCTGTGGAAAGGCCACCGAAGACGACGCCACGCACTTCGGTACGAGTCTATCCCTATCCGTTACACCACTTCCCTATCTCGAAGCGTTTGCATCCTTCCGCTCGTTTGCCAATTCCAACAGCGAGGGGAGACCCGAACTGCTTCAGGTGCTCGGAGACTCCATCATCGGTCTGAAAGCGTTCACACCCGCCGAGCCCAACAAACTCTTCCGATTCGGTGGAGAAGCGCAATTGCTCCTTCTCAACGGAACCGGTGGTGTCGGACTCGATGGGAAAGGAACTGGACTTCGCCTCCGCGCCCTATCCACTGTCGACTTCGCCGCGATGGAAGACGCTATCCCGATGCGGATATACGGCAACCTCGGCTACCGCCTCGACAATAGCGCGCAAGTCGTCGCCGATACCGAAGAGGCCCGCGGTAACATGCCCATCACACGCATCGAGCGATTTGGTTTGGGAATCAACCGCACCGACTTCGTGGAAATCGGCCTGGGAGTCGAAGGTACCTTCGAGTATATTCGTCCCTTCCTCGCCTATACCGTGGATCTTCCCCTCAACCGACAGGACTACGTTTGCCACAAGGGCAAGGCCACCACACGAGCGTTCCACGACGCATGCCTTGGGGAAAACCAGACCTTCGCCTACATGCCATCGCGGTTGACCATCGGAGCACGGGGGTATCCCGTGCTCAAAGGTTTTGCGCCGATGGCTGCTCTCGATATCGGCGTGACTGGCACGAGTGACTTTCTCGAAGAAGTCGCGCCGCAGGCGCCGTGGACTCTGTATTTCGGGCTTGGATATGCTTTCGATACGGCCGAGCCCGAACCGATCGTCAAAACCCAGCAGGTCGAAAAAGTCGTTCAACTCGCTCCACCTCCCCAATTCGTCATCCGTGGCAAAGTCTTCGAAAAAGGAACCACGACACCCGTCGCCAACGCGATCATCACATTGCCTGGAAGCATGGCCGGCGGTTTTGCCACCGGTTCCGAAGGCGTGTTCGAAACGAGAAGTGTGCAGCCCGGTGCCTATACCCTGTCCATCACCGCGGAAGGGTATCACCCCGGACAATGCACCGCGCAGGTGGAAACTCGTCAATCTGCTCAAGACCCGTTCGGCGTTCCCCCATCGCCCAGCGCGGATGCCTCGGCAACCGCTTCTTCCGCACCCATCATCACCGAGATCACATGCGAACTCGAAGCCCTGCCGCGAATGGGTAATATCGTGGGGCGAGTCATGGACGCCGCAACCAGCTCCGGTGTCGCCAATGCCTCCGTCGTCGTGACCGATGCACAAGGAAAAGAACATCGTGTAACGACCGATGGCAGCGGCAACTTCCGACTCGACGGGGTTGTCCCCGGTGCCGTCAAGGTCCAAACCGAGGCCGAAAAGTACTTGCTGAGCACCGAGTCCGCGAATGTCGAGCCGAGAAAAGACGCTCAGGTGAACATCAATCTCAACGCTCGGCCCAAACAATCCAACGTCGTCGTCACCCAAACCCAAATCATCATCCGCAAACAAATCAACTTCGAAACCGATTCGGCCGTGATCAAAGGCGACTCTACCAGCCTGATGCAAGAAATCGCCGACGTCATCGCTCGCAATCCGAGTATCAAACTCGTCGAAGTCCAAGGGCATACGGATAACACCGGCACGCGCGAGCATAACCAGGAATTGAGCGAGCGACGCGCCAATGCGGTCAAGGATTGGCTCGTGGCAAACGGCATCGAGGCAAGTCGTCTCGAAGCAACCGGGTATGGTCAAACACGACCCATCGCTCCCAACGTTACCGCAGCCAACCGCGCCAAAAATCGACGCGTCCAATTCGTCATCAAAGAACGCCAATAGCCCCATTTTATCGTGCATCTCCGCGTCATCTTCCTTCTTTTCGTGAGCCTGCTCGCGGCTTCCTGTGAGGGAAAAGAACCGCCTGGCGCCACGATGACCCCTTCGACCGGGCTCGCCAGGGCTTCTGCCAGTGCCCAGGAAAACCCAATCTTTCCGGTTACTTCCTCATCCACCGGCGCGCTTGCCTCCTCGGCCGGGCCACCGTCCTCCGCGGTTTCGAGCCCAGCCGTTTCGGCTGCCTCCAGCGCGGCCGTCATCGATGGGAAAAACGAAACCAAGCCCCCCCACACCTCAGAATTTCTCGAATCACAAGGTCGCGCTTTGCTCGATGCCATCGTTTTCGACGATGTTTCCAAAGCGAATGATTTCTTTTTTCCCCGCGAGCCGTTCACCCCACTCAAAGACGTCAAAGAACCCGACCGATATTGGAAACACCTGTACCGCGCCTACGAACAGGATATTCATAAACTCCATCGGCGGCACCGCGACTGGTCCGGCGTCGCCTTCGAATCGATCGAGCCTGGAACCCCACCCGCTTGGGTTCCACCGGGAGACGAAGCCAACAAAATCGGATACCATCGCTCTTGGGGCACGAAACTGCGCTATCGTCTGGAGGGCAAGCTATATACGGTGAAAATCCATACCGTCATTTCTTGGCAGGGAAGATGGTACATCACCCACTTGCTGCCGTGGAAAAAGTAAGCTCGAAGCGTTTCTGAATGGCATTTTCCCCCTGATAACGTTCTTCGCTTGCGCTGCTGCTTGACAGTTCCCGGCCCGCGGCACCATTTCGCCATCACCGATGCAGCGAATCCCACCGGGGGCTTCCAATCAGCGCCTAGCCCTTGCTATGGTGGTCGCCATGAACCCCGTAGGTCTTGCTGTTACCCTTCGCGTCCGCATGAGTGCAGCGGACGCCAACCAATCCAATGGCTCTGTCAGCCCCGCCAGGATTCTGGCCCTGTTTTCGGACGCCGCCACGGAGCTGATGATTCGTCTCGATGGCGACGAAGGCTCGTTGCGGGCTTTGCAACAGGTGGAGCTGCTCGCGCCGGTCTATGTGGGCGACTATATCGAAGCCACGGGAGTGCTGACGAAAATCGGCAATACCACGCGTCAACTCGCCTTCGAAGCACGAAAAGTGGCCACGTATGCTCGCGGAGAGGACCTGGCTCTTACCGCGGCCGATGCGCTGGCTTCCCCGATTCTCGTTTGCCGCGCGATAGGGACCGCTGTCGTTCCCAAAGCCCAGCAGCGTCGACCGCGCCTCGTTCTCGCTGCCCTGGGAACCCGAAAAGACTCTTCCCGCCTGCCCGCGGGGAGCGTGCTTGTCACCCCGCCGCCCAGTATCATCGTCACTCCCGCTCGCCAAACCCCTCCGGAAGTCATGTTGGCTGCCTCCATCTTGGGAGGCGGCGTGACCAAAGACCACACGCCGCATATCCCCGCCACGCCGGAGCAAGCAGCTACGGAGGCCAAGCGCTGTGTCGATAGCGGCGCCAGCATCATCTGCTTGGGTGTCGACGATACCAGCGCCGATGCAGGCACCGTCGCTTCGCGTATGACCGATTACGTTGCCGCGATTCGAGCCGTTACCCAAGCCGTGATCGTCGTTTCCGCCATTCGTCCGGGCACCATGGACGCCTCGTCTTTTCTGGCCTTAGCGGACTGCGGCGCGGATATCCTCACCGCTTCTTTGGGATCCTTCAACTTCGGGGATGCTACCGTGCAGACTTCTCGAACCGTGGTGCGTGAGGTTACGACGGGGCTACGAGAGCGCGGTATCCCGGTCATGGCAGAAGCTTATGAACTCGGCCATTTCGAAGAGGCCATGCTGCTCGGACGCGACAGAGTGTTGCCCGCTCCTTTGCGGTTGCAATTCGTTTTTGGTGTTCCGGGGGCCATCGGTGCCCATGAAACCATGCTCCAATTCGTTTCGGAGCGGATTCCCAAAAGCGCTCTGTGGTTCGCGGCGGGCGTTGGTCGTCATCAACGACGTGTTACCGAGACTGCCATGCGTCTTGGAGGCCACGTTCGCCTGGGGTTGGCAGACAATATCTATCATCGCCGAGGAGTTTTGGCAGAAACATCCGCTTTGTTCATCGAGCGAAGTGCCTCCTTTGCCCTGAACATAGGCCGACAACCCGTCAGTCCGGACCGTGCGCGAGTCTTGCTTTCGTTGGTGCCGCCCCCCACCGAGGCCGACACGTTCGTGGCACAGGACGATTCGTCGACGGCCGATGCGGAACCGAACGTTGACGCCGCCGAAAACGACCAAGCCCCTATTTCCTCCGCCGAGGGAAACGAAGCGGACGAATCCTAAATCTGCAACGAATTTGACTTAATAGGGTCTCCTTCGTTAGCCAACGGGGTACGTGAAGCTCTGTTGGCGAATTCCATGGCAAGCAAGGGTTGCCTCCCTCGTGGCGCTGGCTGCGCTAGGTAGCCGTATTCGTCTGCCGGCCCCGCCCGACCCAACTCTCCGCGGCGTTGCCGACGTGCTGGGCGAGTCGGTTCAGGGCAAGGTCCTGGCCCACGAATTCTTATGGGAATCCAGTCGTGGTGCCTTCTCCGACGCTATCTTCGGGCGAAACGTGTTGTTTCTTGCCAAAACTCAGCCCGATGGCCCGCGGGACTTGTATCGTGCCGCTGTTCGAGTCACCTACGAAGGCCGCCCTATCGGCGTGTCTCGCGTCGTCAACTTGACCGATACGCCTTTCGGTGACGAGCAGGGACTCATGGCCGCGGGGCAATACGTCGCTTATGCGACCGTTGCTTTCGGTGCTGTTCAGCAGGTCACCGTGCTGGACTTGCAGGGGCAAGAGGTCCAGGCCGAGAGTCGATTGAGCCGTTGGCTGGCCTTGGTTTCGGACTGGCAATCGACGGGTTCTTGGCATGGGCTTGGGCGCACGGAGGTGTCCGCGAACCTTCAAGCCTCTTCTGCCACCATGAGTTTTGGACGGGACGTTCTGAACGTTTCGACGGATTCGATTCCGAATGCCTTTTCGGTTTCCCTGGCGACCGGCGAAGTGGTGGCCAAAGCCAATGAATCACTGCCGGTATCGTCGATGCGCCTGCCGCAACTCGCGAAATCGCCGATTTTGTGGGCGGTGGACACGGTCCGGGGGGTTACGGGGCCTGAATTCATAGCCTGGCTCGAAGATCATGTTTTTGATGCCCGCGATCGGGTGAAGCGAGCGGGGCATCATGCCTTTGGTGCTACGGAAGAAGGGGAAGAGCAGGCGGGTCCTGTGGCCCCACCGCCGCCCCAACCCAAAAAAGTGGAGGGAAACGGCCAATACGCGGTGGCTCCTTGGCCACCGGAGAACTTGCGTTCGATTTGGAAAACGCCGGAACCAGACGAAGGCCTGTGGCGTGAACCAAACGCTGCTTTCTTACAAAAAAACGAAGTCCAGGGAGGCGAACAGCCTCCTGCCTATTTTTTCCAAACGTACGTTCGACCCGACCCAAAACGGCCTTGGTCCAAGGTGTGGTTGGTCGCGATGGATGCTCGTCAAATTCAAGTCGGTATCGAAGGTGGCATCGAAGACCCCAAACCCCTTACGGGAGCCCGTGGAGAAGGACGCATTCCCCGAGAACCGGAAATATTGCATCGTACCGTGGGAGCGTTCAACGGCGGGTTCAAAACCACCCATGGCGAATATGGGATGATGGTATCTCGACGCGTATTGTTGCCGGCGCAGCCTGGGGCGGCCACGGTGGCGGTGACGGAAGATGGCCGGGCGGCGTTTGGAACCTGGCCCTTGTCCACGAATATTCCGGAACAATTTACGTCGTTTCGGCAAAATCTCGATCCGTTGGTCGACGATGGGAAACTCAATCCTTCCAACCGAAAGCAATGGGGGTGGCACCTTCATACGACGGGCATGTTGACCCATCGGTCGGGTTTTTGCCTCACATCGGCAGGGCAGATGGTGTACGCGTGGGGGCCGGAGGTGACGGGCGAGACGTTGGGATATGCGATGATTCAAGCAGGTTGTACCTACGCGATCCATCTGGACATGAATCCGAGGCATACGGCGTTTGCGTATATCGACGCTCGGCAGCGCCAGCAGGCGAAGTTGTTGCACCCCGGCATGGAAGTACTTCCGGAGAGATTTATCGTCTGGTCCCCCAAGGACTTCTTTTATCTAACCCTACGGAATTTCAACCTTTTCGCGTGGGAAGGGGTGAATATGCTTCCGGACAAGGGCCGTCAGCCGCCGCCGGTTTGGGTGCCAGCCGTATTCGAGGGACGAAGCGGCAAGGGGAGCAAGACGGTCCAAATCACCGCATTCCGTCTCAATCGGTTGCAAGCCCGCTGGGTAGCGGAGGGCGAGGCGCTTGAAACCTCCGAAGTCGAACAAGCTCTTGCAGCGATTGTCCCTTCGGCTTCCTCCAAGGGGCCCGGAGCCATGCTTATCCTTAGTGAATCCGGGGAGATTTCGCTGGTGGAAGAAGGAAAAACCATGGCAGGACGCGCCGTGCGATTGCCCTTGTTGGATGAAAAAGAGCAAGGGGCGGAACATGTGGCCATGTGTATTACACGGCAGACGTTATGGGTGGGGCGTACCATGGGTACGGCGGCGCATTTGGCGCAAACCTTGAGAAAGTCGGGATGTGAACTCGTGGTTTCCCTAGGGCAAGGGGCTGCCGTACATCGCACGGGAACATCGGAGCCCACTCTGGACCGTTACCCTACGGCTGCGCTCTATCTGCTCGGACGTTCCCTATCGCCGGGCGCTTTTCGATGGCAGCCAGGTCAAGCTGCCGCCCAATAGATGGGTCAATTTTGACCTGGACAATGGGGATACACCGAACTCAATCCCCGAATCAACGAATTACCACAATAATTTCAATAGATTGGGCGCTGGAAAATGCGGTCGAAAATGACCCGGGATCAAGGTCGTTTTCGTGATTTGGTTCGCGGGGGAGTGGGGGTTGTCACCGTGGTATATTGAGGAGCTTCACCTGGTCCGGATACATCTGTCCAGTGGGTGGTGATCGAACGAACATCCAAATGAATGAATGTGCTGTTGGGATAGTACCCAACCCCAACTCCGGTGAGCGTATGACAATAGTCTCGAAGCTGCTCGTTGCTCACCCCCTCGATTCGAAAATCGATCGCCCGTCCCAGCGCATGGTTGGAGCGAGTCGTATAAGGATTCGAAGATTCTTGACGATATCCGCTCACCACGATGAGCCTTCGTCCTCCGAAATGGTCGCTCACTTGCGCTATCTTGGCAATCAATCCAAGGTCGGTGGAATGGGTGCTGCCTGCCCGGCGATCGAATAATAGACTGTCGATTTTTTCTACTGCCGACGGAATCGGGTGCCCTTTTCTGTCAAGAACCCGGCCGCGAAATGTACTTCCCCCGCGAACCAAGTGAATCACGCCCGATTGCGATGGGGGCTTAGGAGAGATGGCCGGGGGCGTTGGTGCCGTTTGGCTGCTTGATTCTTTCGAATTGTCTTTGGAATCTTCGGGCTGGCAGGGCAGCTTTTGTGTGCGATGCCTGGGCAGTGCGTGACGGGTCAGCGGAACCACCAAACAGGCTCCAACACGCAATTTCTGGCGTGGCTGTAAGTTGTTCGCTTGCTGAATCGCCTCGACAGTGGTTCGGTAACGACGGGAAATAGCTCCGAGGGTATGACCGGAAGCTACGATGTGGGTGGTGTATTCTTCCGTTTTTTCTGGTGTTGGCTTGGTGTTTTCCGCCTTGGAGGCGCTGGGGGGAGTTGTCGGAGTCGAGGTTTTTTTCGTGCCGGGCGGATCCGGTATGACGAGTTTTTGTCCGACTTTCAGGGGGGTGCGACGATTGATTTGGTTCGCGTCGCATAGGGCCTCGACCGTGGTGTTGTAGCGTTTCGCGATTTTTCCGAGGGTATGGCCCTGCCCAACCACGTGGGTTTGTTGTGCGAAGGCTGGAGACGACACGGCCAGTAGCAAAGCCATGGCCGAGCGGACGATCCACTTCCCGTTCATGCGCCGATGAAGAAACAACATGGGAAAGAGCTGCACTTGCGTGCTGCCAAGTACCAGACTTAGCGCCCCTGGCCACCTGATGCAAAGCGCTTTTTTGACCAACTCACCCATTGAATGCCACACTTGCTTTTGAACGATTCTGTTTGGGCATGGCAATCGCCCAAAACAAAACCCGGCAGCAGGATGGTGACCGATGGCGGAAGGTAAGAACTTGGTCGGCGTAGACATTGGATCAAGCTCGATCAAGGTCTGCGAACTCAGGGAAGGCCGCAAAGGACACACCCTGCATAAGGTGGCCTACGCCCCGCTCCCCCAGCAGACGATCGTCGATGGCCACGTCATGAATACGTCGATCGTCATCGAAACGCTGATGCGATTATTTGCGGAACACAAAATCAAACAGCGAGATATCGCCGTGGGGGTGTCCGGGCAATCGGTGATCATCCGAAAAATTACGGTCCCCATGATGACCGCCGCCGAGTTGGACGAGCAGATCCAATGGGAAGCGGAACAGCACATTCCTTTCGATATCAAGGATGTACAAATCGATTATCAGGTGCTTCGACGGCATCCGGACCGGGGGCTGATGGACTTGCTTTTGGTGGCCGCAAAGCGTGACGAAATCAATGACCACGCCCAATTCATCCGAGAAGCAAAACTTCGACCCGTATGTGTCGATATCGATGCTTTCTGTGTCCAAAACCTATTCGAAGTCGCCGTGGGTATCCCTCCCCATCAGACCATTGCCCTGCTCAACATGGGAGCCAGTCTGACCTCCTTGAATATCGTATCCGGTGGAACCAGTGCGTTCACACGCGACATCACCAGCGGGGGCAATACGATCAGCGAGGAGATTCAAAGAGAAACAGGCATGAGCTTCGAACAAGCGGAAGCCTATAAATGCGGAGACACCAGCGCGGGCGATGGGGGAGCCGGCGCCGAACAGG
Organism: Deltaproteobacteria bacterium ADurb.Bin207; assembly: GCA_002070115.1. GTDB lineage: Bacteria > Myxococcota_A > Polyangia > Polyangiales > Polyangiaceae > MWCO01. Next base: position 13,497 of record MWCO01000046.1, read on the forward strand.
GTGGCATGGTGCCACAACACGTCCAGCAAGTGATCGATTCCGCTTGCGACACCATCGCCGCTGAAATCCAACGCTCCCTCGACTTTTTCATGGCCACCAGCGGAGAAGCCGAAATCAACCAAATCTACGTTACGGGAGGCACCGCGAACCTGTCGAGCCTGCGTGCCGCCATCCAACGTCGCGCTCGTACCCCCGTCGAATTCTTCAATCCGGTGGCTAACCTTACCATCGACCATAAACATGTCCGACAGGACATCGTGCAAACACGAAGCGCGCAGCTAGCCGTCGCCATCGGGCTAGCCCTGCGTAAAGACAAGGAGAAACGCTCGTGATCCGGATCAACCTGCTACCGCAAAAACGCGAGGCGAGGCGCGACTCCGGACAGGGGTGGCTCATCGCCACCATGCTGGTGGTCGCCGCCGAAGTCGTCGTTCTCGGACTGTTCCACCAATTCAAATTGCAAGAACTGGATAAACAAAAACAAATCAACTCCGAACTCAATAACCAAATCGCACAAATCAATACCACCGTGCAGAACCATGCCGAGGTCAAGAAAAAACTCGAGGTGCTGCGCGCGCGAGAAGATGCCATCAACAAACTGCAATCCGCTCGCTCAGGGCCTACCGCCGTCTTGTTGGAGCTATCCCGTATCCTTACCGCTGGACGTGGCCCCACCATCTCCGCGGAAGAACTCATGCAAAAAAAGAAAGACAACCCGCAAGACGTTCATAACGCAAGCTGGGATGCTCGGCGCCTTTGGGTCCTATCCTTCAAAGAAAACCAACGCGTCGTCAATCTCGAAGGCTTCGCCCACGATGGGGAAGACGTCTCCGAATTGGCTCGAAGACTGTCCTTGTCCAAATACTTCCAAGACGTCGTGTTGTTGCCGGCTTCGCAACAAGTCGACGGCGAATCAAAACTCAACGTGGTTCGGTTTCAGCTCCAGACCAAGGCAAGGTATTGAGCCATGGCTGCCGCAAAGTCCTCCGCTTTGTCTCGCATCCCCACCGTCGCCAAGTTCGGTATCGGCCTTGGTTTCGGGGTGCTGACTGCCATCGCCTATTTCATCATTTTCTACAGCGACGTTTCGAGTGCCATTCGCAGCGCCAAATCCCAAGAAGGAACGTTGCGAAATCAACTCGCGGACGCTCGAAAAATCGAGGTCGCTTATCAGCAAGACCTTGGGGAACTCAATGACCGTCAGCAAAGACAGCGGGAGTTCAACAAAGTCCTGCCCGAATCCGCTTCCTATCCCGCCTTCCTGTCGTCCATCCAAGGTGTGGCGAACGTGTCGGGCGTCAATCTGATGGCCTGGGCCCCCATGGAAGAATCCTCCCAAGAGTTTTATGCAAAAGTGCCGATGAAGCTGAAACTAACCGGGCGCTTTCATCAAATTGCGAAGTTCTTTTATGGTGTCGGGCAACTTGATCGCATCATCAACATCGAGGATATCGAGTTATTGAACCCCAAAGTGACCGACGAGGACATCACCATCGAGGTCAATTGCCTTGCTACCGCATTCCGCAGCCTTCCTATGCGGGCTCCGGCTGCGCCCGAGGCGAATCCCGGAGGGCAGTGATATGATCGCACGCAAGCCCGCCTTGCTGGTCGCACTAGGTTTGCTGCTGATGGCCGCAGCCATTGGTTGCGACGACGACAATAAGGCGAACCTATTTTCCGAAAGTGAACCAGCCGCGCCACCGCCACGGCGAGGCCTGCCTCCCGCCGCTTCCGCGAGCCCTGATGGCGGTGACGATGCCGAAAGCAAACTCGCGTTTCGTGAAGAAGATTTTGTCGAAACGGATCTGTCTCGGGACCCATTTCGTTCTTTCTCCAAGGTATTCAAACAAGAAACAGCTTCGACAGCACGGACCCAACGCGAGGTTCTGCTCGAACGATACGCCGTCGATGAACTCCGACTGGTCGGGATCGTGACCGGAGGGGCAGAACATCGCGCCATGTTCGTCGACCCTACCGGGACAGGCTGGATCGTGCATCGCGGACAGTTCATGGGCAAAGCCGAACTTGTCCGAGGCTCCGGCCCCGGCAGCGCCAGCTACGAACTCAACTGGCGCGTGGACCGAATCCGCGACGGTGATGTCGTGCTCGTCCGTGAAGACCCCGCTCATAGCGATATCCCACCGGCAACGATGGTCATCCCCCTTCGACCCGAAGACTCCGCCTCCGCGAGCCGCTGAATCCGTTGCCCTATCCCTTGCCACGAAAGCCGGTCATTTCCTCTCGAATCACGTCATTTCCCGCAATCGTCACGCCCGGGCCAATTCATTGTGGCCACGAATTTGGTCCGTTGGTTCGAGGGAGGATACGATTGCAAAGTAGCTGTGGCTTGGATTCCGCAATCCGCGGATTCCGTCGCACGGGAGCCAAAGATGAGGTTTTCTCGAGGAGCGTCCTGGACTGTTTTGCGGGCATGGGTCATCGCGTTGGCGGTTTCATCCACAGCCTTCGCCAAAGAACCCGACAACCAGGTCCAACAGGTCACTGTCCAACAAGATGGTCCCAAAACCATCATTACCGTCGAGGCTAGCGCACCGCCTCTGTACCACGCACAACTCGTCGCAGGAGGCAAACGACTCATCATCGACATCTCCCATGCCGATGTGGTCGGTCCCCCGCCCACGATCACTCGTCCAAGTGGCGTGGTAGGCGGCGTGCTCGTTCAGCCTTTTGCCTCCTCCTCAGGAAAAACCGCGCGGATGTACATTCAACTCCTCGCCAAAGCCACCTACCAAGTGCGTGTCCGAGGCAATCACCTGATCGTCGAACTCCAGTCTTCGACTGAATCGCAGGCGGCCCAGCCTGCCGATGCTTCCGCGCGTCGAACGACGGCCAGTGTCACGCTCCAACGCGTTCAATACCAAAACGACGATCGCTCCGATTCCGTGATCCTGCATCTTTCCAAACAACCAGCCTATTCGCAAAGCTCACCTCGGACCGGCGTGTCCCGCCTTTTGTTGCGCGATACAACCGTCGAACAAGCCGCGGAACGCATCCTCGACGCTTCTGCTTTCAATGGACTCGTTCGATCCATATCCACCTATCGCTCCAAACAATCTCGCTCCGATACGGTCGTCGAAGTGGAACGTGCCGATAACGCCGTGGGTATCGTCCACCTCAATGGTAATCAACTCGTTTGGACCTTCGCTCTACCCAAAGACCTGCCGTCCTCCTTGACCGGTGTGGGCGCCGATGGGGGAGCTGCCCGCAAAACCCGCACCGTCGCCCGAGAAGCGGCTCTCGTAGACGTTCCCACCGTGCACTCCGGTGACCAACTCGATCCCGTCGAGGAATCCGAGGCAGAACAAGCCGAAGCGGGCGCGTTTCTTCCCCAGCCCACCCTCGGCCAAGCTGCCAATACCCGCGCTTACCGCGGCCGACGCATCGACCTGGACCTCAAAGATGCCGATATCCATAACGTTTTGCGTCTGCTGGCCGATGTCGGAAGGGTCAATATCATCACCGCCGATAACGTCAGCGGTAGTGTCACCATCCGGATGCGAGACGTACCGTGGGATCGAGCCTTGAACGTGGTTTTGCAAGCCAAATCCCTGGGCATGACCCAGGAAGGCAATGTCATTCGTGTCGCACCCCTCGCAGAACTCGAAAAAGAACGAGAGATGGCGATTGCGAGACGTAAACAAGAATACGAACTCACCCCCATCGAAACACGGCTCATCCCCGTATCCTACGCTTCCGCGGGAGAAGTCCAGGCTCGGGCCAAAGACCTGCTTTCCCCACGCGGCTCCATCGCCGTCGATGACCGAACGAATATGCTCATCGCTCGCGACGTGCCGGGAAATCTGAACCAAGTCGAGGAGTTGATCCGATCGTTGGATACCCAGACTCCGCAAGTGCTCGTGGAAGCGCGGATTGTGGAGGCCACGAGCCGCTACATGCGTGACATTGGCGTACAATGGGGCGGAGACGCCACCTTTTCTCAAGCGACGGGCAATCCCACCGGACTTACCTTTCCTTCCAGCGTGGGCATCGCCGGTGGTGCCTCCGACGGTGAAACCCCCACTGCGGGGCTATCACCCTTCAATAGCCGCGTGCAAAACCCCAATTTTGCCGTCAACTTGCCCGCTGCCGTGGGCACCGGCTCCGGTGGCGCCGTCGGTTTGACCTTCGGTCATATCAACAACACCGTCAATCTCGCCCTTCGTCTCTCGGCCGCGGAAACGAGCGGTATGGTCCGCATCATCTCCAGCCCACGCATCCTGACTTTGGATAACCATGAAGCCTCCATCAGCCAAGGCACCATGATCCCCTTCTCCCAGGTCAGCGCCATGGGTGTCCAAACCAGCTTCCGAGAAGCCAAACTCCAACTGCTCGTTCGCCCCCACGTTACCGCCGATGGAAGCGTGTCCATGCGCGTCAAAGTCAACCGAGATGAGCCCGACTTCACCCAAACGTCCGCACGAGGCGACCCCACCATCCTCAAACGAGAAGCGGAAACCGAACTGCTCGTCATGGACGGACATACCGCTGTCATTGGTGGTATCTTCACGCGAAATACCGGACGAAATCTCGATCAGGTGCCGTTTTTCGGAGATATCCCACTGCTCGGACTGCTCTTTCAACACCGCCGTGCAAGCGATTCCCGCGGAGAACTCGTCATTTTCATCACCCCCCGCATCGTGAACCGGGCCGAAGCCCTCGGTCGCTAGTCGCTCGCCTCACAATCCGTACCCATCCAATACGTCTGCGCCAATCCCTTAGGATCCCTATCTATCCGTATTCGGATAGTTTGGATCTATCGAATGATATATGCCGTGTTTTCGTCCAATTCGTGACGGATCTCATCCACCGCTTGCGTCCTACCCTGCCCGCGATAGAGCCGATTCGGAAAATTCATGACCATCCCATCGCGCGATCCCACGTTGCGATAACCATGCACTACCCCCGGCGGGATCATCACCATCGCCGGGTTGCTTTCTCCCACCACCAGCCGCATCCGCCTCCGATACGTCGCCGACCATGGTCGATTGTCCCAAAGCAAAAGCAAAAAATCCGATGGCCCCACAAAACATATCCAATCCGTCTGATCCCGATGCTCATGGGGCCCCCTTGCCACATTCGGTCGCGTCATCGAAGCATACGACATCGCCGGCAACACGCTTTCATCGACTTCATCTCGTCGATACAGTTCGCATAGCCATCCCCTTTCGTCTTCTATCGGACGCAACGTTCGAACCTGCACGTCATCAATCGGTCCATCCTCGAACGATTTTTCGGTCATCATCCGCCTCTTTCCCGCGATAACTCAACGAGACAATCGTCGCCCACCATCAAAGACAAAGCCCCGTGACGAGATGCGCCGGGACGCACGATCACGCGACGTCCTATCAAAGAATCCTCCAAACGGGGGATGTCCTGCACAAGGCATTCTTCCATCAATACCGAATGATCCACCGTCGAACGATGTACTTTGACGCGATCCCCAATCGAGGTAAACGGGCCAATCCGTGCATCGATCAGCTCCGCATCTCGTCCGATGATCGCTGGACCTCGGATCGTCGAACGAATGACCTTCGCCCCTTTTTCCACACGAACCCTTCCCGTTATCTTGCTGTCCTCATCGACTTGTCCTTCTTGACCCGCCTTCAACCAATCGTCGAGAACCGTATCGTTGGCCAGCAGTAGATCATCTTTTTTACCTGTATCGAGCCACCAAGACGAAAGGGTTTCTACACTCACTTTCCCTCCCCGTTGCATGAGCCGGGTGATCGCATCGGTGATTTCGAGTTCTCCTCGCCACGAAGGCGAAAGCTCGTCGATGGCGTCGTGAATCACACGACGAAACAAATACACCCCCACGAGCGCCAGGTTGGAGGGAGGGTGTTTCGGCTTCTCTTGCAAATACATCACATTGCCTTGGGCGTCGACCTTCACCACCCCGAAAGCAGAGGGATCGGATACCTCTTTGAGCAATACGAAAGCGGATAGTTCGGGAGATCGAGCAAACCGCTGAACGGTCGGCGCGATACGAGTGCCAATCAGGTTATCCCCCAGGAACATGACGAAATCATCCTCTTGGAGGAAAGGGCGCGCCACCTTGACCGCATGGGCAATCCCCAACGGTTTGTCTTGCAGCACGTACGTCAGTCTGGCGCCAAATGCCGATCCGTCTCCGAGCGATTGCTTCACCTCTCGACCCGTCTCCGGCGAGATGACAACCGCAAGGTCGGTGATTTGCGCATCGACAAGGTTATCCACCACGTAATAGAGCACCGGACGATTCGCTACCGGCACGAGTTGCTTGGCACCCGAATAGGTAAATGGTCGAAGGCGTGTTCCCACGCCACCCGCAAGGATCAACCCTTTCACGCGGAAGCTCCCAAACCGAGTCGTTCTCGGCCATAAACGCGTTGTGTGATGCGATCGCACCAAACTCGATTATCCAAGTACCATTTCACCGTTTCACGCATGCCTTGCTCAAAGGAAATTCGCGGTTTCCATCCAAGTTCCCGCTCCATTTTCGACGGATCGATCGCATATCGACGATCATGCCCGGGTCGATCCATCACGAAACGAATGAGGTCCCGGTACGGGCGAACCGCCGGTTCCCATTCGTCAAGCAAAGCACAAATCGTCTCGACCATCTGCAACGTCGAACGCTCGTTTCGCGCACCAATGTTATACGTTTGCCCTGGCTTGCCTCGCTCCGAAACCATGAGCAACGCATCGCAATGGTCATGCACATGAAGCCAATCGCGCACGTGCTTGCCATCTCCATAAATCGGTATCGTTTTTCCTTCGAGCGCGTTGAGCAAGGCAAGCGGCACTAGCTTTTCCGGAAACTGGTAAGGCCCGAAATTATTTGAGCAATTCGTCGTGATCGTAGGCATCCCATAGGTGTGGAAAAACGCGCGAACGAGATGATCCGCTCCCGCTTTCGTCGCCGCATACGGTGAACGTGGCGCATACGCCGTCGTTTCAGAAAATGCTCCCTCTTGTCCAAGAGAGCCGAATACTTCATCCGTGGAAACGTGTAATAACCGAAAGCGATCACGATGCTCCCGGTCGAGCATCGACCAATACAAGCGGGTCGCGTCGAGTAATTCGAATGTTCCTACCAGATTGGTGTGAACGAACGGACGCGGGCTGTCGATGGAGCGATCGACGTGAGATTCCGACGCCAGATTGAAAATCACGTCGGGTCGGTGCTCTCGCAACAACTCGTCGAGCAAGACGCGATCCGCCAAGTCTCCATGCACGAAGTGGAAGTGGGGCTGATGGCGCAAGGCGGCAAGGTTATCGAGATTGCCGGCGTAGGTGAGCAGGTCGAGCACGACCAGATCGACATCCGGGCGAGCCAACAGACGATAGACGAGATTGGTTCCGATAAATCCTGCTCCGCCGGTAACCAAGATTCGAATCATGGTTGTGCTTAGCCTGAAGGACCAAGGGGATCGATGCAAACCGGAACCATAAACAATGTCCCTGGTTCAGATGAGAATCATCTACGGAAAGAAATGAGAAAGATTCAGTGGATGAGCTTTTCGCCCCATTGGAAACCGCGGTCGAAGGCTTTGAGATTGAGGTCCGTCGTTCCGCGCGGAACCGAGTCTTCCACCGCCTTTCGCATGGCATCCACACTGACAAGCTTGGTGATCGATGTGAAAAAACCGACCATGACGATGTTGAGGATCATGCGTCGCCCAAGTTCTTCCGCAATTCGCGTGGCGGGCACACCAAAGACTTTGGCTTCATTGGGAATGGGGTCAGGCTTGACCATGTCCTGCTCGATGAGCAGCATTCCCCCCTGGGCGATTTGGGGTGAAAACTTGGTGTAGGCATCTTGGGACATACTCACCAACACGCGCGGACGCGTCACATAAGGGTACAGGATGGGGGTATCGGAGACGACCACCTGGGCCGAACACGCGCTACCACGAGCCTCCGGACCAAACGCTTGGGTGAGCGTGGCTTCCTTGTTGTCGAAAAGAGCGGCTGCCTTTCCGGTGATGATGCCAGCCAGGATGACACCTTGGCCGCCCAGACCGCCGAACTTGATCTCCGTGGTCGTCATGTTCCTTCTCCCTTTGCCTGCGGCGGCACGTAGTTGTCCGGGCACGGCACGTATCGCGGCCCCAACACTTCCTTGTAGCGAGCGTTCATGGCATCGGCAAAGGTGGGGCGTTCGCGATCGACGAACGTGCCGACCGTGATTTCGGATTGGAAGTCGATCCGCAACTCACTGGTATTGGCACCGTTCTTTTTGACGGATTTTTCTTGATAATATTTCATCGCGTCGAGGCCATCGCCGAGTCGATTGCGACGCTGGTAGAGCGTGGGGCAGGGGGAAATGACCTCGATGAAGCGGAACCCACGTTTTTTGAGGGCATCACGCATGGCCTTGGTGAGTTCTCGCACGTGGAAGGTGGTCCATCGAGCGACATAGACCGCACCGCAGGAGTCGGCGAGGTAGGGCAGATTGAAAGGCTCCTCGAATTGTCCGAGGGGCGCGGTGGTAAATTTTGCAGTGGCTGGCGAGGTGGGGCTCACCTGACCCCCGGTCATGCCGTAGGTGAAGTTGTTGACACAAACACACAGCACGTCGAGGTTTCGCCTTGCGGCATGGATGAAGTGGTTTCCACCAATGGCGATGAGGTCTCCCTCGCCGGAATATACGACGACATTGAGTTCGGGATTGCCGAGTTTCAAGCCGGTGGCAAAGGCCAACGCGCGTCCGTGGGTGGTGTGAAACGAATCCACGGACATATAGCCGGATACCCGGCCCGTGCAGCCGATGCCGGAGACGACCGCGGTTTTTTTCAGGTCGATTTTGGATTGGGTCAACGCTCGCGCAAAGCAGTTGACGCTCGTTCCGATGCCGCATCCCGGACACCAAATGCTCGGCATGCGATCCATGCGAAGGTACGGGTTGACTGGATTGATTGCAACTTCTGTCATGGCCGATCCTTTGCGTCAGTTCTTGCCGCGAGCGGCTTCGATGATGGCATTCGCAATGACTTGCGGATCATGCACCTCGCCGCCTCCATGAGGCACCAACACCGTACGTGTCATGCCCGCCACACAACGTTCGAGTTCGAACACCATTTGGCCGTAGTTGAGTTCGGGCATCACGAATGACTTGATCGTGGGCGCGATCTGTTTGACCCGCTTTTCAGGGAAGGGCCACGCGACGATCAGGCGCATCGTTCCCACTTTGATTCCTTGTTCTCGGGCGATTTCTACACCCCGCTGGGCCACGCGCGACGTGATTCCATACGACATCACGACGACTTCCGCGCCCTCGATGCCGTCTTCTTCCCACTCACAGATCTTGTCTGCGTTTTTGCGAATCTTGTCGACAAGGCGATGAACGAGTTTTTCCTGGGCGTGATGATTCATGACCGGATAACCGCGCTCGTCGTGCGTCAGTCCTGTCACGAATAGGTTGTAGCCATCGCCCGCCTTGGCCATCTCAGGCACCCAACCGTCGCCCGCATCGAAAGGCTTGTATTCGCCAGGCTTCTTTTTGGTGAAGTTGCGCTCCACCACCTCGATGTCCTCTGCGTTGGGAATCACCACACGCTCGGTCATGTGCCCCACGCATTCATCCATCATCAACATGACCGGTACACGCCAGGTTTCCGCAAGATTGAACGCTTTGATGGCGAAGTCGAAACACTCTTGAGGCGATTGCGGACACAAGGCGATGATCTCGTAATCGCCGTGGGACCCCCATCGGGCCTGCATCATATCCGCTTGCCCCGGTAAGGTGGGAAGCCCGGTCGACGGGCCGCCGCGCTGCACGTTGACGAATACGCAAGGACATTCGGTGATGGCCGCAAGTCCTACGTGCTCCATCATCAACGAAAAGCCAGGGCCGGATGTGACGGTGAGAGCTTTTTTGCCTGCCCATACGCCGCCTTGCAGCGTAATGGATGCCGCGATCTCATCTTCCATTTGAATGAATACGCCCCCCATGGTGGGGAAACGCTGCGCGATACGCTCCACGACTTCCGTCGAGGGCGTGATGGGATACCCCGCGGCGAAGCGACAGCCTGCTGCTAATGCTCCTTCGCATGCCGCATGGTTTCCGTCCAAGTAATGCTGACCCGTCAATACTCCACGTGGGTCTGCTGCCATGGCGACCACCTCCGTATGGGAACGAACCCCGACAACGACTGTCTCACGCCGACTTCTTGATGATCACCCCAAAAATGGCGAAGTCCGGACAGTAAAGGCCACATAGATCACAACCGGTACAATCCTCCTCGCGAGTCAATACCGGCGGGTGATACCCCTTTTTGTTGAATCCCGTATCCAGATCCAAGGCGCGGGGAGGACAGAATTCGACACAAAATCCGCAGCCTTTGCATCGCTCCACCTCGACGAATACCGTCCCTCGCACCTTCTTGGGCTTGGCTGCCCCTCCGGCGTCAGACATCTTTCATCTCTCCCTGTCTCCCGCACCACGCGGGCCGATCACGCTCAGCCGTCGAATCCGCGGACTCGATCCGACGTTCTCCTCCACGGACGCTGCTTGTTTTTTTCGAACGGGTCCGTCCACAGGCAGGCCTTCTACCTCGCGTCAGTTCTATTCGCGAAATAGAACGTGACCACGATTCCGTCAACACACCGTGACCCGTCACAGATTGTCTAATCGTGAATTGATTATGGATGCTTCCTCGTAGCAAGTTCGACTAGATATTTAATATTATAAATTCATCTTGTTACTGATTTGTGGCGCATTGAAATCGTGACGTGTGCGAGCGGTTCGGACGCTCTCCCTTGCTTTGAACCTCCGGTGCTTCGCTCAGGCTCCGCACCCCCCCACAATTGTGCTTTATTGCCTTTCACCATGGCCAACGTTCTCATTGTCGAAGATGAGCCTGCCATCGCCGAATCTCTTTCTTTCGCGTTGCGTCGCGACGGTTTTGCCGTTGACATCGCCGACTGCCTTGCCCAGGTCAATGGCAAAATCGACCTTGCCGACCTCGTTTTGCTCGACTTGATGCTGCCCGATGGCAGTGGTTTCGATCTCATCGTGCAGATTCGTCGACGTGCGTTACGTCCTGCCATCATCGTGTTGTCAAGCCGCGATGAGGAGGCCGATCGGGTGGCAGCTCTCGAGTCGGGAGCGGATGATTACGTGACCAAACCTTTTTCTCCGCGGGAGGTGGTGGCGCGCGTGCGGGCGGTGCTTCGACGCGCCCAGCCTTTCGAAGCTCCTGAGCTACACCTGTCTTGTTCGAGCATTCAAGTCGATGTGACGACACGCCGCGCTGTGGTGCAAGGGACGGTGCTCGAGTTGACTCGGGTGGAGTTCGACTTGCTCGCGTGTTTGATCGAAGAGCCGGGAAGGGTGTACACGCGCTCGCAACTCATCGACAAGGTGTGGGGCGACGGCTTTGCCATTACTGATCGAACTGTGGACTCGCATGTCAAAGGATTGCGCAAGAAGATGGTGGAGGCAGGAGGAGATCCGAATCTAGTCGAGACCGTTCGTGGTGTGGGGTATCGCATCGCCCTCGTTTCTTCCGTGCAGAGCGAACCGTGATTCGATTCCTTTTCGTTTTCACTGGCGCCATCGGTTTGATTCTTCTGATGGCCTTCGTAGCCGCGAAACTGTCCCGGGTTCGCACCGAAGGCATCTCCGTTCGTTTGCAAATCTTCATTGCGCTGGCGTTCATTGTCGGAGCCTTTTCTTTTGGACTGGGTTTGCTCGTTCTCGACCGTATCGAAGCGCGCGCCACTCGCGTTGCCAAAGAAGCCGCTAGCGACGAGGCGGCTGCCATTGCCACGTTCATTGCGGGTCAAATCGATGCTACCGGCGCCTCGCTCCACGGTATCGTCGAGGTGCTTGAATACGAACGAAGACGCGGAAGTCCGGAACGTTCTCGTCTCGCTCTTTTTGATGCATCGGGCAAGGTGATGTTCATCGATGGCCCAAACCCCGATGATCCGGGAACCGTCGCCGTGCGCGCCCCCATTCATACACGCCACGGTGTGGCCGGCCATGTGCAAGTCGTCAAAGAAACCGTCATCATGCGCAGACTGCTGGCCGATTTTGCGCCCACGGTCCTTGTCATCAGCGCCATTCTTGGTGCAGCGGCGGCGCTTGCGGCCGCGCTCATCGGCAGAGCCATCGCTGCTCCCATCGAATCTCTCACCCACTTCGCAGAACGAGTCAGCGAAGGGGATCGCGCCGTCACCCCACCGGTGCCCCACGGACTCGAAGTCAAACGACTCACCAAAGCCATCGACAAAATGCGTCGACAACTCGATGGCTTACCTTACGTCGAAAGCTTTGCTGCCGACTTGTCTCACGAACTCAAAAACCCTGTGGCCGCCATTCGCGCTTCGGCGGAAGTGCTCGATGACGGCGCGTTGGCAGAGCCCGAAGAGGCGGCTCGATTCGTCAAACGCATTCGGGAGGCTACCGGGCGCATCGAGGTCATCCTTTCGGAGCTTCTGTCGCTGGCGCGTATCGAGTCGCGAGGCATCGAGAACTTCGATTCGGTCGATTTGCAGGCGGTGGTTCGGTCCATCCTCGAATCGCACGCGACCCGGGGCAAAGTCCTGTTCGAGCCTGGCGGTCCCGTACGTATCCGTGGGGATGGCCGGTGGTTGGCGCGTGCGATCGACAACCTCGTTCACAACGCCTTTTCTCATGGAGATGGCTCGCAACCGCCCCGCATTTCCCTTCATACCCTCGGTCCCAATGCCATGGTCACCGTCTCCAATCCTGGAACTCTTCTTCCTCATGTCCGAAAACGGTTATTTCGGAGATTTGTGACCTCGCGAGGCGATAAAGGCGGAACCGGTCTCGGTCTGCCCATCGTGCGTGCCGTCGCCGAAGCCCATCGCGGAAAAGTCGAAGTGGAATGCGATGATACGACCGTTACCTTTCGCCTCGTCCTACCCAAAGAATGAGCCCATTGCCACGGGGCCTTCGGCCACCGGCGCGGTGGGAACCAGCCCGTCCGCTCCTCAGACCCAGTCGATTATCGGAATGCAACGACCCAATTCGGCTCCTTCGCTCAAGACCTTTGCTTTGCTCTTTGCCTGTGGCACTTCCGTGGTAGACTCCCACCGTTCGTCAGGAGGATTCTCATCATGCAACATGGTTGGCCTTTGTGGGCCGCGCTCGGATTGATGATGTCGGTAACGTCCATCAGCTTGGCTGATGACACCAAGGCACAGACCCAAGACTCCAAGGCTGCAACCACCAAGCGACGCGATCCAAAAGGGATAACCGGCATCAGTCCTTTCATGGAACTGATCGTCAAGGGAAGTTCGACATACGTCGCAAGAGACTTCCCTACGGCTATCTCCACCTACCAAGAGGCGATCCAAAAAACTCCGAATCGTCCGCTTGGACACTACATGCTCGGACAAGCCTTCCTGGCCGACAAAAAAATCGACCAAGCCGAAGGGGCGTGGCAAACCGCGCTCCGATACGCGAATAGCGATCCGGTCGTGCGCGCGAAAATTCTTTTCGTCCTCGCGGATCTTCGCGAGCAACAAGGCCGATGGGACGATGCCATCAAGGCATGGAAAGCGTATGCCGACTTCATCGCATCGGAACCCAAGGCCAAAGGCTATCCTGCCACCCCCACCGAGCGCATTCGCATCATCGAAAAACGCCAGGAACTCGAAGCGAAATACGCCAAAGTCAAAGAACGAATCGCCCAGCGAGAGCAAGACGTCGCAGAAAAAGCCAAGTAATCGGATATGCACGAATCATTACGTCCCACAACCAGCTCGCAGCGGAGGCATCGGATGCGCCGTGGTTTGATGTTGCTCGGCCCCTTCCTCATCCTCGCAAGTCCCTCGGTCGGCTTTGCGGACCCTCCTAGTCCCGATACGCCGGCCATTACCGTCGTCCGCATCAAAACCGAAGATTCCGACGCCCAGGCCGATGCGTTGACGACCGCGTTGCAAGCGGAAGTGCGCAATTTAGCGGGCTGGTCCCTCGCCGAGGGCGATTATTCCCTCGAAGTGCTCACCATGGCACTACGTTGCCCCTGGCCACCGGATGCCGCTTGCGAAGCTCGCATCGCACAAGAAATCAAAGCAGACCGCTATATCTGGGGAACTATCGACGAAAAATCTGGAAAAGCAGTCGGCACGTTGCACCTCTGGCAACGGGACCAAGGGCAAACGAAAGTCGACCTTTCCTACGCGTCGAATTTAACAGAAGCTAACGACGAAACCCTTCGCCAAATCGTCCGGGAAGCTCTCGCCACCCTGACCGGCGGTCCCCCCAAAGGCTCCGTCGATATCAGAGCCGGCGACGTCAACGGACAGGTGCTCGTCGACGGTAAGCCTGTGGGCACCATCCAAAACGGAAAAGCCACCATCTTCGTGCCCGCCGGCACCCGTCGGATCGAAGTACGAGCCCCTGGTTATGCCCCTGTTTCCGGCGACGTGACCGTCCACCCCAACGGAAGCGTTTCCCTTACCTTGCATCCCGTCGCTCAAGAAAACGCCGATTCCTCGGAAGGACCGAACTATCGCCGTATCGGTGCCTATTCCGCCTTGGTCGCTGGCGGCGCCTTGGCTATTGGTGGTGTGTATTCCTCGTTGCAAGTCAACAGCATCAACAACGACAATGCGTTTATCGCCTACCGAGAGGGTGTCGAAGGAGATGTATGCGAAGCGGCCAAAAATGGCGTGTATTCCGGGAAAGCCGGAGCCGCTTCCCCCCAAACCGTCGAGGATAAATGCGCCGCCTCTGATAAGTTTTCCGTACTCCAATGGGTTTTCTACGGGTTGAGCGCCGTTTCCGTGGGCGCGGGAACATACCTATTGGTTACCGAAAAACCCGACGAAAAGGGGCCCTCGACTGCCAACCAACTGCAAGTTCTTCCCACGGCGGTGCGTGGCGGGGGTGGCTTGGACCTCCGGCTTAAATTCTAACTAATCGTTTTTATTGATATTAATTCCCCTCGCCCCCACAGCTCGGGATGCCTGTAGAGTCAAAACCCATGCGTATCGTAGCAGGCGTATTGCGCGGAAGGAGACTCCGAGTTCCGACTGGAAAAACCACACGTCCCACCACCGAGCGAGTACGAGAAGCCTTGTTCGACATGCTTGGCTCGAGCATCCAGCAGCGCAACGTGCTCGACCTTTATGCCGGTTCAGGGGCGTTGGGTATCGAAGCCTTGTCCCGCGGTGCTCGCCGCACCGTCTTTGTCGAAGCGGCCCCTTCAGCGGCGCAAATCATCCGTGCCAATCTAGTTAATCTAGCCCTCACCGACCCTTCGGTGGCTCAAGTCGTTGTGCGTGCAGTAGAGCGTAGCTTTTCTGTTCTTCGTGCTTTTTCGCCTTTTGATCTGTGTTTCGTAGACCCCCCGTTTTCCGCGGTTCGTGATCGTTCGGCCCTTCGCGCGGTCGAAGCCATGGTGGAGGAAGGGATCTTATCACCCCACGCCGAATTGATTTTTGAATCCCCTAGCGATCAGCCGGTTCCTTCGCTACAGGGATTCGGGCTCGACGATTTTCGACAGTATGGTGATACGCATCTGGCGTTCTTTTCTCTCGCAAACGGGAAAAATAAGCTACAACGCGAAACCTGAATCGGTATACTACCGCTTCGAGATTCTTTGAGGGACCTGCATGACTCCTTCTTCGCCTCCTCGCCCGTCCATTCCTTCGACGTTGCCGAAAAAGTCGAGCGGTGCGCCTTATATCGCGGCCATCATCATTCTTGTGCTGCTGATCATTGGTTTGGTTTGGTTCAAGTTTAGCAGGAAGGATCCGCCGGTTCAGACGCCTGTGATTCAGTCGATGACGGTCGAAACCGCCCAGCCTCCACCCATTTTGGATATTCCGGCCCCCCCGGAAATCGAGGCCGGCCCAGATAGCGGGCCCGACAGCGGAAAGAAAAACACGGCAACGAGCGGAACGAACCTATGTTCGAGCCCCTGCAATGGAAACGCGCCGCCCGCGTTACGCAGCGCTCTTTCCAGCACCGCGGGGGCCGCCCGCGGGTGCTATGAACGCGCTTTGCGCACCAATCCTATGCTCGAAGGACGCATGATGGTCGCGGTTCGGGTTGCTTCTAACGGCAATGTCTGTAGTGCCAGCGTGGTCCAAGACAGCGTGGGCTCGGCGCAAGTGACTTCTTGTGTCAGCAGCCTGTTCAGCGGAAAACGTTTCCCACCGGTAACGGATGGCCGCTGTGCCGATGTTCAAGTCCCCCTATCTTTCAAACCTCGGGAGAATAAATGATGTCCCGTGTACTTTGGCTACTCGTTGGTGCCCTGTTGCTCGCCGCTTGTGGCGATGACGAGCGTGAAACCCCCAACTGTGAAGACATGTCCAAATGCGTGACGGAGCCAAGCGGTGGAACCCCCATCTCTTCGGACGCCGGCTCCGACAGCGCCTCCGATTGAGCATCCTTCCCTCTGCCCGAAAAAACGCTCTCGTTTTCATCCATCATGCCTCGTTTCGAATTGGTTTCCTCCTTTCTTCCCAAGGGCGACCAACCCAAAGCCATCGAAGAAATATGTGACCGTCTCCGTCGCCACGAACGA
The DNA here is from genome assembly GCA_002070115.1 of Deltaproteobacteria bacterium ADurb.Bin207. GTDB lineage: Bacteria > Myxococcota_A > Polyangia > Polyangiales > Polyangiaceae > MWCO01. The sequence continues at coordinate 30,014 of MWCO01000046.1, forward strand.
TTCACAACCTTGTTGGGCATTACCGGAAGCGGTAAAACATTCACGATCGCCAACGTCATCGCGACCGTCAACCGACCCGCCCTCATCATGGCGCCGAACAAGACGTTGGCCGCCCAGCTCTATAGCGAAATGCGCGACCTGTTCCCCCAGAACGCCGTCGAATATTTCGTCTCCTATTACGACTATTATCAACCCGAAGCCTACATCCCTGTCACCGATACCTTCATCGAAAAAGACTCCATCATCAACGACCACATCGATCGCATGCGCCACGCCGCCACCGCCGCGCTCTTGAGCCGTCACGATGTCATCATCGTGGCTTCCGTAAGCTGTATTTATGGCATCGGTTCGGCGGAAAGCTATGCAGGCCTGCTCGTTCCCATCGAAACCGGAGTCGAACTGCGTCGCGACGAGCTGCTGCGCAAGTTAGTCGATATCCAATACGAGCGAAACGATATCGATTTTCACCGAGGCACCTTTCGGGTTCGGGGGGATGTGGTGGAAGTCTTCCCGGCTTATGAGCAAGACCGAGCCGTTCGTGTCGAGTTTTTTGGCGATGAGGTGGAGGCGATTCGTCAAATCGATCCCATGCGTGGTCGGGTGTTGCAAACCTTGGAGCGCTACGATGTGTATCCAGGTTCGCATTACGTCACACCCGAGGCTCAACTGCGCAAGGCCGCCGAATCCATTCGCGCCGAACTTCTCGAGCGATCGCAGTTTTTTGACGGCCAAGGGCGTTTGCTCGAAAAACAGCGGATCGAGCAGCGCACCCTGTACGACCTCGAAATGCTCGAGCAGATGGGCTACTGCCAAGGAATCGAGAACTACTCCCGCCATCTATCCGGGAGAAAAGCTGGGGATGCGCCGCCTACGCTCATCGATTATTTTCCCGACGATTTCCTTCTGATCATCGACGAATCCCATCAGACTTTGCCGCAAATCAAGGCGATGTATCAGGGCGACCGGTCGCGCAAAAGCACCCTGGTCGATTATGGATTTCGTCTGCCCAGCGCCTTGGACAATCGGCCTTTGCGTTACGACGAATTCGAATCGCGTATCAAACAGTGCATTTTCGTCTCTGCCACGCCTGGAGAGGAGGAAATTGGGTTGACGGCTGGAGAAGTGGTCGAGCAAGTCATTCGACCCACCGGCCTGACGGATCCCAGGGTCGAAGTACGTACCGTGACAGGGCAAGTCGATGATCTTCTTGGTGAAATCCGCGTTCGGGTCCAGGCCGGTGAGCGCGTGCTCGTCACCACCTTGACCAAACGAATGGCCGAAGATCTCACGGATTACTACCAAGAACTTGGGATTCGGGTTCGCTATCTTCACTCGGACGTGGAAACCCTCGAACGCATCGAATTGCTAAGGGATTTGAGACTTGGGGAATTCGATGTGCTGGTGGGAATCAACCTGCTTCGAGAAGGATTGGATTTGCCGGAAGTTTCTCTTGTGGCCATTCTCGATGCCGACAAGGAAGGTTTCCTGCGTTCCGCTCGCTCTTTGATTCAAACCATCGGCCGCGCAGCCCGCAACGTCAACGGGCGAGTCATCATGTATGCCGATCGCATCACCGACGCGATGAACCGCGCCCTTGAGGAAACGAATCGCCGTCGAGAACGACAAACCCGGTACAACGAAACCCACGGCATCACACCGGAAACGGTAAAAAAGGCCATCGCCGATATTTCTCCGTCGTCGGGAAACACCGATTATTACACGATTCCGTCACGTCGACGGGAAAGTTCGGCGGCAGCCGAAACCGAAATCTCGTTGCAAGAGCGGATCGAGGCGATGCGCGCGGAGATGTTTTTGGCCGCGGAAGCATTGGATTTCGAACGGGCGGCTCGTCTTCGCGATACGCTCAAGTCCCTTCGTGCGCTGGAAGAACCACAAACGAGCGCGATCGCCGCGAACCCCGTGAAAAAGTCCCGCAAGTCCTCCTTGCGTGACGCTCCCAAAAGCGCCCGTCCCCGACGACGTCGGTAGCGGCTATCGGCTCGAGGAGTATCGCCGGTTCCTCGCTTGGGGAGCGTTCATGGATGGACGTGCAAATCCGCCTCTTCCAGAACGGTTTTGACGAAGGAAGGAAGGGAGATGTCTCGCTGCTGATGAGAGGTGCTGGTTGGTGGGCATTGACGATCGGCTGCGACAGCTATGTCAATGCTTTTGAGTTCGTTGGCGGTACGCGCTTCGACGACCCGGATCTGATACGTGGCATCGTGTAGTTCCAAGGTATGCTTGGCAAAGGGGCATTCTTTCACTTTTTGGTGCTTTTTGACCGACACGCATACCACCAGGGCGTAAGCATCGGCTTGTTTGGATTTGCCGCTTTTGGGGCCGATGCTGTCATAGCTGTTCGTGATTGTATCGACGAGATACAAATCCGATCCGAGGTTTTGGGTGGCGACCACGGCGGCGTTATGGGCACCGGAGGTATTGTCGACCGCGGCAGCCGTGGGCTCGGCCTTTCCATCGCAGACTTTTCCAAGGTCAAGGACACTCGGTATGGCAGGGGAAGACGCGGTGGGGGTGGCTGCAGGGCTGGCGAGCGGCGTTGGGCTGGGTTCGTCCAAACCGCATTGTTTTCTGCACGACCAGCGGCTTTCTTTCGCCTTCTGGCTACATGAGTCCGCTTCGGATTGGGTTTTCGAGCCGCACGCTTTTTCTTGGCTCTCGAAGGCTTTTTCGCATTCTTGGATGCACGACGGCTTGTTGTTTTGGCAACCCATCCAGAGCAATCCAGAAAAACACAAGGCAACTATCAGACAATTCCGCATCCAAGAAGGATAACCGAAAGCGCCACGTTCGTGGAAAATACTATTAACTATGTAAATACAGCTAGTTGCAACTTGCGCGGCTTTCGACTGGGGTTTGGGTATCGGGGCCATGACGAAAGAGCGTCCGTTGACGTGGCGGGGGGGGTGGCGTTAGATGGCCGAACGCGATCGGAAGGATATCGTCATGAGCGACAAAGCAGACCACGACCTGGGGCGAGACGTCATGGGGGAGGTATCACGACGAGCGGCCCTTCACGGCGTGATTGCGCTAGGGGGATTGTGGTTTTTGCCGATGGCGGGATGTGAACGACCGCTAGTGGCTTCGGTGCCCCAACCTGACCCCAATCCTCATCCCTCGTCTTCTTCACCGATGGAAAAGGAGCCTGCCATGCCTACGGAATACACTCTTCCGCCTCTCTCCTATGCCTACGACGCCTTGGAGCCTCATATCGATGCGCAGACGTTGCGGCTTCATCACGACATGCATCATGCGGGATATGTCAAGGGAGCGAATGCGGCGCTCGCGAATCTCGAGCAAGCAAGAAAAAGCGGAGACTACAACCTGGTCGATTTATACTCGAAAAAGCTGGCTTTTCATCTGTCCGGCCATCTTCTTCATTCTCTATTTTGGGAGAATATGGCGCCAGTCGGCAAAGGGGGGGAACCTTCCAAGCCTTTGGACGCGGCGATTCGTGCGGCTTTTGGGAGCCTGGAGGCCATGAAAGCGCAAATGTCCGCGGTAGCCGTTTCGGTGGAGGGAAGTGGCTGGGCCGTATTGGGGTATCATCCGATCGACCAACAGCTTTCTCTGCTTCAATGTGAAAACCATGAGAAAAAAGCGGTGTGGGGAACCATCCCCTTGCTGGTCGTCGACGTGTGGGAGCATGCGTATTACTTGAAGTACCAAAACAAACGGGCGGATTTTGTGGCGGCGTGGTGGAACCTGGTCCATTGGAATGACGTATCCGCGCGCTATGCGAAAGCCAAAACGCTCACGGCTTTGCGCTAGTACGTTGGGTGTGATCGACGCGCGGGCCCGTGAGCCCCATCGATTGACGGCGTCGTTTGGCGCCGGGTAGCCATCCTTCCCACGAATTGTTGAATCGGTTGTTGAAGGTGAAAAGGTCGACGATGGCGCGGACTTCTCGCTGGGTGGCTTCATCGAAAGCTTGTTCGAACGCCTGAACGACCTCGGGAAATTCCTTTTCGAGATTCGAGGTGCGAATCTCCGCGTAGTGAAACAGCAAGCGGGTATCCCCATCCTGTTCGTCGTCGGAGTCAGGATTGCGGGCTTCGGCGATGTCCTGGCGGCTCAGGCCTTCCCAGCGGGCAAGGTTTTCGTGAAAAACGGAGCATACGTTGCATTGGTTGATGGACGAGACTCGAAGAATGATTTTTTCACGAAGGTTTGGGCCGAGCCGTTTGGCTCGCAGCGAAGGGGGATGGGAAAGAGCACGAAATAGGCTTTTTATAGAATAAACCGATATTTTGGGCACCGACATGCGCTGATTGTACCCCCCTTTTTTCAAAGAACCTGCTAGAAACGCATATCGTGACAACCTTGATGATTGGCGTATCAGGTGGAACGGGTTCGGGAAAAACCACCATCGCTCGTGCGTTGCTCGATGGGCTTCCGCGAACGAGAGCTGTCCTTCTTCAGCATGACAGCTACTATCGGGATCATCCGGAGCTTTCCTACGAAGAACGTTCCGGATTGAATTACGACCACCCCTCGGCGCTCGACACGGAACTTCTGGTCACGCACCTGGACGCTTTGCGAAAAGGAAAAAAGGTGAGTGTCCCGGTCTATGACTTCGCCTCCCATCGTCGCAAGGAACACACGACTCTCGTCGAGCCGGCGCCTGTGATCATCGTGGAAGGGATCTTGGTGCTCGCGGAAAAAGATGTTCGGGATCGGTTGGATATCAAGCTATTTGTGGACACGGCGGCGGATATTCGGCTGATGCGGCGGGTTCGACGGGACCTCGAGGAGCGAGGCAGGACGTTTGCCCAGGTTCGCAAGCAGTATTACGAATCGGTACGGCCGATGCATCAAGCTTTTGTGGAGCCATCCAAGGCTTATGCGGACATCATCATTCCCGAAGGAGGGAAAAACCTGGTGGCTGTAGACATGGTGGTGGCGCGAGTACGTCAGTGGTTGCAGCAATTCGGCGTATAACGTGCTGGGCGGCGTTCACGCACGAACGCGCACGAACGTTCGGTGCCTAGCGGTGTCAGCCGCGGTGAGGGGAGGAAGGGTTGTGCTGGTGGCCTGCCTTCGATGAGCGGAAGGCCGTTGCTGTGTTTCGTGGCCGTAGACGCGACGAGAGCCGAGCGCTACACGAAGGAGCGACCCTTGTCGGTATGAGGACAAATCATGTACACACCCATTGCGAAAGAGCAGTCTCCCGTATTGCTGGGACAACCCATCAGCCTGCAGGATCTTGATGATGTGGCGCGTCGTGGAAGACCCGTGGCCTTATGTTCTTCGGCGCGGGAAAAGATGGCTCGGTCCCGGGCGGCCATCGATCGGATCGTGACGGGAGGAAATGAATCTCCCAACGTTTATGGGGTCAACACGGGGTTTGGAGCGCTGAGTGAAACCCGGATCGATGCGCATGATATTCGGGCTTTGCAACGCAACTTGGTGCGAAGTCACGCGTGCGCGGTAGGACCGGAACTCGATGTGCCATGGGTTCGCGCCATGACCATGTTGCGCGCGCAAGTGTTGGCGTTGGGGCATTCCGGGGTACGCGTGCAGGTGGTGGAGTTGCTCATGGGGATGCTCAATCGCGACGTTCATGCGCGGATACCATCGCAAGGTTCCGTGGGGGCCTCGGGGGACCTAGCGCCTTTGGCGCATTTGGCGTTGGTATTACAGGGGGAAGGGGAAGCGCGGGTAGAGGGGGGATTGCTTCCTGGTGCGGAAGCGCTTCGGTTGGCCGGGCTCGAGCCGATCGAACTGCAAGCCAAAGAAGGGCTGGCCCTCATCAATGGAACGCAGATGATGGCGGCTTTGGGAGCCATCGCGTTGCTCGAATCCGCCATGCTGGTCCGCTATGCGGATCTGGCCGGCGCCATGAGCCTAGAAGCGCTCCAAGGTTCCAAAAAACCCTTTGATTCTCGTATCATGGACGTTCGTTCCCACCCGGGGCAGGCGATCGTCGCCGCCAACCTTCGCACCTTGCTCGCCGACAGCCAGATCATGGAAAGCCACGCGCATTGCCACAAGGTGCAGGACCCGTATTCCTTGCGATGTATGCCGCAAGTGCATGGTGCGTCTCGGGATGCGTTGGCCTGGGCCAACGAAGTGATTGGGCGTGAACTCAATGCGGTGACGGACAATCCGCTGGTGTTTTTGCGCGACGATGGGGAGGCGGAGCTGATTTCGGGAGGCAACTTCCACGGGCAACCGCTCGCGTTGGCGCTGGACTTGGCTGCCCTGGCGGTCGCCGAACTGGCGAATATCAGCGAACGTCGTGTGGAGCAACTCGTCAATCCGGCCCTATCCAGCGGGCTTACGCCATTTCTTGCCGCACATAGTGGATTGGATAGCGGTTTGATGATCGCCCAGGTAGCAAGCGCTTCGCTCGTGAGTGAAAACAAAGTGTTGTCACATCCTGCGAGTGTCGATTCGATTCCATCGAGTGCGGGGAAAGAAGACCATGTATCGATGGGTTCCGTATCGGCGCGCAAGCTGATGCAAGTCGTGGACAACGTATGGGTATGTTTGGCGATCGAGGTGCTTGGGGCCTCGTTTGGTCTCGACCAGCGCCAACCCCTTCGGGCTGGTAAAGGTGTCTACGCCGCCCATCAAGCGCTTCGTGAGGTGGTGGAACCGCTGACCGCGGACCGTGTCTTGTACCAGGACATCCAACGGGTCCAGGCTTTCATGCGTTCCTCGGAGTTGCTGAATCGCGTGCAAACGACGGTGGGGCCCATGGGGTGAAGACAAAAAGGCGACGGCCAAGTTTGATCTAGCCAAACTTGGCCGCAGCCAGGGCCCGGAGGTGGATTGTTGGAGGAGGTCCCGGACGGTTAGGTGAGATGACGCATCTCATCGACGCGTTGCGGGGTGTGGGGAGAAAAAAATAAAAAAATGGTAGCCCCCACCGGGTTCGAACCGGTACGCCGTGTGAACGGCAGCGGGTTTTAAGCCCGCCGCGTATGCCAATTTCGCCAGGGGGCCGAAAAGACAAGCGAACACCTTCCCTGTAGCACAGCCAACGCCGTTCGGGGACGCCATTTCGAACCTTTGCGCCTGTGAGGCAGCAAAATAGGAATTTTCGCGTCCCAGGGTGGAAAGTCCTCGAAGTATCCAGCATACTTGCCGGTAGGTCACGGCGGGCGACTCGCATTGAATCGGTCAGGCTTGACCACGGAAGCGGATCTGTGCAACACGCCTTCAATCCGCTGCTTGAAGTATCAGGAGGCTGGGATGTCAAGAACTCGATGGTTTGCGGCAACGAGTACCGCTTTTTTGCTTATATCGTATCTTGTCGGTGGATGTGCGGAAGGTGGAGATGAGCCTTCAGGGGGCGGTTCGGGAGGAAAACAAAACCCAACCTGTTCTTGTCAGCCCGGCACGACCGCGACCTGTGATTGTCCAGGCGGTGGCAAAGGCGTGCAGACTTGCGAAATAGACTGCGTTTCCTACACGACCTGCGATTGCAGCGATGCGGGTGCGACGGGCGGAAGTGGAGGAACGGGAGGTGGTTCGACCGGTGAAATGGGAGGAAGCGGCGGACAAAATACCGGTGGCTCTCCCACCGGCGGGGCTGGGGGTGAGGCCGCCAGCGGGGGAAGCGCTGGTAGCGCTGGGGCTGCTGCGGGCAGCGCGGGCAGCGCGGGTGCGACGGGAGATGTGGACGTGTGTCCGGGTGAACCCCTCCATCTATCCGGATCCGGTTCTTCCATTCGTCAAGGCTCCGCCACCGGCGACACCTCCACGTTGACGCATGACTACCTGGGTAATTGTGGTTCTGCCCTTTCCAAAGACGCGGTTTATGTGGTTACGCCCGACGTTGACGGAGTCCTTCGTGCGGACCTCGGTGGATCCGAGGCCACGTCTTTCGACTCGATCTTGTACGCGCGAACGGACTGTACGGATCAGGATTCTGAAATCGTTTGTGACGATACGTACGTGAAAGGAAGCGAGAAACTCGAGTTCGACGTGCTCAAGAACACGCCCTATTACCTTTTCGTGGATGGCTACAACAAGGAAGCGGGGCCGTACGAGTTGAACGTTCAAGTCATTCCAAAAGGTTGTGGCAATGGGATCAAGGAACCGGGGGAAGACTGTGACGATGGCAACCAAATCGACGATGATTGGTGTCATAACGATTGCACCATCAACCCCAATCCAGCCGGGGATACATGCCCTGGCATGACGATGGCATTGACGGGAACGGGGACGCAGGATCGTGTGGGAACCATCGCGGGGGATACCTCTTCGTTTTCCTCCAGCTACAGCTCTTCCAAGTGCGTTTCATCAAGCACGGCGTCAGCGAAGGACTTCGTTGCGCTCGTCAAGCCCGATGTAGACGGTACGATGACGTGTGATCTGGGCGGGTCAACGGCAACACCTTGGGATTCCGTTTTGTATGTTCGTTCCCAATGTGACAACGTCTCTTCGGAACTTGCTTGCAACGACAGCGCAAGCACTGGAGCTGAGAAAGTAACGCTCCCGGTGGTGAAAAACACCCCCTACTATGTGTTTGTCGATGGGTATGGAGCGGCCAAAAGCGGTCCTTTCGTTCTGACTTGCACCATCAAGGTCGCCTACTGCGGAAACGGTACCGTCGAGGGGACAGAAGAGTGCGATGACGGAAATAACACGTCGGGCGATGGCTGCAGCTCCAGTTGCAAGATCGAACCGAAAGGCCCCGCGGACATTTGCCCTGGGAAAACCTTGCAGCTCAAGGAATCGAACGGAACGTATATCGCTTTCGAGACCGGAAGCACGACAGGTCAAACCCATGCTTATGTCGGAACTTGCGGTGGTACATCCACGGCACCCGATCAGGTGTACAAGTTCAATTCAGGGGTCGGAGGCAGGGTGACGGTATCGATTCCGACAGAGGGAACGACGTTCGACACCGTGCTTTACGTTCGGAAAGACGCTTGTTCAGGCCCCAATGCGACCCAAGTCGAGTGTAAAGACACCACGGGAAAAGGCGGTGAATCCATCACCTTCACCGCTCCACCGAATACGGATTACTGGGTTTTCGTCGATGGGTACAGTGGTGCGAATGGCAATTTCTCACTGGAAATCAAGGTGGTTCCCACGTGTGGGGATGGTACCTTGGATGTGGGGGAGGAATGTGACGACGGCAACAAGACCTCGGGAGATGGTTGCAGCGCCAGTTGCAAAATCGAGTCGACTTGCGGTTCGCTGTCGGAAGACGAACCCAACAACACCTATACCTCTCCGCGGCTAATCTCCGCGGCTTGCGGTACGTTCCGAATTCACAACGCTGCCATCTCTCCCGCGGGTGATTCGGACTATTTCCGGATCAATGGGTTGGTCGAAAAAACCAAGGTGGATGCCTATGCTTACGTCACGACGTTCGGCTCCTGTACCTCGGGGGCTCCCCTCGTCATTTCCCTGTGGAAGAACCCCATCGCGACTCCCGCTGCAGACTATGGCCTCTGCTCTGGACAGACGGGAAACGTCGCTTGCTCCGCAAGCTCCACCGACGGCAACTGCGCCAAGTTCTCTTACACCATTCCGAAAGATGGAGATGGGGACTACTTGCTGAAAGTACATGGTTCGAGTTCGAGCAGCAGCGTGTCGAGCTATGGTCTGCTCGTCATCGTTCATTGATGTACTGACTGCCGACAGTTTCCCGCACCCGTCTTTTTGATCCTTTCCGGCTATCCAACGCTCATCTTCGAGAAACCTGATAGGCTCGGGCGATGCCTGGAATGCCTTTCCTCACAATGGTCTCGTCTCATTCGGACCCATGCTCGATGGGAGAACGGAGATGAGCCAGACGCTTGCCTGTGTGATCTTGTTTGATATCGATGGTACGTTATTGACGGGACCACATCGTTGTCCATCTCCGGGTGTGGCGGCCATGGATGCTTCGGCAACGCGGTACACCGGACATACGGGGTTGTATGAGCGCGTGGAGTTCGCGGGGCGAACGGATCGGCAGATCGCCAGAGATTTGTTGGTAGCGGGAGGAAATCCCGAGCCCACGGAGTCACAGATCGTGGGGCTCATCGAATGCTATCTCGAGATGCTCGAACAAGGAGTGCAACAGCGCCCTTACCGAGCCCTCGAGGGTGCTCGAGAAGCGGTGGAAGCCTTGCGTCATACCGAGGCAATCGTTGGATTGGGTACGGGAAATGTGGCCAAAGGAGCACAGATCAAGCTCGAAAGTGCGGGTCTCGTCGATCTATTCGATCTATCCCTTGGCGGATATGGCGATGATGCCGAATCACGCGACGAATTGCTGCGTGTGGGAGCGCGTCGGTGCGATCCCACGGAGCGATTGCCCATCGTGATCGTTGGCGATACGCCGCATGACGTTCGCGCCGCGCTTGCCATTGGAGCGCGATGCCTGGCAGTCACGACCAGTTATTTTGATTCACATGCGTTGAGGGAATCGGGGGCGCACGATGTCGTGGGTCGTCTCGACGATCGGATTGTCGAACGAATCGGACGGTTGGTGACATGAGTGACAAAACCGAAAGTCCGACTCCAAGGAGGCTGAACAAGGCCAGAACGGAAGGGAATATCCCGTTTTCCTCGGCACTTCTGCAAGCTTCCGGCATGTTGATCGTGGTGGCATTGGCCCCATCGGCGCTATCCGCAACCGCTCAACAAACCACCAAGTTATTCATGGAGTGCTTGCAACACGCAAGCGATCCGTTGGCGGTGTCGTCATCGGCGATTCTATGGATGCCGGTAGTTCTCACGGCACCCATGCTCGCGACCGTGGCGGTGGTGGTAGCGCTTGTAGGTTATCTGCAAACCAATGGCGTGATCGCGTTTGGCAAGCTTGCGCCGGACCTAACACGGTTGTCTCCCTCATCGCTTTGGCGCTCCCTTCTTTCGCCACAACGTCTGTTTGGGATCGTCCGTGCGATGGCGACCGCACTCGTGGTCATCGCCCTCGTGATTCATCGATTCGAGTCACATATGGTCGATTTTGTGAGAACGGCAGGGCGTTTGCATGAAGCTGCGGTTGTGGCCGGGACGTTGACGCGGGGCATTGTGCGTGACGTTTTGTTGGTCATGCTCATGCTTGCCGCCGTGGATTGGGTGGTCGCCTATCGGGCCTGGTGGTCGCGGCTCAAGATGACGCATGCGGAAGTGAAACGCGAGGTTCGAGAGACGGAAGGGGATCCACAGATCAAAGCCGCGCGAGAGCGAGCGCATCAAGAGGTTTTGTATTCCGCGACGATCCAGCGGGTGCAAGAGGCAACCGTGGTGATCGTGAACCCGACGCGTCTTGCCCATGCGCTTCGGTATGAGGAAAAGGAAGATGATGCTCCTGTGCTGATTGCGAAGGGAGAAGGCGCGTTGGCGAAACGAATGGTGGAGGCGGCGCAGGCATGGGGCATTGCTGTGGTGCAGAACATTCCGGTGGCGCGTGCCCTCAGTGAACTTACGGAGGGCGAAGCCATCCCACCTGGGATGTATGAGGCTGTGGCAGAAATCCTGCGGGACATCGCGGAACACCATGTTTCGCAACCGTGATGTACGCGGTACGTTTCCCTTTCGTAACCCGTTCATGCTCCAACGATCTTTGCGAACCGTGTTTAGATCGAAGATCGGAGCCACATGGATGCACCCGCGTGCTGTTGGTTTTCGTACAGCAGACGGAGAAATGACAAGCACGCTTCTTCGGCTTTCGGATGGTTGGCTTCTCTCGCGCGCGCCAGCGCTTCGATGGCTTCAATCAATGCATCATGAGGTCGTTGGGCTTCGAACAATCCGATCGCAAATGCGAGATGGCTTCGAGACCGCTCCAGGGTTGGCAGTTCACGCGCTTGTTCGCAAGCGTTTCGCAAAATGCGGACGGCCTCGGTTTGCTGACCTCGATGGAGCATCGCGATAGCCTGAATCCGTTGCACGAGGCGAGCGCTTCCTTGGATCGATTCAGCCAACGCTTCGATCCGTTCACGGGACAACCCAACATGAGCCGAAGAAAATCCCAAGAAGGAACGCTCTGGTATCGTGGGTTCATGATCCGATGGATCGAGTTCCGTCGACGACTCGAAGGCGCCTCGATCCGCGATTGTGATTTCTGAAACGTCGCCTGTCGGTTCGTCGTGGGATGAGGGCAGTGCGGAGACTGGGGGCTCATCGAGCTTGTCTGGTTCGGGCGGGAATGGGAAAATATCCTCGGGACCGAGGACTTGTCCATCGGAGGCCAAAGGCGGCCGTGGGGGGGCCGAAACCGGATCTGTATCAATGGCAGCGACGGGAGGGAAGGTGAAGCGGCTTGGGCGCTTGGGTCCGCGGTCGGCAAGGGCTGCGGGGAAGACCTCTTCGGGGGTTCCAGGCGAGTAGGCCATCGGAAGACGAGCAAGGAGGTCGTACGGGTCTGAATCCAAGCGTGTGCGTGGTGTGGGGTCGTGGGTTCGCGCGAACGCTTCGAGATCGTGACAAGCGCTTTCGAGCCCGGCGAATTTCGCGATGGTTGCCGCTTGCATGGCGAGGCGATGGGCTCTGACGCGATCGTGAGCTTCTGCTGCATACCAAGCGGCTTCCGCGAGCAGCAGTCCGCCATTGGACTCCACGACGGTGCATGCGGCGCGGTACCAGGCGAATTGGTTGGTTTCAGACAGGGCGTGAAGAAGGACACGAATATGCGTGCGAGACCGACAGGCGATCCAATCGGGTTGAGGAGCGATCAGCCATCCATATTCGGATAGCCGTTGAACTTCGAGATCGAGGTCTACCGGAATGTCGGCGCATAATTCGAGGATGCGGTCGATCTGCGGGAGGGAAGCCTCACCGCCAAGCACGCCAAGGGCGAAGAGGACAGCGCGCGAACCAGGTGTAACGAATTGAAATCGTTTGGAAATTATTGCATCCGGCCCCGCGTTGGCTACCGCCGGAGGAGGTACCGTTCGGGGTTGGGCATCGTCCTTTCCCACGATCAACGCGCCGCAAGCGAGGGCTTCCGCCACGATCTCGCGCAAAGCAAGAGGGTTGCCACCTCCTTGAGAAGCCCAATGCGAAGCATCGCGAACCGACAACAAATTGCCCGTCCATTCGTTCACCAGCTTGACGGCTTCCTGCTTGGTCAATGGTCCAAGATCGACTTCGGGTCCGGGGGGCAAAGGAGCCAACTCGGCAGGAAGAGCAAGGTCCAGCCCCATGCGTACCACTGCCCGAAAGGGAACTTCGGCCCCGAGCAAAGCGGTGGTCACCACCTCTAACGTCGGGCTGTCCACGTCATGCACATCATCGATGAGCAGGAGTCCTTGCCCGCTGGCATGCGTAAGCCATTGTTCCACAAGCTCCGAGCAAGCCGCCAGGCTTGCCCCCTGGGCTTGCGTGATACGCAGATAGGTCGACTGGCATGATTCGGAAAGCGATGGGGCGCTGCCAAGCGCTCGAGCACGTAATAGTCCTCGTCGCAACGCACCGAGGGGTTCCATACGATGCCCTGATGGGCTGATCAAAAGGAAGGGAGCAGGTCGTTGCTGTTGTGCGAGAGCCATCAAAAGACGGCTAGCGCCATAGCCGGCCGCCGCTCGAACCGTGGCCAACGTGCCTGGGGCAATCTGCAACGCAGACAAGGCGTTTTCTCGTCCGACCCACACGTTTTCGAAGAGTCGATCGGCGCGTCCATCGTCTGATTCATGGAAAGGATCGCGCACATCGATGACGTAGGCTCGTAGCCCAAGTGAAGGCGAAGAACTTCGCGAGCCGTGGGTGACGAGGCGAATACGATGGGCGTGGAGGGTATCTTTTTCGATGAGGACTTCCCCGTGTTTTGCGAGGAGAGCCAGTTCGGAGGCTTGGTGCAGCACAGGGCCCCAGCCCGGTTCGATCTGTGCATCGCTCGTGAGAATATCGAGAGAGCCTTGAACGATGGCGATACGAAAGGCGCGTGCTAGCGGTTCGGCATCGGGTCCTGTGACGAACCCCACGGCTTCTTCGAGATCATCGGTTTGAAAGCTGAAGGCGACGGCATCGGCAGACCAGGCGCAGAGGGTGGCTCCAAACGCCTTGGCGCGGAGCATGAGCCCACGAACATGCGTCACGAAATCGATACCGTTTTCTGACAGGGCAGGCTCGCTCAGGCAAACGACGATACGCTCAGCCATGGATCGGATTCATTCAAGAAGTGATGCGATATTTATTTCGAAGCGCGCGCAGTTCATCGTCTACGTCATCATCGCCCGAAGATGAGCTTTTATCGACAGAGTCTCCTTTTTCGAGTTGTTCGAATCGTGCTTCCAGTTCGCCTTGCGTCATTCTGCCATCGGCGGGTCGCTCCAGGGCATCCCGAGCTTCTTTCATGGCTTCGGCCTCGGTCTGGGCGCGATCCATTTTTTCTTCCATGCGTCGCAATTCGTCGAAAGGCGTGGGACCATCGCCACGAGCGCCAAGGGCTTCGGCGCCTCCCCCAGCCCGAGCTTGTTGGTACCGGGCGACAATGGTGCCTTTTTTGGCATCCAATTCTTTGAGTTTCGCGTCAGCTCGCTCCAGGTCGTCTTTGAGTTGAAGCGCTTGTGACCGCTGTTCCGCACGAAGCGCTTCCGCCCGATCGCGCTCCCCCACCAGCTTTTTCTTGAATAATAACGCCTCCTTCGCCAGGTTCTCATCGCCCGCTTGCACCGCCAGTTCCGCGCGTCGCTGCCACTTGTCGATCTGCTCATCGATCTCGTCGACCTTGGCTCGGAGCCGCTTTTCCGCCGCCACCGCTTGGACGACTTCCTGGCGTCCTTTGCGTATCTGCTCGCGCATCTCTTCGATGAGGTAATCCACGGACTTTTGGGGGTCTTCGGCCTTATCGAGCAGCGCGTTCATGTTGCTCGAGATGACTTTGCTGAACCGGTCGAATAGTCCCATGTGAACTCCTCTTACATAACGTGCCTGGATCCTGCTTGCGTGTAAAGCATCTAGGACGTTTCTCGGCCAAGACCCGGGCATGGGGGGTGCCGATCAGACCAGAGCATGTGTATACAGGTAGCCATCATGACAAAAACAACCTTCGATGCGGTGGTGATCGGTGGCGGGCCCGGTGGCTATGTTTGTGCGATTCGCCTTGCTCAGCTTGGCTTGAAAGTGGCCTGCATCGAAAAAGAAAATGTGGGAGGCGTATGCCTGAATTGGGGGTGCATTCCTTCGAAGGCATTGATTTCCGTGGCGCATACGTATGAACGGGCGATTCATGGGTCGACCATGGGCCTGCTGGTCCAAGGAGTCGAGGTGGATGCTGCGCGCATGCAAAGCTGGAAAAACGGCGTGGTCGACAAGCTCACGGGCGGGATTCGTCAGCTTTTCAAAGCCAATGGTGTGACCTTGATCGAAGGCAAGGCCCGCGTGACCTCTGCCCGTTCCGTGGAGATCACTCGAAACGACGGCACCCTCATGCAAGTCGACTGCTCTCGAGCCATCGTGGTGGCAACCGGAGCCACGACCATCGAGATCGGCTCGTTGCCGATGGATGGCAAACAAGTCATTGGAGCCAAAGAGGCCGTCAGCTTGCCAGCCATTCCCAAACGCCTCTGCGTCGTAGGGGGCGGCGTGATCGGCTTGGAACTCGGCACGGTTTATCACAAGCTTGGCGCAAAGCTCACGGTGGTGGAGGCTCTTCCCCAATTGCTCACCGGAATCGAGCCGGATTGCACCCAAGTGGTAGAACGCAAACTCAAAAAATCGGGAGCCAAAATCCTCAAAAATGCCAAAGCTTTAGGCTACGAGCGACAAGCCGATGGTAGCCTTCGTCTGCAAGTGCAAGTGGGCGATAACGTCGAGTCTGTCGATTGCGATGTGCTGCTCGTAGCCGTGGGGATGCGCCCGAATGGAAAAGGGCTAGGACTGGAGCAACTTGGCGTAATTGTTCAACAAAACGGCGCTGTGACCGTCGACGAAAAAGGGGCAACCCCCGTGGAAGGAGTCTATGCCATCGGCGATGTAACCGGTCCTCCCTTCCTTGCCCATCGAGCTTCCAAACAAGGTGAAGTCGTTGCGGAAGTCATTGCCGGACAGGCATCGTCGTGCGATTGGGTCACCATTCCCGCGGCCGTATTCACGGATCCGGAAATCGCTTCGGCAGGCATGACGACCGAGCAAGCCACCGCGGCAGGTTATCAGATCAAAACGGGAAAATTCCCCTTCGCTGCATTGGGCCGCGCGCTTGCCATGGGCGAATCCGACGGATTCATCAAAACTCTATTCGATGCCTCCTCGGAGCGTCTTTTGGGGGTGCATATCGTGGGGCCGTCGGCGAGTGATCTCATCGCGGAAGCCGCGTTGGCTCTGGAAGTCGGAACGGTGGCCGAAGATATCGCGATGACAGTTCACGCGCATCCTACCCTCGCCGAAGGGTTGATGGAATCCGCGGCTCACGCGCTCGGACATGCCATCCATGCCGTCAACCGTTAGGTTTGGTAGGGACGCAAACTCCTAACCAATCCGGCGCCTCATTGAGTTTCTGACAAGACTGCCCGTCGGGACAACCTCCTTTGCCTGGCTGCGCGTTGGGAGCCCCTGCATCCCAGGGGGAATCCCCTCGCTTACACAGATACCGACAACGGTTGCCAGAGCCCTCGTGGGATACGCATGCTTGGGAATCCCCACAATCGTTGCGCGCGCTGCACGAGGCGCCTTCGGCCACGAACGAGCCGGAAGACGGAGGAGAGCAGGAAGCCGTGCCGTCGGTAATCAACGCATGACACGCTTCTTGCTCCGGGCAATCATTGAGCCAAAGCGTACAAGGTTCGGAATACCCGCAAACGTAAACCCAATACTTGGGCCCCAAGGTCAACGAAATACTGCATTGTCCACCAGGGCCACAGATCTCGTGCTGATGTTCCTTGCAGCAAAACGGTGTGCAGTTGCCCGCAAGGCATGCGAGACCACTGGCACATTCACTATGGGATTCACAAACGGCTCCCCGGGTCTTGGCACCGTAGCCCAAGGCCGTGCAACTCGTCCCCGCAATCCCATTGATCACGCTGGGAAAACAGGTAAGCAGCTTGCTCTCGCAGCTTTGTTCGATGAGTTGACATTGCGTATTGGGAACATTTCCCCAGGAATCGGGCGGGCACGTGGGAATGGGAGGCTGCTCGTTCGGTGCATCCGGCACCGCTTCTTCCGATGCTTCGAACCCATCGTCATGCTCGACGACCGCATGATCTATGAGCGCTGATTCAGAGCCTGCATCCACCGGGCTTTCTGTTTCCGACTTCGGATCCGAAGAGCAAGCCGCGAGCATGACCAGGAAGGACAACGCGAACCCAACGATGATACGAAAGCGTGGTTGCATGATGGTAGCCGTAGGTTGTGACGAAAGGCTCCTTGGATGAGAACGTCAGGTGCCGCCAGTTCCACTGGCACCAGCTTGTCCGCTTGTGCCGCCAGTTCCCGCGGCTCCACTCATTCCTCCCCCACCTGCTGCACCGGCTTGTCCGCCA